>NZ_CP024902.1:2400000-3009504 GCF_003330765.1 Burkholderia pyrrocinia | reverse complement strand
GCGAACTCGGCAACGACGAGCGGGTCGGCCTCGACTACAAGGAACTGCCGCGCGACCTGAAGCCGGGCGACCTGCTGTTGCTGAACGACGGCCTGATCGTGCTGACCGTCGAGCGCGTGCTCGGCGACGAGATCCACACGATCGTCAAGGTGGGCGGCGAGCTGTCGAACAACAAGGGGATCAACCGCCAGGGCGGCGGCCTGTCGGCACCCGCGCTGACCGCGAAGGACATGGAAGACATCCGCACCGCGATGTCGCTCGGCGCGGACCTCGTCGCGGTGTCGTTCCCGAAGAACGCGACCGACATGGAAATGGCGCGCCAGCTCGCGAACATCGCGGGCGCGCCCTACGGCATCAAGCCGAAGATGATCGCGAAGATCGAGCGCGCCGAGGCGATTCCGGCGCTGCAGAGCATCCTCGACGCATCCGACGGCATCATGGTCGCGCGCGGCGACCTCGCGGTGGAGGTGGGCAACGCGGCCGTGCCGGCGCTGCAGAAGCGGATGATCCGGATGGCGCGCGAGTCGAACAAGCTCGTGATTACCGCGACGCAGATGATGGAGTCGATGATCTACGCGCCCGTGCCGACCCGCGCGGAAGTGTCGGACGTCGCGAACGCGGTGCTCGACGGCACCGACGCGGTGATGCTGTCGGCCGAGACGGCCGCCGGCAAGTATCCGGTCGTCACGATCGAGACGATGGCGGCCGTGTGCGTCGAGGCGGAAAAGTCGGAGCACGTCGAGCTGGACAAGGATTTCCTCGACCGCACGTTCACGCGGATCGACCAGTCGATCGCGATGGGCGCGCTGTTCACCGCATACCACCTCGGTGCGAAGGCGATCATCGCGCTGACCGAATCGGGCGCGACCGCGCTGTGGATGTCGCGTCACTACACGCACGTGCCGATCTTCGCGCTGACGCCGCGCGTCGGCAGCGAGCGCACGATGGCGCTGTACCGCAACGTGACGCCGCTGCACGTCGACTTCAACAGCGACCGCGACTCGGCGTTGCAGGCGGCGCTCGAGATCGTCGTCAAGCAGGGCTACGTGCAGCATGGCGACATGGTCGTGCTGACCGTCGGCGAGCCGATGGGGCAGGCGGGCGGCACCAACACGCTGAAGATCGTACGGGTCGGCGAGCACTATTGAGCGCCGACTGAGCACCTGGCCGGCCTGCGGGCCGGCGTCCCCGGTCGATCCGATTCGATCGGGCACCGTTTTCCAGGCAAAAGCCGCGCGGGGTCCGAAGCCCCGCGCGGCTTTTTTTCTCTTTTTTGCCCGCATTGTGCCGTGCGAACGTAACAAATTGCGAGTGGGCGCCACCGGGCGGTCGGAATCGGCGGCGCTTCGCGATAAAATGCGGCTATTCGACGCTCAGCCGCGCCGCGTCGCCCCGGTTTGAACGGGGGCGGGTGCCGCGCCGGCGTCAGGGCGCACCGGTTTTCATTCCAAGGAGTTCCACAATGCCTCTCGTATCAATGCGTCAATTGCTGGACCACGCGGCAGAACACGGTTACGGCCTGCCGGCCTACAACGTGAACAACCTGGAGCAGGTCCAGGCGATCATGGCGGCGGCGGACCAGGTCGGCGCGCCCGTGATCATGCAGGCATCGGCCGGCGCGCGTAAGTACGCGGGCGAGCCGTTCCTGCGCCACCTGATCGAAGCGGCAGTCGAGTCGTACCCGCACATCCCGGTCGTGATGCACCAGGATCACGGACAGTCGCCGGCGGTCTGCATGGGCGCGATCCGCAGCGGCTTCACGAGCGTGATGATGGACGGTTCGCTCGAAGCCGACGGCAAGACGGTCGCATCGTACGAATACAACGTCGACGTGTCGCGCAAGGTCGTCGAGATGGCGCACTCGATCGGCGTGACGGTCGAAGCCGAACTCGGCGTGCTCGGCTCGCTCGAGACGATGAAGGGCGACAAGGAAGACGGCCATGGCGCGGAAGGCACGATGACCCGCGAGCAGCTGCTGACCGATCCGGAGCAGGCGGCCGACTTCGTGAAGCTCACGCAGTGCGATGCGCTCGCGATCGCGATCGGCACGTCGCACGGCGCGTACAAGTTCTCGAAGAAGCCGACGGGCGACATCCTGTCGATCCAGCGCATCAAGGAAATCCACGCGCGCATCCCGAACACGCACCTCGTGATGCACGGTTCGTCGTCGGTGCCGCAGGAACTGCTGGCCGAGATTCGCGAATTCGGCGGCGACATGAAGGAAACCTACGGCGTGCCGGTCGAGGAAATCCAGGAAGGCATCAAGCACGGCGTGCGCAAGATCAACATCGACACCGACCTGCGTCTCGCGATCACCGGCGCGATCCGCCGCTACCTGTTCGAGAACCCGGGCAAGTTCGATCCGCGCGACTACCTGAAGCCCGCGCGCGAAGCGGCGAAGCAGGTTTGCGTCGACCGTTACCTCGCGTTCGGCTGCGAAGGCCAGGCCGGCAAGATCAAGCCGGTGTCGCTCGACAAGATCGCCGAGCAGTACAAGTCCGGCGCGCTCGCGCAGGTCGTGCGCTGAGACTGTAGTACGATTGCCCCGCCCGATTCTGCCGCTGGGCAGGGGCGGGCCGCCCGGTTGCCGGACTTGATCCGGCCCCGGGCAGCCGTTCCGTCCGGCCGAACGAGGGCCGGCCGGCAACCGCCCGGGCGCCGTCGCCCGGCCGGTTCGCCGACGTATTGCAAGACCGCCGTTCCCGCCTGCCGCGGGGAACGGCGTTTCCCTTTTTGTTTGGCTCCTTATCTGCGAAAAGACGATGTCTACCCTTTACGAATCCACGCTCCGCTCGCTGCCGCTCCTCGGTCGCGGCAAGGTCCGCGATAACTACGCGGTCGGCAACGACAAGCTCCTGATCGTCACGACCGACCGCCTGTCGGCATTCGACGTGGTGATGGGCGAGCCGATTCCGAACAAGGGTCGCGTGCTCAACCAGATGGCGAACTTCTGGTTCGACAAGCTCGCGCACATCGTGCCGAACCACCTGACGGGCGACGCGCCTGAAGCGGTCGTCGCGGCCGACGAGGTCGAGCAGGTGAAGGGCCGCGGCGTGGTCGTCAAGCGCCTCGAGCCGATCATGATCGAAGCGGTCGTGCGCGGCTACCTGGCCGGCAGCGGCTGGAAGGAATACCAGGCGTCGGGCGCCGTGTGCGGCGTGCAGCTGCCGGAAGGCCTGCAGAACGCGCAGAAGCTGCCCGAGCCGATCTTCACGCCGGCCGCGAAGGCCGAGATGGGCGAGCACGACGAGAACATCACGTTCGAGGAAACCGAGCGCCGCATCGGCACCGAGCTGGCCGCGACGATCCGCGACATCTCGATCAAGCTGTACAAGGAAGCGGCCGACTACGCGGCGACGCGCGGCATCATCATCGCCGATACGAAGTTCGAATTCGGCCTCGACAACCACGGCAAGCTGTACCTGATGGATGAAGTGCTGACGGCCGATTCGTCGCGTTTCTGGCCGGCCGACCAGTACGAAGTCGGCACGAACCCGCCGTCGTTCGACAAGCAGTTCGTGCGCGACTGGCTCGAGGCGCAGCCGTGGGGCAAGACGGCGCCGGCGCCGGCGCTGCCGGCCGACGTCGTCGAGAAGACGGCCGCGAAGTACCAGGAAGCGCTCGAGCGCATCACGGGCCAGTCGCTCGCCTGATCGAGCTTTGCATGGAACCGGAGATGCACGAAATGAGTGAAGTCCAGACCGCCCACACGCACAGCGCGCCGCTCGTCGGCGTGCTGATGGGTTCGAGTTCCGACTGGGACGTAATGAAGCACGCGGTAGCGATCCTGCAGGAATTCGGCGTGCCGTACGAAGCGAAGGTCGTATCCGCGCACCGGATGCCCGACGAGATGTTCGACTATGCGGAGAAGGCGCGCGAGCGCGGGCTGCGCGCGATCATCGCGGGCGCCGGCGGCGCCGCGCACCTGCCCGGCATGCTTGCCGCGAAAACCACGGTGCCGGTGCTCGGCGTGCCGGTCGCGAGCAAGTATCTGAAGGGTGTCGATTCGCTGCACTCGATCGTGCAGATGCCGAAGGGCGTGCCCGTCGCGACGTTCGCGATCGGCGAGGCCGGCGCCGCGAATGCCGCGCTGTTCGCGGTGTCGATCCTGTCCGGCACGTCGGCCGACTACGCGAACCGGCTCGCCGCGTTCCGCGTGCGCCAGAACGAAGCCGCGCACGCGATGGTGCTGCCGCCGCTGGAATGACGGCGCACCGGCGGCCGCGCGTCGCGGCTGCCCGACTCTCCCCACTGCGGCGGGCAGCGCCCGCCGCGACCGACCACTGACATGACCGCAACTCCTGATTCCGTTTCCCCGATCCTGCCCGGCGCGTGGCTGGGCATGGTCGGCGGTGGCCAGCTCGGCCGCATGTTCTGCTTTGCCGCCCAGTCGATGGGCTATCGCGTTGCCGTGCTCGATCCCGATCCGACGAGCCCCGCCGGCGCGGTCGCCGATCGCCACCTGCGCGCGGCCTACGACGATGAAGCCGCGCTCGCCGAACTGGCCGACCTGTGCGACGCGGTGTCGACGGAGTTCGAGAACGTGCCGGCCGCGAGCCTCGATTTCCTCGCGCGCACGACGTTCGTCGCGCCGGCCGGCCGTTGCGTCGCGGTCGCGCAGGACCGGATCGCGGAGAAGCGTTTTATCGAGGCATCGGGCGTACCGGTCGCGCCGCACGTCGTGATCGAATCGTCGGCGGCGCTCGCCACGCTCGACGATGCCGCGCTCGACGCGGTGCTGCCGGGCATCCTGAAGACGGCGCGCCTCGGCTACGACGGCAAGGGCCAGGTACGCGTGAGCACCGCGCAGGAAACGCGCGACGCGCATGCGGCGCTCGGCGGCGTGCCGTGCGTGCTCGAAAAGCGCCTGCCGTTGAAATACGAAGTGTCGGCGCTGATCGCGCGCGGCGCGGACGGCCGCTCGGCCGCGTTCCCGCTCGCGCAGAACGCGCACCACCACGGCATCCTCGCGCTGACGGTCGTGCCCGCGCCGGCCGCGGATGCCGCGCGCGTCGAAGAAGCGCAGCAGGCGGCCGTGCGGATCGCCGATACGCTCGGCTACGTCGGCGTGCTGTGCGTCGAGTTCTTCGTGCTGGAAGACGGCTCGTTCGTTGCGAACGAGATGGCGCCGCGCCCGCACAACTCGGGCCACTACACGGTCGATGCGTGCGCAACGAGCCAGTTCGAGCAGCAGGTGCGCGCGATGACGCGCATGCCGCTCGGCAACCCGCGCCAGCATTCGCCGGCCGCGATGCTGAACATCCTCGGCGACGTGTGGTTCCCGAACGGTGCGGCGGCCGATGCCGTCACGCCGCCGTGGGACACGGTCGCGGCGATGCCGGCTGCGCATCTGCACCTGTACGGCAAGGAAGACGCGCGTGTCGGCCGCAAGATGGGCCACGTGAACTTCACGGCCGAGACGCGCGACGAAGCCGTTGCCGCAGCCACCGCGTGCGCGCAATTGCTGCGCGTGCCGCTCGACTGAGGCGCCAGGCCGATGTCCATCGATCTCCCGAAGTCCGTGACGCCCGCGCAGATCGACGCAGCTGCCGCGCTGCTCGACGCGGGGCAACTGGTCGCATTCCCGACCGAAACCGTCTACGGGCTCGGCGGCGACGCGGCGAATCCCGAGGCCGTCGCGCGCATCTACGCGGCGAAAGGGCGGCCCGCGAACCATCCGGTGATCGTGCACCTGCCGCCCGGCGGCGATCCGGGCTACTGGGCCGACGCGCTGCCGGCCGATGCGCAGGCGCTGATCGCTGCATTCTGGCCGGGCCCGCTGACGCTGATCCTGAAGCGCCATGCGCGCATCCCGGACGCCGTGAGCGGCGGGCAGGATTCGGTCGGGCTGCGCTGTCCGTCGCATCCGGTCGCGCAGGCGCTGCTGGCCGCGTTCAGCACGCGGCGCAGCGGGCACGGCGGCGTTGCCGCGCCGTCCGCGAACCGGTTCGGCCATGTGAGTCCGACGACCGCGCAGCACGTGCGTGACGAATTCGGCGACACCGTGCACGTGCTCGACGGCGGCGCATCCGAAGTCGGCATCGAATCGACGATTCTCGACCTGTCGCGCGGTTTCCCGGCGCTGCTGCGCCCGGGCCACGTGACGCCGCAGCAGATCGCCGACGTGCTCGGCCGCGCGCCGCGGCTGCCGGACGGCAGCGACGCGACCGCGCCGCGCGCGTCCGGCACGCTGAAAGCCCATTACGCACCGAGCACGCCGCTCGCGCTGCTGCCGTTCGACGCGCTCGAGCCGCTGCTCGCGGCCGCGCAAACCGACGGCGAGCGCGTCGCGCTCGTCGCACGCGCGTCGCGTGCGGGACGCTGGGCGCAGGCCGACGGCGTGCATTTCGTCGCGGCGCCCGAAGATCCGCAGGCCTATGCGCGCGACCTGTACGGGATGCTGCGTGCGCTCGACCGCGCGCAGGTCGCGCGCATTCTGGTCGAGAAGCTGCCCGAGACCGTCGAATGGATCGCGGTCAACGATCGCCTCGGCCGTGCGGCGGCCGCGTTCGAAGCGCGCGACTGACGAAGTCCGGCGCTTCAGGAATAAAAAACGCCCGACCGGCAAACCCGGTCGGGCGTTTTTGTTGGGGCGTGCGGCCGGCTGCTTACTTGCCGACGCCTGCCTTCGCGATCTGCTGTTCGACGAATTGCGAGAACAGTGCGTGCAGGCGCGTCGTCGGGTGGACCGTGTCGGCGAACATGTAGGTCTGGTCCGCGTTCGCGACCGTGTAGGTCTGCGGCGAGCAGAACAGCGACGAGCCGAACGCGGTCGCGTTCGCGACGCCGTACTGGGTTGCAGCCGCAACCATCGCCTTCAGGTTGCACGCGGTGTCGGTATTCGACACGGTGAAGCCATTCGCCTGGAAGTTCGCGAGGATGCCATCCTGCCACGTGAACGTGTCGAGCAGCACGTACTTGGTCGTGTCGACCTTGAGTGCCTGCAGCGTCGCGGCGAGCGTGCCGTTGAACAGCATCGACAGTTGCGTGAGGGTGGTTTGCGTGCCGCCCTGGAGGGCGAGCGGCGTGCCGCCGATATCGGGCACGTTCGACACGAACACGTGCGTCGCGCCGGCGGCGACGATCTGCTGGACGAGGCCGGCGAGCTGTTGCGCGGCAGCGCCGATGTTCTGCTGCAGTTGCGTCGGCGTGATGGCGCCTGCCTGCAGGGCCGCGACCTGATAGAAGATGTCGTTTGCGCCGCCGTTCAGCAGCACGATCTGGTTCGCGTTGAAGCTGCCGTGCTGCTGGATGTATTGCGTGAGCTGGCTGGCGATCGGCGTCGTCGTCGCCTGCGCGTAGTCGGCGTTCGGCACGCTGGCGTCCGCATGGCCGATGCCCGGCTGCTGCGTCACGCGCGAGCCGCCTTGCGCATAACCGAGACCGCCGGTGGCCTGCAGCGGGATGCCGAAGCCGCCCTGGTTCGCGGGCTGCAGCGTGTCGCCGTAGTACTGCGCGACGTTCTGCGTCCACACCTGGCCGGGGTTGGTCGTGAAGCGGCCGCCGCCGAAGCCGAGCTTGATCTGCGAGTAGGTGCCGGCGTCGGACAGGCTATCGCCGAACGACACGATCTGCATCTTCACGCCCGACGGCGGCGTGTTCGACGCGCTGTTGTTGTTGTCGTCACCGCCGCCGCAGGCGGCGAGCAGCGCGAGCGCGGCGCCGGCGATCGCGACCTGCGCGGTGCGCAGCAGGCGTTGCCGGATATGCGACGGGAATGGTTGTTGTGACTGCATCGTTCGATCTCCTCGTAGATATGGCCTGATGTGTTTCTCATCTGCCGCGTGCCTGCTCGGTTCCGGGCTGCGCGGCGGCCGTTGGCTGAAACGGGTTATTGTTCGCGCGCAGCCGCAAGCGGCACGGTGCGCGGATCCTGATTCGCGGCCTCGTCGATCTGCGCATGATAAGCGCTCGCCCACTCGGGCGGGCCGAAAATCGCGCGCAGCTTGTTGCGCCATCCGTCGATGCGCAACGCGTCGGCCGCCATCGACACCCACTCGTGGAATGTCGCGACGATCGGGTTGTTCGAGCCGAGCCGCTCGACGATCCCGTACTGCGGCGGATCGTCGGGCGTTTCCTCGACATAGCTGCCGAACAGGCGATCCCAGATCACAAGCACGCCTGCGTAATTGCGGTCGATGTAGCGCGGGTTGCGCGCATGGTGCGCGCGGTGGATCGACGGCGTGTTGAGCACGTATTCGAGCCAGCCGAGCTTGCCGATCGCCTGCGTATGCACGAAGAACTGGAACGCGAGGTTGATCAGCACGATGCCGACGACCTGTTGCGGCGGAAAGCCGGCGAACGCGAGCGGCAGCCAGAACACCCACATGCCCGCGACGGGATACATCAGGCTCTGGCGGAACGCGGTCGAGAAATTCATTCGCTCGGACGAGTGGTGCACGACGTGCGCGGCCCACAGCCAGCGCACGCGATGGCTCGCGCGATGGAACACGTAGTAGAGGAAGTCCTGCGCGACGAACAGCACCGCGAACGACAGCCAGCCGTCGTGCCACGTGAACAGGCGATAGTGCCGGTAGCAGTACGCGTAGACGGGGATCACGAACAGCCACGCGATCTTGTCGGCGCCCTGGTGCATCAGCGCGAGCGCCGCATTGCACAGTGTGTC
Source organism: Burkholderia pyrrocinia (assembly GCF_003330765.1). Taxonomy (NCBI): domain Bacteria; kingdom Pseudomonadati; phylum Pseudomonadota; class Betaproteobacteria; order Burkholderiales; family Burkholderiaceae; genus Burkholderia; species Burkholderia pyrrocinia. Next base: position 3,000,878 of record NZ_CP024902.1, on the reverse strand, counting down.
GCGCCACGCATAGACATGGTCCTGCGCGCGTGTGCGGGCGAGGTGCCAGGCCTCCCACGCGATGCAGAGCAGGAAGACGGGCGCCAGCGCGAGCAGAAGCAATTCGACGTCGAATCGCATGGGCGTGTCTCCTCCTTTCCCCTGCAAGCCGTGAGGCCGGGCGTGTGGCCCGTTGTAGATATCGGTCAGGCCAACAGCCTACGCAATCGCCACGCGCTAGGCGAGAGGGGAGCGTAGAGGGTTCCCTCTGAGGACAGGGTTTCTACGGAAGCCGCGCGGCACGGGGCCGGGCGGTACGGCCCCGATTGATGTGCGCGGTTGGGGACGGAACGGAGGCGGTGTGCCGGCCGTCATGCGTGGCGGCCGGCGCACGGGATGAGGGACGCGCGCACGATCGTGCGCGCGGGGCGACGCGTCAGTGCGCGCCCGCGTAGATCCATTCGAGCAGCGTGTCGTGCGCGGCGCGCGCGCCTTCCGCGTGATCGTTGTTGATGAAGCTGACGACGATGTAGCTCTGGCCGTCGGTGCCGGCGACGTAGCCGGCGATCGCGCGCACGTCGCGCAACGTGCCGGTCTTGATGTGCGCGTTGCCGAGCACGCCGGCGTTGGTGAGGCGGTTCTTCATCGTGCCGTCGATGCCGGCGATCGGCAGCGAATCGACGAACGCCTGCGCGACGGGGCTGGCGTTCGCGGCCTGCAGCAGCGCGGCGAGCGACAGCGCGCTCACGTGCTCTTCGCGCGACAGCCCCGAGCCGTTCTCGAGCACGAGGTCGGGCATCGCGATCCCGTTCTTCTGCAGGAACGCCTGGATCGCGCGGCTCGACTGCTCGGGCGTTGCGGGCGGCTTGCCGCTGACCGCGCCGATCGTCAGGAACAGGTTGCGCGCCATCACGTTGTTGCTGAACTTGTTGATGTCGTAGACGATGCTGCCGAGCACCGGGCTGTGATGCACGGCGACGGGCCGCGCGGTGGTCGGCACCTTGCCTTCGCTCACGGGCCCCGTGATCGTGCCGCCGTCCTGCTGCCACAGCGCGAGGAAGCCGCGCGCGAAGAACGTCGTGTGATCGAGGATCGCGAGGTTGGTCGTGTGCGCGCCGCAGCGCAGCGGATAGTCGCCCGCGAACGACGCGGTCATCATCCCGCCGCCGGCCGTCAGCGTCGGGCGCGCAGCTGCGGCCGCCGCGCTGCACGAGCCGGTGCCTTCGACCAGCTGGTTGTCGATCGACAGGTCCGCGAGCGGCGGCAGCACGTCGACGGCCACCTTGCCGTCGTCGCCTGGCGTGACCGTGAACGACACGGCCTTGAACGCGTACAGCAGCGGATCGGGGCCGACGTTGTACGGCGCGCTTGCGTCGTCGTCGAACGACGGCAGGTCGCGCGTCGACGCCGCGAAATAGCTCTTGTCGAGCACGAGGCCGCCGGCCACGCGCTTGATGCCGGCCTTGCGGATCTTGTCGACGAGGTCGATCAGCTCTTCGGGCACCAGCTTCGGATCGCCGGTGCCCTTGATGTACAGGTTGCCCTGCAGCGTGCCGTCGGGGTCGATCGTGCCGTCCGTATAGGCGGTCGTGCGCCAGCGGAAGTCGGGGCCGAGGATCGACAGGCCCGAGAAGGTCGTCACGAGCTTCATCGTCGACGCGGGCAGCATCGGCCGGCTCGCATTCCACGCGATCAGCGGTTCGGGATCGCCGACGCGCTCGACGACGACACTCATCGCCGACGCCGGCACCTTCGCGCGCTGCAGCGCGACGAGCACGGACGCCGGCAGGCCGGCCGCGCGCGCGGCCGGCGACACGACGGCCGTCTTGCGGGCTTCCTTGTGGGACTTCTTGCGGGCTTGCGCGGCCGGCGCGAAGGCCAGGGCCGTGCAGGTGGCGATGACAGCGGCTGTGCGCAGGCAGATGCGGGCGCGGGCGCGGGGGGCGAACCGGGCGGAGAGAGCGGAAATCGGCATGGACGAATACGGGTAAGCAGGGGCTCGGGCGGCGCGCGCGTCGCGCGCAAGCGCACATTGTAGAGACAAGTGGGCAAATGCCCGCCGAAATCGCCTGTCGTGCCGCGTTGCGGCATCACTTTGCCGCGCGCATGCCGCGCACGCGATTCGCGGCGCTACAATGGTCGGCGTGTTTGACTCGCCCCATGGATGCTTGCCCCGATGCGGATTCTGCTTGTCGAAGATGATCGAATGATTGCCGAGGGCGTGCGCAAGGCGCTGCGCTCGGACGGCTTTGCGGTCGACTGGGTGCAGGACGGCGACGCGGCGCTCACCGCGCTCGGCGGCGAGACGTACGACCTGCTGCTGCTCGATCTCGGCCTGCCGAAGCGCGACGGCATCGACGTGCTGCGCACGCTGCGCGCGCGCGGGCTGTCGCTGCCGGTGCTGATCGTCACCGCGCGCGATGCGATCGCCGATCGCGTGAAGGGGCTCGACGCAGGCGCCGACGACTACCTCGTCAAGCCGTTCGACCTCGACGAACTGGGCGCGCGGATGCGCGCGCTGATCCGCCGCCAGGCCGGGCGCAGCGAGTCGCTGATCCGCCACGGCGCATTGACGCTCGATCCCGCTTCGCACCAGGTGACGCTCGACGGCGCGCCCGTCGCGCTGTCCGCGCGCGAGTTCGCGCTGCTCGAGGCGCTGCTCGCGCGGCCCGGCGCAGTGCTGTCGAAGAGCCAGCTCGAGGAGAAGATGTACGGCTGGGGCGAGGAGATCGGCAGCAATACGGTCGAGGTCTACATCCACGCGCTGCGCAAGAAGCTCGGCTCGGACCTGATCCGCAACGTGCGCGGGCTCGGCTACATGGTCGTCAAGGAAAGCTGACGCGTGAGGTCGATTCGTCATCAATTGCTGATCTGGCTGCTCGCGATCGTCGTCGCGGGCCTGGGCGTCGCGGGCTGGCTCATCTATCGGCAGGCGCTCGCCGAGGCGAACGAGCTGTTCGACTATCAGTTGCAGGAAATCGCCGCGGCGCTGCCGTCGGAGCCGTTCTCGCAGGTGTTCGGCTCGCGTACCAACGGCGACGAAGGCATCGTGATCCAGATCTGGAACCGCAACGGCGTGCTGATGTACTTCTCGCATCCGCGCGCGCCGATCGCGCCGCGCGCGGAGCTCGGCTTCTCGACCGAGCGCACGGATCGCGGCGAATGGCGCGTGTACGGCGCGATCGTCGGCGACAACGTCGTGCAGCTCGCGCAGCCGCTGTCGGTGCGCAACCGGCTGGCGGCGAACGTCGCGCTGCGCACGCTGTGGCCGCTGATCGTGCTGCTGCCGTTCCTCGGCGCGGCCGTGTGGGTGATCGTCGGGCGCGGGCTCGCGCCGCTCGGCCGCGTGACGCGCGCGGTCGAGGCGCGCCGGCCCGAGGCGCTCGATCCGCTGCCCGACGGCCGCCTGCCGCTCGAGGTGCAGCCGCTCGTGCGCGCGCTGAACGGGCTGCTCGCGCGGCTGTCGGCCGCGCTCGACACGCAGAAGGCGTTCGTGGCCGACGCCGCGCACGAACTGCGCACGCCGCTCGCGGCCGTGCAGATCCAGGCGCAGCTCGTCGCCCGCGCGAAGGACGACGCGTCGCGCCGCGAGGCGGTCGCGGATCTCCAGGACGGCGTCACGCGCGCGACGCGCCTCGCGGAGCAGCTGCTCGCGCTCGCGCGCGCCGAACCGGACGGTGCGACGATGCGCGAACCGGTCGACCTGCAGTCGCTGCTCGCCGAATGCGTGGCCGCGCATGCGCCGCTCGCGCAGCGGCGCGACATCGATCTCGGCTTCGAGGAGACGCGCGCGGCGAGCGTCGTCGCGGACGTCGGCGCGCTGCGCGTGATGTTCGGCAACCTGCTCGACAACGCGGTGAAGTACACGCCGGACGGCGGCCGCATCGACGTGTCGCTGACCCGCGATGCGGCGGGCCGCGCGTGCGTGCAGATCGGCGACAGCGGGCCCGGCATCCCCGCCGACGAGCGCGAGCGCGTGTTCGACCGCTTCTACCGCGACAGCTCCGCGCGGGCGCGCACCGACCTGTCGGGCAGCGGGCTCGGGCTGGCGATCGTCAAGCGCGTGGCGGCGCAGCAGGGCGCGACGGTGTCGCTCGGCGACGCGGCCGCGGGCGGCCTGCTCGTCAGCGTCGTGTTCCGCGACGCCGAGATGCCGGCCCAGGCGCCGCGCCAGCCGGAATCCGTCTGAGAAGGGGGCCGGGCGGGCCCGGGCGGCCCGCTTAAGCCCTGGTTAAGGCTGATTAAGCCTCCTTTAAGTCAGGGTCGTTACGCTGCGTCCTAACAAAGAGGAGGTCCTACGATGAACACCCGATTCCTTGCGCGCGGCGCCGTCGCGGTCGCCGTGGCGGCCGCCCTGTCGGCCGGCTACTTCGCCGGCACCCGCCGCGCCGATCCGCAGATCATCACGCCCGCGCAGGCGGCCGCGCTGATGCCGGCCGAAGCGGCCGCCAAGACCGGCATTCCCGATTTCTCCGGGCTGGTCGAGACCTACGGCCCGGCGGTCGTGAACATCAGTGCGAAGCACGTCGTGAAGCAGGTGTCGCGGCGTGCGCCGCAGCCGCAACTGCCGATCGATCCGAGCGACCCGTTCTACCAGTTCTTCAAGCACTTCTACGGCCAGGTGCCGGGCATGGGCGGCGACGCGCAGCCGGACGACCAGCCGAGCGCGAGCCTCGGGTCGGGCTTCATCGTCAGTTCCGACGGATACATCCTCACCAATGCACACGTGATCGACGGCGCGAACGTCGTCACGGTCAAGCTGACCGACAAGCGCGAGTACAAGGCGAAGGTCGTCGGCTCGGACAAGCAGTCGGACGTCGCGGTGCTGAAGATCGACGCGAGCGGCCTGCCGACCGTGAAGATCGGCGATCCGGCCCAGAGCAAGGTCGGCCAGTGGGTCGTCGCGATCGGTTCACCGTACGGCTTCGACAACACGGTCACGTCGGGCATCATCAGCGCGAAGTCGCGCGCGCTGCCGGACGAGAACTACACGCCGTTCATCCAGACCGACGTGCCGGTGAACCCCGGCAACTCGGGCGGCCCGCTGTTCAACCTGCAGGGCGAGGTGATCGGCATCAACTCGATGATCTACTCGCAGACGGGCGGCTTCCAGGGCCTGTCGTTCGCGATCCCGATCAACGAGGCGATCAAGGTGAAGGACGAACTCGTGAAGACGGGCCACGTGAGCCGCGGTCGCCTCGGCGTCGCCGTGCAGGGGCTGAACCAGACGCTCGCGAGTTCGTTCGGGCTGCAGAAGCCGGACGGTGCGCTCGTCAGTTCGGTCGATTCGAACGGTCCGGCCGCGAAGGCGGGCCTGCAGCCGGGCGACGTGATCCTGTCGGTCAACGGCTCGCCGGTCGCCGATTCGACGTCGCTGCCCGCGCAGATCGCGAACCTGAAGCCGGGTTCGAAGGCCGACCTGCAGATCTGGCGCGACAAGTCGAAGAAGTCGATCAGCGTGACGCTCGGCGCGATGGCCGATGCGAAGCTCGCGTCGAACGACGGCGGGCCCGTCGAGCAGGGGCGCCTGGGTGTCGCGGTGCGTCCGCTGTCGCCGCAGGAGCGCAATGCCGACAACCTGTCGCACGGGTTGATCGTGCAGCAGGCCGGCGGGCCGGCCGCCAACGCGGGCATCCAGCCCGGCGACGTGATCCTCGCGGTCAACGGCCGGCCGGTCACGAGCCCCGAGCAGTTGCGCGACGCGGTCAAGGGTGCGGGCAACAGTCTTGCTCTGCTGATCCAGCGCGATAATGCACAGATCTTCGTGCCGGTCGACCTGAGCTGACCGGCGACGGCCGACGGCCGGCCAGGCCGGCCGCGGCGGGTGCTGCCGCCGTTCGACCGCACGGCGCGGTGCCCCGTATGTGTTCCGACCCCAAGGAGAGAGCCATGCAATATCTACGCAACGTGTCCCGATTTGCCGTCGCCGCGGCGTTGGCCGCCGGCCTCGCGGCCGGTGCGACCGGCGCGTACGCGCAGTCGGACGGTCTGCCCGCCGCGAGCCAGCAAGGCGATATCAGCTATGTGTCGGGCGGTATCGGCAAGGACCAGTCGACGGCATTCCAGAGTAACGAGGCGTCATGGCCGCTGGCGCTGCGCTTCACCGGCAAGGGCGGCGAGTTTCTGGCCGACGTCCATGTCCGGATCGTCGACGGCAAGGGCACCGAGGTGCTGGCGACCGACGCGCGCGGGCCGTACATGCTGGTGAAGCTGCCGCCGGGGCGCTATACGGTACACGCGTCGTACCAGGGCAGCGACGAATCGCGCGCCGTTACGGTCGGCGCGAAGGGCGGCGCGAAAGCCGCATTCCAGTGGAGCGCGCAGTAGCCCGCCGCGCGCGACCCCGGCCGGGGCCGCGCAATTGGCCGCAGTTTCGCTCATAATGAAAGCCACGGCACCCGTGCCGTGGCTTTTTCGTTTCCTGCGCCGGCTTGCTTGCCGGGCCGCCCGAAGGAGAAACGATGTCCGATGCAGCCGCTCCCCGTCTCGAAATCGTGCCGAACCGTCATCGCGTGCGCGTGATCCATCGCGGCATCACGTACGCCGATTCGCACGGCGCGCTGACCGTGCGCGAAACGGGACTGCCGGACATCCACTACCTGCCGCGCGGCGACGTCAACATGCGCAGGCTCGTGAAATCGGGTTTCACGACGGCCTGCCCGTTCAGGGGGCAGGCGGTGCACTTCGACTTGCAGACGGAAGACGGCGTGATCGAGAACGCCGCATGGAGTTACGAAGAACCGAAGGAGGCGGCGTCCGCGCTCGCGCACTACGTCGCCTTCGATGCCGCACGGATCGACAGCCTCGTCGAGACGTCCTGATGCGGCGCGCGTTCATCGGGGAGGCATCATGGAACTGAACGACACGTTACGCGTAGCGCTCGCGCTGCCTGTCGTGCGGGAGGCCTTCGAGGATCTCGCATTGCTGCGGGCAAGCTTCGACCATTGCGAATCGTTCGAGAAGCTCGCGCACGACGAGTTCGCGCTGACGATCACGGTGCCGCTCGGCCCGCTGCGCGCACGCTACGACGTGCGTGCGCATGCGGCCGCCGAGCAGGGCGACGCGGAAGGGCGGCCGCGCCGCGTGATCAATTTCAAGGCGCGGGCCGACGGCCTCGGCGCGCTGCGCGGCCAGGTCGAACTCGTACTGATGCCGGATGACGACGCGAACGCCACGTGCATCGAGTACGTGGTCTGGGCGACGGCGAGCGGGCCGCTCGCCGAGCTGCCGGTGCGGCAGATCGACAATGCGCTGCGCGAATGGACCGACGATTTCTTCCGCGAGTTCTGCGCGGTCGTGCAGGCCAAGCACGGCCTCGCGCCGAATCGCGCGCGCTCGACCGCGCAGCGGCGCCAGCATGTGTTCCTGCGGCCGGCATCGCTGGTGGCCGCGACCAAGCGTTCGCTGCCGCCGCACCTCGGCGGCACGCTGTCCGGGCGTGCCAGCGCGCTCCCTCATCGCGGTTCCGGCACGGTGCCCGTATGGGCATGGGCGGCGATGATCGTCTTCGTTGCGCTGCTGCTTTATGCGGCGCGCTGGATCAACGGCGGCTGAGCGGCCGCGCGCTACCGGTTCCGCTTCACGGGGGCCCGCTGCGCGTGCGGCGGGCGTCACAGCCCCGCATCGGCACCGGCTCCGGCGCCGCGAAATTCCCTTCGATACGCAGACGGCGAGGTGCCGAGCGCGCCCGCGAAATGCTGGCGCAGCGACACGCTCGATCCGTAGCCGGCCGCCTGCGCGATCGCGTCGATCGATTGTCCGGTGGTTTCCAGCAGATGCTGCGCGCGCGCGAGCCGCTCGGCCTGCAGCCACGCGGTGACGGTCGTGCCCGTCGCCTGGCGGAAGTGGCGCGTGAACGTGCGCCGGCTCATCAGCACGCGTTCGGCGAGCGAATCGACGCTGTGCGCGGTGTCGAGGTGTGCGCGCACCCAGTCGAGCAGGCCCGCGAGCCGCGCATCGCGCGGATGCGCGGCGACCGGCTGCGGCACGTACTGGGCCTGTCCGCCCTGGCGGTGCGGCGGGATCACGAGGCGGCGCGCGATCTGGTTCGCGGCGTCCGAGCCGAAGCGCCGCCGCACGACGTGCAGGCAGCAGTCGAGCCCCGCGGCCGTGCCGGCCGACGTCATCAGGTTGCCGTCGTCCACGTACAGCACGTCGGGATCGAGCCTCACGCGCGGAAAGCGCCGGGCGAAGTCGTCGGCCCACGCCCAGTGTGTCGTGGCCGGGCGGCCGTCGAGCAGGCCGGCCGCGGCGAGCACGTAAGCGCCGAGGCACAGCCCGACGAGCTGCGCGCCGCGTGCGGCGACCGCGCGGACTGCGTCGAGCAGCACGTCCGGCGGCGCTTCATCCGGGTCGCGCCAGGCCGGCACGATGACGATGTCCGCGTCGTCGAGCGCGTCGAGCCCGTACGGCGCGGTGATCGTGAAGCCGCCCGTGGTCGACAGCGGGCCGCGCTCGGCCGAGCAGACGCGGAACTCGAATGCGGGCGCTGCGGCCGCGTCGCGTTCCTTGCCGAACACGACGGACGGCACCGACAGGTGGAACGGGCTGATGCCGTCGTACGCGATCACCGCGACGACAGTCGGAACGGGCGGGGCGGGTGACGCGGCGGCGGTCATGGCAGGCTCCGGAATGGCGATGGCCCGATTTTATCGAAGAATGGCTATCGGGCCACTGTCCGCGCGAACGATGCGGCCCGACAATGCATCGCATCGCATCGCATCGCATCGCATCGCGCCGCTGGCCGTCCCGTTCCGGGGCGGCCAGCGGCCCCCGACCAGGAGCCGCCATGTCGAACGCCGTCCCGCATTCCACTTCTCATTCCGTTTCCCGTCCCGCTTCCCGCCGTGCGCTGATCGTGATCGACGTCCAGAACGAATACGTGACGGGCAACCTGCCGATCGAGTATCCGCCGCTCGACGTGTCGCTCGCTAACATCGACCGCGCGATCGACGCCGCGCATGCGGCCGGTGTGCCGGTGATCGTCGTTCAGCACGTCGCGCCGGCCGGCGCGCCGATCTTTGCACCCGGCACCGACGGCGTTGCACTGCACGCGGTTGTCGCCGGCCGGCCGTACGCGCACCTGATCGAGAAGACGCAGGCGAGCGCGTTTGCCGGGACCGATCTCGCCGCCTGGCTCGATGCGCACGGGATCGACACGCTCGCGGTGGCCGGCTACATGACGCACAACTGCAATGCGTCGACGGTTTATCACGCGGCGCACGCGGGGCTGAAGGTCGAGTACCTGGAGGACGCGACGGGCGCGTTGCCTTACGAGAACGAAGCGGGCGCGGCGAGCGCCGAAGAGATTCACCGCGCGTACACGGTGGTGTTCCAGTCGAATTTCGCGGCCGTGATGTCGACCGAAGCGTGGATCGAGGGACTGGCCGGCGCGCCAATGCCGAAGCGCGATTCGGTGGCCGCGTCGAACCGGCGGGCCCGCGCGCATCGCGCGAAGGCGGCCTGAACCGGCCGGAGAGACAGGGGGCGAGCAGGGCGTCGCAGCGAGCGCCGCGCCGTCAGTCGCCTTCCTTCAGCATCGCCGGGCTGTAGCGCAGCATGTCGAAACAGCCGTCGACGAGCTTTTCCGCATGCTGCTCGGCGTCGATCTCGTCGGGCAGCATCAGCATGTCGCGCACGAAACCGCTGACGAGGGTGTGCAGCATCAGCGTCGCACGCCACGTATCGAGCCGCTCGGGCAGCAGCTTGAGTCGCACGGCCACCGCGAGATCGGCATCGATCGTGTGCAGCGCCTCGCTCATCCCCGCGCGGTTGCGCTGCAGCAGCGGTTCCATGTCCGCGACGTATTCGCACTTCATGAACAGGATGCTGAACACGCGCCGCAACTGCGAGTCGCGCTGCACCCCGAGCAGGCACCAGATCAGGATCTGGCGGACCTTCTCGAGCGGATTGCCGCCCGGCGCGTCGAGCGGCATCCGCTTCAACTCGTCGATCGGCAGAAACACGCGGTCGAACATCGCGTCGAACAGTTCGCTCTTGTTTGCGAAATGCCAGTAGATCGCGCCGCGCGTCACGCCGGCGTGCTGGGCGATGTCCGCGAGCGACGTGTGCGACACGCCTTTCTCGAAGAACACGTGTTCGGCGGCGTCGAGAATGCGATTACGCGTCTCGAGTGCCTCCTCCTTGGTACGTCTGACCATGTGCAGGCCTGATTGGATCGTTCGTAGGTGAATATAGGGTCTGCAACTCTCGTCGCCTTCATGCAGGCGGGCTATGCTTGCGACTGGTAACAATCCGTAAGACTGGACCGTCGGCGGGGCACAAACGAGCTTTTTACATACATTCGTGAATGTATATACAATACCACCCTACGATCGAATGACCAAAGTGGCAATCAGTTAATATCCCACTCTGCTGATTCCCGCCAAGTACCAGTCCGCAGTTCGCGGCATCCCGTCGGCACGGAGGTCTCGTGCCGACGTGCTGTATCCAGCAGTCCAGTCATTCAGGTGTTCGATCGGCGCCGCGAGGCGCATCCGTGTTGCGCCCCGATCGGGCGCTGCACTTATTCCATTGGCTATACACAGAGGTCGCTCCATGCGCGTCGAACGGGTTCCATACCGCTTAATCACTGTCGCGACGGCCGCCGTTTTCCTGGCCGCGTGCGGCAAAAAAGAATCGGCACCGCCGCCGCAAACGCCGGAAGTCGGCGTCGTCACCGTCCAGCCGCAATCGGTACAGGTCTTCACCGAACTGCCGGGCCGCACCAGCGCGTTCCTCGTCGCGCAGGTGCGCGCACGGGTCGACGGCATCGTGCTGCGCCGTGAATTTACCGAAGGCACCGACGTCAAGGCCGGTCAGCGCCTCTACAAGATCGATCCGGCGCCGTACGTCGCCGCGTTGAACAGCGCGAAGGCGACGCTTGCGAAGGCGCAGGCGAACCTCGTGACGCAGAACGCACTGGTCGCGCGCTACAAGGTGCTGGTGGCGGCGAATGCGGTCAGCAAGCAGGACTACGACAATGCGGTGGCCACGCAAGGGCAGGCCGCGGCGGACGTCGCGGCCGGCAAGGCGGCGGTCGACACCGCGCAGATCAACCTCGGCTATACCGACGTGGTCTCGCCGATCACCGGTCGCGTCGGCATCTCGCAGGTAACGCCGGGCGCATACGTGCAGGCGAGCCAGGCGACGCTGATGTCGACGGTGCAGCAGCTCGACCCGGTGTATGTGGACCTCACGCAGTCGAGTCTCGACGGGCTGAAGCTGCGCCAGGACGTGCAGAGCGGGCGGTTGAAGACGACCGGCCCGGGCGCCGCGAAGGTGTCGCTGGTGCTGGAAGACGGCAAGACCTATTCGGAGCCGGGCAAGCTGCAGTTCTCGGACGTGACGGTCGACCAGACCACCGGCTCGGTGACGATCCGCGCGGTCTTCCCGAATGCGGGCAGGGTGCTGCTGCCGGGGATGTTCGTGCGCGCACGGATCGAGGAAGGCGTGAACGAGAACGCGTTCCTGGTGCCGCAGATCGGCGTCACGCATGACCAGAAGGGGCAGGCGGTCGCGATGGTGGTGAACGCCAGCAACAAGGTCGAGCCGCGTCCGCTGAAGACCACCGGCATGCAGGGCCAGAACTGGGTCGTCGAAGGCGGCCTGGAAGCGGGCGATCACGTGATCGTGCAGGGCGTCGACAAGGTTCGTCCGGGTGCGACCGTGAAGGCCGTCGCGGCGCAGCTCGCACCGGCGGCAGATGCCGCATCGGGCGTTGCTGCCGCATCCGCCGCGCCGGCTGCCGCCGGTTCCGGCGCCGCCGCCGCTTCCGGTGCTGCCGCATCGGGCGCCGCGCCGGCGAGTGCTGCCGCCGCTTCGAGCGCGCAATAACAGGGAGCCTGTTTCATGGCAAAGTTTTTTATCGATCGCCCTATCTTCGCGTGGGTGATCGCCATCATCCTGATGCTGGCGGGGGTTGCGGCGATCTTCACGCTGCCGATCTCGCAGTATCCGACGATCGCGCCGCCATCGATCCAGATCACCGCGAACTACCCGGGCGCTTCCGCGAAGACGGTGGAAGACACGGTGACGCAGGTGATCGAGCAGCAGATGAGCGGCCTCGACAACTTCCTGTACATGTCGTCGACGAGTGACGACTCGGGCAACGCGACGATCACGCTGACCTTCGCGCCGGGCACCAACGCCGACATCGCACAGGTCCAGGTCCAGAACAAGCTGTCGCTCGCGACGCCGGTTCTGCCGCAGGTCGTGCAGCAGCTCGGCCTGTCGGTGACGAAGTCGAGCAGCAGCTTCCTGCTGGTGCTCGCCTTCAACTCCGAAGACGGCAGCATGAACAAGTACGACCTCGCGAACTTCGTGGCGTCGCACGTGAAGGATCCGATCAGCCGGTTGAACGGCGTCGGTACCGTCACGCTGTTCGGCTCGCAGTACGCGATGCGGATCTGGCTCGACCCGACCCGCCTGACGAACTACGGCCTCACGCCGGTCGACGTGTCGACCGCGATCACCGCACAGAACGTGCAGATCGCGGGCGGCCAGATCGGCGGCACGCCGGCGAAGCCGGGCACCGTGCTGCAGGCGACGATCACCGAATCGACGCTGCTGCAGACGCCCGAGCAGTTCGGCAACATCCTGCTGAAGGTCAACCAGGACGGCTCGCAGGTGCGCCTGAAGGACGTCGCGCAGATCGGCCTCGGCGGCGAAAACTACAACTTCGACACGAAGTACAACGGTCAGCCGACCGCGGCACTCGGTATCCAGCTCGCGACCAACGCCAACGCGCTCGCGACCGCGAAGGCCGTGCGCGCGAAGATCGACGAGCTGGCACCGTTCTTCCCGCACGGCCTCGTCGTGAAGTATCCGTACGACACGACGCCGTTCGTGAAGCTGTCGATCGAGGAAGTGGTCAAGACGCTGCTCGAAGGTATCGTGCTCGTGTTCCTCGTGATGTATCTGTTCCTGCAGAACCTGCGGGCGACGATCATCCCGACGATCGCGGTGCCGGTCGTGCTGCTCGGCACGTTCGCGATCATGTCGCTGGTGGGCTTCTCGATCAACACGCTGTCGATGTTCGGCCTCGTGCTCGCGATCGGCCTGCTGGTCGACGATGCGATCGTGGTGGTCGAGAACGTCGAGCGCGTGATGGCGGAAGAGGGCTTGTCGCCGAAGGAGGCAACCCGCAAGGCGATGGGCCAGATCACCGGCGCACTCGTCGGCGTGGCGCTCGTGCTGTCGGCGGTGTTCGTGCCGGTGGCGTTCTCCGGCGGGTCGGTCGGCGCGATCTATCGTCAGTTCTCGCTGACGATCGTGTCGGCGATGGTGCTGTCGGTGCTCGTCGCGTTGATTCTGACGCCCGCACTGTGCGCGACGATCCTGAAGCCGATCCCGCAAGGGCATCACGAAGAGAAGAAGGGCTTCTTCGGCTGGTTCAACCGCACGTTCAACAACAGCCGCGACAAGTACCACGTCGGCGTGCACCACGTGATCAAGCGCTCGGGCCGCTGGCTCATCATCTACCTGGTCGTGATCGTCGCGGTCGGCTTGCTGTTCGTGCGCCTGCCGAAGTCGTTCCTGCCCGATGAAGACCAGGGCCTGATGTTCGTGATCGTGCAGACGCCGTCGGGTTCGACGCAGGAAACGACCGCGAAGACGCTCGCGAACATTTCCGACTACCTGCTGAAGGACGAGAAGGAAATCGTCGAATCGGCGTTCACGGTCAACGGCTTCAGCTTCGCGGGCCGCGGCCAGAACTCGGGTCTCGTGTTCGTTCGCCTGAGGGACTACTCGCAGCGTCAGCACGCAAACCAGAAGGTCCAGGCGCTGATCGGCCGGATGTTCGGGCGCTACGCGGGCTACAAGGACGCGATCGTGATCCCGTTCAACCCGCCGTCGATTCCTGAACTCGGCACGGCCGCCGGCTTCGACTTCGAGCTGACGGACAACGCCGGTCTCGGCCACGACGCGCTGATGGCCGCGCGTAACCAGTTGCTCGGGATGGCCTCGAAGGATCCGACGCTGCAGGGCGTGCGCCCGAACGGCCTGAACGACACGCCGCAGTACAAGGTCGACATCGATCGCGAGAAGGCGAATGCGCTCGGCGTGACGGCGGACGCGATCGACCAGACGTTCTCGATCGCATGGGCGTCGAAGTACGTGAACAACTTCCTCGACACCGACGGCCGGATCAAGAAGGTTTACGTGCAGGCCGACGCGCCGTTCCGGATGACGCCGGAAGACATGAACATCTGGTACGTGCGCAACGGGTCGGGCGGGATGGTGCCGTTCAGCGCGTTCTCGACCGGTCACTGGACGTACGGTTCGCCGAAGCTCGAGCGCTACAACGGTGTGTCGGCGATGGAAATCCAGGGTCAGGCCGCACCGGGCAAGTCGACCGGCCAGGCGATGACCGCGATGGAAGGGCTCGCGAAGAAGCTGCCGGTCGGTATCGGCTATTCGTGGACGGGCCTGTCGTTCCAGGAAATCCAGTCCGGTTCGCAGGCGCCGATCCTGTACGCGATCTCGATCCTCGTCGTGTTCCTGTGTCTCGCGGCACTGTATGAAAGCTGGTCGATCCCGTTCTCGGTGATCATGGTGGTGCCGCTCGGCGTGATCGGCGCACTGCTCGCGGCGACGATGCGCGGCCTCGAGAACGACGTGTTCTTCCAGGTCGGCCTGCTGACCACCGTGGGCTTGTCCGCGAAGAACGCGATTCTGATCGTGGAGTTCGCGCGCGAGTTGCAGCAGTCGGAAAAGATGGGGCCGATCGAGGCCGCGCTGGAAGCGGCGCGCCTGCGGCTGCGTCCGATCCTGATGACGTCGCTCGCGTTCATTCTCGGCGTGATGCCGCTCGCGATCAGCAACGGCGCGGGTTCGGCGAGCCAGCACGCAATCGGTACGGGCGTGATCGGCGGGATGATCACGGCGACGTTCCTCGCGATCTTCATGATCCCGATGTTCTTCGTGAAGATCCGCGCGATCTTCAGCGGCGAGAAGGAAGACGTCGACCAAGCGCTGCGCCTGGCTCAGGAGCACTCGCACCACGAAGAGAAGCCGGGCAACGGCGACGAAAGCAACAAGGGGCAGTGATGATGCAAAAACACGCTTTGACTGCAATCGCGGTCGCGCTCTTTGCCACGGGCTGCACGATGGCGCCGCACTACAAGCGGCCCGACGCGCCCGTCGCACAGGCGTACCCGGCCGGCGGCGTCTATGCGACGCAGCCGGGCGCTGCCGGCGCGCGCGGCGCGAACGGCCAGGCGGCGACCGCCATCGGCTGGCGCGAATTCTTCGTCGATCCGCGCCTGCAGCGGCTGATCGAGATCGCGCTGAAGAACAACCGCGACCTGCGCGTGTCGGTGCTGAACATCGAGGCGGCGCGCGCGCAGTACCAGATCGTGCGCGCGGGCCTGTTCCCGACGCTCGATGCGACGGGCACGGGCAACATCCAGCGTCTGCCGGCCGGTGTGTCGACGACCGGGGCGCCGCTGATCTCGCGCACCTACAACGTCGGGCTGTCCGCGTCATGGGAGCTCGACCTGTTCGGTCGCGTGCAGAGCCTGAAGGACCAGGCGCTCGCGCAGTACCTGTCGACCGCGTATGCGCGGCAGGCGTCGGAAATCTCGCTGGTGTCGCAGGTTGCGGATCAATACCTGGCGGTGCTGTCGACCGACGATCTGCTGAAGGTCACGGAGAACACGCTGAAGTCCGCGCAGGCGTCGTACGACCTGACGAAGCTGCAGTTCGACAACGGCACGGGCTCCGAGCTCGAGCTGCGTCAGGCGCAGACGGTGGTCGAGACGGCGCTCGCGAACCAGCAGGCGCAGGCACGGGCACGCGCGCAGGCCGTGAACGCACTGGTGCTGCTGATCGGCGAGCCGCTGCCGGACGATCTGCCGCCGGGCATGCCGCTCGACGCGCAGAACCTGCTGACGGACGTGCCGGCCGGGTTGCCGTCGGACCTGCTGACGCGTCGTCCGGACGTGATGCAGGCCGAGCAGACGCTGCTGGCTGCGAACGCGAACATCGGCGCGGCACGCGCGGCGTTTTTCCCGAAGATCTCGCTGACGGCGGCGTTCGGTACCGCGAGCCCGACGCTCGGCGGGCTGTTCAAGGCCGGCACGGCGGCGTGGTCGTTCGCGCCGAACATTGCGCTGCCGATCTTCGAGGGCGGGCAGAACATCGCGAACCTCGATCTCGCGCACGTGCAGAAGCGCATCGAGATCGCGAACTACGAGAAGGCGATTCAGTCGGCATTCCGCGAAGTATCGGATGGCCTCGCCGCACGCGGCACGTACGACCAGCAGATCGCGGCGCTGGAGCGCAACGAGCACGCGCAGCAGCGCCGCTTCGACCTGTCGGACCTGCGCTACAAGAACGGTGTCGACAGCTACCTGTCGGTGCTGACCGCGCAGACGGATCTGTACTCGGCGCAGCAGTCGCTGATCAGCGCGCGGCTGGCGCGCTGGACGAACCTGGTCGATCTGTACCGTGCATTGGGCGGCGGGTGGATCCAGCGGGCCGGCGAGACGCCGCGCGCGCCGGACGAGCCGGTCGACTACGACAAGGCGGCCGCCCCGGCCCCCGCGTCGGCAGCGGCGACGAACGGGTAAGCACGACGAAGGGCAGGGGCGGGCAGTCGCTCCTGTTCGCCGAACCGGCTATACACGGAAACGAAAACGCCACGGACGAAAGTCCGTGGCGTTTCTTTTTGTGCTGTCGCTTTGTGCGGGCGCGGACCGTTGCTGTGACGATTCCTGCATCGGACTCCGGTTACTCCGGTTATTCCGGTCACTTCGACTCGCGCGACCAATCGGCACCCCGCGCCGCGCCGCCGGTCGGTTCTCCCGATCCGGCACCCGCCAAGCAAAACGCCACGGCATGCCGTGGCGTTGTTCCTTTACCGCTTTGCGCCGTCATCCGGCGCGGCGCGATCAGTGATGCACGTCGGCCGGGCGGCCGTCGAAGTCGTGTCCGGCGCGGCGGATGTCGCAGCGCGCGTCCTTCTCGCCTTTTACGCCGTTGAACACGATGTTCAGGATCACGGCCGTTGCCGATGCCAGCAGGATGCCGCTGTGCAGGATCGGTGCGAGCGCGGGCGGCAGCTTCGAGAAGAAGTGCGGCGACACGACCGGCACGAGGCCCATGCCGACGCTCACGGCGACGATGAACAGGTTGTGGGTGTTGTTCACGAAGTCGACCTTCGACAGCACCTTGATGCCGTTCGCCGCCACCATCCCGAACATCACGATGCCTGCGCCGCCGAGCACGAACGGCGGCACCGACGCGACGACCTGCGCCATCTTCGGGAACAGGCCGAGCAGCACGAGGATCACGCCGCCCGTTGCACACACGTAACGGCTCTTCACGCCCGTCACGCCGATCAGGCCGACGTTCTGCGAGAACGACGTGTGCGGGAACGAGTTGAAGATGCCGCCGATCAGCGTGCCGAGGCCGTCGACGCGCAGGCCGCGCACGAGGCGCTCCTGGTTGACCGGACGATCGACCATGTCGCCGACCGCGAGGAACATGCCGGTCGATTCGATGAACGTGACGAACATCACCGTGACCATCGTCGCGATCGACAGCGGGTCGAAGTGCGGCCAGCCGAAGTGGAACGGCATCACGAAGCCGACCCACGGCGCGAGCGACACGCCTTCCGTGTTCACGCGGCCGACGACGAACGCGATCGCGAAGCCGGCGACGATACCGAGCAGCACCGAGATGTTCGCGATGAAGCCGCGGCCGAACTTGTTGATCAGCAGGATCAGCGTGAGTACGAGCAGCGACAGGCCGAGATAGACGGGGCTGCCGTATTCGGGGTTGCCGACGCCGCCGGCTGCCCAGTTGATCCCGACTTCCATCAGCGACAGCCCGATCACGGCAATCACGGTGCCGACGACCACCGGCGGGAAGAACCGCAACAGTTTGCCGATCATCGGCGCCAGCACGATGCCGATGATGCCGGCCGCGATGGTCGAGCCGAAGATGTCGAGAATGCCGAGGCCGGGGTTCGTGCCGATCGCGATCATCGGGCCGACTGCCGCGAACGTGCAGCCCATGATGACGGGCAGGCGGATCCCGAAGATCCACAGGCCCAGCGTCTGGATCAGCGTGGCGATGCCGCACGAAAACAGATCGGCGCTGATCAGGAACGCGATCTGGTCTTTTGGCAGCTTGAGCGCGCCGCCAACGATAAGCGGTACGGCGACAGCGCCGGCGTACATGACGAGGACGTGTTGCAGGCCAAGCGTTACCAGCTTGCCGGTCGGCAGCACCTCATCGCACGGATGGACCGTGTTCGATTGCATCTGTCTCACTCCATGATCTTGTTTTCGGGGTGATACGAAGTTATGCGGAATGAATCCGCGCAACAAGAGCACTGGGTACTATTCCGCTCTTTGCTGGTTCGATATGCCGTTTCGGCATGAAACAGGGTGTCGATCATCGGGGAACTGCCGCAGGAGTGAGGTTCCCCGGTTTTATAGCCCTTCAAAATAGCGCCGGCCCCCGTGTCAAATATGGCTGGCTTTATGGTGTGTATCGGTGGAGGCGCATAGTGGCAAAACGGGGCTTCGAAAAATCGTGCCGGGTTAACCCGCGAACGGCCGCTTTTGTACGCAAGGTGCAGCCCGGTGCAACCTGGCTGCCGAGCGCGCTTTCGGCGGGTCGCGGCGGCGGCAAAAACCGGGGCGCGCATCACGATCCCGTTATCATCGACATCCGTTCATTCGAATTCGCCCTCCCGTCATGCGCCTGCTCGGAATCGACCTCGGCACCGGCTCCATCAAACTCGTCACGCTCGATGCCGACGGCGTCGAGCGCGCGGTCGCGAGCGAACCTTATGCGTTGTCGTCGCCGCAGCCCGGCTGGGCCGAGATCGCGCCCGACGCGTGGTGGCAGGCGCTCGTGCGCGCGGCCGCGCGGCTGCCGGCCGGCGAGCGTGCGCAGGTCGCGGCGATCGGCTTTTCGGGCCAGATGCACGGCGTCGTGCTGATCGACGCGGCCGGGCAGCCGGTGCGGCCCGCGCTGCTGTGGCCTGACACGCGCGCGGTGCGCGAAGCCGACGCGGCCGGCTGGCCCGTCGCACCGAACCCCGTCGCGCCGGGCATGGCGGGCCCGCTGTTGCGGTGGCTGGCCGTGCACGAACCCGATGCGCTGCGCACCGCGCGCTGGGCCGTGCAGCCGAAGGACTGGCTGCGCATCGCGCTGGGCGGCGACGTCGCGGCCGATCCGAGCGACGCGTGCGCGACCGCGCTCGCGATGCCCGACGGCGCATGGGATACGGCCTTGATCGACGCGCTCGGACTGCCGGCCGACCGGTTCGCGCCGGTCCATGCGTCGACCGCGCGCTGCGGTGCACTCGGCGCGCAGGCTGCTGCTGCGCTCGGTCTGCCGGCCGGCGTGCCGTTTGCGACGGGCGCGGCCGATACGGCGTGCGCAGCGCTCGGCAGCGGGCTTTCCGCCGCCGGCGACGCGCTGCTGACGACGGGCAGCGGCGGCCAGATCGTCGTGCTCGCGGATGCGCTGCCGCCTGCGCGGCGCGGGCTGCATCGCTATCGCGCGGCGGCCGGCGGCGGCTATTACACGATGGCCGCGATGCAGAACGTCGGGCTCGCGCTCGAAGCCGTGCGCGGCTGGCTCGGCTATCCGGGATGGGCGCACGCGTATGACGATGCGTTCGCGCAACCGGCGTCCGAACGGCTGTGCTTCCTGCCGTACCTGACGGGCGAGCGTTCACCGTGGATGAACCCCGATGCGCGCGGCGGCTGGCTCGGCCTCGGGCTCGGCGACACGCGCGGCGCGATGATGCGCGCCGCGTTCGAAGGTGTCGCGTTCGCGTTGCGCGCGGGGCTCGATGCGATCCGCGACGCCGATCGCGGCGACCCGGTGACGACGCTGCGTCTCGCGGGCGGCGGCTCGGTCGATCCGCGCTGGCGCCAGTTGCTCGCCGATGCGCTCGGCGCGTCGCTTCACGCGATCGATTGCCCGAACGCCGCGACGCGCGGCGCCGCGCTGCTCGCGGGCGTCGCGATCGGACACTGGCGGGAAGACGCGTTGCCCGCGCTTGCGCCGACCGCGTCGCCGGTCGCTGCGCCGCGCGACGATCGCATGCTGGCCGCGCGCCATGCGCGCTTCATCGATTTGTACGCGCGCACGGATGCATGGTTCACGACGGGCGTTTAAACTCGGACACTTGTTCTTTTGCGTCAGCGATGACGCATCGTGGCAAGCCGGCGGCCGTTTCCCGCACGCGGTGCGCGGCGGGACCGGCCATCATGGCGAGCACGAGATTCCTTTGCCGTGTCGCGCGCGATGCCGCGCGGCCCGGCTTCGACAGCTTTGCATGGAACCCGGTGCGAAGCATGGGACCGGAGTCAGGCTGAAGCACTGACTCCGGTCGACACAGGCGCTGAAGCGCCAACCCGGATCGACCTAATAGACAGACAGGAGTGACACGATGAAGACGAAAGCTGCGATTGCATGGAAGGCGGGTGCGCCGCTGACGATCGAGGAAGTCGATCTGGAAGGGCCGCGCGCAGGCGAAGTGCTGATCGAAGTGAAGGCGACGGGCATCTGCCACACCGACTACTACACGCTGTCGGGCGCCGATCCGGAAGGGATCTTCCCGGCGATCCTCGGCCATGAAGGCGCGGGCGTGGTGGTCGACGTCGGCCCCGGCGTCGGCACCGTGAGGAAGGGCGACCACGTGATTCCGCTCTACACGCCGGAATGCCGCGAGTGCAAGTTCTGCCTGTCGCGCAAGACCAACCTGTGCCAGAAGATCCGCGCGACGCAGGGCAAGGGCCTGATGCCCGACGCGACGTCGCGTTTCTCGCTCGACGGCAAGCCGCTGTTCCACTACATGGGCACGTCCACGTTCTCGAACTACATCGTCGTGCCGGAGATCGCGGTCGCGAAGGTGCGCGAGGACGCGCCGTTCGACAAGATCTGCTACATCGGCTGCGGCGTGACGACGGGCGTCGGCGCGGTCGTCTACTCGGCGAAGGTCGAGGCCGGCGCGAACGTCGTCGTGTTCGGTCTCGGCGGGATCGGCCTGAACGTGATCCAGGGCGCGAAGATGGTCGGCGCGGACAAGATCATCGGCGTCGACATCAACCCGAAGCGCGTCGAGCTCGCGAAGAAGTTCGGGATGACGCACTTCATCAACCCGAACGAAGTCGAGAACGTCGTCGACCACATCGTGCAACTGACCGACGGCGGCGCCGACTACTCGTTCGAATGCGTGGGCAACGTGAAGCTGATGCGCCAGGCGCTCGAGTGCACGCACAAGGGCTGGGGCCAGTCGTTCATCATCGGCGTCGCCGCGGCCGGCGAGGAAATCAGCACGCGTCCGTTCCAGCTCGTGACGGGCCGCGAGTGGAAGGGCTCGGCGTTCGGCGGCGCGCGCGGCCGCACCGACGTGCCGAAGATCGTCGACTGGTATATGGAAGGCAAGCTGAACATCGACGACCTGATCACGCACACGCTGCCGCTCGAGCGGATCAACGACGGTTTCGACCTGATGAAGAAGGGCGAGTCGATCCGCTCGGTCGTGCTGTACTGATCGCCGAGGCAAGACGATGCTCGAACTCGTTTCTTCGCATGCGTGCCACGGCGGCGAGCAGCGCTTCTACCGTCACGATTCGGCGGCCATCGGCCTGCCGATGAAGTTCTCGGTGTACCTGCCGCCGCAGGCCGCGCACGGCCGCGTGCCGGCGCTGTTCTATCTCGCGGGGCTCACGTGCACCGACGAGACGTTCGCGATCAAGGCCGGTGCGCAGCAATACGCGGCGCAGCACGGCGTCGCGCTCGTGATGCCCGACACGAGCCCGCGCGGCGCGGGTGTGCCGGGCGAGACCGATGCATGGGACTTCGGCGTCGGCGCGGGCTTCTACGTCGATGCGACCGAGGCGCCGTGGTCCGCGCATTACCGGATGGAGTCGTACGTGACGGGCGAACTGCGCGAACTCGTCGCGGCCGAGCTGCCGATCGACGGCGCGCGGCTCGGGATCTTCGGGCACTCGATGGGCGGGCACGGCGCGCTGACGCTCGCGCTGCGTCATCCCGGTCTGTACAAGTCGGTGTCGGCGTTCGCGCCGATTGCCGCACCGACGCGCTGCCCGTGGGGCGAGAAGGCGTTCTCGGGCTACCTGGGCGCCGATCGCGAAGCCTGGAAGCAGCACGACGCGAGCGAGCTCGTCGTGCGCGCGGATGCGCCGAAGTTCGCGGAAGGCATCTTGGTCGACCAGGGGCTTGCCGATCAATTCCTCGCGAACCAGCTGAACCCCGACGTGTTCGAAGCCGCCTGCGCGAAGGCCGGCCAGCCGCTGACGCTGCGTCGCCATCCGGGCTACGACCACGGGTACTACTTCATCTCGACGTTCATCGCCGATCACATCGCGCATCACGCGCGCGTGCTCGCACGGTGAACCGAGCGGGACACGCGTCCCGCTGATGCGAATACGCCCGTCGCGTTGTCACACGACAGCGGCGGCCGCAAAACAAAACGCCGGCGAAGCCCTCGGGCACGCCGGCGTTTTCATTTTCCTCACGGGCCCGCTGCGACGCGGGCCGCGCGCGTCAGCGCATCAGTTACGCCGCAACAGGCTCGCGCCGTACACGAGCGCCGACAGCGCGGTGATCCAGAAGCTCGTCGGCCAGTCGGTGTGATACGCGAGCACGATGCCGGCCCACGCCTCGAACAGCGCGAACAGCGCGGCGAGCAGCACGCCCGTCGACAGCCGCGTCGACACGTTCTGCGCGGCCGCGGCCGGCCCGACCAGCAGCGTGAACACGAGCAGCACGCCGACGATCTGCGTCGCCGCGGCCACCGCGAGCGCGCACACCGCGAGGAACAGCATCGACACCGTGCGCAGCGACACGCCCTTGGCTTCGGCCAGTTCGGGCTGCAGCGACGCGAACAGCAGCGGCCGCGCGATCAGTGCAAGCGCGATCAGGCTCACCGTGCCGATGCCCGCCAGCACCGCGAGCGTGTCGTGGCTGACCGCGAGCACGTTGCCGAACAGCAGCGCGGTGACCTGCGTCGCGAACGACGTATAGAAATGCAGGAACAGCAGGCCGAAGCCGAGCGCGCCCGACAGGATCACGCCGATCGCGACGTCGCGGCCCGCGAGCCGTTCGCCGAGCGCGCCCATTCCGATCCCGGCCGCGAGCGTGAAGCCGACCATCCCCCAGATCGGCGAGATGCCGAGCAGCACCGCGCCCGTCGCGCCGGTGAAGCCGACGTGCGACAGCGCATGGCCGGCGAAGGTCTGCCCGCGCAGCACCAGGAAGTAGCCGACGATGCCCGCGAGCACCGCGACGATTCCCGACGCCGCGAAGGCGTTGATCATGAAGTCGTATTCAAACATCGTGCGAATGCCCGGGATGAGCGTGTCCGTGGTGGTGATGGCCGCCGCCGTGCGAGTGGCCGTCGTCGTCCTCGTGCTCGTGGTCGTGCTTCTCGATCTCGACGTCGCCCGACATCACGAAGATCTTGCCGTTCACGCGCATCACGTCGATCGGCGATCCATAGAGCCGCGACAGCACGGGCTTCGTGATCACCTCGTCGACGGTGCCGAGCGCCGCGACACCGTTGCCGAGATACAGCACGCGGTCGAGCGCGTTCAGCAGCGGATTCAGTTCGTGCGCGGAGAACAGAACGGTGATGCCGAGCTCGCGCTGCACGTTGCGCACGAGTTCGACGACGCCGCGCTGGTGGTTCGGGTCGAGGCTGATCAGCGGCTCGTCGAGCAGCAGCAGCTTCGGGCTGCCGAGCAGGCATTGCGCGAGCAGCAGGCGCTGCCGCTCGCCGCCCGACAGCTCCGACAGCGGCCGGCGCGCGAGCGTCGGGCCGCCGACGAGGTCGAGGACGCGGTCGACGTCGCGCCGCGTCGCCGCGTTCGTGTGCGGCAACCCCCAGCGGTGGCCGTCGGCGGCCATCGCGACGAAGTCGTAGCCGCGCATCCGGCGGTTCGCGAGGCCGCTGCGGATCTGCGGCATGTAGCCGATCGACGCGTTACCGCGCACGACCGGCACGCCGCCGACCGACAGCGTGCCGCCCGAGACGGGCACGAGGCCGAGCACCGCGCGCATCAGCGTTGTCTTGCCCGCGCCGTTCGGCCCGAGCACGCCGACGAATTCGCCGGGTTCGATCGAGAAGCTGACGTCGCGCAGGATCGTGCGTCCGCCCAGTTCGAGCGTGACGCGATCGAGTGCGAGTGCGTGGGGAGTGGCGGTCATTTCGTTGCGGTCGTTTATTTCTTGCCGGCGGAAAGCGCGCTGGCGAGCGCATCGAGCTGGCCGGCCATCCATTGCTGGAAGGTCTTGCCGGCCGGCTGCGTCTCGGTGACGCTGACGGTCGGCACGCCGCCGTCGCGCGCGATCTTCAGCATGCGCTTCGTCATCGGTGCTTCGGCCTGGCTGTTGTAGATCAGCACGCGCACCTGCTTCTTGCGCAGGTCGTTCTCGAACGCGGCGACGTCCTGCGCGCTCGCCTCCGTGTCGTTCATCGTCGCGAGCTGGAAGCGCTGGTTGCGCATGTCGAGGCCGATCGCGTCGGACATATAGCCGAACACGGGCTCGGTGGCCGTCACGGGCAGGCCCTTGTATTGCGCGCGCAGCGCGGCGACCTTGTCGTCGACGGGCTTCAGCGACGCGACGAACTTCTGCAGGTTCGCGTCGTAGTCGGCCTTGTTCGCCGGGTCGGCGCGGCCGAGCTCGGCCGCGATCGCGCGCGCGGCGGCCGGCATCGTCGCCGGGTCGTACCACAGGTGCGGGTTGTCGCCGGCCTTCTTGCCGACGAGATCGGCGACGACGATCGTCGCGCGCTTCGCCTGCTTCGAGGCGCCGAGCAGCTTGCCCATCCACGGATCGTAGTCGGCGCCGTTGTAGATCACGACCTGCGCGTGCTGGAGCGCGCGGGCGGTCTTCGGGCTTGCTTCGAACAGGTGCGGATCCTGGTCGGGATTGCTGAGGATGCTCGTCACCGCGACGTGGCGGCCGCCGATCTGCGACGCGACGTCGCCGTAGAAATTCTCGGCGGCGACGACGTTGACGGTCGCGGCCTGCGCGAACGCGGGCGCCGCGAGCGACAGTGCGGCGACCGTGGCGGCGAGCCAGCGGACAGGCGACAGGGCGCGCCGCGGCGCGCGCTTCAGGGCAATGGGCATGGAACTCCTCGTTGGAAGGGGCGGTGCAGGCGCCGCGCGATTCGCGTCAGCGCTGCGCGGGCTTGCGCTTGCAGTGCCCGCACAGGCCGCTCAGTTCGACGACCTGATGGTGGACTTCGAAACCGTGTGCGGGCTCGCTCGCGGACAACTGCTTCGCGAGGTCGCCGCCGGGAATCTCGACGGTGTCACCGCATGAATCGCAGATCAGGAACTGGCCTTCGTGCGGTACGCCGATCTCGCAGCACGCGAAGAACGCGTTCTTCGATTCGATCCGGTGGATGAAGCCGTGCTCGACGAGGAAATCCAGCGCGCGATAGACCGTCGTGGGCGGCACGCGGCCGCGCTGCGGTTCGAGTTCGGCGAGCAGGTCGTACGCGCCGATCGGGCGCTGCGCGGCCAGCACGCGTTCGTAGACCTGGCGGCGCAGCGGCGTCCACGCGAGCCCGTGCTCGGCGGCGAATGCGTCGGCTCGGGACAGCCGGGCGTCAATGGACGATGAGGTAGCCATGGCGTGAAGCGGGCAATGAAACGGAGTACGGCGATGATATAACGTATCGTCGCGCCGTGCAGCGCGAATTCCGCTTTCCGTCCACGCTCCGCCCCCTTCATCGCCGATCCGACCGCGCCGCACCGTGCGCGCCGTGCCTTGCCGGGCATGCGCCGCGGCCCGTCGCCATGCGCCGTTGTGCCGCAGCGCGTCATAGAAAGCTGTTGCGTCGCCTTGACAGCGCGAATCGCGTATCCGATCATTCGATCACTAACAGAGCAATTGATCGGTCGGCGAGCGTTCGCTCACTTCGCGGCCGTCGTACAGCAGAACGAACCGGAGACAGCCAGTGAGACTGGAAGACAAGGTCGCGATCCTGACGGGCGCCGCAAGCGGCATCGGCGAGGCGGTCGCGCAACGCTATCTGGACGAGGGCGCGCGCTGCGTGCTCGTCGACGTGAAGCCGGCAGGCGGCTCGCTCGCGCGGCTGATCGAGGCGAACCCCGGCCGCGCAATGGCCGTGACCGCGGACGTCACGCGCCGCGACGACATCGAGCGGATCGTCGCCACGACGGTCGAGCGCTTCGGCGGCGTCGACATCCTGTTCAACAACGCAGCGCTGTTCGACATGCGCCCGATCCTCGACGAATCGTGGGACGTGTTCGACCGGCTGTTCGCGGTCAACGTGAAAGGGCTGTTCTTCCTGATGCAGGCCGTCGCGCAGCGGATGGTTGAGCAGGGGCGCGGCGGCAAGATCGTCAACATGTCGTCGCAAGCCGGCCGTCGCGGCGAGGCACTCGTTTCGCACTACTGCGCGACCAAGGCCGCGGTGATCAGCTATACGCAGTCGGCCGCGCTCGCGCTCGCACCGCACCGGATCAACGTGAACGGCATCGCGCCGGGCGTCGTCGACACGCCGATGTGGGAGCAGGTCGATGCGTTGTTCGCGCGCTACGAGAACCGGCCGCTCGGCGAGAAGAAGCGGCTCGTGGGCGAAGCCGTGCCGCTCGGCCGCATGGGCGTGCCGGGCGACCTGACGGGCGCCGCGCTGTTCCTCGCGTCGTCCGACGCCGACTATATCACCGCCCAGACGTTGAACGTCGACGGCGGCAACTGGATGAGCTGACGTGGCGCCGCTCGCATGCACAACCTGCCGGCCGGCCCTCGATGGGGCGGTCGCCGTCGAACGAGGGCCCGTCTGATGGCCGCGATCGTCGTCGCCGGCGAACTGCTGGCCGAATTCGTCGCCGCCGAGCGCGGCCAGGGCTTCGACGTGCCGGGCCTGTTCGCCGGACCGTTCCCGAGCGGCGCACCCGCGATCTTTGCCGATCAGGCCGCACGGCTCGGCGCACGCGTCGCGTATGCGGGCTGCGTCGGCCGCGACGCGTTCGGCGATGCGATCGTCGCGCGGCTCGAACGCGACGGCGTCGATGTCGCGCGCATCCGCCGCGTCGCGCGCCCGACCGGCACCGCGTTCGTCGCGTATCGCGACGACGGCTCGCGCAGCTTCGTCTTCAGTCTTTCCACCAGCGCGGCCGCGTGCGTCGATGCGTCCGACGTCGATACGGCGATGTTCGATGGCTGCCGCTACTTCCACGTGATGGGCTCGTCGCTGACGAGCGAATCGGCGATCGCGGCGGTTCAGCGCGGCGTGATCGAGGCCGCGCGTGGCGGCGCGAAGGTGTCGTTCGATCCGAACGTGCGCCCCGAGATGCTGAGCTTTCGCCCGATGCGCGCGGCGCTCGACCAGATGCTCGCCGCATGCCACCTGTTCCTGCCGAGCGAGGCCGATCTGCTGTTCTTCTGCGGGCCGCAGCCGGCCGAGCGCGCGATCGCCGGCTTGCTCGCGACGCATCCGCTGCTCGAGCGCGTCGTGCTGAAGCGCGGCGCCCAAGGCAGCGTCGCGTTCGACCGCGCGAGCCGCGTCGAGGCGCCGGCTTTTCCGGTCGACGAACTCGATCCGACCGGCGCCGGCGACTGTTTCGGCGGCACGCTGGTCGCGAGTCTCGTCGCGGGCATGCCGATCGATGTCGCGCTGCGCCGCGCGAACGCGGCCGGCGCGATCGCGGTCACGCGGCGCGGCCCGATGGAAGGCAACAGCAGCGCGGCCGAGATCGACCGTTTCCTGACCGAACGAGGTGTTGCATGTCCGGCCTGACCACCATCGCCGAGCGAGCGCGCACCGCGCACGCCGACGCCGTGCTGCGGATGATCTTCGACGCGAACCGCGCGGACGCGCAGCGCGGCATCTACTCGATCTGCAGCGCGCACCGGCTCGTGCTGGAGGCCGCCTGCGAAGCCGCGCGCGCGGACGGCTCGCCGCTCTTGATCGAGGCGACCTGCAACCAGGTGAATCATCTCGGCGGCTATACCGGCATGACGCCGGCCGATTTCCGCCGCGACGTCGACGCGATCGCCGCGCGCTGCGGGCTCCCGCAGTCGGCGCTCGTGCTCGGCGGCGACCATCTCGGTCCGAACCCGTGGCGGCATCGCCGCGCGGCCGATGCGATGCGCGAGGCCGGCGCGATGGTTGCCGCGTATGTCGAAGCCGGTTTCGAAAAGATCCACCTCGATGCGAGCATGGCGTGCGCGGACGATCCGGCGCGGCTCGACGACCGCACGATCGCCGCGCGCGCGGCCGAACTGTGCCGCGTGGCGGAAGATGCGGCGTCGCGTGCCGGCGTCTCGCCCGTCTACGTGATCGGCACCGAGGTGCCGACGCCGGGCGGCGAAGTTAGCGGCGATGCAGGCGACGCGGCTGATGCGGCGATCGCGCGGATCGCGGTCACGCGCAGCGACAGCATCGAGGCGACGCTCGACGCGCACCGCCGCGCCTTCGCGGCGGTCGGGCTCGACGATGCGTGGACGCGCGTCATCGCGATCGTCGCGCAGCCGGGTGTCGACTTCGACGATCGCCACGTGCTCGATTACGACAGCGCCAAGGCCGCGTCACTCGGCGCGAGTATCCTGCATGCACCGCGCCTCGTGTTCGAGGCGCATTCGACCGATTACCAGACCGAGGGCGCGCTCGCCGCGCTCGTGCGCGACCACTTCGCGGTGCTGAAGGTTGGCCCCGCGCTGACGTTCGCGCTGCGCGAGGCGCTGTTCGCGTTGACGTTCATCGAGGATGCGCTGATCGACGACGTCGCGCAGCGCTCGCGGTTGCGCGACGTCGTCGACGCCGCGATGCGCGCGCAGCCCGAACACTGGGCACCGTACTACCGCGGCGACGAGACCGAGCAGCGGCTCGCGCGCCAGTTCAGCTACAGCGACCGCATCCGCTACTACTGGCTGCAGCCGGCCGTCGTGGCCGCGGTCGAGCAACTGTTCGGCAACCTCGCGCGGCAGCCGGTGCCCGAGACGCTCGTCGCGCAGTGGCTGCCGGATGTCTACGCGGCGTGCCGCGCGGGCGGCCTCGCGAAGGAGCCGCGCGCGTGGGTGCGCCACCGGATACGCGACGTGATCGCGCACTATGCGCGCGCGTGCGGAATGCAGCGGCCGGCATGACGGGCCGCGAAGGAAACGCAAGACCGACGAAAGACCGACGACACTTCGAACAATCACAGGAGACATGCCATGCAACGAAAGATGCTCGACGCCGCCGCACGCTGCTTCGCCGGCGCCACGCTCGCGACGGCTGCCTGCGCCGCGTCCGCCGGCACGCTGACGATCGCGACGCTGAACAACCCCGACATGATCGAGCTGAAGAAGCTGTCGCCGGCGTTCGAGAAGGCGAACCCCGACATCAAGCTGAACTGGGTGATCCTCGAGGAGAACGTGCTGCGCCAGCGCGCGACGACCGACATCACGACCGGCAGCGGCCAGTTCGACGTGATGGCGATCGGCACCTACGAGACGCCGCAGTGGGGCAAGCGCGGCTGGCTCGCGCCGATGACGGGCCTGCCCGCCGACTACGACCTGAACGACATCGTGAAGACCGCGCGCGACAGCCTGTCGTACAACGGCCAGCTCTATGCGCTGCCGTTCTACGTGGAAAGCTCGATGACCTTCTACCGGAAGGACCTGTTCGCGGCGAAGGGGCTGAAAATGCCCGACCAGCCGACCTACGACCAGATCGCCGAATTCGCGGACAAGCTCACCGACAAGGCGAAGGGCACCTACGGGATTTGCCTGCGCGGCAAGGCCGGCTGGGGCGAGAACATGGCGTTCGTGTCGACGGTCGTGAACACGTTCGGCGGCCGCTGGTTCGATGAGAACTGGAACGCTCAGCTCACGTCGCCCGAATGGAAGAAGGCGATCACGTTCTACGTGAACCTGCTGAAGAAGGACGGCCCGCCGGGAGCGAGCTCGAACGGCTTCAACGAGAACCTGACCCTGACCGCGTCGGGCAAGTGCGCGATGTGGATCGATGCGACGGTCGCGGCCGGGATGCTCTATAACAAACAGCAGTCGCAGGTGGCCGACAAGATCGGCTTCGCGGCCGCGCCGGTCGCCGTCACGCCGAAGGGCTCGCACTGGCTGTGGGCGTGGGCGCTGGCCGTGCCGAAGACGTCGAAGCAGCAGGACGCCGCGCGCAAGTTCATCGCGTGGGCGACGTCGAAGCAGTACGTCGAGATGGCCGGCAAGGACGAAGGCTGGGCGTCGGTGCCGCCGGGCACGCGCACGTCGACCTATCAGCGCCCCGAGTACAAGGCCGCCGCGCCGTTCTCGGACTTCGTGCTGAAGGCGATCGAGACGGCCGACCCGAACGATCCGTCGCTGAAGAAGGTGCCGTACACGGGCGTGCAGTACGTCGGGATTCCTGAATTCCAGTCGTTCGGCACGGTGGTCGGCCAGTCGATCGCGGGTGCGGTCGCGGGCCAGATGACGGTCGACCAGGCGCTCGCCGCCGGGCAGGCCGCCGCCGACCGCGCGGTACGGCAGGCCGGCTACAAGAAGTAACGCGGCCCGCACCGTGCGCCGTCGCGCACGGTGCGCGTCGACGAAGCTGACAGGCGGGCATGTCGTTCGCACCCGCGCATCAACCGGAGGGACCCGATCATGCGTCACCTACGTCTTCCCCTGAGCCACGCGCCGTCGGTCGGCGACGCGTCGTTGCCGCCGGGCGCGCCGCGCCGCGCGCGCGGCGGCGCGAGCTGGCTCGTCTCGCCGTCCGTCGCGGTGCTGCTGCTGTGGATGTCGATTCCGCTCGCGATGACGATCTGGTATTCGTTCTCGCGCTACAACCTGCTGAACCCGGACGTGAAGGGCTTCGCGGGGCTCGACAACTACCGCTTCCTCGCGACCGATCCGTCGTTCCTGCCGGCGATCTGGCACACGCTCGTGCTGATCGGCGCGGTGCTCGCGATCACGGTGATCGGCGGCGTGCTGATGGCCGTGCTGTTCGACCGCAAGTTCTACGGGCAGGGCATCGCGCGGCTGCTCGCGATCGCGCCGTTCTTCGTGATGCCGACGGTGTCCGCGCTGATCTGGAAGAACATGATCCTGCACCCGGTCTACGGGCTCGTCGCGAACGCGATGCGCGCGCTCGGGATGACGCCGATCGACTGGTTCGCCGATTACCCGCTCACCGCCGTGATCATGATCGTCGCGTGGCAGTGGCTGCCGTTCGCATTCCTGATCCTGTTCACCGCGATCCAGTCGCTCGACCAGGAGCAGAAGGAAGCCGCGCGCATCGACGGCGCGGGCCCGATCGCGATGTTCTTCTACATCACGCTGCCGCACCTGAAGCGCGCGATCGCCGTGGTCGTGATGATGGAGACGATCTTCCTGCTGTCGATCTTCGCGGAGATCTACACGACGACCGGCGGCGGCCCGGGCGACGCGACCACCAACCTGTCTTATCTGATCTACGCGCTCGGCCTGCAGCAGTTCGACGTCGGCCTCGCGTCCGCGGGCGGCATCATCGCCGTCGTGGTCGCGAACGTCGTGTCGTTCTTCCTCGTGCGGATGCTCGCGCGCAACCTGAAGGGGGAATACGAAAAATGAGCGACCTGACCTTCGAAGGCCGGCGCGTGCCGGCCATGTTCGGCCTCGTGCGGCGCGCGCTGCCCGGCACGCTCGCGTGGCTGATCGCGCTGCTGCTGTTCTTCCCGATCTTCTGGATGGCGATCACCGCGTTCAAGACCGAGCAGCAGGCCTATGCATCGACGCTGTTGTTCGTGCCGACGCTCGACAGCTTCCGCGAGGTGTTCGCGCGCAGCAACTACTTCGCGTTCGCGTGGAATTCGGTGCTGATCTCGGCGGGCGTCACGGTGATCTCGCTGCTGTTCGCGGTGCCGGCCGCCTACGCGATGGCGTTCTTCCCGAACCACCGCACGCAGAAGGTGCTGCTGTGGATGCTGTCGACGAAGATGATGCCGTCGGTCGGCGTGCTCGTGCCGATCTACCTGCTGTGGAAGAACGCGGGGCTGCTCGATACGGTGTCGGGCCTCGTGATCGTGTACACGCTGATCAACCTGCCGATCGCGGTGTGGATGACCTTCACGTACTTCAACGAGATCCCGAAGGACATCCTGGAAGCCGGGCGCATCGATGGTGCGTCGACGTGGCAGGAGATCGTCTACCTGCTGATGCCGATGGCGCTGCCCGGGCTCGCGTCCACCGCGCTGCTGCTCGTGATCCTGTCGTGGAACGAGGCGTTCTGGAGCATCAACCTGTCGAGCTCGAACGCCGCGCCGCTGACCGTGTTCATCGCGTCGTACTCGAGCCCAGAGGGGCTGTTCTGGGCGAAGCTGTCTGCCGCTTCGCTGCTCGCGGTCGCGCCGATCCTGATCGTCGGTTGGCTGTCGCAGAAGCAGCTCGTGCGCGGGCTCACGTTCGGAGCGGTCAAATGAACGGGAATGTGCTGATTTGCGATTGCGACGGTGTGCTGATCGACAGCGAGGCCGTCGCCGCCGACGTGATCGTGCGCGAACTCGACGCGCGCTGGCCGGGCGTCGATGCGCGGCCGGCCGTGATGCCGCTGCTCGGGCTGCGCATCGAGCGCGTGCTGGCCGGCGCGGGCGATGCCGTCGGCCGTACGCTGTCGGCCGACGACGTCGACGCGATCCGCCGCGCGGTCGAGGCGGCGGCCGTCAATGCACCGATGGTCGACGGCATCGACGCGGCGCTGGCGGCGATCGAGCTGACGACGGCCTGCGCGAGCAACAGCTACCGTGCGTATGTCGAGGCGGCGCTCGCGCGCACGGGCCTCGCGCGCTTCTTCGGCGACCGGCTGTTCTGCGCGGATGCCGTCGCGCGGCCGAAGCCGGCGCCGGACGTGTATCTCGCGGCCGCGCGCACGCTCGGCGCGGGGCCCGCGCAATGCCTGGTCGTCGAGGACAGCGTGACCGGCATCACCGCGGCGGCCGCGGCCGGCATGACCGTGCTCGGCTTCGTCGGCGGCGGGCATGCGTCGGCCGCGCAGATCGACGCACTGCGCGGCATCGGCGCGCGCCACGTATTCGACGACATGCACGAGCTGCCCGGCTACGTCGCGCGCTGGCAGGCGACGGGCGCGGTGCTGCCGAACTAGCAACGATTGCGCGCCACGCGATGCGCGGCGCATCACGAACGAACGGAGACAGATCATGGCAAGCGTGCTCCTGCGCAACATCGCAAAGCGCTACGACGACACCGAAGTGCTGCGCAACGTGAACCTCGACATCGGCGACGGCGAATTCGTCGTGTTCGTCGGGCCGAGCGGCTGCGGCAAATCCACGCTGATGCGGATGATTGCGGGCCTCGAGGATATTTCGAACGGCGACCTGTTGATCGACGGCGCGAAAGTCAACGACGTGCCGAGCGCGAAGCGCGGCATCGCGATGGTGTTCCAGTCGTATGCGCTGTACCCGCACATGACGCTGTACGACAACATGGCGTTCGGCCTCAAGCTCGCGGGCGCGAAGAAGCCCGAGATCGACCAGGCCGTGAAGCAGGCCGCGAAGATCCTGCACATCGATCACCTGCTCGACCGCAAGCCGAAGCAATTGTCGGGCGGCCAGCGGCAACGCGTGGCGATCGGCCGCGCGATCACGCGCAAGCCGAAGGTGTTCCTGTTCGACGAGCCGCTGTCGAACCTCGACGCCGCGCTGCGCGTGAAGATGCGGCTGGAATTCGCACGGCTGCACGACGAACTGAAGACGACGATGATCTACGTGACGCACGACCAGGTCGAAGCGATGACGCTCGCGGACAAGATCGTCGTGCTGTCGGGTGGCGCGGTGCAGCAGGTTGGCACACCGAACCAGTTGTACCATGCGCCCGCGAACCAGTTCGTCGCGGGCTTCATCGGTTCGCCGAAGATGAACTTCCTGAAAGGCACCGTCGAATCGGTCGATGCGGGCGGCGTGCTGGTGCGCTTCGACAGCGGCGAGACCCAGCGCGTCGCGGTCGAAGCAGCGGGGCTGCAGCGCGGCGCAGCGGTGACCGTTGGCGTGCGGCCCGAGCACCTGCAGGTCGGCGCAGCGGCCACGGGCGTCGCCGCGCGGACGATGGCCGTCGAGTCGCTCGGCGATGCCGCGTATCTGTATGCGGAGTCGGCGGTCGCGCCGGACGGGCTGATCGCGCGGATTCCGCCGCTCGACACGTATCGCACCGGCGAGGCGCTGCGCGTGCAAGCGGAAGCCGAGCACTGCCACCTGTTTGACGAGCACGGGCAGGCGTTCCGCCGGCTCAGTGCGCACGCGAAGGCCGCGTGACGAGGAGCGGGCAGGCGGCGGTCGATTGCCGCCTGCGCCGACCGCTTCCCTGAAGCGGTGAGGGGCGCGTGCAGGCTGATTTCGCAGACGTTCGCCGGGGCCGGCTAATACCGGCTAATGGGCGCGAAGGTCGCTCGCTGCACGCGTTCTCAGGTCGCACTCATGCGTTGAGCGCCGCCTTCGCGCAGGTTTCGTCAGTGACGAGCCCCGACAGCCAGCCGCCGCGCAGCGCAGCAATCACCGCGTCGCGTTTCTTCGGGCCGCCCGCGAACGCGATCGTCGGGCGTTTCGGCGGCGCGGCGAGCGACACGCTCGTCACGCGTGTGCTGGTCGACACGTCGATCAGCTTGCCGTGCGCGTCGATCGGCATGCCGAGCAGTTCGGCCACCGCGCCGAGCGAGGTCATCTCGTCGAGCTCCTGTTCGGTGATGAAGCCGTCGTCGTAGAGCGGGCAGTGCGGGCCGGTGTTGCCGATCCCGACGAACGCGACGTCGGCCTGGCCCGACAGCGCCTCGACGATCCGGTACAGCCGGTGGTTGCACCACTGCGCGCGCTCGGCATCGCTGTCGGCGAACAGCGGCGCGGGCAGCAGGAAGTGCTTGCTGCCGGTCTTCTCGGAGATGTACTGCGCGACGTCGTAGCGGTTCGACGAACCGTCGGCCGCGATCGCGCCGACCATCGACACGAGCCGGTGCTGCGGGCGGTCGATCTGCGCGATCTGCGCGACCGCGGCCTTGAGCGTCCGGCCGCTGCTGACCGCGATCACCATCGGCCGCGTTTCGTTCAGGTAGCGCTCCATCACCTGCGCGCCGGCGACCGCGAGCTTGCGGTCGATCGCATCGGGCGCATCGGCATCGACCGGCACGACTTCGCACATCGCGAGGCCATAGCGTTTCGACAGCTGCGCGCCGAGATCGAGACAGTCGGCGAGCTGGTGGTCGACGCGCACGCGGATCAGGTTCTTCTCGACCGCGAACGCGACGAGGCGCTGCGCGACCGGGCGCGACACCTGCAGCTTTTCGGCGATTTCGTTCTGCGTGTCGCCCGCGACGTAGTAGAGCCACGCGGCACGCGTGGCGAGATCGAGTTTTTCTGAGGACTTGGACACGATAGCGATTCGGTTCGGATCAGGGCCGGCCGGCGGGCCGCACGACGGCATCCACTGTACCGCATGTCGCACGCGCGGCCGACGGCCGGTGCGCGCGACCGCGGCGCTTACGCGAGCCGCGCGCGCGACGGTTCGTAGAGCGGCCGCACGTGACGGTACAGCGTGCGAAACGCGTCGAGGCGTTCGCGCAGCAGCGCATGGCGGGCGGCGTCCGGTGCGTATTCGGCGCGCACGGGCGGCTTGGTCAGCACCGTCTGCGGATCGCCGCCGACGGCCAGCCAGCCGAGCCGCGCCGCGCCGAGCGCCGCGCCGGTTTCGCCGCCGCCGATCTGGCGCGTGTGCACGTTCAGCGCGTCGGCGATCAGCTGCGCCCAGAACGCGCTGCGCGCGCCGCCGCCGATCAGCGACAGCTGGTCGGTTTCGACGCCGGCCGCATGCAGCGCGTCGAGGCCGTCGGCGAGGCCGAGCGTCACGCCTTCGAGCACCGCGTAGCCGAGATGCGCGCGCTCGGTCGCATGCGTCATCCCGAAGAACACGCCTTGCGCGTACGGATCGTTGTGCGGCGTGCGCTCGCCGGACAGGTAGGGCAGGAACAGCGGGGCCGTCGCGAGCGCGTCGGCGTCGAGCGCCCCGACTTCGGCGAGCAGTGCGGGCTCGTCGGTGCCGGTCAGCTTGCAGACCCAGCGCAGGCAGCTCGCGGCCGACAGCACGACACTCATCAATTGCCAGCGATCGGGAATCGCATGGCAGAACGCATGCACGGCCGACGCGGGATTCGGCATGAAGCGGTCGCCGACCACGCTCAGCACGCCCGACGTGCCGAGCGACACGAAGCCGTCGCCCGCGTGGATCGCGCCGATGCCGAGCGCGCTCGTCGCGTTGTCGCCGCCGCCGCCCGCCACCACGACGGCCTCCGACAGCCCGAGTTCGCGTGCGATATTGGCGCGCAGCGTGCCGGACGGCGCGTTGCCCTCGACGATGCGCGGCATCTGGTCGCGCGTCATCCCGCATGCGGCGAGCAGCGCGTCGGACCAGTCGCGGCGCGCGACGTCGAGCCACAGCGTGCCGGCCGCGTCCGACGGGTCGGACACCTTCGCGCCGGTCAGCCGGAACCGCAGGTAGTCCTTCGGCATCAGCACGCACGCGGTCGCGGCGAACACGTCGGGTTCGTGCTTCGCGACCCACAGCAGTTTCGGCGCGGTGAAGCCCGGCATCGCGAGATTGCCGGCCAGCGCGTGGAGATCGGGCGCGCGTTCGGTGAGCAGCGCGCATTCGTCGGCGCTGCGCATGTCGTTCCACAGGATGGCGGGGCGCAGCACGCGGTCGTCGCGGCCGAGCAGCACGGCGCCGTGCATCTGGCCCGACAGGCCGATGCCGCGCACCTGCGCGAACGCCTGGCGGTGCCGTTCGCGCAGCGCCGCGAGCGCGGCGAGCGTGCCTTGCCACCAGTCGTCCGGATGCTGTTCGGCCCAGCGCGGATGCGGCCGCGACACGGTGAACGGCGAGCCGGCGGTGCCGACGACCGCGCCGTCCGGGGCGAGCAGCAGCACCTTCACTTCCGAGGTGCCGAGGTCGATGCCGAGATACATGAGCGATCCGTTCCGTCAGAGAGGAGCCGCTACTTTAGTCGCGCGGCCGGGCACCTGCCAAGGCTGGTTCGCCCGGATGCACGGTCGTGCATGGCCGCCGCCGCGCGTCAGCGCGGCGCGAGCCATCCGTCGACCCGCGCGAGCCCGGCGCGCAGCGCCTCGAACAGCGCCGCGTTGCCGGCGAGCGAGCCCCACAGCGGGCGGCTCGCGCACAGTGCGACGACCGGGTCGGCGGCCCCGACGATCGCTCGCGCGGCGCTTTCGTCCATCACGCCATCCTGGTACGCGTACGGCAGCGTGCCGCGCGCCCAGCGTTCGAGAAAGCGCAGGAACAGCGCGGGCAGCACGGCGGTGGCGACCGGCGCGGCGCCGCGCGCGAACGATTCGACCAGCGTCGGCGCGATGAAGCCGGG
The DNA here is from genome assembly GCF_003330765.1 of Burkholderia pyrrocinia. Lineage (NCBI taxonomy): Bacteria > Pseudomonadati > Pseudomonadota > Betaproteobacteria > Burkholderiales > Burkholderiaceae > Burkholderia > Burkholderia pyrrocinia. Next base: position 2,963,524 of record NZ_CP024902.1, on the reverse strand, counting down.
GATCTTCGAGAAGCCGTCGGCCGCGACGCGCTGGTTGGTGTCGAGCACGTACGGGTTGCCGAAGCGTTCGAGGACGACGTCGCGGTAGCGCGCGAGATCGAGCGGGCTCGGGGTGAGGCACGGGATCACGTCCTGCGTCACGTAGTCGTGCGCGAAGCGGCGGATTGCCGCGTCGTGCGTGCCCTCGTGGATATACGTGTGGCCCGCGAGCGTGCCGGCCCACGCGATGCAGCTGTGCGTCGCGTTGAGGATGCGGATCTTCGCTTCCTCGTACGGGTGCACATCGTCGACCAGCTCCGCGCCGGCCAGCTCCCAGCGCGGCCGGCCGGCTGCGAAGCGGTCCTCGATTACCCACTGGATGAACGCTTCGCCCATCACCGGGCAGGCGTCGTCGATGCCGGTGGCCGCGAGCACGCGTTCGCGCACGTCGGCGGTCGGGCGCGGCGTGATGCGGTCGACCATCGCGCTCGGCGTGGCGACGTTCGCCTCGAACCACGCGAGCAGGTCGGCCGCTCCGCGCTGTTCGAGGAACTCGCGCATCCCCGCGCGAAAGCGCGCGCCGTTGTTGCGCAGGTTGTCGCAGCTCTGCAGCGTGAGCGGGCCCGCGCCGCGCTTCATGCGTTCGGCGAGCAGCGCCGCGAGCGCGCCGTACAGCGTCGTGCGCGCGCCCTGCAGGTCGGCCGCCAGATCGGCGTTCGCGACGTCGAGCCGGTTGTGTTCGTCGAGGTAGTAGCCGCCTTCGGTGACGGTGAACGACACGATCCGGCAGGCCCGGTCGGCGCCGGCGTCGATCAGCGCGGCGAGGTCGATCGACCACGGCAGCACGCGCGTGATCGCGCGGACCGTCTCGTACGCGCGTTCGCCTTGCGGCGTGACGGTTTCGAGCGTGTACGCGCCGTGCTGCGCGGCGAGCGCGTCCATCGTCGCGCGCATGTCGTCGCGGATGTTGCCGACGGTCAGCGACCAGCGTTCGTCGGCCGGCACGGCCGCGTTCACGCGATGCAGATACCACGCCTGGTGCGCGCGGTGAAACGAGCCCGCGCCGATGTGCAGCAGCACGGGCGCGCGGGCGGAGGGCGATTCGCTCATCCGGTGTCTCCTGTTCGTGCCGGTCTTTCCTGTTGAATACGATCATTTGCTCTTCGTGTGAGCGAATGATCGTATTCGGGCGAGCGAAAGTCAAGGCGGGGAAACTGCATTTCGATGGTGCGCTGCGGCGGCACGCGGGCAGGGCGGGCGCGGGTGGCCGGACGAGAAAAGGCGTCAGCGCCCTTCGCGGGTGAGCGCGACGAGTTCGTCGAGCAGCTTGCCGGCCGGCCCCGGCAGGATCCCGTGGCGGCGCCGGAACGCGGTGAGCGTGCGCACCGCGACGACCTCGTGCACCGGCAGCGTGTCGATCGTGCCGGCGCGCTGCTCGGCGCCGTACATCGGCTCGGCCATCCAGCTCAGGAAGCCCGCATGCGCGACGAGGCTCTTCAGCGTCGTGACCGAGCGCGTCTCGACCGCGATGTCGGGCAGCGCGAGCCCGTGCGCGTCGAAGGTCGCGCGCATGTGGTCGAACGGTGCGGTGCCGCGCGGCGGAATCGCCCAGCGCGCATGCATCGTATCGGCGAGCGTCGGTGCGCGGCCGAGCGCGCGCAGCGGATGCTGCGGCGCCGCAACGATATGGCTGCGATCTTCCCAGCGGCACTCGGGAATCGCGACGATCTCGTCGGTGTCGGGCCCGTGCGCGGACAGCGCGAGATCGATCTCGTGCTTGTTGAGCCCCTCGGCGAGCCGGTCCCACACACCTTCGATGATCTCGACACGCAGGTTCGGCCAGCGGTCGAGCACGCGGCCGACCGCGACCGGCAGCACGAGGCTCGCGATGCTGCCCACCGCGCCGACCTTGATCGTGCCCTTCGCGAACCCGCGCATCGCGTCGAGTTCCTCGCGCGCATGCTCGGCCTCGTGCTGCAGCAGCGTCGCATGCGGCAGCAGCGCGTCGCCGAACGCGGTGAGCTGCACGCCCTTCGAATGACGCTCGAACAGCGGCGCGCCGACCTGGTCCTCGAGCCGCTTCAGGATCCGGCTCAGCGCCGGCTGTGTCACATGCAGCGCGTCGGCCGCGCGGCCGAGGCTGCCGCACGCGACGATCGTCGTGAAGGCGCGCAATTGTCGGAGATCGAAAGTCATGTCGGAATGTAATGGCTTATCGCAAAAAATACAGTATCCGAGAATGGCTTGCGCTTCGATACTGTGGAAACCGCCAAGCCTTCGAGGAGACACCCGAGCATGTCCGGCCACCCGCCCCTATCCGCCGCACCGGTCACCGTTCGCGATGCAGTGATCGACCTGCTACGCCAATTCGGGATCGACCGCGTGTTCGGCAATCCCGGTTCGACCGAACTGCCGATGTTCCGCGATTTCCCGGCCGATTTCCGCTACGTGCTCGGGCTGCAGGAGGCCGTCGTGGTCGGGATGGCCGACGGCTACGCGCAGGCGACCGGCCATGCGGCGGTCGTCAACCTGCATTCGGCGGCCGGCGTTGGCAACGCGATGGGCAATCTGTTCACCGCGTTCAAGAACCGCACGCCGCTGATCGTCACCGCGGGCCAGCAGGCGCGCGCGATCCTGCCGTTCGACCCGTTCCTCGGCGCGACGCAGGCCGCCGAGTTGCCGAAGCCGTACGTGAAGTGGAGCATCGAGCCCGCGCGCGCGCAGGACGTGCCGGCCGCGATCGCGCGTGCGTACCGCATCGCGATGCAGGAGCCGCGCGGCCCCGTGTTCGTGTCGATTCCGGTCGACGACTGGGACCAGCCGGCCGAACTGCTGCCGCGGCGCGACGTGAGCAGCGTCGTGCGGCCCGATCCCGACGCGCTCGCGCGGCTCGGCGACGCGCTCGACGCCGCGCGGCGTCCCGCGCTCGTGGTCGGCGCGGCCGTCGACCGTGCGGGCGCGTGGGACGACGTCGTGCGGCTCGCGGAGCGGCACCGTGCGCGCGTGTACGTCGCGCCGATGTCGGGGCGCTGCAGCTTCCCCGAGGACCATCCGCTGTTCGCCGGCTTCCTGCCCGCGATCCGCGAGAAGATCGTCGCGCGGCTCGACGGGCACGATTTCGTTTTCGCGTTCGGCGCACCGGCGTTCACCTATCACATCGAAGGCTTCGGCCCGCACGTGCCGCCGGGTGCGACGCTCGTGCAGCTCGTCGACGATCCGGGCATCGCCGCGTGGACGCCGTCGGGCGACGCGGTCGTCGGTAACCTGCGGCTCGCGGCGCGAGACCTGCTGGCGCGGCCGGCGCCGCCCGAGCGGCCGATGCCCACGCCGCGGCCGTCGTGCGCGCGCGTCGACGCGCCGGCCGCCGGCGAGCGCATGTCGGTCGCGTTCGCGCTGCAGACGCTCGCCGACGTGCGCGACGCGGGCGACATCGTCGTCGAGGAGGCGCCGAGCGCACGGCCGGTGATGCAGGCGCATCTGCCGTTCACGCGCAGCGGCACGTTCTACACGATGGACAGCGGCGGGCTCGGCTACGGGATGCCGGCCGCCGTCGGCGTCGCGCTCGCGCAGCCGGGCCGGCGCGTGATCGGGCTGATCGGCGACGGGTCGAGCCTGTATTCGATCCAGGCACTGTGGAGCGCCGCGCAACTGAAGCTGCCGATCACGTTCGTGATCCTGAACAACCGGCGCTACGCGGCGCTGCAGGATTTCGCGCCCGTGTTCGGCTTCGGCCCGGGCGACCCCGTGCAGGGCACCGATTTGCCCGACCTGGATTTTGTCGCGCTCGCCGAAGGGATGGGCTGCCGCGGCGTGCGCGTGGCCGACGCGGCGTGTCTGCGCGATACGCTGGCCGACGCGCTGCGTGTTGCTGCGCCGGTCGTCGTCGAAGTCGAGATTGCCTGACGCGCGGTGCGCGCCTTTCCGGAGACTCCATGCAAACCGTATCGATGCTGATCGGCGGCGAACGCCGCCATTCGTCCAGCGGCGCGACCTTCGTGCGCCGCAACCCGCTCGACGGCGAAATCGCGTCCGCAGCGCCCGCGTGCACCGTCGACGATGCGCGCGCGGCGGCCGACGCGGCCGCCCGCGCGTTTCCCGAATGGGCCGCGCTCGGCCCCGGCGCGCGCCGCGCGCTGCTGTTGAAAGCGGCCGCCGCGCTCGAAGCGAAGCATGAGCAGTTCGTCGCTGCGATGGCGGCGGAGACGGGCGCGTCCGCGTTGTGGGCCGGTTTCAACGTGCACCTTGCCGCGAGCGGGCTCGTCGAGGCCGCGTCGCTGACCACGCAGGTCGGCGGCGAGCTGATTCCGTCCGACGTACCCGGCTCGCTCGCGATGGGCGTGCGGCAGCCGACCGGCGTGGTGCTCGGCATCGCGCCGTGGAACGCGCCGGTGATCCTCGCGACGCGCGCGCTCGCGCTGCCGCTCGCATGCGGCAACACGGTCGTGCTGAAGGGTTCGGAGCTGTGCCCCGTCACGCACGGGCTGATCGTCGAGGCGCTGCAGGAGGCCGGGCTGCCGCCGGGCGTCGTCAATTTCGTGACGAACGCGCCCGAGGATGCGGGCGCCGTCGTCGACGCATTGATCGCGCATCCGGCCGTGCGCCGCGTGAATTTCACGGGCTCGACGCGGGTCGGCAAGATCGTCGCCGAAGCGTGCGCACGCCACCTGAAGCCGTCGGTGCTGGAGCTCGGCGGCAAGGCGCCGTTCGTCGTGCTCGACGATGCCGATATCGACGCAGCGGTCGCGGCGGCCGCGTTCGGCGCGTTCGCGAATTCCGGGCAGATCTGCATGTCGACCGAGCGGATCATCGTCGACGCATCGATTGCCGATGCGTTCGTCGCGAAGCTTGCCGACAAGGCCGCGTCGCTGCCGCTCGGCGACCCGCGCAACGGGCCCGTGGTGCTCGGTTCGCTGATCGACATGAAGGCCGTCGAGCGCTGCAACGCGCTGATCGACGATGCGCTCGCGCATGGCGCGACGCTGCTGTGCGGCGGCAAGGCCGACAGCACGCTGTTCCCGGCGACGCTGCTCGATCGCGTGACGCCGGCGATGCGCATCTATGCCGAGGAATCGTTCGGTCCGGTGAAGGGCATCGTGCGCGTCGACGGCGAGGCGGCCGCGATCCGCTGCGCGAACGACAACGCGTTCGGGCTGTCGTCGGCCGTGTTCAGCCGCGACGTCGCGCGCGCGATGCGCGTCGCGGCACGCATCGAATCGGGCATCTGCCACGTGAACGGCCCGACCGTGCACGACGAGGCGCAGATGCCGTTCGGCGGCGTGAAGGACAGCGGCTTCGGTCACTTTGGCGGCAAGGCCGGCATCGCGGCGTTCACGGACCTGCGCTGGATCACCGTGCAGACGGCGCCGCGCCACTACCCGTTCTGACGAGGCCACGACGATGAGGATCGCAATTCTGGGCGCGGGCGCGATGGGCTCGCTGTTCGGCGGGCTGCTGGCCGAAAGCGGCGAGGCCGTCACGCTGATCGATGTGAACGACGCGCATCTCGACGCGATCCGCCGCGACGGGTTGCGCATCGACGACGATCGCGGCGAACGTCGCATCCGCGTATTGCAGGCCGTACGGCCGGAAGCCGCGAATGCGGACGCGGCCGCGTCGCCCGACACGCCGTTCGACCTGCTGATCGTTTTCACGAAATCGCTGCATACGCGCACCGCGCTCGATGGCGTGCGCGCACTGCTGACGCCGGGCACGCACGTGCTGACGCTGCAGAACGGGCTCGGCAACGTCGAGACGCTGAATGCGTTCGTGCCGCTCGAACGCATTCTGGTCGGCGTGACGACGTGGCCGGCCGACGCCGCGGGGCCCGCGCACGTTCGCTCGCACGGTGCGGGCACGATCCGCATGATGACGGCCGACGGCGCGACGCGGCCGTTCGCGTCAACCGTCGCCGACGCGCTGTCGCGCGCAGGACTCGCGTGCACGCTCGACGCCGACGTGTGGGCCGCGATCTGGGAGAAGGTCGCGTTCAACGCGGCGCTCAACACGCTGTGCGCGGCGACGGGCTGCACGGTCGACCAGCTCGGCAACCATCATGACGGGCCGCGGCTCGCGCTCGCGATCGCGGCCGAGACGGCCGCCGTCGCCCGCGCGAAGGGAATCGCGGAGGACGGCGAGCGCATTGCGCGCAACGTCGAGCACGCGATCCGCGCGCATCGCGGCCATCGCCCGTCGATGCTGCAGGACGTGCTCGCGGGCCGCCGCACGGAGATCGACGCGATCAGCGGCAAGGTCGTCGCGGCCGCGCGCGAAACAGGCGTCGCGGTGCCGCATACCGAGACGCTGCTCGCGCTCGTCCGGCTGATCGACGCACGCATGAACTGAGCATCACGCCGGCGGCCGGCTTGCGCCGCGCAAACCGACACGTGCGCCGGGGCGAGCCACGGCGCTAGGTTGGAATCGGTTGGACAGACTCGCAGCCGGCGACGAAGCCGTCGCGCCGGTCGATCGCGAAGCACGAGATCCGGGCAAGCGCCGAGCGCCAGCCCGGGCAACTGGAGACACCATGAAAACCACCGTACGCCGCTGTTCTGCCGCGCGCCCCGCGCACACGTTGCCGCCGAAGCGCGGCGTATCGGAGGCTGCATGAGCACGCGTGACGCATTGCAGCCGCCGTCGGTCGACATCGGCACGACGCTCGACGATGGACCCTTCACGACAATGCAGCGCTGCGTGGTGCTGCTCGCCGCGCTCGCGATCGTGCTCGACGGTTTCGATGGCCAGTTGATCGGCTTCGCGATTCCGGTGCTGATCCGCGAATGGGGCATTACGCGCGGCGCGTTCGCGCCGGCCGTGGCGGCCGGGCTGATCGGGATGGGCATCGGCAGCGCGTGCGCGGGGATCGTCGCGGACCGCTTCGGCCGCCGCCAGGCCGTGATCGGCAGCGTGTTCCTGTTCGGCGTCGCGACCTGCGCGATCGGTTTCGCGCCCGACGTCGCGGCGATCGCGATGCTGCGCTTCTGCGCGGGGCTCGGGATCGGCGGTGCATTGCCGACGGCCACGACGATGACGGCCGAATACACGCCCGCGCGGCGCCGCACGATGATGGTGACGGCGACGATCGTCTGCGTGCCGCTCGGCGGGATGCTGGCCGGCCTGTTCGCCCACGAGGTGCTGCCGCGCTACGGCTGGCGCGGGCTGTTCTTCGCGGGCGGTGCGCTGCCGCTCGTGCTCGGCTTCGTGCTCGTGCGCGCGCTGCCCGAATCGCCGCGCTACCTCGCGCGACGGCCCGCGCGCTGGGCGGAGCTCGGCGCGCTGCTCGCGCGGATGCAGCGGCCGGTCGCGCCGGGCACCGTGTTCACCGATATGAAAGACGCACGCACGCCCGGCGGCCGCGGCGGCTTCGGCGCGCTGTTCGCGAGCGGCCAGGCGCGCGACACGATCGCGCTGTGGTGCGCCTTCTTCATGTGCCTGCTTGCTGTCTACGCGGCGTTCAGTTGGTTGCCGACGATGCTGGCCGCGAGCGGGCTCAGCGTGTCGGTCGCGGGCGCGGGGCTCACCGCGTACAACCTCGGCGGCGTGATTGGCGCGCTGCTGTGCGCATGGGCGATCGCGCATGCCGGGTCGCGCTGGCCGCTCGCGCTGTGCAGCATCGGCGGTGCGGCGAGCGCGGTGTGGCTGATGGGTGTCGATGCAGGCCGCCACACGGGCTGGCTGATCGTCGGGCTTGGCGTGCACGGGTTGTTCGTCAACGCAGTGCAGTCGACCATGTATGCGCTTTGTGCGTACCTCTACCCGACGGCGGTGCGCGCGACGGGCACCGCGAGCGCACTCGCGTTCGGCCGGCTCGGCGCGATCCTCAGCGCATTCGCGGGCGCGCTCGTGATTACCGCGGGCGGCGCGACGGCGTATCTGACGATGCTGGCTGCCGCGATGGGTGTCGTCTGCGTCGCGCTGCTCGCCGTGCGGCGGCATATCCCGCGACTGTCGCGCGCGCCGGCACAACCGTGCGAAGGGGAGGAGCTGGCCCGCACGTCGCCGTGACGGCGCGGGCCGGGTGGTGAACAGGCCGTGCGTTACAGCGCCGTGCGCACGTGCCAGAGCTCGGGGAACAGCACGACATCGAGCATCTTGCGCAGATACGGCGCGCCGCTGGTGCCGCCCGTGCCCTGCTTGAAGCCGATGATGCGCTCGACGGTCGTCACGTGACGGAAGCGCCACTGGCGGAACGCGTCCTCGAGATCGACGAGTTCCTCGGCCATCTCGTAGAGCTCCCAGTGCTGCTGCGGATGACGGTAGACCTCGAGCCAAGCGGCTTCGACGGTTTCGTCGTGCCGCGTCGGATGCGTCCAGTCGCGATCGAGCCGTGCCGGCGCGATCGGGAAACCGCGCCGCGCGAGCAGGCGCACCACCTCGTCGTAGAACGACGGCGCTTCGAGCGTCGCGCGCACCTGTTCGAGAATGTCGGGCCGGTGCGCATGCGGCTGCAGCATCTGCACGTTCTTGTTGCCGAGCAGGAATTCGAGCTGGCGATACTGGTACGACTGGAAGCCCGACGACTGCCCGAGATACGGCCGCATCGCCGAATACTCGGACGGCGTCATCGTCGACAGCACGCTCCACGCCTGGACGAGCTGCTCGAGGATGCGCGACACGCGTGCGAGCATCTTGAACGCGGGCGGCAGCGCGTCGCCGCGGACCGCATCGAGCGCGCCGCGCAGCTCGAACAGCGCGAGCTTCATCCACAGCTCGCTCGTCTGATGCTGGATGATGAACAGCATCTCGTTGTGATCGGGCGACAGCGGATGCTGCGCGTCGAGGATCGAATTCAGCGACAGGTAGTCGCCGTAGCTCATCGACTTCGAGAAATCGAGCTGCGCGTCGTGCCAGCCGGCTTGCCCGGCGGCCTCGCCGGGCACGTGCGGTGCTTCGTGCGCCGGTTGCGCCGATTGTGCGGCGCGCGCGCCCGAGAACGGGCAGCCCGCCGGCGCGTCGTCGCCGGGTGGCTGCATATGACCAGAATTCACGACTTTCTCCAGATTTGAATAACGGGGGCGCGGCGCGCAATCCGCACGTAACTGCGGCGCGCGCCGGGCAAAACCGGTCAGGTCACCGCGCCGCGCTCGGCGAACTCGGGCGCCTTCCACGCGGCGGTGGCCAGGATGTCGCGCAGCGTCTCGACGGCATCCCACACGTCGGCGAAGCGCACATAGAGCGGCGTGAAGCCGAAGCGCAGCACGTACGGCTCGCGGTAGTCGCCGATCACGCCGCGCGCGATCAGCGCCTGCATCACCTCGTAGCCGTGCGGATGCTCGAAGCTCGCCTGCGAGCCGCGCTGGTGATGCGCGCGCGGCGTGACGAGCTTCAGCGACAGGCCCGCGCAGCGCGTTTCGACGAGCGCGATGAACGCGTCGGTCAGCGCGAGCGACTTGCGGCGGATTGCCTGCATGTCGGTCTGCAGGAACACGTCGAGCCCGCATTCGACCATCGACATCGACACCATCGGCTGCGTGCCGCACAGGAAGCGGGCGATGCCCGGATCGGGCGCGAAGCTTGGCTGCATCGCGAACGGCGCGCGGTGGCCCCACCAGCCCGACAGCGGCTGCGAGAAATGCGCGTGATGGCGCTGCGGCACCCACACGAACGCGGGCGAACCGGGGCCGCCGTTCAGGTACTTGTACGTGCAGCCGACCGCACCGTCCGCGCGCGCGCCGTTCAGGTCGACCGGCACGGCGCCGGCCGAGTGCGCGAGATCCCACAGCATCAGCCCGCCCGCGTCGTGCACGAGCTGCGTGACGGCCGGCATGTCGTGCATGTAGCCGGTGCGGTAGTTCACGTGCGTGATCATCGCGACGGCCGTGTCCGCGCCGAGCGCGCCGGGCAGGTCCGCCGGATCGTCGATCAGGCGCAGTTCGTAGTCGCCGCCGAGCTGTTCGATCAGCCCTTGCGCGATGTACAGGTCGGTCGGGAAGTTCGAGCGCTCCGACACGATCACGCGGCGCTCGGGCGCGCGCTCGGCCTGGCTGCGCAGCATCGCCGACAGCAGCTTGAACAGGTTGATCGAGATGGTGTCGGTGACGACCGTTTCGCCGGGCGCGCCGCCGATCAGCGTCGCGAGCTTGTCGCCGAGACGGCGCGGCAGCGCGAACCAGCCGGCCGTGTTCCAGCTCCGGATCAGGCCTTCGCCCCATTCGGTGCCGATCACCTGCTGTGCGCGGGCGGCCGATGCGCGCGGTTGTGCGCCGAGCGAATTGCCGTCGAGGTAGATCACGCCGTCGGGCAGCGAGAACTGGTCGCGCAGCGGGGCGAGCAGGTCGTCTCGGTCGAGGGCGAGCGCGTCTTCACGGGTCTTGATCATGGTGTGGGGTCGTAGGTCGGGAGAATCAGGAAGCACGCGCGGGCAGCGCGCGCAGCACCGCGCGCACGGGGCTCGCGTCGAGCGTCGCGAACTTCAGCGGCAGCGCGATCAGTTCGTAGTCGCCGGGCGGCACGTCGTCGAGCACGATGCCTTCGAGGATCGCCATCCGGTGTGCGCGCACGCGGTGATGCGCATCCATCGTCTTCGATTCCTGCGGGTCGAGCGACGGCGTATCGATGCCGATCAGCGTCACGCCGTGCGCGGCGAGCAGGTCGACGGTAGCGGGCGCGACCGCGCAGAAGTTGCTGTCCCACTGCTCGACGCTGGCGTGCTCGCAGGTGCGCAGCAGCACGCGCGGCGGCACGCCGTCGAGCGCGGCCGCGATGTCGGCCGGCTGCACGACGGGCGATGCGCCGATGCAATGGATCACGCGGCACGGGCCGAGGTAGGTGTCGAGCGGTACGGCGCCGATCGGCGCGCCGTCGGCGTCGTAGTGCAGCGGCGCGTCGCAGTGCGCGCCCGTGTGCGGCGACAGCGTCAGGCGCGCGACGTTGACCGGCGAACCGGCCTCCATCCGCCACACGCGTTCGACGGAAACCGGCGTATCGCCCGGCCACACGGGGGTGGCGGGGCTGACAGGCGGCGAGATGTCCCAGAGTGTGTCCATGGCATGACGAATCGGTGAGTCGATCCTTCGAATGATAGGTGGACGCTCGCAGAAAGTGCTTGCGAAATAAACATGGACAATCCGCCGGATTGGCAGATAATTCGACTCAGAGGGAAAACGGGGACCATAAATGCACGCGATCACGCTCGATGCCACCGACTGCCGGATTCTGGCGGTACTGCAGGAGGAGGGCAGAATCAGCAATCTCGACCTGGCGGAACGGATTTCGCTTTCGCCATCCGCCTGCCTGCGCCGCATGCGCCTGCTCGAGGAGCAGGGCGTGATCGAGCACTATCGCGCGTGCCTGAGCCGCGAGAAGCTCGGCTTCGAGCTCGAGGCGTTCGTGCAGGTATCGATGCGCAACGAGGAAAACCAATGGCACGAGCGCTTCGCGGAAGCGCTGCGCGAATGGCCGGAGGTGGTCGGCGCGTTCGTCGTGACGGGCGAGAGCCACTATCTGCTGCGCGTGCTCGCGCACAACCTCAAGCACTATTCGGATTTCGTGCTGAACCGGCTCTACAAGGCGCCCGGCGTGATGGACATCCGTTCGAACATCGTGCTGCAGACGCTGAAGGATGAAGCCGGCGCGCCGGTCGGGCTGGCGCGCACGGGCGCGATCAAAGCTGTGTGAGGCCGTGGAAGCCGCCGCCGTGGAACACGAGCGGCGGCGTCGTGTCCGATGCGGGCCGCACGCCGCAGCGTTCGACTTCGCCGACGAAGATCACGTGGTCGCCTTCGTCGTAGCGGCTGCGGTTGTGGCATTCGAACCACGCGAGCGCGCCGTCGAGCACGGGCATCCCCGAGTTGCCGGCCGCGTGCGCGATCCCTTCGAAGCGATCGCCCTTGTAGGTCGAGAAGCGCTTGCACAGGTCGAGCTGCGACGCCGCGAGCACGTTCACCACGTAATGGCTGTTGCCGCGGAACACGGGCGTCGACGCCGATTTGTGCGCGAGGCTCCACAGCACGAGCGGCGGATCGAGCGATACCGAGTTGAACGAGCTGGCGGTGATGCCGATCAGTTGCCCGGACGGCGCGCGCGTCGTGATCACCGTCACGCCCGTCGCGAACTGGCCGAGCGCCTGGCGGAAGGCGGACGCGTCGAAATCCGGCGGGTTGGCGTGGCTCATCGGGCGGCCATCCGGAACGAAACGGGCGGGCACGGCGCGACGCGGGTGTGACGGGCGCGGCGGACGAAAGGCGACAAGGCGGTCGGTTGGGAAGTGGTGCGCATGGCCCGATTTTAGCGGAATCGGAGCGGCCGGGCCCGGCCGGACGGCGCATTGCGGGGATAGGGTGACGTAGCGAACACTGCGGCGCGATGCCGGATTCGCGATGGCAGGCGGATCGGACCGGCCGTTCTGTCGCGTTTTTGTGCGGTGCGGCCGCTCCGCTCAACGCCGCTCCGCCACGCCTGCCATCGATGCCCGCGCTATCGCGCCGCCGCGAACCCGAGCGACAGCGCGCCCGTCACGATCAGGCTCGACGCCCATACGGCGTCGAGATTGAACCAGCTCCGCGACACGAACCTCAGCCCGAGATAGCGGTACACGAGCCAAGCGAGCCCGCCGCCGGCGGCGATCATCGCGGCCGCATGCACCGCCGCGACGACGAGCGCCATCCCGAGATGCGCGTCGACGAGCGTCGCCGCCGCCCGGTGGCCGGCGTCCAGGTCGAGCCCGCAGAGCCCGAGGTAGATCGGCACCAGCATCAGCCCCGCACCGTGCGCGATCGCAACCGCGAACGACCACAGGCCGAGCCGCGCGGGCGGGATCCGCGCAAGCGCACGCGGATGCCGGCGCCGGATCAGCAGGACGGCGCCGAAGCCGATCACGAGCGCACTCGCGCCGATCCGGATCGCCGACTGCCATGCGAGCAGCGCGGCGAGCAGCCCGAACGGCAGCATCACCGCGAATACCGCGAGCGCATGGCCGAGCGCGAGATAGCCGAGCGCCGCGACGAGCGCGCCGCCGCGGCGCGTCATCAGCGCGTTCGACACCGCGAGCGGCCAGCCCATCGCGGGGTTGAGCCCGTGATAGACACCGCTCGCGAGCACGGCCGCCCACAGCGCGAACTGCGCGTGAAGGCCGGCGCTCAACGCTTGACCGACGGATAGCAGAACGAGTCGGTCGAGCAGTCGCCGCCTTCGAGCCGGATCTGGTGCGCCCGATAGCCGTCGGGGAACTCGACCCAGTAATCGTCGGCGAGCGTCAGCCCGCCGTCCGGCCCCGCATGCGCGAGCACCTGCGCGGCCGGCACGCCGTCCGGATAGAACTGGTCGTCCCACGTCGAATAGAGCGAGTTGGTCCAGTACACGCGCCGGCCGTCGCGGCTGATCTCGACCATCTGCGGGCCGCCCGCGAACGCGCGGCCGTTCGGGTGCGGCGCGCGGCGCGCGATGCCGCCGATGCGTACCGACCCCGCGAGCACCGGGTTGTGCGGGTCCGACACGTCGTACTGGCGCATTTCGCCGGTGCCCCAGCACGACACGTAGAGGAAGCGGTCGTCGAGCGACAGGTCGATGTCGGTCACGAGCGGCGGCACGGCACCGAACGATTTCAGGAGCGGCGGCAGTGCGTCCGCCGCGGCCGGCTCGGCCGGGATCGTCGCTGTCTTCTTCGCGTGGAACTTGCCGCCTTCGCGCCACCAGGTCCAGATCGAGCCTTCGAGATTGGTCGTGTCGACCACGACGCCGACGAACCCGTATTCGCGCACGGGATCGTGCGCGGGCCGCACCTCGAGCGCCATCTGGTGCTGCGCGCCGAGATCGATCGTCTGCACGTTGCGCCGCGCGCGCAGATCCCAGAAATGCAGCCGGTGGCCGTATTTGTTCGCGAGCAGGTCCTCGGGCACGATCCCGTTCTCGAATTGCGGCGGCAGCGCCCATTCGCTCGACACCATGTAGTCGCGCGGCAGGTTCCACCAGAAGTCGTAATGCTTGTCCTGCGGGCCGCGGTCGATCTCCCAGCGGCCGAGCACGTCGAAGCTTTCGCAGTCCATGATGAAGATGCCGGGCGCGCCGTCGGTGCCGTCCTTGCCCGCGCCGCCGAGCGTGCTCACGTAGATGCCCTCGGGGCCGCAGTGAACGGTGTGCGGCCGCGAATAGCCGGTCTTCGCGAAGATCTCGTCGGGCTCGATGATCTTGTGGATGCGTGCCTGCGTCGGGTGCGGCTTCGTATCGATCACGTAGATGCGCGACGAGCGCAGGCCGGGGATGATCAGGAAGCGGCGTTCGAGGAACGCATGGCCGGTCAGCGGCGACAGCGCCGACGAACACGCATTCCAGCCGAAGTGGTGAAACTCGTCGCCGGTGTTCGGCATCGTCACCGTATGCACGATTTTTCCGTAGGTCGGCGAGCCGTGCTTCACGTCGATCACGGCGAGCGCGTCGGGTCTGGAAAAATCGGGGCTCAGCAACAACGTATAGGCAAACGCTTCCGCCGGTGCCTGCATCGCAAGCTCCGGCGAAGCGTGAAACGTCGGGTCAGGCCGCATGCTCATGGTAGTGCCCTCTCGGTGGTATCGGATCAGAGATGCACGGCCGTGCGCTGCGGGCGTGCGGGTCGGGGTTGCCGCGCGGTGCGCATTGCGCCGGCGGGAGCGATCGGCAGGCGGATGCACGCGTCGGTGACACGCACGGCGCTGTGCATCAGATCGTGAAAGCGGGTAAAGGCGATGCGCCCGATCGCCGCGCAGGTGGCGAGACGGATGCATGGCATGGCGGTGACGCAGTCGAAGCCGCGGCCCGCGAGGCGGCGGCGGCCGGGCTGGCTACGCAGGTGATGGCTGTTGACGCGTGCATATCGATGTTCCGGCAGATGATGTTTGCATCAGGGGCGGGCATGCATCGGACGCTTCGCGTGACCCGACGGCTTGCCGCCGCGGTCACACGTGCCTAAGTGTAGGCGAGAAACGCGCGGCGGGTCGCGCGCGATCTGCCGGGTTCGCGCGCGAGTGAGATACTTGCCGACGTGCCGCTTCGTCCCGCACCACGGACGGGCAGCGGCGAGACGGACCGGTGGCGCCGGCGCATGCGTGCCGGCCGCTGTCATCAACGCAGTACTGATTTCATGGGGAACGAGATGCTTGAAACCGCGACTTTGGGCGGCGGGTGTTTCTGGTGCACCGAGGCCGTGTTTCTCGACGTCGACGGCGTGACGGCCGTTCAGTCGGGCTACGCGGGCGGCCATACGCGCAATCCGGGTTATCGCGACATATGCGAAGGCGATACGGGCCACGCGGAAGTCGTCAACGTGACATTCGATCCGGCGCGGATCGGCTATCGCGAGATCCTCGAGATCTTCTTCGCGACGCACGATCCGACCCAGTTGAACCGGCAGGGCAACGACACCGGCACGCAGTACCGGTCGGTCGTGTTCACGCATTCGGACGCGCAGCGCGACACCGCGCTCGACGTGATCCGCGAGCTGGAGCGCGAGCAGGTGTTCGGGCAGCCGATCGTCACGCAGGTCGTGCCGCTCGACGGCAACTACTGGCCGGCCGAGGATTATCACCAGAACTATTACGCGCGTAACCCGGGGCAGGGCTACTGCTCGGTCGTGATCGGGCCGAAGCTCGCGAAATTCCGGCAGAAGTTTTCGCACCGGCTGAAGTCGCTGCGCGGCGCGTAAGCGCGTGACCGGTGCAAACCGGCGAAATCGACGTTATGCCGCCTCGTTGCGCCACTGCGCGCACGCGGCGGCGATCTCGCGCGCGAGCGCGATGCACGACAGCGGCGCGGAGCCTTCCGCCTTGTTGTTGATCGTGATGATCACCGGCTGCCCGGCCAGCGCGTAGCGCGCGGCCAGTTCGGCGAGCGCCGAGCGGGTGGCCGGATCCTCGTCGACGAGCTTGTCGAACGGCTCGTACTTCGCTTTCGCCTGTTCGTACTTGAAGCCGCCGTGCAGGCTCCAGCGCACGATCAGCGGGCCCGGCGCGTCGCCGTCGAGCAGCGCGAGCGCGGCGGCCTGGCGCAGCGGGTCGGGCATCCGCGCGTGCAGGCCGACGCAGTAGCGCACGCCGAGCGCGGCGAGCGCACGGATGAAGCGCGGTGTGAGCAGGCTCGCGTCGCGGATCTCGATCGCGTAGCGCGGGCCGTCGTGTTCCGGCGGCAACGGCGGCAGTGCCGCGAAGAACGCGGCCAGCCGGTCGATCAGCGCGGCCGGTTCGGCGAGCAGCCGGTCGGGCAGCGGCGAGAACTGGAACACGAGCACGCCGGCTTTCCGGCCGAGCCCTTCGACGCACGGCTGGACGAATTCGCGGGTGGCGAGCTGCGCGTCGAGGAAGGTCGGGTTCGGCCCCGACGGCTCGCCGCGGCGGCCGCGCACGACCGCGTCGGTCACGGAGGCCGGCGCCTTCACGACGAAGCGGAAGTCGTCGGGCACCTGCTGCGCGTAGCGCAGGTAGTCGGCGACGGACAACGGGCCGTAGAACGACCGGTCGAGGCTCACGCTCTTCAGGAGCGGATGCGCGCCGTATGCTTCGAGCCCTTCGCGCGACAGTTTCGTCTGCGCGAAATCGCCGTCGTAGACGATGCCGTTCCAGCCGGGGAAGTACCACGACGACGTGCCGAGCCGGACATTCGGCGGCAGGCCGGCTGCTGCGTCGGCAACGTCCGCCGCGATCGGCGCGGGCGGCACGCCGCGCCGGCGCCGGCCTTGCTTCGGCGGCGCGGCCGGCGGGGACGGTTCGTCCCACAGCAGGCCGGAGGACGAGGGCGGTGCTTCGTCGGACGGGCGGGAGGTGGCGCGGGCAGGCGGCACCGGCAGCGCATCGTCATGCGCGCCCTGTGTCATGTGCTCATCGGCGTTGGCAGGGAGATCGTCGTCCGCGGGCGGCGACGCGCGTGCAGCGTCGGGCGGCGCGCCGAACAGGTCGAATTGTCCGTCGGCGCGCGACCCGTCCGTGTCGTCGTGCTGCTGTCGTTCCGGCGGCGCCTTGCGCCGTGTCCTGCCGTCACCCATGCGTGCCCAGCGTGAAGCGCCGCCTAGCGCGGCAGCGCGTGTTCGTACATGTAGCGCCGCGACCAGGGCAGCGTTTTCGCGCTGTGTCCGGCCTTGCGGCACACGATCTGGAAGATCGACACGTCGTCGTGTTCGAACGCATACGCGCAGCCGGCCAGATACACGCGCCAGATGCGGAATTTTTCGTCGTCGACGAGTTGTCGTGCTGCTTCGGCCTTCGCCTCGAAGTTTTCCGTCCAGATCTCGAGCGTGCGCGCATAGTGCCGCCGCAGGCTTTCGACGTCAACCGCCTCGAGTCCGCCGCGCTGCGCGGATTCGAGCGCGAGGCTGATGTGCGGCAGTTCGCCGTCCGGGAACACGTAGCGGTCGATGAACTCGCCTCCGCCGAGCGCCGTTTCGCCGCTTTCCGCGTCGGTCGACGTGATCCCGTGGTTCATTGCGATGCCGTCGTCGGCGAGCAACTCACGGACTCGCGAGAAATAGAGCGGCAGGTTCTTGCGGCCGACGTGCTCGAACATCCCGACGCTCGTGATGCGGTCGAACTGGCCGTCGATCTCGCGGTAATCCTGCAGGCGGATCTCGATCTTGTCCTCCAGCCCGGCAGCCTTCACGCGCGCGGTCGCGAGGTCGAACTGGTTTTGCGACAGCGTCACGCCGAGACAGGTCGCGCCGAACTTCTGCGCGGCACGCAGCACGAGCGCGCCCCAGCCGCAGCCGATGTCGAGCAGGCGCTGGCCCGGCTGCAACTGGATCTTCGTGAGGATGTGGTCGATCTTCTTGATCTGCGCGGTCGCGAGATCCTCGTCGCCGTTCTCGAAGTATGCGCACGAGTACACCATGTTCTCGTCGAGCCACAGCTGGTAGAACTCGTTCGAGACGTCGTAGTGGTACTGGATCGCCTTCTTGTCGGTGCTCTTCGAGTGATTGAAGTAGCGCTTCACGCGCGCGAGCTTGCTCGCGCTCGTCACCGTGTTGCGCGCGAGCGAGTAGCCGATGTTGATGATGTCCGACAGCTTGCCCTCGATGTCGATCTTGCCCTTCACGTACGCCTCGCCAAGATTGTCGAGGCTTGGTTCGAGCAGCAGCGGCAACGCAGACGCGCTGTTCACCTTCAGCGTGACCTGCGGCGCGCTGAAGGTGCCGAAATCGAGTTGATCGCCGTTCCATAGCACGAGGCGCGCCGGTATGTTCGCTTTCGCCCGTACTTCGTCCGCCCACTGTGCCAGCTTCTTTTCCCAGAACATTTGGATTCTCCGTTTGTTCGTTGAATCGAATACAGCCAAGTATCTTGACCGGCGTCCGCCGCTTGCGAGGCGGGCGCCCGGATGCAACACGAGACACGACCGGCGTGCGCCGGCGCCGCGTTTACGGCGACAGGCGCGAGATCGTCCAGCCCGGCGACGCGTCGGCGTCGCGCGTGTAGAGCAGACGGTCGTGCAGCCGCGACGGGCGCCCCTGCCAGAACTCGATCGCGTCGGGCACGAGGCGGTAGCCGCCCCAGTGCGGCGGGCGCGGCGGGGTGTCGCCGTAGCGTTCGCTGACGGCCTTTTCGCGCGCTTCGAGCGTCGCGCGGCTGTCGATCACGGCGCTCTGCTCGGATGCCCATGCGCCGATGCGCGAGCCGAGCGGGCGCGACGCGAAATAGCGGTCGCTTTCCTCGGCGCTGGTTTTCTCGATCCGGCCTTCGATGCGCACCTGGCGCTCGAGCTCGATCCAGTAGAACAGCAGCGCCGCTTGCGGATGCGCGGCGAGATCGCGCCCCTTGCGGCTTTCGTAATTGGTAAAGAAGACGAACCCGCGTGCGTCGACGCCCTTGATGAGCACAATTCGGGCCGACGGCCGGCCGTCGGCGCCGACGGTCGCGAGCGTCATCGTGTTCGGCTCGGGCAGCTGGGCGGCGAGCGCCTCCTTGAACCAGCGGTCGAACTGGGCGAAGGGGTCGGGGGCGGCATCGGCTTCGTCGAGCGAAGCACGCGAATAATTGATTCGAAGATCGGCGAGAGTCGTCATGTTATGCAAACGCTTCAATCTGGGGCCAGTATAGCGAACGCGCAAGAATCGTGCGTGCACAGTGGCGCGTGCGAGCGGGGAGTTCAGGCAAAATAGAGGGCTGCACGACTTACGTTTTCCTTGCTGCCATGCCCGCTGCCGACACTGCCCCGCCCAGTACTTCTGATCTTACCCCGACCCCGACAATCCGGCTTGACGTGGATCGCGAGCGGCGTTTCGGCGGCATCGCGCGGCTGTACGGCGCGCCGGCGCTCGCCGCTTTCGAGCGGGCTCATGTCGCGGTGATCGGGATCGGCGGCGTCGGGTCGTGGGTGGCCGAGGCGCTCGCGCGCAGCGCGATCGGCACGCTGACCCTGATCGATCTCGACAACGTCGCGGAAAGCAATACGAACCGGCAGATCCATGCACTCGACGGCAATTACGGCAAGCCGAAGGTCGACGCGATGGCCGAGCGGATCGCGCTGATCGATCCCGCGTGCCGCGTGAACCGGATCGAGGATTTCGCCGAGCCCGACAACTTCGACGCGCTGCTCGGCGGCGGCTTCGACTACGTGATCGACGCGATCGACAGCGTGCGCACCAAGGTCGCGCTGATCGCGTGGTGCGTCGCGAAGCGGCAGCCGCTCGTCACGGTCGGCGGCGCCGGCGGGCAGCTCGACCCGACGCGCATCCGGATCGACGATCTCGCGCTGACGATCCAGGATCCGCTGCTGTCGAAGGTGCGCGCGCAATTGCGCAAGCAGCACGGCTTTCCGCGCGGTCCGAAGGCGCGTTTCAAGGTCAGCGCCGTGTATTCGGACGAGCCGCTGATCTATCCGGAAGCGGCCGCATGCGATATCGAAGACGGCGCCGAGCCGTCCACGGCCGCGCACGTCGCGGGGCTCAACTGTGCGGGATTCGGTTCGAGCGTGTGCGTGACCGCGAGCTTCGGCTTCGCGGCCGCCGCGCATGCGCTGCGCGCGATCGCGGCGCAGGCCGCCGGCTGATCCGCGAAGCGCGGGCGTTGACGGATGCGGCAGCGCGGGCAACGCGCTGCAGGCGCTACGTCGATTCAGCCGGGCCGTTGCGGCCCGGCCGGTCGCGCGTCAGTTGAGCGCCATGCTCAGCTTGCGCCGCCATCCGGCGACGAGGTCGGGGCGATCGCCGGCCAGTTCGAACACCGAGATCATCGTGCGGCGGCCGAGATCGTCGCCGTACGCGCGGTCGCGCGTCACGATTTCCAGCAGCTGTTCCAGCGCGCCTTCATACGCGCGCCGCGCGATCAGGCTTTGCGCGAGATCGAAGCGCGCGTCGAGATCGCCGGGGTTCGCCGCGATGCGCGCTTCGAGCGCGTCGGTCGGCGGCAGGTCGGCCGTTGCGTCGAGCGCGTCGAAACGGGTCTTGATCGCCTGGTAGCGCGGGTCGCCGTCTTGCACGGTCTGCGACAGGCGCTCGGTCTCGGCGCGCGCGGCGTCGACCTGGTTGCTCGCGAGCAGCAATTCGATCAGGTCGAGGCGCGCGTCGTCGAAGCCGGGGTTCAGCGCGAGCGCCGCTTCGAGGTGCGTGAGCGCGTCGTCGTAGCGCGATTCGGCCATCGCGTACTGTGCAGCGCGGCGTTCGGCTTCTTCGGGTGCCGGCAGCAGCCGGTCGAGGAACGCGCGCAACTGGCCTTCCGGCAGCACGCCGACGAACTGGTCGACGGGGCGCCCGTCGGCGAACGCGATCACGTGCGGGATGCTGCGCGTCTGGAAGTGCGCGGCGAGTTCCTGGTTCTCGTCGACGTTGACCTTCACGAGCTTCCAGCGGCCTTCGTAGTCGCCCTCGAGCTTTTCCAGCAGCGGGCCGAGCGTCTTGCAGGGGCCGCACCACGGCGCCCAGAAGTCGACCAGCACGGGCGTGTCCAGCGACGCCTCGATGACGTCTTTCTCGAATGTGGCAAGCGTGGTGTCCATGTCGTTCTCTTCCGTTCGAATATCGTCAGGATGGGGGCGGCGCGCCCCTTTTTCAACGCGGCTTCGACTCGGGCAGCGGAATCCACTCGGTCTCGCCCGGCACCTTGCCCATTTCCTGGCGCGTCCATGCCTGCTTCGCGTGCTCGATCGCATCGCGGCTGCTGGCGACGAAATTCCATTCGATGAAGCGTTCGCCGTCGATCTTGTCGCCGCCGAGCAGCATCGCGCGCGCGCCGCTGCCGCTCGTCAGCGTGACCGCCGCGCCCGGCGCGAGCACGGCCATCTGCTCGGGCGGAACCGGCGTGCCGTCGATCGCGAGATCGCCGTCGACCACGTAGACCGCGCGCTCCTCGTGCGACGCGTCGAGTTCGACGCGGCCGCCGGCCGCGAATTCGGCCGCGACATACAGCGTGCGCGAAAACGTCGTGACGGGCGAGCGCAGCCCGAATGCGTCGCCGGCGATCACCGTCAGCGACACGCCGTCTTCGTTGCGCTTCGGCAGCGAGTCGGCCGCATGGTGCTCGAACGACGGCTCGGTCGTCTCGTGCGCGCGCGGCAGCGCGACCCAGGTCTGGATCCCGTGCACGGTGTGGCCGTTTGCACGCTGCGCATCGGGCGTGCGTTCGGAGTGGACGATCCCGCGGCCGGCCGTCATCCAGTTCACGTCGCCCGGCACGATTTCCTGCCGCGAGCCGAGGCTGTCGCGGTGCAGGATCGCGCCGTCGAACAGGTAGGTGACGGTGGCGAGCCCGATATGCGGATGCGGGCGGACGTCGAGCCCCGTGCCGGCCGGCAGCGTGGCGGGCCCCATGTGATCGAAGAAGATGAACGGGCCGACGAGGCGCGCGGCGAGCGCGGGCAGCGTGCGGCGCACCTGCAGGTTGCCGATGTCGCGCACATGCGGCTTCAGCAGGGCTTTGATCGGATCGGTCATGGCGGGTCCTGTGGGGCGGCGGGGGATGCCGGTCATTGTACGGCCGCCCGCCGCCGATTCCATGCTTGCCGCGCGGGTATCGGGCCGTACGGCGAAACCCGGTAGACTGACCGGCTTCACAGGAAAACGCCGTGCCGCCCCAGGTTTTCCGCCCCGAAGGAAGTCCCGCTGGGGGATGACCCTCTCGGGGGGGCCTGGCGCGAAGCGACAGGGCCGGGGGCACTTTGCACAACGATTCGACAATCGAGGAGACGCCGATGATGGCCCCGAAGGACTTGCTGCTTGCGCTGGTCGTGATCCTGGCGTGGGGCGTGAACTTCGTCGTGATCAAGGTCGGCCTGCACGGCATGCCGCCGATGCTGCTCGGCGCGCTGCGCTTCACGCTCGCGGCCGTGCCCGCGGTGTTCTTCGTGCGCCGGCCGCAGATTCCGTGGCGCCTGCTGGTGCTGTACGGCGCGACGATCCAGCTCGGCCAGTTCGTGTTCCTGTTCACCGGCATGTACGTCGGCATGCCGGCCGGCCTCGCGTCGCTCGTGCTGCAGTCGCAGGCGTTCTTCACGCTCGTGTTCGCGATGCTGTTCCTCGGCGAGCGGCTGCACGTGCAGAACCTGTTCGGGCTCGCGATCGCCGCGGGCGGGCTCGTCGTGATCGCGGCGCAGGGTGGCCACGCGATGACGCTCGCGGGCTTCCTGCTGACCATCTGCTCGGCCGCGATGTGGGCGTTCGGCAATATCGTCACGAAGAAGGTCGGCCGTGCGAACCTCGTGTCGCTCGTCGTGTGGGCGAGCCTCGTGCCGCCCGTGCCGTTCTTCCTGCTGTCGCTGTGGTTCGAAGGGCCGCAGCGGATCGCGACCGCGCTCGCCGGGCTGAACGGCGCATCGATCTTCGCGGTCGTCTATCTCGCGTTCGTCGCGACGCTGCTCGGCTACGGGCTGTGGAGCCGCCTGCTGTCGCGCTACCCGGCCGCGCAGGTCGCGCAGTTCTCGCTGCTGGTGCCGATCGTCGGGCTCGCGTCGTCGTCGCTGCTGCTCGACGAGCATCTGACGCGCACGCAGCTGATCGGCACGGCGCTCGTGATGGGCGGGCTCGCGGTGAACGTGTTCGGCGGGAAACTGATGCGCCGCTTCGCGGCGTCGTGACGCGCCAGCACGCGCTGCGTGCCGGCGGCAGGGAAGGGACGGCCAGGGAAGCCGTCAGGCCATCCGGTTCTTCGCGAGCGGCGGATTCGCGGCGAAATAACGCTTGATGCCGCGGAAGATCGCGTCGGCCATCTCGTCGCGATAGCTTTCGTCGTTGAGCCTGCGCTCTTCGTCCGGGTTGCTGATGAACGCGGTCTCGACGAGGATCGACGGAATGTCGGGCGCCTTCAGCACCGCGAACCCGGCTTGCTCGACCGAGCCCTTGTGCAGCTTGTTGATGCCGCCGACTTCCTTCAGCACGTAGTTGCCGTAGCGCAGCGAGTCGCGGATCTGCGCGGTCGTCGACATGTCGAACAGCGCGCGGTTCACGGCCGCATCCGCTGTCTTGATATTGATGCCGCCGATCAGGTCGGACGAATTCTCCTTGTTCGCCATCCAGCGCGCGGCGGCGCTCGTCGCGCCGTGGTCGGATAGCGCGAACACCGACGAGCCGCGCGCGGACGGCGTCGTGAACGCATCGGCGTGGATCGACACGAACAGGTCGGCGCCCACGCGGCGCGCCTTCTGCACGCGCACGTTCAGCGGCACGAAGAAGTCGGCGTCGCGGGTCATCATCGCGCGCATGTTCGGCGCCCCGTCGATCTTCGCGCGCAGCTTCTTCGCGATGTCGAGCGCGATGTGCTTCTCGTACGTGCCGCCGCCGCCGATCGCGCCCGGATCCTCGCCGCCGTGGCCCGGATCGATCGCGACCGTCAGCAGGCGCACGGTGCCGCCCTTGCCGGATTTCGGCGCGGTGAACTTGTAGGTGTCGCCGTCGTCGTCGCTGTCGTCGCGGCGCGCGATGACGGGCGGCGGCTTGACGGCCGGCTTCGCGGGCGTCGAAGGCGCGCCGGCGGCCGGCGGCGTGCGCGGCGTGTTCTGCGCGAAGCGCTGGAAGAACGCGTCGCTGTTGTCGCCCGCGGCGGGCGGCGGCGGTGCGCCCGGCCCGTTCAGCGCGGTCGGCGGCTGCATCTGCTGCGCGCGCGCCGTGTCGTTGAGCGCCTGCTCCTTGCGTTCCGTCTGCGCGATCAGGTCGGTCAGCGGATCGGGCGCGACGGCCGGATACAGGTCGAACACGAGCCGGTACTTGTAGGTGCCAACCGGCGGCAGCGTGAACACCTGCGGCTTTACCGAGCCTTTCAGGTCGAACACCATCCGCACGACGTGCGGCTGATACTGGCCGACGCGCACCGACTGGATCTGCGGATCGTTCGGCGCGATCTTCGACACGAGGTCGCGCAGCGCCTGGTCGAGATCGAGGCCGGTCAGGTCGACGACGAGACGGTCGGGACCCTGCAGCAGCTGTTGGCTATTCTGCAGCGGCTGGTCGGATTCGATCGTGACGCGCGTGTAATCGCGCGCGGGCCAGACGCGCACGCCGAGCACCGACGACGCGTGCGCGAGCCGCGGGGCGACGAGACCGAGCACCAGCGTCGACGCGCCCGCGCACAGGATCTGGCGGCGCCGCCAGTTGTGCGTCGCGGTGGCCGCCGATTCGATCGAGCGGAACGGTTTGATCAACATCTTTCGAGACATGCCTTTCCTGAAGCGCTATACGCCCGGACGGTGAGGGCGCGGCCGTCGCCATCCACGTCGAGCGAGAAGACCAGATCGGGCACGCCGAGCAGCGCGCCCGCCTGTTGCGGCCATTCGACGAGGCAGATCGCGCTGGAATTGAAATATTCGCGAAAGCCTGCGTCGGACCATTCGGCCGGATCATTGAATCGATACAGATCGAAGTGATAGACCTCAAGTTCCCCATCGTCGCGTTCGAGCGCGTACGGCTCGACGAGCGTATAGGTCGGGCTGCGCACGCGTCCCGGGTGGCCGAGGCCGCGCAGGATGGCTCGCACGAGGCTCGTCTTGCCCGCGCCGAGATCGCCGACCAGCTGGATCTGCAGCCCGTCGAACGCGTGCGCGCGGGCGAGATCGGCGCGCGCCGCGTCGAGCGCGTGCGCGAAACGGGTGCCGAAGGCCTCGGTCGCCGCTTGGTCAGCGAGCGCGATCACGCGCTCCGCGAATGGGGCGGACAGCATGGCGTCATGAGGCGTATGACTGGACGTAGCTGGCATTCTCGTAAAATAGTGCGATGAACCGATTACCGGAACTCTCTGCATCCGACAAGCCTTCGACTCGTGCCGAAGGCGCGGCGCCGTGCGCGCTCGATGATGCGGCGTTGACTGCGCTCGCCGCTCGCATCAGGGCGTGGGGGCGCGAATTGGGTTTCGGGGCGATCGGCATCAGCGGTACCGATCTCTCGGATGCCGAAGCAGGCCTCGCCGCCTGGCTGGAAGCCGGATGCCACGGCGAAATGGATTATATGGCGAAACACGGGATGAAACGCGCGCGGCCGGCCGAACTTGTGGCCGGTACGCGACGCGTGATCTCCGTGCGGCTCGCCTACCTGCCGGCCGAAACGCTCGACGCCGGCGCGCCCGGCGGCGAGCCGGGCGCGCTCGCGCCGCACGACTGGCGCGCGCGCGAACGGGCGCGGCTCGATGATCCGCAGGCGGCCGTCGTGTCGATCTATGCGCGTGGCCGCGACTATCACAAGGTGCTGCGCAACCGGCTGCAGACCCTCGCGGAGCGTATCGAAGGCGAGATCGGCGCGTTCGGCTATCGCGTGTTCACCGATTCGGCACCCGTGCTCGAGGTCGAACTCGCGCAGAAGGCCGGCGTCGGCTGGCGTGGCAAGCACACGCTGCTGCTGCAGCGCGATGCCGGCTCGCTGTTCTTCCTCGGCGAGATCTACGTCGACATTCCGCTGCCGACCGACGCGCACACGTCGCCCGACACCGCGCCCGAGACGCCCGGCGCGCACTGCGGCAGTTGCACGCGCTGCATCGACGCCTGCCCGACCGGTGCGATCGTCGAGCCGTACCGCGTCGACGCGCGCCGCTGCATCTCGTACCTGACGATCGAACTGAAAGGCAGCATCCCCGAACCACTGCGGCCGATGATCGGCAATCGCGTGTACGGCTGCGACGACTGCCAGCTCGTGTGCCCGTGGAACAAGTTCGCGCAGGCCGCACCCGTTGCCGATTTCGACGTGCGGCACGGCCTCGATCGCGCGACGCTCGTCGAGCTGTTCGCGTGGGACGCCGACGCGTTCGATACGCGGATGCAGGGCAGCGCGATCCGGCGCATCGGCTACGAAAGCTGGCTGCGCAATCTCGCGGTCGGGCTCGGCAATGCGCTGCGCACGGGCGCCGACCGGCTCGCGCCGCAGGCGCGCGACGCGATCGTCGCCGCGTTGCGCGCGCGGGCCGACGATCGGTCGCCGGTCGTGCGCGAGCATGTCGAATGGGCGCTGCGTGCCGCGTGAAGGCGGCGTAAAGTGTCGTCGGCGCGCGGCGGTGTCGCGCGCATCCATCGGTCAGGAGGGGCAATGTTCAATGCAGTCATCGACGCGCCGTTCGGCAAGGTCGGCATCCGCACGGACGCCGCGGTGGTGCGCGAGATCGTCTATCTGCCCGAATCGGTGAAGTCGGTCGAGCCGGACTCGCCGCTCGCGAAGCGCGCGGTCAAGCAGATCGAACGTTATTTCGAGCGTGCGTCGGCGCGCTTCGACCTGCCGCTCGCCGAAGTCGGCAGCGCATTCCAGCACCGCGTGTGGAACGTGATCAGCGATATCCCGCCCGGCACGGTGCTGACCTACGGCCAGGTCGCGAAGCGGATCGGCAGCGCGCCGCGCGCGGTCGGCCAGGCGTGCGGCGCGAACTACTTCCCGCTCGTGATTCCGTGCCATCGCGTGGTCGCGGCCGGCGGCCTCGGCGGCTTCGCGAACCACGACGACAATGGTTATTACCAGAAGGTGAAGCGCTGGCTGCTGGCGCACGAGGGCGTGCCGTACCGATGAGCGAACCGCTGATTTCCCCCGAAGCCGACGGCGATGCAGCCGCGGCATCGCCCGCGCTGCTCGCGAGCCGTGCGTCGATCGACGTGTTCTGCGATGCGCTGTGGCTCGAGCACGGGCTCGCGCGCAACACGCTCGACGCGTACCGGCGCGATCTGGTGCTGTTTTCCCAATGGCTGGCCGCGACGCACGACGCGCCGCTCGATTCGGCCGACGAGGCGATGGTGACGGGCTACATTGCCGCGCGCAGCGACGGCAAGGCGACGTCGTCGAACCGGCGGCTGTCCGTGTTCCGTCGCTATTACGGCTGGGCCGTGCGCGAGCATCGCGCGAGCGCCGACCCGACGCTGCGGATCACGTCCGCGAAACAGGCGGCCAGGTTTCCGTCGACGCTGTCCGAGGCGCAGGTCGAGGCGCTGCTCGGCGCGCCCGACATCGGCACGCCGCTCGGCCTGCGCGATCGCACGATGCTCGAGCTGATGTACGCGAGCGGGCTGCGCGTGAGCGAGCTCGTGACGCTGAAGACCGTCGAGGTCGGCCTCAACGAGGGTGTCGTGCGCGTGATGGGCAAGGGCTCGAAGGAGCGGCTCGTGCCGTTCGGCGAAATGGCGCACGACTGGATCGAGCGCTACCTGCGCGACGCGCGGCCGGCGCTGCTCGGCGCGCGCGCGGCCGACGCGCTGTTCGTGACCGCGCGCGGCGACGGGATGACGCGCCAGCAGTTCTGGAACATCATCAAGCGCCACGCGCAGCAGGCCGATGTGCGCGCGCACCTGTCGCCGCACACGCTGCGGCATGCGTTCGCGACGCACCTGCTGAACCACGGCGCCGACCTGCGCGTCGTGCAGATGCTGCTCGGCCACAGCGACATCTCGACCACGCAGATCTATACGCACGTCGCGCGCGAGCGGCTGAAGACGCTGCACGCGCAACACCACCCGCGCGGCTAGCGCGCGTCCGGCGCGGCGCGCTCCGTCGTGCGCGTCGGCCGGCGTCAGATCAGCTCGCGCAGCTTGTGCTTCAGCACCTTGCCCGTCGACGCGGCCGGCAGCGCGTCGAGCACGCGGATATGCGCAGGGCGTTTGTAAGGCGCGAGCCGCTCCGCGCACCATGCGTGCAACGCCGCTTCGTCCGCCGCGGTGCCCGGCACCCGCTCGACGAACGCGAGCACTTCCTCGTTGCCTTCGACCGCGCGGCCGATGACGGCAGCCTGTACGACGTCCGGATGCGCGTTCAGCACCTGTTCGACTTCGACCGGATACACGTTGAAGCCTGACCGGATGATCAACTCCTTGCTGCGGCCCGCGATCGTCACCGCGCCGTCCGCCTCCTGCCGTGCGAGATCGCCAGTGCTCAGCCAGCCGTCCGGCGAGACGGCCGCGCGCGTCGCGTCCGCGTTGCGGTAGTAGCCGAGCATCACGTTCGGCCCGCGCACGCGGATCTCGCCGACTTCGCCTTGCGGCACGTCGGTGCCGTCCGGCGCGACGATGCGCATGTCCACGCCCGGAATCGGCACGCCGACCGAACTGTCGGCGCGCGGCGCGTCGAGCGGCGTCTGCGTGATCGTCGGGCTGCTTTCGGTCATTCCGTAGCCGTTGTGCAGCGGCACGCCGTACAGGCGCTCGACGCGCGCCTTCAGGTTCGCGTCGAGCGGCGAGCCGCCCGAATACGCGAAGCGCAGCCGCGGCGCATGCCATGCGTGGCCGTGCGTGTGCAGGTGTTCGAGCAGCTTCGCGTGCATCGCGGGTACGCCCTGGAAGATCGTGACGCCTTCGTCGGCGAGCGCGACGCGCACGGCTTCCGGCGCAAAGCGCGGGGCGAGCCGCAGCGTCGCGCCCGCGTACAGGCTGCCGAGGCAGACCGACGCGAGCCCGTACACATGCGACACCGGCAGCACCGTGTAGACGACGTCGTCGGGCGACACGCGGCGCAGCGTGCTCGACGTCGCCGCGATGAACAGCAGGTTGCGGTGCGACAGCATCACGCCTTTCGGTGCGCCTGTCGTGCCGGTCGTGTAGATCAGCGCCGCACATTGCGCGGCGCCGTCGGCGGCCACCGGTTCGCGCGGCGCGCTCGCGTCGACGTGATACGACCACGCGCCGATGTCGACCGGCAGCGCGGCGGCGGGCGTCGCGCCGTGCCGCGCGGCATGCGCGCGCGCATCGGGCGATGGGTCCGTCGCGAACGCGATCAGCTTCGGACGCGCGTGCGCGGTGATCGCATCGAGTTCGCCGGCCGACAGCCGCGCGTTCGACACGAGCGCCCACGCGTCGATGCGGGCGACCGCGAACAGCAACACGATCTGCGCGACGCAGTTTTCGGCGACGATCATCACGCGGTCGCCGCCTTGCACGCCGAGGCTCGCGAGCAGCGCGGCCGCCGCATCGACGGCCTGCGACAGGTCGCCGTACGACAGGCGGCGCGCGTCCTCGATCAGCGCCGGGTGCGCGGGCGCATGCGCGGCCCAGCGCGCGGGCACGTCGGCGATGCGGCGAGGCAGCGCGGCGAGCAGCGCATCGACGTCGAGCGGCTCGGATGAACGGGTGGGCGAGGGCATGGCGTCTCCAGAAAAGGGGCGGCGGCTGACGATGTTTGCGAACGATCGTGCCATGACGACGCGCGCGCCACAATCGGCCAATCGGGCAATAGCGCTTCGCGAGGTCCGCAATGATGACGGGCGGAATCGTTGCGGCGATGCGGGAGGCCGGCCGGCGGAAAACGGGCGGCGAGTATACCGCCGGCGCGCCATTGCCCGCCCGCCGAGCGTTCGCCATTAGAATGCCGCCATGAGCAAATCCAGACACGTGTCCGAAACTCCCGCGACCCAGCTGTTGCGCCGTCACGGGGTCGCGTTCGGCGAGCATCCTTACGAATACGTCGAGCACGGCGGCACCGGCGAATCGGCGCGCCAGCTCGGCGTCGATGAGCACTGTGTCGTGAAGACGCTCGTGATGGAGGATGAGCACGCGAAGCCGCTGATCGTGCTGATGCACGGCAACCGCACCGTGTCGACGAAGAACCTCGCGCGGCAGATCGGCGCGAAGCGCGTCGAGCCGTGCAAGCCCGAGGTCGCGAACCGCCATTCGGGCTATCTCGTCGGCGGCACGTCGCCGTTCGGCACGCGCAAGACGATGCCCGTCTACGTCGAGGCGACGATCCTCGAATTGCCGACGATCTACCTGAACGGCGGGCGTCGCGGCTACCTCGTCAGCCTCGAGCCGGCGGTGCTCACGTCGCTGCTCGGCGCGCAGCCTGTGCAGTGCGCGAGCGTCGACTGAGGGTTTCACCTTCATGGCAGGCCGCGCTCGTTCGGTAGAATGGGCGCCGTTTCGGCTTGCCGCGCATAGCCGTCCCTTTACCGATACGTTGAAAGAAGAGTCCTCCGCATGCAGATCCTGCTCGCCGCCCTCGTTGCCTACCTGATCGGCTCGGTGTCGTTCGCCGTCGTCGTCAGCGCCACGATGGGCCTGGCCGACCCGCGTTCGTACGGGTCGAAGAATCCCGGCGCGACCAACGTGCTGCGCAGCGGCAACAAGAAGGCCGCGATCCTGACGCTCGTCGG
Source organism: Burkholderia pyrrocinia (assembly GCF_003330765.1). Taxonomy (NCBI): domain Bacteria; kingdom Pseudomonadati; phylum Pseudomonadota; class Betaproteobacteria; order Burkholderiales; family Burkholderiaceae; genus Burkholderia; species Burkholderia pyrrocinia. Next base: position 2,933,132 of record NZ_CP024902.1, on the reverse strand, counting down.
CGACGCGTTCAAGGGCTGGATCGCCGTCTGGCTCGCGCGGCGCCTCGGCCTGCCCGACGTCGCGGTCGCATGGGTCGCGATCGCCGTGTTCCTCGGCCACCTGTATCCGGTGTTCTTCCGCTTCCAGGGCGGCAAGGGCGTCGCGACCGCGGCTGGCGTGCTGCTCGCCGTGCACCCGGTGCTCGGGCTCGCGACCGCGCTGACCTGGCTGATCGTCGCGTTCTTCTTCCGTTATTCGTCGCTCGCGGCGCTGGTGGCGGCCGTGTTCGCGCCGGTGTTCGACGTGTTCCTGTTCGGCACGGGCCACAACCCGGTCGCGTGGGCCGTGCTTGCGATGAGCGTACTGCTCGTGTGGCGTCACCGCGGCAACATTTCGAAGCTGCTCGCAGGGCAGGAGAGCCGGATCGGCGACAAGAAGAAGGCGGCCGCGAACGGCGGCGCGCAGGATGGCGGGAAAGCCTGAGGCGGCGGTTGCCGCGTGCCGGGCGCGCCGCGCGTGCGGGGCCCGGCGTGATGACGTGGCGGATCGGCGGCCGATCAGTCGCGGAAGTTGTTGAAGTCGAGCGGCGTGTCGGTCACATCCTTGCGCAGCATCGCGATCGTGCTTTGCAGGTCGTCGCGCTTCGTGCCCGATATGCGCACGGCGTCGCCCTGGATGCTCGCCTGCACCTTGATCTTGCTGTCCTTCACGAGCCGCACGATCTTCTTCGCGAGATCGCCCGTCACGCCTTTTTTCACGGTGACGATCTGCTTGACCTTGTCGCCGCCGATCTTCTCGACCTTGCCGTAGTCGAGGAAGCGCACGTCGACGTTACGCTTGGCCAGCTTGCCGATCAGCACGTCCTTGACCTGGCCGAGCTTGAAATCGTCGTCGGCGAACAGCGTCAGCTCGCGTTCCTTCTGCTCGACGCGCGCGTCGGAGCCCTTGAAGTCGAAGCGCGTCGAAATTTCCTTGTTCGACTGCTCGATGGCGTTCTTCACTTCGATCATGTTCGCTTCGGAAACGACGTCGAACGATGGCATGGCATTCTCCCTTGAGATGCGGGTGCCCGGCTCGCGCGCGGGCACTCGCTATAATTGCGGACTGTTTGCCATTTTACCGATGCCCTTCCGTTTGCCCAAGGCCGGCCGTGTGCCGTCCGGGCGGACGTGACCGCGAATGCCGATGCCTCCTGACGATTCCGCCCTGTCGCTGCTTCCCGACCATCCGCTCGCCGCGCACAACACGTTCGGCATCGACGCGAGGGCGCGCGTTGCCGCGCGCATCACGCACGCGTCGCAGTTCGAGGCGCTGCATCGCGACCCGCGCGTCGCGCGCCTGCCGCAGCTCGTGCTTGGCGGCGGCAGCAATGTCGTGTTCACGCGCGATTTCGACGGCGTCGTGCTGCTCGACGAGATCGCGGGCCGCCGCGTCGTGCGCGAGGACGACGACGCGTGGTACGTCGAGGCAGGCGGCGGCGAGAACTGGCACGCATTCGTTGCGTGGACGCTCGAGCACGGGATGCCGGGCCTCGAGAATCTCGCGCTGATCCCGGGCACCGTGGGTGCCGCGCCGATCCAGAACATCGGCGCGTACGGCCTCGAGATGAAGGCGTATTTCGACTCGCTGGTCGCGGTCGAGCTTGCGACGGGGCGCAGCGAGCGCTTCGACGCCGCACGCTGCGGGTTCGGCTACCGGGACAGCTTCTTCAAGCGGGAAGGGCGCGGCCGGTTCGCGATCGTGTCGGTGACGTTCCGGCTGCCCAGGCAATGGAAGTCGCGGCTCGGCTACGCGGACGTCACGCGCCAGCTCGACGCGTGCGGTATTGCGCCCGATGCGGCGACGCCGCGCGACGTGTTCGACGCGGTCGTCGCGATCCGCCGCGCGAAGCTGCCCGATCCGCTCGTCCTCGGCAACGCGGGCAGTTTCTTCAAGAATCCGGTGATCGACGCGGCGCAGTTCGATGCGCTGCGGGCCCGTGCGCCGGATGTCGTGTCGTATCTGCAGCCGGACGGGCACGTGAAGCTCGCGGCCGGTTGGCTGATCGACCGCTGCGGCTGGAAGGGGCGCGTGCTGGGTGCGGCGGCCGTGCACGACCGCCAGGCGCTCGTGCTCGTCAATCGCGGCGGCGCGACGGGGGCCGACGTGCTTGCGCTGGCGCGGGCGATCCAGGCCGACGTGCGCGAGCATTTCGGCGTCGAACTCGAGCCCGAACCGGTCTGCCTGTAACGCGGGTTCCGCGCCGTTTTTCGCGCACCCAATAAAAAAGCGCCGATCGTCGATCGGCGCTTTTTTACGGATTACCGGGTTCCGGCGCGTCAGTGCTTGAGGCGGCCGAGCAGCAGGAACTCCATCAGCGCCTTCTGCACGTGCAAGCGGTTTTCCGCCTCGTCCCACACGACGCTCTGCGGGCCGTCGATCACGCCGGCCGTCACTTCCTCGCCGCGGTGCGCGGGCAGGCAGTGCATGAAGAGCGCGTCCGGGTTCGCGTGGCCCATCATTTCCTCGTCGACGCACCAGTCGGCGAAGGCCTGCATGCGTGCCTCGTTCTCGGCCTCGAAGCCCATGCTCGTCCACACGTCGGTCGTCACGAGATCGGCGCCCTTGCACGCTTCGTTCGGATCGTCGCACACCTCGTAGAACGGCGCGCTGCCGGGCGACACGAGCTTCATGTCGAGCGCGTAGCCGGGCGGCGTCGACAGACGCAGCTTGAAGCCGAGGATCTGCGCGGCTTCGATCCACGTGTAGAGCATGTTGTTCGCGTCGCCGACCCACGCGACGGTCTTGCCGGCGATCGGGCCGCGGTGCTCGTAGTACGTGAAGATGTCGGCGAGCACCTGGCACGGGTGGTAGTCGTTCGTCAGGCCGTTGATCACCGGCACGCGGGAATTTTCCGCGAAGCGCTGGATGACCTCCTGCTCGAACGTGCGGATCATGATGATGTCGACCATCCGCGAGATGACCTGCGCGGAATCCTCGACGGGTTCGCCGCGGCCGAGCTGCGTGTCGCGCGTGCTCATGAAGACGGCGTGGCCGCCGAGCTGGAAGATCCCAGCCTCGAACGACAGGCGCGTGCGCGTCGAGCTCTTCTCGAAGATCATCGCGAGCGTGCGGTCGTGCAGCGGGTGATAGGTCTCGTAGTTCTTGAACTTGCGCTTCAGGATACCCGTGCGTTCGAGCACGTACTCGTAGTCTTCCAGCGAGAAATCCTTGAACTGCAGGTAGTGACGAATGGTTTTGGCGGTCATGAAGCGAGATACGGCGGGTTTCACCCGGCAGCGAGGCCGGACGGCGCCGCCGTCGGGTGTGGATAACTCAAAGCAGCATAAAGGATTTTCTGTGCTTTGACGAGCCGCGAAGAGAAGCGGGGCACGATCGCCGCGTGCGGCCGGCGGCACGGGAAGCAGGGCCTCGGGACGACGCGCGATGGCGCGCTGCGGTATAATCCAAAAGTTTTCTCCAGCCCGGCAGGCAAGCCTCCTCGCGCTCTGCCGGACACAAGCGGTGCGCTGCACAAATCCGGTGCAGCACATCGGCAGCGCGCATCGACGCCCCGTTTTCGGGATATCGAAATGCTTGTGCCGCCGTCCATTCCAGCTTTGTGTTCGCGTATCCAGGCGCCGTCGCCTGGGCATCGCCGGGCCGTCACTTGGGTAACCACATGGCTGAAACCCCTCCGACCGAATTTTTCATCCAGGGCATCACGAAAGACGGGAAAAAGTTTCGTCCGAGCGACTGGTCGGAACGTCTGGCCGGTGTGATGGCCTGCTTCGGGCCGGGGGCGAGCGGCCCGAATGCGCGTCTCAAGTATTCGCTGTACGTGCGCCCGACCATGCTCGGCGACCTGAAATGCGTGATCCTCGATTCGCGGCTGCGCGACATCGAGCCGATGGCTTTCGATTTCGTGCTGAATTTCGCGAAGGACAACCACCTCGTCGTTACCGAGGCGTGCGAGCTGCCGGACTACAACGCGAAGAAGTGATGCCGGTGGGCGAAGGCGCCTGCCGCGCCCGCTTCGGTTGCCGTCAGCCGGTGTGATGCCCGGACGGCACGCAACAAAAAAACCCGCCTAGGCGGGTTTTTTTGCGATCGCAGGAAACAGGAGCGCCCGCGCGAGCGGGCGCACCGGATTTACGCTGCTGCCTGCAGGCCCTTGACGGCTGCGGCCAGGCGGCTCTTGCTGCGAGCGGCCTTGTTCTTGTGAACGATCTTCTTGTCGGCGATCGTGTCGATCGTCTTCACGGCAGCCTTGAACAGATCGGCAGCCTTGGCTTGGTCGCCGGCGTCGACAGCCTTGCGAACAGCCTTGATCGCGGTACGGAATTTCGAGCGCAGCGCCGAGTTGTGCGAATTTGCCTTCGCGGCTTGGCGGGCGCGCTTGCGTGCTTGTGCGGAGTTAGCCATGACGGTTCCTTATCCTGTCCTGTTTCCAGAGCTTGGAGCCTAGACGGCCAAGCGCTGCTTTTCGATCCGTCCCCTGAGAGCGATTGCCCAGGGGCGCATAAAAAACGGTGATTTTACCGGAGCCAACACATGGAAACGTCAGGCGCAACGCATGTGGCAAGCCCAGAAACGGCGGATTATAGCAACAAAATCAAGCGCGTGGCAAGTTTGGCGTCACCCTTGCATGCCGGGCGGGTGCGGCGGGTGCGCTTTTCGGCATCCGGCCGTGCCGCGCCGCGCAACGTCCGTATAATAAGCGCCCCATGAATCTATTCCGAGCCCTGCTGACGGTCAGCGGCTTCACGCTGCTGTCGCGCGTGACCGGACTGGCCCGCGAGACGCTGATCGCCCGTGCGTTCGGTGCCAGTCAATATACCGACGCATTCTACGTCGCCTTCCGTATCCCGAACCTGCTGCGCCGCCTGTCCGCGGAAGGCGCGTTCTCGCAGGCGTTCGTGCCGATCCTCGCCGAGTTCAAGAACCAGCAGGGGCACGATGCGACGAAGGCGCTCGTCGACGCGATGTCGACCGTGCTTGCGTGGGCGCTCGCCGTGCTGTCGGTCCTCGGGATCGTCGGCGCATCGTGGGTCGTGTTCGCGGTCGCGTCCGGCCTGCACACCGACGGGCAGGCGTTCCCGCTCGCGGTCACGATGACGCGGATCATGTTCCCGTACATCGTGTTCATTTCGCTGACGACGCTCGCGTCCGGCGTGCTGAACACGTACAAGAGCTTCTCGCTGCCCGCGTTCGCGCCGGTGCTGCTCAACGTCGCGTTCATCGCCGCCGCCGTGTTCGTCGCGCCGCACCTGAAGGTGCCGGTGTTCGCGCTCGCATGGGCCGTCATCGCGGGCGGCTTGCTGCAGTTCCTCGTGCAGTTGCCGGGCCTGAAGAAGATCGACATGGTGCCGCTGATCGGCCTCAACCCGCTGCGCGCGCTGCGGCACCGCGGCGTGAAGCGCGTGCTCGCGAAGATGGTGCCGGCGACGTTCGCGGTGTCGGTCGCGCAACTGTCGCTGATCATCAACACCAACATCGCGTCGCGGCTCGGGCAGGGCGCCGTGTCGTGGATCAACTACGCCGACCGCCTGATGGAATTCCCGACCGCGCTGCTCGGCGTCGCGCTCGGCACGATCCTGCTGCCGAGCCTGTCGAAGGCGCACGTCGACGCCGATTCGCACGAGTATTCGGCGCTGCTCGACTGGGGGCTGCGCGTCACGTTCCTGCTCGCGGCGCCGAGCGCGCTCGCGCTGTTCTTCTTCGCGACGCCGCTCACCGCAACCCTCTTCAACTACGGCAAGTTCGACGCGCATACCGTCACGATGGTCGCGCGCGCGCTCGCGACCTACGGGATCGGCCTCGTCGGCATCATCCTGATCAAGATCCTCGCGCCGGGCTTCTATGCGAAGCAGGACATCAAGACGCCCGTGAAGATCGCGATCGGCGTGCTCGTCGTCACGCAATTGTCGAACTACGTGTTCGTACCGCTGCTCGGCACCGCGGGTCTCACGTTGAGCATCGGCGTCGGCGCGTGCCTGAACTCGTTGCTGCTGTTCATCGGCTTGCGGCAGCGCGGCATCTACCAACCGTCGTCGGGCTGGCCGCGCTTCTTCGTGCAACTCGTGGGCGCGTCGCTGGTGCTTGCCGGCACGATGCACTGGTTCGCGATCAGCTTCGACTGGACCGGGCTGCGCGCGCAGCCGCTCGCGCGTATCGCGCTGATGGCCGCGTGCCTCGTGCTGTTCGCTGCACTATATTTCGGTATGTTGTGGGTGATGGGCTTCAAATACGCTTACTTCAGAAGGCGCGCCAAGTGATGACCGCAATGACCCGCGTCCTCGACTACTTCAGCACGCTCGTGGCGGACGACGACAGCCTGCCCGTCACGGAAACCGCGCTGTCGCTGGCGCAGGACGCGTATCCCGACCTCGACCTGCAGGGCACGCTGGCCGAACTCGACATGCTGGCGGCGCGGCTGCGCCGGCGGCTCACCGACGATGCGGACCTGAAGGGCCGCGTCGCCGCGCTGAACGATTTCTTTTTCCGCGAGCTCGGCTTCGCGTGCAATCACAACGATTACTACGACCCCGATAACAGCCACCTGAACGCCGTGCTGAAGCGACGGCGCGGGATCCCGATCTCGCTGTCGGTGCTGTACCTGGAACTCGCCGAGCAGATCGGCGTGCCGGCGCGCGGCGTCTCGTTTCCCGGCCATTTCCTGCTGCGTGTCACGCTGGCGGATGGCGACCTGATCATCGATCCGACGAATGGCCATTCGCTGTCCGAAGCCGAGATGGTCGAGATGCTCGAGCCGTACGTCGCGCGCGCGGCCGGCGCGGTCGACAGCGCGTTGCGTGCGCTGCTGCAGCCCGCGACGAGCCGCGAGATCATCGCGCGGATGCTGCGCAACCTGAAGACGATCTATCTGCAGACGGAACGCTGGCAGCGGCTGCTTGCCGTGCAGCAGCGGCTCGTGATCCTGTTGCCCGAGCATCTCGACGAGGTGCGCGACCGCGGTTTCGCATATGCGCGGCTCGACTACCTGCGCCCCGCGCTCGAGGATCTCGAGCAGTATCTCGGCGAGCGGCCGGACGCGGACGACGCGACCGTCGTCGAATCGCAGGTGACCGAATTGCGGCAGCGGATGCAGCGCGACGGCGAGGACTGAACCAAAGCGCTGCTGCCGGAACCCGGAATGAAAAAACGCCCGCATCGCGGGCGTTTTTCATGCGGGCTTACTTCGGCTGCATCCGGATCGCGCCGTCGAGGCGGATCACTTCGCCGTTGAGCATCGGATTCTCGACGATCTGGCGCACCAGCATCGCGTATTCGGCCGGTTTGCCGAGCCGCGGCGGGAACGGCACCATCGCGCCGAGCGCGTCCTGCACGTCCTTCGGCATGCCGAGCAGCATCGGCGTCTCGAACAGGCCGGGCGCGATCGTCATCACGCGGATGCCGCTGCGCGACAGGTCGCGCGCGATCGGCAATGTCATGCCCGCGACACCGGCCTTCGATGCCGCGTAAGCGGCCTGGCCGATCTGCCCGTCGAATGCGGCGACCGACGCGGTGCTGACGATCACGCCGCGCTCGCCTTCCGAGGTCGGCGCGGTCGCAGCCATCACGGCGGCCGCGAGCCGGATCATGTTGAACGTGCCGACGAGGTTCACGTTGATCGTCCTCGCGAACACGTGGAGCGGATGCGCACCGTCCTTGCCGACCGTTTTCGCGGCGGGCGCGATGCCCGCGCAGTTCACGAGGCCGCGCAGCGTGCCCGCGCGCGTCGCCGCGTCGACGGCCGCCTGCGCGTCGGCCTCGCTCGACACGTCGCAGCGCACGAAGACGCCGCCCAGCTCGGTCGCGAGCGCAGCGCCCGCCGCCTCGTTCAGGTCGGCGAGCACGACCTTGCCGCCCGCCTGCGCGAGCATCCGGGCTGTTCCGGCGCCGAGGCCCGATGCGCCGCCCGTGATCAGAAAGACGCTGCCGCGAATATCCATGACTGTCTCCTTTGTCGACCGCCCTTGGCGCTTTAGCGCTTAGGGAGGTCCCATGCAAAAGCGGTCGACCGCCCTTGGCGTTTTAGCGCTTGGGGCGGTCCCATGCAACGCGGTCGACCGTCCTTGGCGCTTTAGCGCTTGGGGAGGTCCCACGCAAAGCGGTTGTTCTGTCCGATGCCACACGATCGGTTGAAAAGCCGGTGCGCCGGTTGGCGGGGGCGCACGCGTTCGATCGATTGTACGGGGCGCCCTCGCGCGGCGGCGAGACAAGAACGGTCGTGCGAATATCGGCCGGGCGAAAAAAAGCCGCCCGGAAAGGGCGGCTCGTGGGGGCGCGACGCGGTGCTTACTTCAGTGCGTCAAACGCGCGCTCGCGGATTTCATCGACGCTGCCGAGGCCCGAGATCTTGCGATACTGCGGCGCCTTCAGGCCGTTTTCCTCGCCGCGCTGCGCCCAGTCGCCGTAGTACGTGATCAGCGGCTTGGTCTGCGCTTCGTACACTTCGAGACGCTTCTTGACGGTTTCTTCCTTGTCGTCGTCGCGCTGGATCAGCGGTTCGCCCGTCACGTCGTCGTGGCCCTCGACCTTCGGCGGGTTGAACTTGACGTGGTACGTGCGGCCCGATGCCGGGTGCGTGCGGCGGCCGCTGATGCGCTCGACGATTTCCGAGAACGGCACGTCGATCTCGAGCACGTAGTCGATCGCGACGCCGGCTTCTTTCATCGCGTCAGCCTGCGCGATCGTGCGCGGGAAACCGTCGAACAGATAGCCGTTCGCGCAGTCGGATTCCTTCAGGCGCTCCTTGACGAGGCCGATGATCAGCGCGTCCGGCACGAGCTTGCCGGCGTCCATGTAGCCCTTCGCCTCGACGCCGAGCGGTGTGCCGGCCTTCACGGCCGCGCGCAGCATGTCGCCCGTCGAGATTTGCGGGATGCCGAACTTTTCCTTGATGAAGTTTGCCTGGGTGCCCTTTCCCGCGCCGGGCGCGCCCAACAGGATCAAACGCATGGTGATATCTCCGGTATGTAGATTCGTGTGGCGAGACGCAAAGGCGCCGGCGACAGCGTGCGCGGGGCTTGCCTGGCGCGCGGCGGACTGGTCTGATGCGGCGCGTCGGCTTTGGCGACGCGCGGCTGCCGGCAGGGCCGCGGGCGGGGTCAAGCGAGGACGCGCTGGTCGCGGACGGCTCGCACAATCGCTTGATTATGCCACGGGTTATTTTGATCCCGGCTGAAAAAGGGCCTGCACGCGCGCGAGATCGGCCGGCGTGTCGATGCCGGCTTCGGGCGCGCGCTCGGTGATCAGCACCGCGATGCGTTCGCCGTGCCAGATCGCGCGCAGCTGTTCGAGCTGCTCGGCCTGTTCGATCGGCGCCTGCGCGAGCGACGGATACGTGCGCAGGAAACGCGCGCGATACGCATAGAGGCCGATGTGCCGGTAGACCGGGAATGCCGGAGCTGGCATGGCCGCGACGTCGGGCCAGTGCGGCTGGTATGCGTCGCGGCTCCACGGAATCGGCGCGCGCGAGAAGTACAGCGCGACGCTCTGCGCGTCGAGCGCGACCTTCACGACGTTCGGGTTGAACACATCGGCCGCTTCGTGAATCGGGTGTGCGGCCGTCGCGATCGCACAGGCCGGATGCGCGGCCAGGTGCGACGCCACGTCGCGCACGAGCACGGGGTCGATCAGCGGCTCGTCGCCCTGCACGTTGACGACGACGGTGTCGTCGCTCCACCCGAACGTCGCTGCGACTTCCGCGAGCCGGTCGGTGCCGGACGGATGGTCGGCACGCGTCAGCACCGCTTCGAAGCCGTGATCGCGCGCCGCATCGAGCACGCTCTGCGCGTCGGACGCGACGAGCACCTGCTGCGCGCCCGCTTCGCGCGCGCGCTCGGCGACGCGCACGACCATCGGCTTGCCGCCGAGATCGGCGAGCGGCTTGTTCGGGAGCCGCGTCGACGCGAGCCTGGCGGGAATGACGGCGATGAAAGGTTGCGGGTGAGTCATCGGGGGTGAGCGGTGAGAAGGACGAGGCGGGCGGCGCGTCCGGAGCCGGTTGCCCGGCGGGGTTCGGCGGCCCGGCCGGGGATGGGCCGCGGCCGGGCCGCCGGTGAGCGGCTTAGCGGCCGGCCGGGTCGACCGGCGTGCCTTCGACGGTCTGGCGCGCTTCGTCGACGAGCATCACGGGGATGCCGTCGCGGATCGGGTAGGCGAGCTTGTCCGCGTTGCAGATCAGCTCCTGCGCGGCACGGTCGTAGTGGAGCGGGCCTTTGCAGATAGGGCACACAAGGATTTCAAGCAGGCGAGCGTCCACGGAGTTTCTCCACAACGAGGGCAATGAGGCGAGGGTCGAGCGCGGCTTCGACGGGGACGACCCAGAGTCGAGCGTCGCGCCAGGAAGCGCCCAATTTTACTGCATCCTTCTCGGTAATCAGGATTGCGTCGACGGCGTCGTCGACGAACGGATTGTCGGCGAACGCGTAGTGGTCGGGCAGCGCGCGCGTCGCGGGTGCGAGACCGGCCGCGCGCAGCGTCGCGAAGAAGCGTTCCGGCGCGCCGATGCCGGCCGCGGCGAGCACGCGCTCGTTCGCGAACTGCGACAGCGGGCGGCGCAGCGCGGGCTGGTCGAGGTGCCACGCGGCGCCCGGCGCGAGCGCGAGCGAGTAGGTGTCGGGCCACGGCGGCAGCGTGCCGCTGTACGGATCGTTGACGAGCGTGGCGTCGCGGTGCCGCGACAGCGGCTCGCGCAGCGGGCCGGCCGGCAGCAGGAAGCCGTTGCCGCCGAGCCGGTGGTCGAACACGACGAGTTCGACCGTGCGCGCGAGGCGGTAGTGCTGGAGGCCGTCGTCGCTGACGATCACGTCGACGTCCGGATGCGCGGCGCGCAGCGCCTGCGCGGCCGCGACGCGGTCGGGGCACACCCAGACGGGCGCGCCGGTGCGGCGCGCGATCAGCAGCGGTTCGTCGCCGGCCGCGCCCGCGCGCGACGCGGGCGTGACGGCGGTCGGCGCCTTCACGTTCGCGCCGTAGCCGCGCGACACGACGCCGGGCGTGAAGCCGGCCGCCCGCAGCGCGTCGACCAGCGCGATCACGGTCGGCGTCTTGCCGGTGCCGCCGACGGTCACGTTGCCGACCACGACGACGGGCACACCGACGTCGACCGGCTTCTTCCAGCCCTGCGCGTAAGCGGTGCGCCGCAGCGCCGCGCACAGGCCGAACACGCACGCGAACGGCGTGAGCGCCCACGCGAGCGCGCCGCGCCGCTGCCATTCGCGTGTCAGGTGCGCTTCGAGCCGGGCGAGCGGGCCGCCGGGCGCGCTCATCGGGCCGGGCGCGGCGCGTCGTGCGCCGTGGCGTGGGACGGATTCGTCAAGGCGGATTCTCCGTTGGGCGGCGCATGCCGCGGGGTCTGCGGAAGGCGGCACTCTAGCGCGCCGCACGCGGACGCGGCAAGCGCGACCGGCCGACACAGCCCGCGGGGCCGGATCGCGGCGGCCTGTGGATAACTCTGTGAAAAACTCCCCGGCCGATTGCCTCAAACGCCCGCCGGGTGGGCATCGAATCGGATGAGAATCATTCCGAAAGGTTTAAAAATCTATAAAAATCAATGCATTACATGGAATTGTCTGGATTTTTCCGGGGTTTCCACGCGTTTTAGGCGGACGATTGCCAGAATGTGGACACCTTCCGCGCATGGCCGCGAATGCGGCCGGCGCTGGACGCCGCGCGCGTGTCGGACTATCGTGTGGCCGCCAGCATTCATCCGACCGTCCATGCTTTCCGATTCCCCTTTTGCCGCACCCGGCGCGACCCGCGGCGGCGACGAAGTGATTCCCGTTTCGGCGCTCAATCGCGCGATTTCGACGATGCTCGAGCGCTCGTTTCCGCTGCTGTGGATTTCGGGCGAAGTGTCGAATTTCACGCGCGCCGCGAGCGGCCACTGGTATTTCTCGATCAAGGACCAGCAGGCGCAGATGCGCTGCGTGATGTTCCGCGGTCGCGCGCAATACGCGGAATTCACGCCGCGCGAAGGCGACCGGATCGAGGTGCGCGCGGTCGTCACGATGTACGAGCCGCGCGGCGAAGTGCAGCTCAACGTCGAGGCCGTGCGGCGCACCGGGCAGGGGCGCCTGTACGAGGCGTTCCTGCGGCTGAAGGCGCAGCTCGAAGGCGAGGGGCTCTTCGCGCCCGAGCGCAAGCGGCCATTGCCGGCCCATCCGCGCGCGATCGGCATCGTCACGTCGCTGCAGGCCGCGGCGCTGCGCGACGTGCTGACCACGCTCGCACGCCGCGCGCCGCACATTCCGGTCATCGTCTATCCGGCGCCCGTGCAGGGTGCCGGTTCCGCCGAAAAGCTCGTCGCGGCCGTCCAGGCCGCGAATGCACGGCGCGAGGTCGACGTGCTGCTGGTCTGTCGCGGCGGCGGCTCGATCGAGGATCTGTGGTCGTTCAACGATGAAGCGCTGGCGCGCGCGATCGCGGCGAGCGAACTGCCGGTCGTCAGCGGCGTCGGGCACGAAACCGATTTCACGATCGCGGACTTCGCGGCCGACGTGCGCGCGCCGACGCCGACCGGTGCGGCCGAACTCGCGAGCCCGCAGCGCGCGCTGCTGCTGCGCGAAGTCGGCGACCGCCAGCGGGCGCTCGCGCGCGGCATCGAACGCGTGCTCGAACAGCGCGCGCAGCAGCTCGACTGGCTCGCGCGCCGGCTCGTGAGCCCGGCCGAGCGGCTGCAGCGGCAGCGTACGCACATCGAGCAGCTCGCGGTGCGGCTCGCGTCGGCGGCCTCGCGGCCCGTGCGCGACGCGCGTGCGCGTTTCGCGCTCGCGCAACTGCGCTGGCAGCGCGCGCGGCCCGATTCGTCACCGGCGCGCCAGGCGCTCGCGGGGCTGTCGCAACGTCTCGCGCTGGCATTGCAGCGCCGTCACGAACGCGACACGGCACGCGTGTCAACCTGTGCGGCACGGCTCGAGGTGCTGAGCCCGCAGCGCACGCTCGAGCGCGGTTATGCGGCGATCATCGACGCGCAGACTGGCCGCGCGGTGCGCGCGCCGGGCGCGCTGAAGCCGCAGCGGCGCCTGACCGTGCATCTCGCCGAAGGCTCGGCCGACGTGTCGCTTGCCGACGTGCAGCCGCGCCTGACCGATACGATCTGAGCCGGCCGGCGTAAGCGAAACGAAGGTCCCGCGACAGACGTATCACGCACGGGAACGGATGCTGCGCATCGTCGGCTCGTCCTGCCGGACGTTGCGCAAACATCGCTTTTCCGCATACCGCGGATAAATGGCCCGTGAGTTTGCGGGGTTATTCGTCCTCGCCTACAATCGGACGCTCGGCAGCATCCAACACAAGCCCCCCTACATACTCAACGAAGGAATCGCCATGGCTCATACGCTCCCGCCGCTCCCGTACGCTGAAGACGCTCTCGCGCCGACCATCTCGCTCGAGACGATCCAGTACCACTACGGCAAGCATCATCAGGCTTATGTGACGAACCTGAACAATCTGATCCCGGGCACGGAATTCGAAACCCTGTCGCTGGAAGAGATCGTGAAGAAGTCGTCGGGCGGCATCTTCAACAACGCCGCGCAAATCTGGAACCACACGTTCTTCTGGAACAGCCTGTCGCCGAACGGCGGCGGCGCACCGACGGGCGCGCTGGGCGACGCGATCAACGCGAAGTGGGGTTCGTACGACGCATTCAAGGAAGCGTTCACGAAGGCTGCAGTCGGCACGTTCGGCTCGGGCTGGGCATGGCTCGTGAAGAAGGCTGACGGTTCGCTCGACATCGTGTCGACGAGCAACGCCGCCACGCCGCTGACGACCGCCGACAAGGCGCTGCTGACGATCGACGTGTGGGAACATGCGTACTACATCGACTACCGCAACGCGCGTCCGAAGTTCGTCGAAGCGTTCTGGAACATCGTGAACTGGGACTTCGCAGCGAAGAACTTCGCGTAAGTCCCGGTGCCTGCGCGCCGCTACGGCGCGCGGTACCCAGAAAAAGCCCTCGCTGCGAGGGCTTTTTTGTTTTTGTCCCGCAGGAACGTGCCGCGTTTGCCGGATCAGGCGACCATACCGAGCACCCAGCCGAGCGCCGCGCTTGCGATCACGACGGCCCATGGCGGCACGCGCCAGAACGTCAGCGCGACGAACGCGACGAGCGCGGCGGCCAGGTCGCGCGGCGACTCGATCGTGTCGGTCCAGACCGGGTGATAGAGCGCGGCGAGCAGCAGCCCGACGACGGCCGCGTTCACGCCTGCGAGCCCGGCCTGCATGCGTGTGCTGCGGCGCAGGCGTTCCCAGAACGGCGCGGTACCGGCAACCAGCAGGAACGACGGAGCGAAGATCGAGACCAGCGCGATCGTCCCGCCGAGCCAGCCGTTCGGCGCGTCGTGCAACGAAGCGCCGAGGAAGGCCGAGAAGGTGAACAGCGGCCCCGGCACGGCTTGCGCGACGCCATACCCGGCGAGGAACGCCGAATCGCTGACCCAGCCGGGCGCGACCACGGCGGCCTGCAGCAGCGGGAGCACCACATGCCCGCCGCCGAACACGAGCGCGCCCGTGCGGAAGAAGGCGTCGACGACGGCGAGCGTGTCGGAGCGGAGCGCGCGGGCCGCGAGCGGCAGCACGACGAGCAGCGCGGCGAACAGCGCGAGCCACAGCACGCCCGCGCGGTGCGACACGTGCAGCGGCAACGGATCGTGGGCGCCGCGCGCCGGCTGCGGCAGCAACACGAGGCCGGCCGCACCGGCCACGACGATCACGGCCACCTGCGTCCACGAGGCCGGCGCGAGCAGTGCGACGCACGCGGCCGCGGCCATCAGCGTGACGCGGCGCGCATCCGGGCACAGCGTGCGCGCCATGCCCCAGACGGCTTGCGCGATCACGGCAACCGACACGATGCGAAGCCCGTGCAGCGCGCCGGCTTCGATCGGCGCGCCGGTCGCGTGAACGCCGAGCGCGAACAGCATCATCAGCAGCGCCGACGGCAGTGTGAAGCCGAGCCACGCGGCGAACATTCCCGCATAGCCGGCGCGCGCGAGGCCGATCGCCATCCCGACCTGGCTGCTCGCGGGCCCCGGCAGGAACTGGCACAGCCCGACGAGATCCGCATACGTGCGCTCGGTGAGCCAGCCGCGCCGCGTGACGAACTCGGCGCGGAAGTAGCCGAGATGCGCGACCGGGCCGCCGAACGACGTGAGGCCGAGCCGCAGGAAGGCGACGAACACGGGCCACGGATGACGGGAGGGGGCGGGGACGGTCGACGTGTTCAAGGCGATGCGGGCGGTGGACGGAGCGAGCCGCCACGATAGCGCAACGCCGTGACGACGGGGCCTCGCGCGGCGGCCGTGGCGCCCTGTTCAGTGCGCGCCGTCGGCCAGCCTGCTGGCGCGGCGTAGTGCGTCGATGTCGACGAGCTCGATCTCGCCGACATGCAGCCTCACGACGCCGTCGGCCTGCAGCGCCTTCAGCAACTGGTTGGTGGTCTGCCGCGTCAGCGACAGCATCGATGCGAGCGTTTCCTGCGACAGCCGGATGTGTGTGCGTCCGGCACTGATGCCGCCGTAGCCGTCGGCGATCATCAGCAGGCGCGCGGCGAGCCGCTGCGCGGCCGGCATCACGCTCATCGATTCGACGGTCAGGAAGCTCAGGCGCAGCTTTTGCGCCATCAGCAGCGCGAATTGCCGCCAGTATTGCGGTGTCGCGTCGAGAATCGCGAGCAGCGCAGCCTGCGGGACGTGCAGCAGCAGCGTGTCATCGAGCGCGATCGCGTCGTGCGTGCGCGGCTGGCCGTCGAACAGCGCGATTTCGCCGAACCAGGTGACGGGCTCGGCGACCGTCAGCAGCGCTTCCTTGCCCTGCGGATTGACCGCACCTATCGTGAGTGAACCGGCCAGTACCGCGTACAGCCCGCACGGCGGGTCGCCGCGCCGGAACAGCGCGTGGCCGGCCGGCAGGCGGCGCAGCGCCGCGCGGGCCAGCAGGTCCGCGCGCAACGCGGGCGGCAGCGCAGCAAACCACGGATTCGCGTCGATCAGCGGCAGGTAGGGGGCGAGCGACGAGGGCATGGGCACGCGATGTCGGGTAGCTGACAGAGGTTCTCGGGCGTGACGCGCATCATAGCGCTCATCGACCGGCCAGGAGACGCCATGAAGACGCTCGAAGACCATCTGTCCCAGTATGCGGCCTACCATCGCGACGCGCGCAACATCGCGACGCACCTGGTCGGCATCCCGATGATCGTGTTCGCGGTCGAGGTGCTGCTGTCGCGGCCGGCGATCGGGATGCTGGCCGGCATCGCGCTGTCGCCGGCGCTGCTGCTCGCCGTCGCGTTCGCGGTGTTCTACCTGCGTCTGGACCTGCGGTTCGGGATCGTGATGACCGTGCTGTTCGCGCTCGGCCTGTGGGCCGCGCAGGCGCTCGCGTTGCTGCCGACCGCGCAATGGCTCGCGATCGGCATCGGCGCGTTCGTCGTCGGCTGGATCGTGCAGTTCGTCGGGCACTGGTTCGAAGGGCGCAAGCCCGCGTTCGTCGACGATCTGGTCGGCCTGATGGTCGGGCCGCTGTTCGTGGTCGCCGAGGTCGCGTTTTTCGCGGGGCTGCGCGGCGATGTGCGCCGCGAAGTCGAGCGGCGGGCCGGCCCCGTGCACGGCGGCGCGCACTCGCATGTCTGACGTGCCGGTCTGCGTGTTCGGCGCAGGCGCCGTCGGCTGCTATCTCGGCGGCCGGCTCGCGGCGGCCGGTGCGAACGTGACGCTCGTCGGCCGCGCGCGGATCGGCGACGCGATTCATCTGCACGGGCTCACGCTGACCGACCCGCGCGGCTATCGCACGACGCTCGCGCCGGCCGATGTCGCATTCGCGACCGATCCGGCGGCCGCGGCCGCCGCGCGGCTCGTGCTCGTCGCGGTGAAGTCGGCCGCGACGCGTGACGCCGCGGCGCAGCTTGCTGGCGTGCTGCAGCCGGGCACGATCGTGATCAGCTTCCAGAACGGCTTGCACAATGCCGACGTGCTGCGCGACGCGCTGCCGCAAGCGACCGTGCTGGCCGGCATGGTGTCGTTCAACGTGATCGAGCGCGGGCCCGGCGCGTTTCACCAGGGTTCGGCCGGCACGCTCGCGGCCGATGCATCGCCCGCGCTGCAGCCGTTCGCCGGCGCATTCGCGCGCGCCGGGCTGCCGCTCGCGCTGCATCGCGACATGCGCGCCGTGCAGTGGGCGAAGCTGCTGCTCAACCTGAACAACGCGGTCAATGCGCTCGCGAACCTGCCGCTTCGCGACGAACTCGCGCAACGTGCGTACCGGCGCTGCGTCGCGCTCGCGCAGCGCGAAGCGCTGCACTGGCTTGCACGTGCCGCGATCCAGCCCGCGCGGCTGACACCGTTGCCGGCCGCGTGGATCCCGGCCGTGCTCGATCTTCCCGATGCCGCGTTCCGCGTGCTCGGCGGCCGGATACTCGCGATTGATCCGCTCGCGCGCTCGTCGATGTCCGACGACCTCGCGGCGCGCCGTGCGACGGAAGTCGAGTGGATCAACGGCGAAATCGTGCGGCTCGCCGCGCGCTTCGGCGCGCAGGCGCCCGTCAACGCGCGACTGTGCGCGCTCGTCCACGACGCGGAAAGCGCGGCGGCGCGCCCGGCCTGGCGCGGCGATGCGCTGTGGGCCGAGCTGACCGCGCAGGCGCCGCGCGCGGGCGACGTGCGGGCCGCATAGGGGCGGGATTTGCCCGCCGTCTCGGAGGGCGCGTGTGACGTCACACACGCCGCGCAACGGCTAAGATGCGGAGTGCGTCATACGACGCCTATGTGGAGCAGTCACCATGGTGGATCGCCCGACTCTCGACGCCTACGACACCCATGCCGCGCAATATGCGCAGGACTGGCTCGACCAGGCTGCGCCCGACGACATGTACGCGCTGCTCGAACAGCATTTCTCGCCGGGGCCGACCGCGGACGTCGGCTGCGGAGCCGGGCGCGATACGGCGTGGCTCGCGTCGCGCGGATTCGAAGTGCGCGGCTACGACGCGAGCGCTGCGCTGCTCGACGAGGCGCGGTGGCGCCATCCGGACCTGATCTTCGAACTGGCTGCGCTGCCGGCGCTGGCCGGCGTGCCGTCCGGCGCGTTTCGCAACGTGCTGTGCGAAACGGTCGTCATGCACCTCGAACAGGCGGACGCGGCGGCGGCCACCGCGCGGCTGGCCGATCTCCTGATGCCGGGCGGCACGTTGTACCTGAGCTGGCGGGTGGCCGGAAACGGCGTGTTGCGCGACGAGCGCGGCCGCCTCTATACGCCGCTCGACTCGGCGCGGATGCACGCGGCGCTCGGCGCCGGCACGCAGGTGATCGACGAGCATGAGGTCGTCAGCGCATCGTCCGGCAAGCGCGTGCACCGGCTGATCGTGCGCAAGGCGGCCGCTGCGTGAATGCGGCGCGCCGTGGCGTTCACTCGCGGTTGAGCGCCGCTTCCCAGTTGATGTCGACGCAGAGCACCTGCATGCCGGCCGCGGCGGGCGCGGCGACCGACGCGGTCACGCACAGGTGCGCCTCGTTGATCGACAGGTAGGGCGGCGTCAGATGCACGTGGCCCGGCGCACGCATCGCGTCGATGAAGTACGGGCGGCGCTCCCAGCTCGCGCCTTCGGAATGCAGCAGCGGCCGGAAGCGCTTGGCGCGCTGCGACACGCTGCCGCGCGCGAGCACGTTGTCGCCGATCTGGCGCCCCGATGCGTCGAGCAGGAAGCAGCGTGCGGTCTCGGGCAGCCCGAGCACGGCGGCGGCGGCATCGGTGAGCGGCTCGCCCGCGCCGAGCTTCTGGCTCGCTTCCTCGAGCGCGGCGACGTACGGCGCGAGCCGTTCCGCCTGCGTGCGCTCGCGTTGTGCGACGCGCAGCCGCAACGCGGCCGACAGCGTATCCATGCAGCCCGCGGCGGCCTGCGGCTGCACGGGGTCGACGCTCGGCCCCGCGAAGTACTGGCCCTGCACGAAATCGACGTTGCACTCGAGCGCGATCATCGCGTCGCGCTCGGTCGCGAGCCCGCCCATCAGCACGAGCTGGCCGGATTCGTGCAGCAGCGACACCAGCCCCGGCAGCACGCGTTCGAGATGCGAGTGCTCGCTCGCCTGCGCGAGGATGCCGCGGTCGAGCGTGACGATGTCGGGATGCAGGTGCCACACGCGGTCGATGTTCGAATGCTTCGCGCCGAAACCGACGAGCGCGATCAGGAAGCCTGCCTTGCGCAGCCCGTCGATGATCGCCGCGTAGCGCGGCGTCTCGCCGCCCGCCTGCTCGGGCACCTCGAGCACCACGCGGTGCGGTGGCAGCCCGAGCGCCTTCAGGTTCGCGAGCAGCGCGTCGCCGTAGATGGTGTCCATCAGCGCGGCCGGATGCAGGCTCAGGAAGAGCCATTCGTCATGACTGTCGAACGCGTGGAAGTTGCCGAGATGCAGCGATTCGGCGAGCCGGCCGAGCTCGAGCAGGTCGCCGCGCCGCGCCGCCTGCGTGAACACCTCGTGCGACGCCACCTGGCGGCTTTCCTCGTCGTGCGCGCGCAGCGATGCGTGATAGCCGATCGCGCGGCGGTGCGACACCGAGAAAACGGGCTGGAACACGCTGAACACGGTGTAGCCGCCGTACAGCACGGTGCGCCGGTTCCCGTCGTCGCCGGCGACGGGGCGGGGCGGCTGAAAGCCGGGGGGATCGATGTCGATCATGCTCATGATGTCGGCCGATGGAAGACTGCCAGTTTACCTAGAGAATAGGCCAGCAAGAAGCGTGCACGGCATCGTGCCCCGTGCGGCGGCCCGTCGCGCCCGACACGCGAGGCATGGCGGGCGCATGGCGGGGCTGCGCTGCACCGAGATGGTGCGCACCGTACCGGTTCGGCGCGCGCCGCGCGTCACGCGCGCTCGGACGGGTCGGTCTTGCGCGCGGTGGTGCGGATTTCGGGCGCGAGCTGCGCGAAGATCCACGCGGACGCGGCGGTGATGATCCCGACGCAGATGAATGTCGCATGGAACGCGGGCAGCGTGTTGCTCGGCGTCACGGTGCGCAGCATGCCCGTGAACGTCGCCAGCAACGCGCCCGCGACCGTGACGCCGAGGCTCATCGACAGCATCTGCACGAGCGAGAACAGGCTGTTGCCGCTGCTCGCGCCGCCCGTGCCGAGATCCTTCAGCGTCAGCGTGTTCATCGCGGTGAACTGCATCGAGTTGAAGCCGCCGAACAGCGCGAGATGCACGACCTTCACCCAGACGGGCACCGTGTCGCGCATCAGCGCGAAGCTCGCCATCATCACGCCGACCATGATCGTGTTCGCGAGCAGCACCTTGCGGTAGCCGTGCTGCGTGATCAGGCGCGTGATGATCCGCTTCGAGAACATCCCGGCCGCCGCCACCGGCAGCATCATCAGCCCGGCCTCGAACGCCGAGTAGCCGAGGCTCACCTGCAGCAGCAGCGGGATCAGGTACGGCATCGCGCCGCTGCCGATCCGCGCGAACAGGTTGCCGAGCAGCCCGACGCTGAACGTGTGGATCCTGAACAGTTCGAGCGAGAAGATCGGTTGCGGCGCGCGCACCGCATACAGCCCGTACGCGACGAAGCACGCGAGGCTCAGGATCAGCAGCACGAGCACGGCCGCGTGCTGCATGCCGAGATCGGCGAGCCCGTCGAGCGACAGCGAGATCGCGACCATGCCGATCGTCAGCAGCAGATAACCCTTCAGGTCGAAGCGGCCGACCGCCGGGTTGCGCGAATCGGGCATCGAGTAGAAGGTCGCGATGCAGCCCGCGACGCCGACCGGCACGTTGATCAGGAAGATCCAGTGCCACGACGCGATCTTCACGAGCCAGCCGCCGAGCGTCGGCCCGATCAGCGGACCGATCAGGCCGGGAATCGCGACGAACGACAGCGCGGGCAGGTAGCGCTCGGCCGGGAACGTGCGCAGCACCGCGAGCCGCCCGACCGGCAGCAGCATCGCGCCGCCCACCCCCTGCACGACGCGGAACACCACGAGCTGCGTCAGCGTATGCGCGTTCGCGCACAGCAGCGAGCCGAGCGAGAACACCAGGATCGCGCTGAAGAACACGCGCCGCGTGCCGAAGGTATCGGCGAGCCAGCCCGACACGGGGATCATCACTGCCATCGTCAGCGAGTAGGCGATCACGACCGACTGCATCCGCAGCGGCGATTCGCCGAGGCTCGCGGCCATCGACGGCAGCGCCGTGTTGACGATCGTCGAATCGAGCGTCTGCATGAAGAAGCCCGTCGCAACGAGCCAGAGCATCACGGTGAGGTTTTTTTCGCCGGGAGCGGCGGCAGGCGAGTGTTGGAACATGAAGGCGGGGCGGTGGCGCGGGACAGCCGACATTGTAGGGAAAGCCGCCGCACCGCGCAGGTTCGGCGCGGGGTGCGACGCCAGATCCGGCCGGCGGATGCCCGTCCGTCCGCTGACCAGTACAGTTCAGTCAAAAGTGTCTGCAGGCGTATCTGTTCGTGTGCTGCCACTGTCCGAAATACTGGTGCCATCGAACCCGTGCGACCAGGAGGCTGCCATGCGTGAACTGCGACTCTATGTGATCGAAGGCGACGAGCCGGCCGGACGGTGGCGGATCGTCGACCGCACCGCACTGCAGGTGGCCGAGGGCGAAGTGTGGGTGACCATCGAGGGCCGGCCCGACGATCACTGGCTCGGCGCCGGCGATTCGCTGACGCTCATGCCCGGCATGCGCGTGTGGGTCAGCGCGGGGCCGCACGGCGCGACGTTCGCGTTCGGCCCGCTCGCGGTGCCGGCCGTGCGCGCCGCGCAGACGTGGTGGCGGTCGCTCGTCGCGTGGCGCGACGGCCGGCGTCACGCGGCCGCGTCGCTGCCGACGTAGCGCGCCCGGGGCCGGATCAGCTTGCCGTCCGCATGCTGTTCGAGCGCATGCGCGATCCAGCCGGCCGTGCGGCCGGCCGCGAACAGCGTGAACGCCGCGCCGTCCGGCAGCGCGAGCGTGCGCTCCAGTACCGCGAGCGCGAAATCGATCGCCGGCCGCAGGCCCGTCGCCGCTTCGACGCGCGCGGCGAGCGCGCGCGCCATCTGCAGCACGGGACGGTCGGGCACCGCGGCGTGCAGTGCGTCGAGCAGCGCCCGCGCGCGCGGGTCGCCGTCGGGGTAGAGCGGGTGCGCGAAGCCGGGCAGTGCCGTGCGGCCGCCGTCCGCACGTTCGTCGTGCGCAAGCCGCAGCGCGAGGGTGCGATCGAGGTCGGCGGCACGGGCCGCTTCGTCGAGCAGGGTGCCCGCGCGGAACGTCTCGCCGCCGTGGCGCGGGCCCGACAACGCCGCGAGCCCGCCCGCGATCGCGCCGAACAGGTGGGTGCCGGTCGACGCGATGCAGCGCACCGCAAAGGTCGAAGGATTCAGTTCGTGATCGGCGCACAGCACGAGCGCGCGGCGCAGCAGGTCGGCTTCGCCGCGCCGTCGCACGCGCCACGCGGCAGCGAGCTGCCGGTGCACGGGCGCGTCGTCCGGCGCGATGCCGGCGAGCGCGGCCGTCGCGACCCGCAGCAGCAGCGTGGCCGAATCGAGCTGCGCGTCGCGCCCCTGCGCCCACAGGCGCGGCAGCGATGCGGCCGCGGCAGGCAGCAGCACCAGCGTGCGTTCGAGTGGCGCGAGATGCGCCCAGCGGCGCGCCCAGTCGTCCCACTGCGCGGCGTCGAAACCGGTCGACGCGAGCGACGCGGCGGCAAGCCGCGCGGGCGGACAGCCCCAGAGCCTCGCGGCCGTCTCTTCGAGTGTCGCATCGTCGGCAAGTGCGATCGCATCGGCGCCGCGATAGCGCAGGCGGCCATCGGCGATCTGAGTGATCCGCGATTCGAGCACCGGCACGCCCCAGTCGAGCGAACGCTCGGCGACGCCGCCCGCGCGTTTCGCATCGGCGCGGCGGCGCGCGAGCAGGCGCACCTGGTCCGCGTCGTAGCAGCGGCGCTTGGTCGCGCCGTCGGGCAGCGAGCGCAGCAGGCCGCGGCTCACATACGCATAGAGGGTGCTCACGCTGACACCGAGGATGCCGGCGGCTTCCTGCGCGCTGAGGGATGTCATGCCGATCGCTCCTGTCGGGGCACATGAAGCGCGGCCCCGCTACAACTATTCGTTATGTATTGATTCGCGCAATCAAGATTGATCGCGCCCGTCGCGAATTCTAGACTCGATTTCGTCTCCTCTTACTGCGCCCATCTCGCCATGACACCCGAACTCGCATTGACGCATCTGTGGCAACTCGCACACGGCAACCCCGGCGCGCTGGCCCGCGCGACCGTGACAGGGCAGGACCCGACGCTGCCGTCGACGTTCCATGTCGGCACACTCGCCGCGGCGACGATCGCGGCAGCCGGGCTCGCGGCGGCGGAATGCCACCGGCTTCGCACGGGTGTCGCGCAATCCGTCGACGTGTCGGTGCGCGACGCGCTCGTCGCGTTCCGCAGCGAACGCTACCTGCGCGTGGACGACGGCCCGCCGCCGGAGTTGCGTCATCCGGTGACGGGCTTCTTCGAGACGGGCGACGGGCGCTGGATCCAGCTGCACGCGAACTTCCCGCATCACCTGCACGGGATACTCGATGTGCTCGGTTGCGGTGCGCAGCCGGCCGAGGTCGCCGCGGCGATCCGCACGTGGGACGGCGCAGCGCTCGATACTGCGCTGGCCGAGGCCGGCCTGTGCGCGGCGTTGATCAGAATGCCTGACGAATGGGCCGCGCACGAACAGGCGCACGCGATCGCGTCGCTGCCGCTGTTCGAGATCGAGCGGATCGGCGACGCGCCGGTCGAGCCGATCGGTCGCGGCGAAGCCGGCCAGCCGCTCGCCGGCGTGCGCGTGCTGGATCTCACGCGCATCATCGCGGGGCCGGTCGCGGGTCGCACGCTGGCGTCGCACGGCGCGCAGACGCTGCTCGTCAACGGCCCGCACCTGCCGAACATCGCGCCGCTCGTGATCGACAACGGGCGCGGCAAGCGTTCGACGTGGATCGATCTGCGCGACGCGGTGGGCATCGATACGCTGCGCGCGCTCGTGCGCGATGCGGATGTGCTCCTGCAGTCGTACCGGCCCGGCGCGCTCGCGGCGCGCGGTTTCGCGCTGCAGGCGCTGGCGGCGCTGCGGCCCGGCATCGTCTGCGTGTCGGTGTCCGCATACGGGCACGCGGGGCCGTGGGCGAAGCGGCGCGGCTTCGACAGCCTCGTGCAGTCGGCGAGCGGGATCGCATGGCAGGAGCAGCAGGCCGCGCACGCGGACAAGCCGCGCCATCTGCCGTGCCAGGCGCTCGATCATGCGACGGGCTATCTCGCGGCGTTCGGCGCGATGATCGCGCTCGCGCGCCGTGCGCGCGAAGGGGGAAGCTGGCACGTGCGACTGTCGCTCGCGCAGACGGGACGCTGGCTGCAGTCGTTCGGCGTCGTGCCGGACGGCCTGCAAGCGCCCGATCTCGCGCCCGCCGACGTGCGCGACCGGATCGACCGCATCGCGTCGCCGTTCGGCACGATCGACGCCGTGCGGCCGGCCGAGCGCTTGTCGGCGACGCCGCCGTCGTTCGCGTGGCCGCCCGTGCCGCTCGGCACCGACGATGCGCGCTGGCTGTGAGCGCCGACAGCGCGGCGTGCGTTACTTGCGCAACTCGACGACGAAGTCGTAGTAGTCGTTGCGGCAGTAGGTATCGGTCAGTTCGATCGCGCGCTGGTCCGACGTATAGCCGATCCGCGTGATCAGCAGCAGCGCGTCGTGCGGCGCGATGCCCATCTGTTCGGCGATCTCGTCGGTCGCGTTGACCGCGCGGAAATGCTGCAGCGCGCGTACGATCGGCGTGCCGCGCGCTTCGAGATAGCTGTACAGCGAACCGCCGATCGCCTGCGGATCGGGAATCAGCGTCGCGGGGAACGTCGAGTTCTCGACGGCCATCACGATGCCGTCGGCCAGGCGCAGGCGCTTCAGGCGCGTGACCGATGCGGCCGGCGACAGCCCGAGCTGGATCACCTCGTCGCGGTTCGCGGGCTGGATCTCGCGCGCGAGCCATTGCGAGCTCGGCTTGAAGCCGCGCCGTTCGAGTATCTCGCTGAAGCTCGACAGCCGCGACAGCGGATCCTCGTAGCGCGGCTGGATGAAGTTGCCCGCGCCTTGCGTGCGGCGGATCAGGCCCTGCTCGACGAGCAGCGCGATCGCCTTGCGCGCGGTGATGCGCGACACGCCGAGCGCGTCGGACAGCACGCGCTCCGAAGGTAGCGCTTCACCGGCCATCCAGCGGTTGTCGTGGATCGCGTCGCCGAGCTTGCGCGCGAGCTGCAGGTAGAGCGGCGTGTCGTTGTCGGGGTCGGGGCGCAGGTCCTGCCAGCGGTCGTCCGTGGGTGCCTTCATGGGGTGGGTATCGATCAGGTTGCGGCCATTCTAAGTCATCATGCGGCGCCGTTATAGCCGGTTTTTGCCGTGCAATAGGCCGGTGCCGCGCCGATTGACTACACTGATGCGTCGTATTCCATGCTTCGGTCGCGGTGCGCGGCCACGAATCCACAACGAGGAGCGCATGACAGACACGATCGCCACGGTCGTCTTGCCGGACGGCGAGACGATTCCGAAGCTCGGCCAGGGCACCTGGGAAATGGGCGAGCAGCCGGCCCGGCGTGCGGACGAGATCGCCGCGCTGCGCGAGGGCATCGCGCTCGGGATGACGCTGGTCGATACGGCGGAGATGTACGGCGAGGGCGCGACCGAGGAACTCGTCGGCGAGGCGCTCGCGGGCCTGCGCGACGACGTGTTCCTCGTCAGCAAGGTCTATCCGCACCATGCGAGCCGGCGTGGCGTCGTCGCCGCGTGCGACGCGAGCCTCAAGCGCTTGCGTACCGATCGCCTCGACCTGTACCTGCTGCACTGGCGCGGCTCGGTGCCGCTCGAGGAGACGGTCGAGGGCTTCGAGGCGCTGCGGCGCGCGGGCAAGATCCGCCACTGGGGCGTGAGCAACTTCGATACGGCCGACCTGGCCGAGCTCGTCGACGAAGCGGGCGGCGGCGCATGTGCGACCAACCAGATTCTCTACAACATCGCGCGGCGCGGCCCGGAGTTCGACCTGTTGCCGTGGCTCGCCGAACACCGGATGCCGGCGATGGCCTACAGTCCCGTCGATCACGGGCGGCTGCCGAAGCGCTCGCCGCTCGACGAGATCGCGCGACAGCGCGGCGTGTCGGTGATGCGCGTCGCGCTTGCATGGGTGCTCGCGCGGCCGGGTGTATTCGCGATACCGAAGGCAGCGAGGATCGAACACGTGCGCGACAACCGTGCCGCGCTCGATTTCGTGTTGAGCGATGACGAGCGCGCGCAGCTTGACGCGTACTTCCGTCCGCCGCGCAGCAAACGCGCGCTCGAGATGCTCTGACGGCACCAGGCCGGGCAACGCTTCAGGTCAGTGGTTGCTTCCGGACGATCCGCCGTTGCCGTGACCGCCGCCGCTGCCGTTGCCGTTGCCGACACCGTTGGCACCGCCATTACCGGCGCCGCCACTGCCGTTGCCATTGCCGTTGCCGCCGCCATTACCGTGGCCACCGTTGCCACCAGCGCCACTGCCATTACCGGCGCCGTTGCCGACACCGTTGGCACCGCCATTACCGGCGCCGCCACTGCCGTTGCCATTGCCGTTGCCGCCGCCATTACCGTGGCCACCGTTGCCACCAGCGCCACTGCCATTACCGGCGCCGTTGCCGACACCGTTGGCACCGCCATTACCGGCGCCGCCACTGCCGTTGCCATTGCCGTTGCCGCCGCCATTACCGTGGCCACCGTTGCCACCAGCACCACTGCCATTACCGGCGCCGTTGCCGGCACCGTTGCCGGCACCGTTGCCGGCACCGTTGGCACCACCATTACCGGCGCCGCCACTGCCGTTGCCATTGCCGTTGCCGCCGCCATTACCGTGGCCACCGTTGCCACCAGCGCCACTGCCATTACCGGCGCCGTTGCCGACACCGTTGGCACCGCCATTACCGGCGCCGCCACTGCCGTTGGCACCACCATTACCGTGACCGCCGTTGCCGTGGCTACCGCCGCCACCATCGCCATGGCCGCCACCGGTGCCGTGACCACCGCCGTCGCCGTCGCCATGGCCGCTACCGTTGCCGTGACCACCGCCATTACCGTCGCCATGGCCACCGCCGTTGCCGTGACCGCCGCCGTCACCGTCGCCATGGCCACCACCGTTGCCGTGACCACCGCCATCACCGTCGCCATGGCCACCACCGTTACCGTGGCCACCGCCATCACCGTCGCCATGGCCGCCACCATTGCCGTGACCACCACCGTCACCGTCGCCATGGCCGCCACCATTGCCGTTCCCGCCATGACCACCATGTCCTCCGCTACCCGAGGTACCGCCACCCGAGGTACCGCCACCCGAAGTGCCGCCACCCGAAGTGCCGCCACCCGAAGTACCGCCACCCGAAGTACTGCCACCCGAAGTACCGCCACCCGAAGTACTGCCACCCGAAGTACCGCCACCCGAAGTACCGCCACCCGAAGTGCCGCCACCCGAAGTGCCGCCACCCGAAGTACCGCCACCCGAAGTACCGCCACCCGAAGTGCCGCCACCCGAAGTGCCGCCACCCGAAGTGCCGCCACCCGAAGTACCGCCACCCGAAGTGCCGCCACCCGAAGTGCCGCCGCCCGAAGTACCGCCACCCGAGGTACCGCCACCCGAAGTGCCGCCGCCCGAACCACCATTGCCGGACGCATTGCCTCCGCGGCCCGTACCGCTCGTACCGCCCGTACCGCCGGACGTTGCGCCTGTCGTTCCGCCGACACCAGCAGGTCCGACAGCGCCGTTCCCGTTATTTCCGCCGCTCCCGCTCCCGCTTCCGCTGCCAGGGCTGCCGCCAGTGCCATTTGTGCCGGCACCGTTACCGCCGCCGCCGCCGGCATAGACGTGCGCCGCGCACGCAACCGGATTGGCTGCGCACGACGTAGCGTCGTCGACCAGCATCATTATTGTGTCCGCGTTGGGGACCGCCTCGGGCGCAGCGTTCTGCGCGACTGCATACGAGCAGCAGCACGCAAACGCGGCTGCGGCCATCAAGGTCGCGCGATAGCACCGTCCCGCCGTGCGGAACGGCTGTTTCGTCTTATCCATCATGGTCTCCCTGTGCGCGCGATGCCTCGTCGCTGCGCGGCTATCTACGTGTGGTGCAGGGGGCCAATAAAGATTCGTAGTCCTTTCGGCGGCCGATTACCTTCGGGCCGGCACTTGAAGCCAGCCGCGAACGCGGATCGGCACGCGGACCCGCCGTGCAGAATCTCTATCTGCGAGATTCGTGCCATCGGCCGTTGATGCCCGCGGCGCAAGGCGTGCGCGTGCACGCGACGGCGCATGAAGCGTCGTTGTGGGAGTTTTGTTGCCGAAATGAAACGTCTGAGCGATGCTCAGCGCGCCGGCGCGTCGGCCGCGCGCTGCCAGCGATGGAACAGGATCGACGCGATCCAGCAGACGAGAAACAGCGCAACGATGCCGTAGCCGATCGAGCCGAAGCGTTCGCCGAGCGCATCGAGCGCGTCGCGCACGGGGCCCGTCAGCGCCAGCTTGTCGGCGAGCAGGCCGGCCGCCTCGATCCCGCCGATCGCGAGTGCGACGGCCGCCGACACGAACGTGATGCTCGCGTTGTAGAGCAGCTTGCGCTGCGGATCGTCCATCGCCCACCCGTACGCATGGATCATCAGCACGTTGTCGGTCGAATCGATCAGCGTCATGCCGGCCGTGAAAAGCGCGGGAAACAGCATGACCGTATAGACCGGCAGGCCCTGGCTCGCCTGCGCGGCGGCAATCGCGAGCAGGCCGATTTCGGTTGCAGTATCGAAACCTAGGCCGAACAGCACGCCGACCGGATACATGTGCCAGCTCGTCGACACGAACCGGAACAGCGGGCGCAGCAGCCGCGACACGAGTCCGGCCGGACGGTGCGCATGCGTGGTGCCGTGCGCGTGCGCTGGCGCGCCGCGATAGCGCCGCCACACGTCGCGCAGGATCATCAGGTTCACGCACGCGAGCACGAGCAGGAAGGTCGCCGACACCGCGGTGCCGATCGTGCCGCCGATCTCGCGGAACGCCTCGAACCGGTCGCGCAGCGCGAACGCGGTCAGCGCGATGCCGAGCGTCGCGGTGATCACGATCGTCGAATGGCCGAGCGAGAAGAACAGGCCGACGGTCACCGGACGCTGGCCGTCCTGCATCAGCTTGCGCGTCGCGACGTCGATCGCGGCGATGTGATCGGCGTCGACCGCATGACGCAGCCCGAGTCCGTATGCGATCGCCGCGGTGCCGAGCAGCAGCGGATGGTCGCGCAGCACCGCGAACGCCCACAGCCAGACGGCGACGTTCGCGGCGATCAGGCCGGCATAGAGGATCAGCAGGCGGCGCAGGGCAGGGGTGGGCGGCGGCATCGGGACAGTTCCATCTGACGAATCGCGATGCATTGTGGCATGCGAAAAAAACGCCTGGCGGGCCGATCAAAAAGCCGCGCACGGTGCGCGCTGGACGAAAAAAAGCCCGTCCGGACCGGACGGGCTTTGCATGCGGCAGGGCGCGAGCGCCCTGCGCTTACTTCGTCTTCGCGCTGATCACGCCTTCCGATACGTTCGTCGGCGTTTCCGCGTAGTGCTTGAACTCCATCGTATAGGTCGCACGGCCTTGCGTCGCCGAGCGCAGCGACGTCGAATAGCCGAACATCTCGGCGAGCGGCACCTCGGCACGCACGAGTTTGCCGCCGCCGCCCGCGATGTCGTCCATGCCCTGCACGATGCCGCGCCGGCTCGACAGGTCGCCCATCACGTTGCCCATGAAATCCTCGGGCGTCTCGACCTCGACCGCCATCATCGGCTCGAGCAGGACGGGCTTCGCGCGGCGCATCGCTTCCTTGAACCCCATCGAGCCGGCCATCCGGAACGCGTTTTCGTTCGAGTCGACGTCGTGGTACGAGCCGAACGTCAGCGTGACCTTCACGTCGACGACCGGATAGCCCGCCAGCACGCCGCTCTTCAGCGTTTCCTGGATGCCCTTGTCGACCGACGGAATGTATTCGCGCGGGATCACGCCGCCCTTGATCGCGTCGACGAACTCGTAGCCCTTGCCGGGGTTCGGCTCGAGCGTGATCACCGCGTGCCCGTACTGGCCGCGGCCACCCGACTGCTTGACGAACTTGCCCTCGACGTCCTTCGCCGTCGTGCGCACCGTCTCGCGATACGCGACCTGCGGCTTGCCGACCGTCGCTTCCACGCCGAATTCACGCTTCATCCGGTCGACCAGGATTTCGAGGTGGAGCTCGCCCATCCCTGAAATGATCGTCTGCCCCGATTCTTCGTCGGTCTGCACGCGGAACGACGGATCTTCCTGAGCCAGACGGTTGAGCGCCAGGCCCATCTTTTCCTGGTCGGCCTTCGTCTTCGGCTCGACGGCCTGCGAAATCACCGGCTCCGGGAAAATCATGCGTTCGAGCACGATCGGGTGCGCCGGATCGCACAGCGTGTCGCCGGTGGTCGCTTCCTTCAGGCCGACCGCAGCAGCGATGTCGCCCGCGCGCACTTCCTTGATTTCCTTGCGCTCGTTCGCATGCATCTGCAGGATCCGGCCGAGCCGCTCCTTCTTGTCCTTCGTCGCGTTGAGCACCGTGTCGCCGGATTCGACCACGCCCGAATACACGCGGAAGAAGATCAACTGGCCGACGAACGGGTCGGTCATGATCTTGAACGCGAGCGAGGAGAACGGATCCTCGTCGTTCGGATGACGTTCCGCTTCCTTGTCGTGCAGGTCGTGGCCGAGGATCGCGGGCACGTCGGCGGGCGACGGCAGGTAGTCGATCACCGCGTCGAGCATCGCCTGCACACCCTTGTTCTTGAACGCGCTGCCGCACAGCATCGGCACGATCTCGTTTGCGATCGTGCGCTGGCGCAGCGCGGCCTTGATCTCGTCCTCGGACAGCGATTCATGGTCGTGCAGATACTTCTCGAGCAGTTCCTCGCTGGCTTCCGCCGCGGCCTCGACCATCTTCTCGCGCCATTCGTGCGCGAGTTCGACGAGGTTCGCGGGGATCTCCTCGTACGAGAACTTCACGCCCTGGCTCTCGTCGTCCCAGATGATCGCCTTCATCTTGACGAGGTCGACGACGCCCTGGAAATGATCTTCCGCGCCGATCGGAATCTGGATCGGCACGGCGACGCCCTTCAGGCGCTCGCCGATCTGCCGCTGCACGCGGAAGAAATCGGCGCCGACGCGGTCCATCTTGTTGACGAACGCGATGCGCGGCACCTTGTACTTGTTCGCCTGGCGCCACACGGTTTCGGACTGCGGCTGCACGCCGCCGACCGAGTCGTAGACCATGCACGCGCCGTCGAGCACGCGCATCGAGCGCTCGACTTCGATCGTGAAGTCGACGTGCCCGGGCGTGTCGATGATGTTGATCCGGTGTTCCGGATAGTTGCCGGCCATGCCCTTCCAGAAGGCCGTGGTCGCGGCCGACGTGATCGTGATGCCACGTTCCTGCTCCTGCTCCATCCAGTCCATCGTGGCCGCGCCGTCGTGCACTTCACCGATCTTGTGGCTCACGCCGGTGTAAAACAGGATGCGCTCGGTCGTCGTGGTCTTGCCGGCATCGATGTGAGCGCTGATCCCGATATTGCGATAGCGCTCGATGGGGGTTTTGCGGGGCACGTGAACCTCCTGGTGGTTCGGATCGTAAGCGAGCCGGCTGGGCCGGCCCGGACTGAAACTGGTGAGACTTAAAGCATAGCGCTTGCGCGTGGCTTTTGCAGATGCGGCCAGCACCGGCGGAATCAAGGCGGGCGCCGCCGGCGGGCGAAAAAAAACCGGCGCGCAACGGGCGGCCGGCTCCGGTCGGTGCGCGGCGCAAGGCCGCGGCGATCGCCGTTACTGGGCCTTCGGCAGGCCGTCGAGCTTCATGCCGGCCTTGATGCCCTTCGCCGCGAACCAGCCCTTGCTCATTTCGAGCGCATAAACGCCGTTGTTGCGCGGGCAGTGGTTGTCGGTCGTCTCGGCCCGCATCTCGTCGATGTCGGTGATCGTGCCGTCCGCGCGGATGAATGCGATCGACAGCGGGATCAGCGTGTTCTTCATCCAGAAGCAGTGCACGGCATTCTCGTTGAATACGAACAGCATGCCTTCGTTCGGCGCGAGCTGCGAACGGTACATCAGCCCCTGTTCGCGGTCGGTGTCGTTCGCGGCGACGGCCGCGTCGATCACGTACATGCCGGCGCGCAGCTTCACGCGCGGGAACTCGCTCGGCTGCTTGGCGCCGGGCGGCATCTGCGCACTGGCGGCCTGCATGCCGAGTGCGAGGACGGCGAGCGCGGCGGGAAACACGGCGGCACGCGCAAGGCGGCCGAGCGACGAGCGCAGGGAGAATTGCACAGCAAGGCTCCTATCTGGAAAACGAGACCCGCATGGTACGCGATGCGTGCCGGCGGGCACAAAAAAGAAAAAGGCAGATCGCCTTGCGGCGATCTGCCTTTCAACGCCGTAAGAACGGCAAGACTGCGTGTTCTTGACTGCGTTATTACAACCAGCTTGCTTAGTTCGAAGCAGCTGCCGGGGCTTCGGCTTCGCTCGCTGCCTTCTTAGCAGCGTGGTGCTTCTTCTTTGCGTGGTGCTTCTTGGCAGCGTGCTTTGCCGGTGCCGAAGCAGCTTCTGCCGGAGCAGCAGCAGCCGGAGCGGCCGGAGCCGGAGCCGAAGCTTGTGCGAAAGCAGCCGTTGCGAAGAGACCAGCGACCAGAGCGGCGATCAGTTTGTTCATGTTGTGTTCCTCAGCTTTAGTTAATTAACCAAATGACCCGGCATAGGAGTCATGACGTCTAACGGTGCCATCCACCTTTCGGTTGACAGACGCTCCAAGAAATTTCTCTTTGCGCTGCGGGCGCCGAATCGTATTCGACGAAAACGTCGCTTTCGTGACGCAAACGCGGATTCGGCTGCCAATGCCGGATAGCTCAGGGTGGCATCTGCGTGGTTTAACGCGCGATCTTCGCAGGTGGTTGACGAAAAAGATGACGAAAAAAATCGCGCGCCCCGAATGCGTCATCCGCCGTGCGCGAAACCGTCCCACGGCGCGCGCGGCGGCAGCGCCATTGTTTCGCCTGGTGCAATGCCGAGTGCGAATATGTCCAGTGCACCGATGCCGACGCGCACCAGGCGCAACGTCGGGAAGCCGACGGCCGCCGTCATCCGGCGCACCTGCCGATTCTTGCCTTCGGTGATCGCGAGCTCGATCCACGTGGTCGGGATCGCGGCGCGGTAGCGGATCGGCGGGTTGCGCGGCCACAGCGCGTCGGGCGGTTCGATCAGTTCGGCGCGGCACGTGCGCGTCACGTAGTCGCCCAGATCGACGCCGCGCGCGAGCGCCTTCAGGTCGGCGGCGCCGGGCGCGCCTTCGACCTGCGCCCAGTAGCGCTTGACGAGCTTGTGGCGCGGCTCCGCGATGCGCGCCTGCAGCGCGCCGTCGTCGGTGAGCAGCAGCAAGCCCTCGCTGTCCGCGTCCAGCCGGCCGGCCGCATAGACGCCGGGCGTTTTTACCCAGTCGCCGAGCGACGGCCGCGTCTCGTGCGCGGAAAACTGGCAAATCGTGCCGAACGGCTTGTTGAGGGCGATCAGGTTCATGGCGGGGCGCCCGCCCGGTGCGCCGCGGGAAGCGGGGGCGGGCAGTCTATGGCAAATGGCGGAATCTTAATGCATAATACGGAACGGCAAGTCCTCTGTCTTATATAAGACATAAGTGAGGTCTTGATACGCAGTGCCGCGCTTCGTGCCGAAGTGCCCGGTTGGGGCGCTAGAATAGCGGCTCGCTGTTGCCGTCACGGGGTGGCCATGCCGCGCCCCCGCCGCGCGCGCAGCTTCGACCAGCATCACCTGCTCAGCCACGTCACTGGAGTCGATCATGCCGTATCAGCACATCAAGGTTCCGGAGGGCGGTGACAAGATCACCGTCAACAAGGACTTCTCGCTCAACGTTTCCGATCAGCCGATCATTCCCTATATCGAAGGCGACGGTACGGGCTTCGATATCACGCCGGTCATGATCAAGGTCGTCGACGCGGCGGTCGCGCATGCCTACAAGGGCAAGCGCAAGATCCACTGGATGGAGATTTTCGCGGGCGAGAAGGCGACGAAGGTGTACGGTCCGGACGTGTGGCTCCCGGACGAAACGCTGCAGGTGCTGAAGGAATACGTGGTGTCGATCAAGGGGCCGCTCACGACCCCGGTCGGCGGCGGCATCCGTTCGCTGAACGTCGCGCTGCGCCAGGAACTCGACCTGTACGTGTGCCTGCGCCCGGTCCAGTACTTCAAGGGCGTGCCGTCGCCGGTGCGCGAGCCGCAGAAGATCGACATGGTGATCTTCCGCGAGAACTCGGAAGACATCTACGCGGGCATCGAATGGGCCGCGGGCTCCGAGCAGGCGAAGAAGGTGATCAAGTTCCTGCAGGACGAGATGGGCGTGAAGAAGATCCGCTTCCCGGAAACCTCGGGGATCGGCGTCAAGCCCGTGTCGACCGAAGGCACCGAGCGTCTCGTGCGCAAGGCGATCCAGTACGCGATCGACAACGATCGCAAGTCGGTCACGCTGGTGCACAAGGGCAACATCATGAAGTTCACGGAAGGCCTGTTCCGTGACGCCGGCTACGCGCTTGCGCAGAAGGAATTCGGCGGTGAGCTGATCGACGGCGGCCCGTGGATGCGCGTGAAGAACCCGAGGACGGGCAACGAGATCGTGATCAAGGATTCGATCGCCGATGCGTTCCTGCAGCAGATCCTGCTGCGTCCGGCCGAATACGACGTGATCGCGACGCTGAACCTGAACGGCGACTACATCTCCGACGCACTGGCCGCGCAGGTCGGCGGCATCGGGATCGCGCCGGGCGCGAACCTGTCGGATTCGGTCGCGATGTTCGAGGCGACGCACGGCACGGCGCCGAAGTACGCGGGCAAGGATTACGTGAACCCCGGTTCCGAGATCCTGTCGGCGGAAATGATGCTGCGCCATCTCGGCTGGACGGAAGCGGCCGACACGATCATCGCCGCGATGGAGAAGTCGATCTTGCAGAAGCGCGTCACGTACGACTTCGCGCGCCTGATGGAAGGCGCGACGCAGGTGTCGTGCTCGGGCTTCGGCGAAGTGCTGATCGAGAACATGTAAGTCCCCTTCCGGGGTGGGCCGGAGCGTTTCCGGCCGCCCCGGCGCCTGCTGCCGGCGCCGGGGCGTTTCGTGGATGGCAGGTTTGTTGGCAGGGCGGTCCGGCATGTGGCCCGCATGCCCTGCAAGGTTGAACATGACGGCCCGCGCAACACCACCGCCCGGCTGAGCCGGCGCGCCCCTTTCGCGACCGACCCGGTCGCTCCCCGCCGGTTACAGCCGGCGCTTCTCAGTCCCACAATCACGTAGCAATGCTTTGACCATGTCCACTTCGCCCAAGATCATCTACACCCTCACCGACGAAGCGCCCGCGCTCGCGACCTATTCGCTGCTGCCGATCGTCAAGGCCTTCACGCGCTCGTCCGGCGTCGCCGTCGAAACGCGCGACATCTCGCTCGCCGGTCGCATCATCGCCGCATTCGCAGACGTCCTGCCGTCGGAGCAGAAGGGTTCCGACGATCTGGCCGAGTTGGGCCAGCTCACGCTGAAGCCGGAAGCGAACATCATCAAGCTGCCGAACATCAGCGCGTCGGTGCCGCAGCTCAAGGCCGCGATCGCCGAACTGCAGGCGCAGGGCTACAAGCTGCCGGCTTATCCGGAAGACCCGTCGACGGACGAAGAGAAGGCCGTCAAGGCCCGCTACGACAAGATCAAGGGCAGCGCGGTGAACCCGGTGCTGCGCGAAGGCAACTCCGACCGCCGCGCGCCGCTGTCGGTCAAGAACTACGCACGCAAGCATCCGCACAAGATGGGCGCTTGGCAGGCCGCGTCGAAGGCGCACGTCGCGCACATGAGCGAAGGCGACTTCTACGGCAGCGAGAAGTCGGCGTTGATCGCCGATGCCGGCAGCGTGAAGATCGAACTCACGACGACCGACGGCGCGAAGAAGGTCCTGAAGGAAAAGACGGCCGTGAAAGCCGGCGAAGTGATCGACGCGTCGGTGATGAGCCGCAACGCGCTGCGCAGCTTCATCGACGCGCAGATCGCCGACGCGAAGGCGCAGGGCGTACTGTTCTCGGTGCACCTGAAGGCGACCATGATGAAGGTCTCCGATCCGATCCTGTTCGGCCATTTCGTGTCGGTGTTCTACCGCGACGCACTCGCGAAGCACGCGGACGTGCTGGCGCTGGCCGGCTTCAACCCGAACAACGGGATCGGCGACCTGTACGCGCGCCTGAAGGACCTGCCGGCCGACACGCGCGAAGCGATCGAAGCCGACATCAAGGCCGAATACGCGGTGCGCCCGCGTCTCGCGATGGTCAACTCGGACAAGGGCATCACGAACCTGCACGTGCCGAGCGACGTGATCGTCGACGCATCGATGCCGGCGATGATCCGCGAGTCGGGCTGCATGTGGGGCCCGGACGGCGAACTGTACGACGCGAAGGCCGTGATTCCGGACCGCTGCTACGCGGGCGTGTACCAGGCCGTGATCGAGGACTGCAAGCAGCACGGCGCATTCGATCCGGTCACGATGGGCAGCGTGCCGAACGTCGGCCTGATGGCGCAGGCGGCCGAAGAATACGGTTCGCACGACAAGACGTTCCAGATCCCGGCGGACGGCGTCGTGCGCGTCACCGATGAAGCCGGCAACGTGCTGCTCGAGCACGCGGTCGAATCGGGCGACATCTGGCGCATGTGCCAGACGAAGGACGCGCCGGTGCAGGACTGGGTCAAGCTCGCGGTGAACCGCGCACGCGCGACCGGCGCACCGGCCGTGTTCTGGCTCGATCCGGCGCGCGCGCACGATGCGCAGATCATCGCGAAGGTCGAACGCTACCTGAAGGATCACGACACCAGCGGTCTCGACATCCGGATCCTGACGCCGGTCGACGCGACGCGCTTCTCGCTCGAGCGCATCCGCGCGGGCCAGGACACGATCTCGGTCACGGGCAACGTGCTGCGCGACTACCTGACCGACCTGTTCCCGATCATGGAACTCGGCACCAGCGCGAAAATGCTGTCGATCGTGCCGCTGATGGCCGGCGGCGGAATGTTCGAAACGGGTGCGGGCGGCTCCGCGCCGAAGCACGTGCAGCAGTTCGTCGAGGAAGGTTTCCTGCGCTGGGATTCGCTTGGCGAATTCCTCGCGCTGGCTGCGTCGCTCGAACACCTCGGCCTCGCGTACCAGAACCCGAAGGCGGTCGTGCTCGCGAAGACGCTCGACCAGGCGACCGGCAAGTTCCTGGACGAAAACAAGTCGCCGGCGCGCAAGGTCGGCGGTCTCGACAACCGCGGCAGCCACTTTTACCTGTGCCTGTACTGGGCGCAGGCGCTCGCCGAGCAGACCGAGGACGCCGCGCTGAAGGCGCAGTTCGAAGGCGTGGCGAAGGTGCTGTCCGACAGCGAAGCGCGCATCCTGGAAGAACTGGCGGCCGCGCAGGGCAAGCCGCAGGCCATCGGCGGCTACTATCGCCCGAACGTCGACCTGACGAGCCAGGCGATGCGCCCGAGCGCGACGCTGAACGGCATCGTCGACGCGGTCGCCTGACGCCGGCCGCGCAATCGCGCGAGCCAATGCGTGTGCCGGCGCGGCGGGCTTTGCCGTCCACCGCCCACCGCAAAAAAACGCCCCGGTCGCCCGGGGCGTTTTTCGTTGCAGGCGTGCCATTCAGACGTGAACGATTTCCCACTCGGCGATTTCGTCCGGCACTTCGAGCGTCGCCGTGTCCATTTCGGACAGGTGCGGGCAGTCGCCGCGGGAGATGTGGTCGGCCGCGACTTCGGGGCACGAGAATGCGCCGAGCACGGCGTTGCCGAACGTCGCTTCCCAGCCGCCGTTACCCGGCAGGATGTAGAACGACCCGAGCGCTGAACCAAAGCGAAATCCCTTCATTTCCGTTCTCCCTTTCTGATCACAAGCGATTCTGTTGTGCCGCCCGCCGGCTCGGCCGGCTGTGGCCCGACTGGCTGCTTGCGCCGGGTTCCGTATCGAACGTCGTGGCGAAGCGTCAGTGCATGGAACAAAGTCTACGTCCGCGACCCGATCGGATGGTGCGCGTAGAAGCGCTTCTCGAAACAAAAATTCATGTTTAAAAACAAAGTGTTATTTATTACGTTTTGTATTGCGGAACGTTTTTCGGCATCGCGAAACGGGAAATTTGTGCCCTGCACCACGAATTTTTATAACGCAGAGACTTGTTCCGCATCGTGAAATATTCGCGGATTCGCGGATCGATGACGCGACGAGCGCCAATGCGGGGCCGAACGGCAGGCGCCAGGCATCGGCCGGCAGCTGCAAAGGGAGCGGATGAGTGCTGGCCGTGGTCGCCGGCGAAGGGCCGCGCAACGCCGATCGGCGATGCCGGTCGATGCGCGTCGAATCCGGCCGGCAGCGCCGCCCTGCGGCGTATCGCCGCCCGACCGGAGGCGACGCTTTTCGATATGGGCCTGCGGTTATGATGACGCGGGCATCAGGTTTCGCGTCGCGCATCGGCGTTCCAGCCGGCCGGCGCGAGCGTCGCGGCTGTCGCGCGACGCAGCAATGGATAACGAGGAACGATTGATGTTACGGAGAACCTTCCTGTCGCGCGCTATCGGTGTCGCGGCCGCAGCGCTGTTCGCGCGCACCGCGTGGGCGCAGCATGCAGGCATGGCCGGCATGGCCGGCATGGCCGGCATGGACCAGATGGACGACATGCCCGGCATGTCGGGCATGTCAGGGATGTCGGGTCGCGGGCAGCACGGCCAGCCCGCGCCGGCCGTGCTCGCGGCCGCCGATGCGCTGCCGGCCGGCGCACCGCTCGCGGCGCTGCGTACGCTCGCGAACGAAAGCCGCGAGCCCGGCACGTTCCGGGCCACGCTGGTGGCGCAGCCCGTGGCGCGCCCGATGCTGCACGGGGCGCGGCCGACCACGTTCTGGCAGTTCGGCGCGGGCACGCAGGGCCCCGTCGTCGGTCCGCTGATCGACGTGCGCGAGGGCGACACGGTCGAGATCAGGTTCGTGAACAAGCTGCCGCAGCCGTCGACGATCCACTGGCACGGCCTGCCCGTGCCGCCCGACCAGGACGGCAATCCGTCCGATCCGGTCGCGCCCGGTGCGTCGCGTGTGTACCGCTTCACGCTGCCGAAGGGGAGCGCCGGCACCTACTGGTACCACCCGCATCCGCACATGATGACGGCCGAGCAGGTCTTTCGCGGGCTGGCCGGCCCGTTCATCGTGCGCGCCGCGGACGATCCGCTCGCCGGCTGGCCCGAGCGCAACCTGTTCGTGTCGGACCTGAAGCTCGCGCGCGACGGCACGATTGCGCCGAACGACATGATGGACTGGATGAACGGCCGCGAGGGCCAGTTCGTGCTGGTCAACGGCGCGCGCGGGCCGCGGATCGACGTCGCGGGCGACGAACGCTGGCGCGTGTGGAACGCATGCAGCGCGCGCTACCTGCGCGTCGCGTTCGACGACGGTCGCGGGTTCGAGCACGCGGGCACCGATGGCGGGCTGTTCGACGCGCCGCGCCGCGTCACGTCGCTGCTGATCGCGCCGGGCGAGCGTGCGGAGCTGCTGGTGCGCGCCGGCGATCGCGCGTCGCGCGCGGTGCTGCAGGCGGCCGAATACGACCGCCGCAAGATGGCGATGTCGCATGACGACGGTCACGGCAGCCTGCCGCCCGATCCGGCGCTGGCCCTGGCCGACGTTGCGTTCGCGCCGGCCGGCGCACGTGCGCTGCCGGCGACGCTGCGCGCGGTGCCGGCGCTGGGCGAACCCGTCGCGCACAAGGAGGTGGCGTTCGGCGAAGAGATGGACATGGAGGCGATGATGAAGGGCGCGGCGCACGGCCGCCCGGCCGGCATGCGCTTTACGATCAACGGCGAGACCTACGCGCCGCACCGCGCGACGCTGACGAGCCGCCGCGGCGACATCGAGCGCTGGACGATCCGCAATGCCACCGACATGGATCACCCGTTCCACCTGCACGGCACGCAGTTCCAGGTGATCGAGCGTGCGTCGGACGGCTCGCGCACGAGCGAACCGTTCCGCGCATGGCGCGATACCGTGAACGTGCGCAGCGGCGAAACCGTGACGATTCTCGTCAGGCAAGACATGTCCGGCGAGCGCATGTTTCATTGCCACATTCTCGAACACGAGGATCTCGGCATGATGGGCACGCTGAAGGTCGTGTAACGAAGAGGCGAATCTGTTTCACGTGCCGGACCAGTATTCGATCTGCGTGCGTGACAAGACAATGCATGTTCAATTATCGGGATTGAACGAAAAGGCCGGCCAATCGATTATCGATTGGCCGGCCTCAAAAAAAAGAAACCCGGCGCATTGCGCCGGGTTTCTTCGTCCGATATCCGATGCCTTTATGCGGCCTGGATGTTCGACGCTTGCTTGCCCTTCGGTCCTTGAACGACGTCAAAGCTCACCTTCTGGCCTTCCTTCAACGTCTTGAAGCCATTCATGGTGATAGCCGAGAAGTGCGCAAACAGATCTTCACCGCCCTCGTCGGGAGTGATGAAACCGAAGCCCTTCGCGTCGTTGAACCACTTAACGATACCAGTTGCCATTCCTACTTCCCCTGTCACACAGTCGCTGCTACTTACCACGAGCACGCTCGAAAAGCTAAACGACCGGAAAATGCAGCCGTTCCCCCCTCACAAGCTCACCTCGGCCTCTTTCAATTCGCCAACCGGCCAATTTAAAAAGTGCCAGCTTGATTGTTGGCGCTCTTTATTGGAGTGTCAAGTGGAATTTTTAGACGGATAGAGGGCCGTTGTAAAGAACCCATTTTCAGGGTTTTTCCGGCTTTGCTTTGCAGCATGCGGCCAAGCGCGGGGACTTGAAAAGCCGCATAATCGGCTCATATACCAGGCTCGAGTGACACGCGTTCGAGTCGTCCCGGCTTGTGGGATACTGGATGCGGATACGACGTTCCGGTGCGATTCCCCCTGACGGTTCGTGTTCCGCGCCACGCGTGAAAGCCGGCACCGCAGCCGGCTTTCGTATGGCGCGAAGACGATCGCGTGTTCCGGGATTCCGGGGAGGGCGCCGGCCGGTCGGTCGGGTAATGGCAGGATTGCGGGCCTGTCCGAGTTGTTTAGAATGGGTGTATGGCGATTATCCCGGACAAGCAGGACAGTACCGTCCTGGAACGCAAGCAGCAGAAGCTCAAACCGCCTTCAATGTACAAGGTGGTGCTGCTGAACGACGACTTCACGCCTATGGAATTCGTCGTGATGGTCGTCCAGGAGTATTTC
Source organism: Burkholderia pyrrocinia (assembly GCF_003330765.1). Taxonomy (NCBI): domain Bacteria; kingdom Pseudomonadati; phylum Pseudomonadota; class Betaproteobacteria; order Burkholderiales; family Burkholderiaceae; genus Burkholderia; species Burkholderia pyrrocinia. Next base: position 2,891,824 of record NZ_CP024902.1, on the reverse strand, counting down.
AAGAAGGATCGCGAGACGGCCACGCAGATCATGCTGCAGGTCCACCGCGAAGGGCGAGGAGTTTGTGGGGTCTATACGCGGGACATCGCGTCGACCAAGGTTGAGCAAGTCGTTACCCATGCGCGGCAGGCCGGGCATCCGCTGCAGTGCGTGATGGAGGAAGCATGATTGCCCAGGAATTGGAAGTCAGCCTGCACATGGCGTTCATGGAAGCACGTCAGGCGCGCCATGAGTTCATTACGGTCGAGCATCTGCTGCTGGCCCTGCTGGATAATCCCACGGCAGCCGAGGTGTTGCGCGCGTGCGCGGCAAACATCGAGGACCTGCGTCAGAACCTGCGCAATTTCATCCACGACAACACACCTACCGTCCCGGGTACCGACGATGTCGATACCCAGCCGACGCTCGGTTTCCAGCGCGTGATCCAGCGCGCGATCATGCACGTCCAGTCGACGTCGAACGGCAAGAAGGAAGTCACCGGCGCGAACGTGCTGGTCGCGATCTTCGGCGAGAAGGATTCGCACGCGGTGTATTACCTGCAGCAGCAGGGCGTCACGCGCCTCGACGTCGTGAACTTCATTTCGCACGGCATCGCGAAGACGAACAACGGCGAAGCCGCGAAGTCGACCGACGCGAACGCGGAAAGCGAAGACGCGAATGCGCAGAAGGAAACGCCGCTCGCGCAGTTCACGCAGAACCTGAACCAGATGGCGAAGGACGGCCGCATCGATCCGCTGATCGGTCGCGAGCCCGAGGTCGAGCGCGTCGTGCAGGTGCTGTGCCGTCGCCGCAAGAACAATCCGCTGCTGGTCGGCGAAGCCGGTGTCGGCAAGACCGCGATCGCGGAAGGCCTGGCCTACCGCATTACGCGCGGCGAGGTGCCCGACATTCTCGCGAACGCGCAGGTCTACTCGCTCGACATGGGCGCGCTGCTCGCGGGCACCAAGTATCGCGGCGATTTCGAGCAGCGCCTGAAGACGGTGCTGAAGGAATTGAAGGAGCGCCCGCACGCGATCCTGTTCATCGACGAGATCCATACGCTGATCGGCGCGGGCGCCGCGTCGGGCGGCACGCTCGATGCGTCGAACCTGCTGAAGCCGGCGCTGTCGTCGGGCACCCTCAAGTGCATTGGCGCGACCACCTTCACCGAGTATCGCGGCATCTTCGAGAAGGATGCGGCGCTGTCGCGGCGCTTCCAGAAGGTCGACGTGACGGAGCCGACCGTCGAGCAGACGGTCGCGATCCTGCGCGGGCTGAAGTCGCGCTTCGAGGAGCACCACGGCGTCAAGTATTCGTCGGGCGCGCTGTCGGCCGCAGCCGAACTGTCGGCGCGCTTCATCACCGACCGTCACCTGCCGGACAAGGCGATCGACGTGATCGACGAGGCGGGCGCCGCGCAGCGCATCCTGCCGAAGTCGAAGCAGAAGAAGACGATCGGCAAGAGCGAGATCGAGGAAATCATCTCGAAGATCGCGCGCGTGCCGCCGCAGAGCGTGTCGCAGGACGATCGCAGCAAGCTGCAGACGCTCGACCGCGACCTGAAGAGCGTCGTGTTCGGCCAGGATCCGGCGATCGACGCGCTCGCCGCATCGATCAAGATGGCGCGCGCGGGCCTCGGCAAGATGGACCGGCCGATCGGCTCGTTCCTGTTCTCCGGTCCGACGGGCGTCGGCAAGACCGAAGTGGCGCGCCAGCTCGCGTTCACGCTCGGCATCGAGCTGATCCGCTTCGACATGTCGGAATACATGGAGCGTCACGCGGTGAGCCGCCTGATCGGCGCGCCGCCGGGCTACGTCGGGTTCGACCAGGGCGGCCTGCTGACCGAAGCCGTCACGAAGAAGCCGCATTGCGTGCTGTTGCTCGACGAAATCGAGAAGGCGCATCCGGACATCTACAACGTGCTGCTGCAGGTGATGGACCACGGCACGCTGACCGACAACAACGGCCGCAAGGCGGATTTCCGCAACGTCATCATCATCATGACGACGAACGCGGGCGCCGAGTCGATGCAGAAGGCGACGATCGGCTTCACGACGCGCCGCGAGACGGGCGACGAGATGACCGACATCAAGCGTCTGTTCACGCCGGAGTTCCGCAACCGTCTGGACTCGATCATCAGCTTCCGCTCGCTCGATGAGGAAATCATCATGCGCGTGGTCGACAAGTTCCTGATCCAGCTCGAGGAACAGCTGCACGAGAAGAAGGTCGACGCGCTCTTTACCGACGCGTTGCGCAAGCATCTCGCGAAGCACGGCTTCGACCCGCTGATGGGCGCGCGGCCGATGCAGCGGCTGATCCAGGACACGATCCGTCGCGCGCTGGCTGACGAACTGCTGTTCGGCAAGCTCGTCAACGGCGGTCACGTGACGGTCGACGTCGACGAAAGCGACAAGGTGCAGCTGTCATTCGACAAGCTGGCGAATCCGCCGCACAAGCCGAACGAAGAGACGGTCGAAGTCGAGTAAGCGATAATTCGTTGTTCATGCGAACGGCGCGGGAAGTTCTCCGCGCCGTTTCGTTTTATCTGGCGCCGGCGGCGCGACGGTGGTGCAGGGGAGTGGCAACGCAGTGACACAACAACAACGGTCGTTCGACAGCATCGTCGCGCGCGAACAAGGGCTGCGCCACGCGCTGACGTCGGGGCAGATGGCGATGATCGCGATCGGCGGTGCGATCGGTACGGGGCTGTTCCTCGGCAGCGGGTTCGCGATCGGGCTCGCCGGCCCGAGCGTACTTGTCTCGTATGCGATCGGCGCGCTGATCGCACTGCTGCTGATGGGCGCGCTCGCGGAAATGACCGTCGCGCATCCGACGGCCGGCTCGTTCGGCGCGTATGCCGAACACTACGTCGGCCCGCTAGCAGGCTTTCTGGTGCGCTATGCGTACTGGTTCGCGGTCGTGTTCGCGATCGGCACCGAGATCAGCGCGATCGCCGTATTCATGAAGTACTGGTTTCCGGCCGTGCCCGGCTGGTACTGGGTGATCGGCTTCTCCGCGCTGCTGATCGCCGTGAACCTCGCGAGCGTCACGCTGTACGGCTCGGTCGAATACGCGTTCTCGCTGCTGAAGATCGCGGCGATCGTCGTGTTCATCGTGCTCGGCGCGTATCTCGTGTGGTCGGCGCCGGCCGCATCGGGCATCGGTTTCGCGAACTACACCGTGCACGGCGGCTTCATGCCGAAGGGGCCATGGGGCACCTGGGTCGCGGTGATCGTCGCGATCTTCAGCTACATGAGCATCGAGGCCGTCGCGATCGCGGCCGGCGAGGCGCGCGATCCGCAGCACGCGGTCACGCGTGCGTTTCGCTCGACGGTGTTCCGGCTCGTGCTGTTCTACCTGCTGACGCTGTCGCTGATGCTCGCGATCGTGCCGTGGACGCAGGCCGGCACCGACGAAAGCCCGTTCGTGAAGGTGATGGCCGCGACGCACGTGCCGTATGCGGCAGGCGTGATCAACTTCGTGCTGCTGGTCGCGGCGCTGTCGGCGATGAACAGCCAGCTCTACGTGACGACACGGATGATGTTCAGCCTGTCGCGCGCGCGGCTCGCGCCCGCGGCGTTCGGCCGGCTCGGCACGAACGGCGTGCCGCGCGCGGCGCTTTGGATCTCGACGAGCGGTGTCGCGGTAGCGGCCGTGCTGGTCGCGCTGGCGCCCGACACGGCGTTCACCGTGATGATGGCGATCGCGATGTTCGGCGCGCTGCTCACGTGGATGATGATCTTCGTCACGCACCTGCGCTTCCGTTCGCAGTATCGCGGCCCCGCGCTCGCGTTTCGGATGTGGGGGCACCCGTTCGGCAGCCTGCTCGGTGCGGGGCTCGTCGCGGCGATCCTGATCACGACCGCGTTCACGCGCGAATTCCGGATGACGATGGTGGTCGGCGTCGTGTTCGTCGTGCTGCTGACGCTCGCGTACGCGCTGCATTACCGGCACGAACACGCACGCTGACGGCGCCGGTGCGGCCGCTCACGGCTGCGCCCGCCGGCCACGCCGTTCTTCACGTTCGCTAAGGTTCCGTTAAGCCGGCGACGACTACATTCGATCCTGTCTGCAATGCGGGCCGGCATGCGTCGGCATGCCGCTTTCCTGCAAAAGGGGTTCGAATGAACAAACTTCCCGAAATTACGCTCGCGTTCTGGATCATGAAGATCTGCGCGACCACGCTCGGCGAAACTGGCGGCGACCTGCTGTCGATGACGCTGAACGTCGGCTACGCGGTGAGCTCGATCCTGCTGTTCGGCTTCTTTCTCGTGACGCTGGGCGCGCAGCTCAAGACGACGCGTTATCACCCGGCAATCTACTGGGCCGTAATCGTCGCGACGAGCACGGCCGGCACGACGATGTCCGACTTCATGGACCGCACGCTCGGCCTCGGCTATGCGGCCGGCTCGTCGATCCTGGTCGCCATCCTGCTGGCGATTTTCGCGGTATGGCGGCTGTCGGGCGAATCGCTGTCGGTCGACCTGATTCGCACGCGCAAGGTCGAGTTGCTGTACTGGATCGCGATCCTGTTCTCGAACACGCTCGGCACCGCGCTCGGCGACTTCCTCGCGGACAGCTCGGGGCTCGGCTTCGGCGGCGGCGCGCTGCTGATCGGCGGGCTGCTGGCGGTGATCGTGCTCGCGCACTACTTCACGCGGATCTCCGGCGTGCTGCTGTTCTGGGCCGCGTTCGTGCTCACGCGTCCGTTCGGCGCAACGGTCGGCGACCTGCTGACGAAGCCGCTCGCCAAGGGCGGCCTTGCGCTCGGTACGGTCGGCTCGTCGGCCGTGCTGCTCGGCGTGCTGGTCGCGCTGGTGATCTATGCGAGCATCGCGCAGGCGCGGCGGCGCGAACTGGTGCCCGCGCGGATCGCGCAGCCGGTAGGCGAATGACGGCGAACGGAAAAAGAAAAGGGCCGCGAGGCCCTTTTTTCCTGATGCCGCTCAGTGGCGGCCGGTGCTGCCGAAGCCGCCTTCGCCGCGATCGCTTTCGGCGAAGTCGCCGACGATGTTGAACTGCGCCTGCACGACCGGCACGATCACGAGTTGCGCGAGCCGTTCGAACGGATTCAGCACGAACTCGGCCTGGCCGCGGTTCCACGTCGAGACCATCAGCTGGCCCTGGTAGTCGGAGTCGATCAGGCCGACGAGGTTGCCGAGCACGATCCCGTGCTTATGGCCGAGGCCCGAGCGCGGCAGGATCAGCGCCGCATAGCCGGGATCGGCGAGATGGATCGCGAGGCCGGTCGGCACGAGCGTCGTTTCGCCCGGCTGCAGCGTGACCGGCGCGTCGAGGCACGCGCGCAGGTCGAGGCCCGCGCTGCCGGTGGTTGCGTAGGCGGGCAGGTAGTCGCGCATGCGCGCGTCGAGAATCTTCAGATCGAGTTTCATGCGGTCGTCGAATCGGTCGGGAAGGGCGTGGCAGTGATGGCCGCCGCGCGGGAGATCAGATCAGGCGGTTGTCGGGCAGGCGCTTCGCGATTTCCGCGACGAGCGCATGCGCGAGTTCGTCCTTCGGTGCGCGCGGCAGGCGCGTGAGGCCGGCGGCCTCGAACAGCACGACTTCGTTGTCGTCGCGGCCGAACGTCAGCGGGCCGAGGTTGCCGACGAGCAGCGGCACGTTCTTGCGTTTGCGCTTCTCGTCGCCGTGCACGTCGAGGTCGCCGCTTTCGGCCGCGAACCCGACGCAGAACGGCGGATCGGGCAGCGCCGCGACCGACGCGAGGATATCGGGGTTCTCGACGAACGCGAGCGCCGGCATCTTGCGGTCGGCCGTCTTCTTCATCTTGTGCTCGGCCGGCTGATCGACGCGCCAGTCGGCGACCGCGGCCACCGCGATGAAGATGTCGGCATCGGCGACAGCCTGCATCACCGCGTCGTACATCTGCTGCGCGGTATGCACGTCCTGGCGGTAAACGCCCCACGGCGTGTCGAGCGCCACCGGCCCCGCGACGAGATGCACGTCGGCGCCGGCCTGCTGCGCGGCGCGTGCGAGCGCGAAACCCATCTTGCCGCTCGAGCGGTTCGTGAGGCCGCGCACGGGGTCGAGCGGTTCGAACGTCGGGCCGGCCGTGATCAGCACGCGCCGGTGCGCGAGCACCTTCGGCGCGAAGTGCGCGACGATCGCTTCATAGATCGCCTCGGGCTCGAGCATGCGGCCGTCGCCGACTTCGCCGCACGCCTGCGCGCCCGAATCGGGGCCGAGCACCGACACGCCGTCCGCGCGCAGTTGCGCGGCGTTGCGCTGCGTGGCCGGGTTCTGCCACATCTGGCGGTTCATCGCGGGGACGACGAGCAGCGGACAGTCGCGCGCGACGCACAGGGTCGACAGCAGGTCGTCCGCGAACCCGTGTGCGAGCTTCGCGAGGAAATCCGTCGACGCGGGCGCGATCACGATCGCGTCGGCTTCGCGCGACAGGTCGATGTGCGCCATGTTGTTGTCGATGCGCGCGTCCCACTGGCTCGTATAGACGGGCCGGCCCGACAGCGCCTGCATCGTGACGGGCGTGATGAACTGGGTGGCGGCTTCGGTCATCGCGACCTGCACGGTCGCACCGGCCTTCGTGAGCAGCCGAGTGAGCTCGGCGATCTTGTAGCAGGCGATGCCGCCCGTCAGGCCGAGAACGAGGTGTTTTCCTGCGAGTTCTGCGTGTGCCAACTCAGGCCTCCAAGGGGCGAACAGGACGGCCGGCGCGGGGCCGGCCGTCGACGCCGAGTATGCGCGCTTAGCGCGAGCCGCGCACGCGACGCAGTTCGTCGTAGATCAGCAGCACCGCGCCGACCGTGATTGCGGAATCGGCGAGGTTGAACGCAGGGAAGTGCCAGGCGCCGAGGTGGAAATCGAGGAAGTCGATCACGTGACCGTAGACCAGCCGGTCGATCACGTTGCCGAGCGCGCCGCCGAGGATCAGCGCGAGCGACAGGCTGAACAGCCGCTGTTGGCCGTGACGGCGCAGCAGGAAGCAGATCACCAGCGTCGCGCCGATCCCGAGCGCGGTGAACGCCCAGCGCTGCCAGCCGCTCGCGGTCGACAGGAAGCCGAACGCGGCGCCGCGGTTGTACACCAGCACGAGGTTGAAGAATGGCGTCAGTGCGTGCTGCGCGCCATACGCGAACGTTTTCAGGACCGCGATCTTCGACAGCTGGTCGAACAGGATCACGATCAGCGAAATACCGAGCCAGGGCGCGAGCGCGCCGCTGGCCGGTTTCGACAGGGTTTTCGCCATATTTAAGCAGCGCTCCGGATTTCGCCGTTTTCAAACAGGTTGGAGAAGCAGCGGCCGCACAGCGTCGGATGATCGGCGTGCGCGCCGACATCGTCGCGGTAGTGCCAGCAGCGTTCGCACTTCTGGTACTTCGACGCGGCCACGTCGACGCTTTCCTGCGCTTCGTCGTCGACCTTGACGACCGTCGCGGCCGACGTGATCAGCACGAATTTCAGGTCTTCGCCGAGGCTCGCGAGCGCGTCGTAACGCGCGCCGCTCGCGTGCACGGCGACTTCGGCCTGCAGCGACGAACCGATGCGGTTCGCGGTGCGCGCTTCCTCGAGCGCCTTCGTCACGTTGCCGCGCACGTCGCGCAGCAGTGCCCACTTCTCGATCAGCGCGGCCGCGCCGGCGACTTCCGGATACGCGTAGTACGTTTCCGTGAAAATCGTTTCGCTGGCCGGCTGGAACACCTTCCATGCTTCTTCCGCCGTGAACGACAGGAACGGCGCGAGCACGCGCAGCAGGCCGTGCGTCAGGTGGTACAGCGCCGTCTGCGCGGAGCGGCGGGCGCGCGAATCGGCCGCGCTCGTGTACAGGCGGTCCTTCAGCACGTCGAGGTAGAAGCCGCCGAGATCTTCCGAGCAGTACGTCTGCAGCTTCGCGACGACCGGGTGGAATTCGTACTTTTCGTAGTGGCCGAGCAGTTCCGTCTGCAGTTGCTCGGAGAAGGCAACCGCATAGCGATCGATCTCGAGCCATTCGTCGACGGGCACCGCGTGCTGCGCGAAGTCGAAATCCGACAGGTTCGCGAGCAGGAAGCGCAGCGTGTTGCGGATGCGGCGATAGCCTTCGGTCACGCGCTTCAGGATTTCCTCGGAGATCGCGAGCTCGCCCGAATAGTCGGTCGATGCGATCCACAGGCGGATGATTTCCGCGCCGAGGCGGTTTGCGACTTCATGCGGGTCGACGCCGTTGCCGAGCGACTTGCTCATCTTGCGGCCTTCGCCGTCGACCGTGAAGCCGTGCGTGAGCAGGCCCTTGTACGGCGCGCAGCCGTCGATCATCGATGCGGTCAGCAGCGACGAGTGGAACCAGCCGCGATGCTGGTCCGAGCCTTCGAGGTACAGGTCGGCCGGGAACTGCAGCTGATCCTTGTGCGAGCCGCGCAGCACGTGCCAGTGCGTCGTGCCCGAGTCGAACCACACGTCGAGCGTGTCGCGGTTCTTTTCGTACAGGTTCGCGTCGTCGCCGATCAGCTCGCGCGGGTCGAGCGTCTGCCATGCCTCGATGCCCGACTGCTCGACGCGCTTCGCGACTTCCTCGAGCAGTTCGAGCGTGCGCGGGTGCAGCTCGCCGGTTTCCTTGTGCACGAAGAACGCCATCGGCACGCCCCATTGGCGCTGGCGCGACAGCGTCCAGTCGGGGCGGTTCGCGATCATGCTGAACAGGCGCTGCTTGCCCCACGACGGGTAGAACGCGGTCGCGTCGACGCCTTCGAGCGCCGCTTCGCGCAGCGTCTTGCCGCCGTCGCGCGGCGTCACGTCCATGCCCGCGAACCACTGCGACGTCGCGCGGTAGATGATCGGCGTCTTGTGGCGCCAGCAGTGCATGTAGCTGTGCGTGTACTTCTCGCTGCGCAGCAGCGAGCCGGCTGCGTTCAGCGCTTCGACGATCTTCGGGTTCGCATCCCAGATCGACAGGCCGCCGAACAGCGGCAGCGATTCGATATAGCGGCCGTCGCCCATCACCGGGTTGATGAAGTCCGAATCGGTCATCCCGTGCGCCTTGCAGGACATGAAGTCCTCGATGCCGTACGCGGGCGACGAGTGCACGACGCCGGTACCCGTGTCGGTCGTCACGTAGTCGCCGAGGTAGACAGGCGCGGTGCGCTTGTAGCCGGGGTGGGCCGATGCGAGCGGGTGGTGGAAGCGCAGGTTCGCGAGCTTCACGCCGGGCGCGGTCGCGACGACGCGGCCCGTCAGCTTGAATTCTTCCATGCACGCGGCGACGCGCTCTTCCGCGATGATCAGCAACCCGCGCTCGGTGTCGACCAGCGCGTAGACGATTTCCGGATGGAGGTTCAGCGCCTGGTTCGCCGGAATCGTCCACGGCGTGGTGGTCCAGATCACGATGCCGCCCTCGGCGCGCGGCAGTGCCGGCAGGTCGAACGCCTGCGCGGTCTTTTCCGGTTCCGCGAACGCGAACATCACGTCGATCGTCGGATCGGTGCGGTCCTTGTATTCGACTTCCGCTTCCGCGAGCGCCGAACCGCAGTCGAAGCACCAGTTCACCGGCTTCAGCCCACGATACACATAACCCTTCTCGATGATCTTGCCGAGCGCGCGGATCTCCTCCGCCTCGTTGACGAAGTTCATCGTCTTGTACGGGTTGGCCCAGTCGCCGAGTACGCCGAGGCGCTTGAAGCCGACCTTCTGCTTCTCGATCTGCTCGGTCGCGTACGCGCGCGCCTTGCTCATCACTTCGGCCGCCGGCAGCGACTTGCCGAACTGTTTCTCGATCTGGATCTCGATCGGCATCCCGTGGCAATCCCAGCCCGGCACGTACGGCGCGTCGAAGCCGGCCATGTTGCGCGACTTGACGACGATGTCCTTCAGGATCTTGTTGACGGCGTGGCCGAGGTGGATGTCGCCGTTCGCATACGGCGGGCCGTCGTGCAGGATGAACTTCGGCCGGCCGCTGCTGGCCGCGCGGATCTTGTCGTAGATGCCGCGCTCTTCCCATTCCTTGACCCACTGCGGCTCGCGCTTGGGCAGGTCGCCGCGCATCGGGAACGGCGTGTCGAGCAGGTTGACCGGATACTTGGCCTGCGGTTTCGAATCGGCTTTCTTGTTGCTCATGATGGGATCGCTATCAAATCGGGGGACGCTCGTGCGTCGTGAATCGGGTATGCGCGCGAGTGAGCGGCGCGAGGGCGCGGCGCGGGGCGCCGCCGTCCGGATCAGCTAATTCGGTCGGTTGCCGACGTCGAGAAGCCCGTTGCGCGGCTGCCCGGCGCACGGTCGCGCTCGATGAAATACGCGCGCGCATTCGCGACGTCCAGTGCGATCGCGCGCGACAGGGCCTCGAGATCGTCGAATTTCGCTTCGTCGCGCAGCTTCTTCAGGAATTCGACACGGACGAGCTTGCCGTACGCATCGCCGTGCCAGTCGAGCAGGTGGACTTCGAGCAGCACACGGCCCGAATCGTCGACGGTCGGGCGCAGGCCGAGGCTCGCGACGCCCGGCAGCGGGGCGGGGCCGAGGCCGTGCACCTGCACGACGAAGATGCCCATGAGCGCCGGCCGCTTGTGCGCGATCGGCAGGTTCAGCGTCGGGAAGCCGAGGTCGCGGCCGAGCTTGAGCCCGTGCGCGACGTGGCCGCTGATCGCATAGCCGTGGCCGAGCGCCTGCGCGGCCGCGTCGAGATCGCCGGCCGCGAGCGCGGTGCGCACGCCCGAGCTGGAGATGCGCGTGCCGTCGCTGCCGGCCACCGTGCCCATCTGCTCGACCTCGAAGCCGTACTGCTCGCCGGCTGCCTTCAGCGTGTCGAAGGTGCCCGCGCGCTTCGCGCCGTAGCAGAAATCGTCGCCGACCATCATCCAGCGCGTGTGCAGCCCGCCGACGAGCGTGCGCTCGACGAATGCCTGCGGCGACTGGCTCGCGAACGTGTGGTTGAAGTGCTCGACGACGACGCGATCGACGCCGTGATCGCGCAGCGCCTCGAGCTTGTCGCGCAGCATCGCGATGCGCGGCGGCGCGCCGGCCGGGTTGAAGAATTCGCGCGGGTGCGGCTCGAAAGTCATCACGCACACGGGCAGGCCGCGCGCGTCCGCTGCCGCGCGCACGCGCGCGAGCAAGGCCTGGTGGCCGCGATGGACACCATCGAAGTTGCCGATCGTCAGCGCGCACGGGGCGCGGCTTTCGGCGTTGGGCAGGCCGCGGAAGACTTTCACGATAGCGGATGCAGCGTCGGGGAATGGGCGGTGGGATGCCGCAAAGCAGAAGATTATAAACGTTCGGGCGGGCCGGCGGCCGAGAAGGCGGGAAACGCGGGGGCGAATGGTAAAATTCGCGGATGAAAAAACTCGTGATCCTGATTTCCGGTCGCGGCAGCAACATGGAGGCCATCGTACGCGCGTGCGCGCAGGAACGCTGGCCGGCCGAGGTTGCCGCCGTGATCGCCAACCGGCCCGATGCGGCCGGCCTGGCTTTTGCCGCGTCGCACGGGGTGGCGACGGCGGTGGTCGACCACCGGTCGTTCGACGGCCGCGACAGCTTCGATGCGGCGCTCGCCGCCGAAATCGACCGTTTCGCGCCCGATCTCGTCGTTCTCGCGGGCTTCATGCGCATTCTCACGCCGGCATTCGTCAGACAATATGAAGGCCGGCTGCTGAACGTCCATCCGTCGCTGCTGCCGAGCTTCAAGGGCATCCACACGCACCAGCAGGCGCTCGACGCGGGTGTCGCGCTGCATGGCGCGAGCGTGCACTTCGTCATCCCCGAGCTCGACAGCGGCGCGATCGTCGCGCAGGGCGCGGTGCCCGTGCGCGCGGGCGACGACGCGGCCGCGCTCGCGCAGCGCGTGCTGACGGTCGAGCATGTGCTGTATCCGCGCGCGGTGCGCTGGTTCGTCGAGGGGCGCTTGCGCCTCGAGAACGGCCGTGCAGTGGTGGCGCCGGAAGAGGCGCGCTGGATTTTCGCGGATCAACCGCATACCGAAACGAGTGAGGGCGTATGAAGCTGCACGGATTCCTGATCGGCCAGACCGAGACTTTGCTGGCCGAGGTGCTGAAGTTCGCCGGCCCCGCCGACGCGACGACGAGCCGGTTCTTCCGCGCGCACCCGAAGCTCGGGCATGCCGAGCGCGGCGTGATCGCCGAGGCGGTGTTCGCGGTGCTGCGCCGGAAGATGGAGTTTTCGCATCTTGCCGAAAGCGGCACGGGCACGCCTGCGCGGCGTCTCACGCTGCTCGGCCTGATGCAGACGATGGGCCGCAACGCGCTGAAGCCGTTCGTGTCGGCCGGCGAGGCCGCGTGGCTCGAGCATGTGTCGAAGATCGATCCGGCGAGCCTGCCCGTGCGCATTCGCACCAACCTGCCCGAGTGGATCCACCAGGCGCTGGCGACCCGCTTCGATGCCGATGAACTCGCGCAGCTCGCTGCCGCGCTCAACTATCCGGCGCCGCTCGATCTGCGCGCGAACGCGCTCAAGGCGAGCCGCGAGCAGGTGGTCGACGCGCTGCGCGCGAGCGGGATCGACGCCGGCGCGACGCCGTTCGCGCCGTACGGCGTGCGCGTCGTCGGCAAGCCGGCGCTCACGAAGCTCCCGCTGTTCATCGAAGGCCAGATCGAGGTGCAGGACGAAGGCAGCCAGCTGCTGTGCTCGCTGGTCGCGCCGCGCCGCGGCGAGATGATCGTCGATTTCTGCGCGGGCGCGGGCGGCAAGACGCTCGCGCTCGGCGCGATGATGCGCTCGACCGGGCGCCTCTATGCGTTCGACGTGTCGGAAAAGCGCCTCGCGAAGCTCAAGCCGCGCCTCGCGCGCAGCGGGCTGTCGAACGTGAATCCCGTGCTGATCGACAGCGAGCACGATGCGAAGATCAAGCGGCTCGCCGGCAAGATCGACCGCGTGCTGGTCGACGCGCCGTGCAGCGGCCTCGGCACGCTGCGCCGCAATCCCGACCTGAAATGGCGCCAGTCGCGCACGGCGATCGACGAACTGGCGCCGAAGCAGGCGTCGATCCTCGCGAGCGCCGCGCGCCTCGTGAAGAAGGGCGGCCGGCTCGTCTACGCGACCTGCAGCGTGCTCGACGCGGAGAACGAGAGCATCGTCGAACAGTTTCTGGCCGACCACCCCGAGTTCGTGCTGGTGCCTGCGCAGAAGGTGCTGGCTGACCAGCGCATCGAGCTCGAGATGGGCGACTACCTGTCGCTGTGGCCGCATCGTCACGCGACCGACGGCTTCTTCGCCGCGGTGCTCGAACGGCGGGCGCAGTAACGGCGGCCCGGACGGACGATGGAGAATCTGCAGAGCCGCCTGCTGTCGCACCGGCTGGCATCGGTGATTCGCGATTTCCACCAGCCGGTGATGATCTGGCAGGCGGCGATCCTCGTCGGCGCGCTGTGTTTCGCGTGGGTGGCCGCGCGCTTCGTGCACGGCCGGATCGATGCGCGCCGCCGGGCGGCCGGCCGCGCGCCCGGTGCGGGCGCACAAAGCCTGAAGCGCGCGTTGTTCCCGTTGTTCGGCGGCGTCTTCGCGGGTGTCGCGCAGTTCGCGTTCGACCCGTTCATGTCGACGTCGCTGCTGTCGCTCGCGCTTGTGCCGCTGTTCGGCATCGGGCTGATCTACGTGCTGTTCTTCTTCGCGCGGCGCGTGTTCGCCCGCGATGGCCACACGCATGCGTGGCTGTCGATCGTCGAGAAGATCGTGTCGACCGTCGTGTGGGCCGCGATGGTGCTGACCGTGCTCGGCATCCAGCGCGACGTGCTTGGCTGGCTCGACAGCGTGCAGTTCCGCGTCGCCAATGCGCACCTCACGCTGCTGTCGCTGATCTCCGGCGCGCTGTGGGTGTGCGTGACGCTGATGGTCGCGATGTGGCTCGGCTCGGTGCTCGAGGATCGCCTCGCGCGCGCGAGCACGCTCGACGGGAACCTGAAGGTCGTGCTGTCGCGGGTCGGCCGCGCGCTGCTCGTGTTCGCGGCGATCCTGATCGGGCTGTCGCTCGTCGGTATCGACGTGACGGTGCTCGGCGTGTTCGGCGGCGCGGTGGGCGTCGGCCTTGGTTTCGGGCTGCAGAAGATCGCAAGCAACTACGTGTCGGGCTTCATCATCCTGCTCGACCGCTCGCTGCGGCTCGGCGACGCGATCAGCGTCGGCGGGTTGCAAGGCGTCGTCACGCAGATCCGCACGCGTTATACGGTCGTGCGCGGCCTCGACGGCAACGAGACGCTGATCCCGAACGAGAAGCTGATCACCGACGTCGTGCAGAACCAGTCGTCGTACCTGACGCGCGGGTATGCGAAGGTCGCGGTGCAGGTCGCATACACGAGCGACGTCGAGCACGCGCTCGGGTTGCTCGCCGACGCCGCGAAGGGCGTGCCGCGGGTGCTGGCGGAGCCCGCACCGACTCCGTATCTCGTGAGTTTCGGCGCGGACGGGATCGACCTGGAGCTCGGCTTCTGGATCGAGGATTCGGCGAAAGGCACGTCGGGCGTGCGTTCGACCGTGAACCGCAACATCTGGCGGCTGTTCAGCGAGCACGGGATTTCGATTCCGTTTCCGCAGCGCGAAGTGCGCGTCGTCGGGTTGCCGGACGGCTTTCCCGCCGCCGGTGCCGTGGCCGCGCACGATCCGGCGGCCGGCAACGGCGCGGCGGACGGGCGCGCACCGGCTGCGTAGGGCGTGTCGGTCGTCAATCGTATCGACCCCGCGGTCGGAACCGGATCGGAAGCCTTTCCTGGTCCGCCCATGGACTGCTCTAATTGCGTCAGGGCAAGAAAATATTCATTTTTTACAAAGACTTGGAACGGTTGAAGTAAAATTCTGGTCTATCCGCGGTATGCTTTCATTTTTCTGACGTCTGCGCGGGCTGGCGTCGCTCTCATCACAGGTAACTGCCTTGTTGAATTCCCTGCTCGATTTTCTTTCCCACGGGCTCCTGCGTTTTTCGTGGTGGCAGGTCGCGCTGTTCGCGCTCGCCGTCACGCACGTCACGATCATCGGCGTGACGGTCTACCTGCACCGCTGCCAGGCGCACCGCGCGCTGGAGCTGCATCCGATCGCGAGCCACTTCTTCCGCTTCTGGCTGTGGATGACGACCGGCATGCTGACGGGGCAGTGGGCCGCGATTCACCGCAAGCACCATGCGAAGTGCGAAACCGAGGAAGATCCGCACAGCCCGCAGACGCGCGGCATCTGGAAGGTGTTCCTCGAGGGTGCCGAGCTGTACCGCGCGGAAGCAAAGAACGAAGAAACGATGCGCAAGTTCAGCCACGGTACGCCGAACGACTGGATGGAGCGCAACGTCTACACGAAGTACCCGATCCTCGGCATCAGCATGATGATGGTGATCGACGTCGCGCTGTTCGGCGTGCTCGGCCTGACCGTGTGGGCCGTGCAGATGGTCTGGATTCCGTTCTGGGCGGCTGGCGTCGTCAACGGCTTCGGTCACTTCTGGGGTTATCGCAACTTCAACTCGGCCGACGCGAGCACGAACCTGTTCCCGTGGGGCATCGTGATCGGCGGCGAAGAACTGCACAACAACCACCACACGTTCGCGACGTCGGCGAAGCTGTCGAACAAGTGGTACGAGTTCGACATCGGCTGGATGTACATCCGCATCATGTCGGCGTTCGGTCTCGCGAAGGTGAAGAAGGTCGCACCGACGCCGCGCCTGAACAAGCCGAAGATGGTGCTCGACCAGGAAACGCTGCAGGCCGTGCTGTCGAACCGCTACGAAGTGATGGCGCGCTACGGCAAGGCCGTGAAGCGTGCGTACCGTCAGGAGCTCGCGCACCTGAAGGAGCTAGGTTCGAGCGAGAAGTACCAGCTGATGCGCGGCGCGCGCAAGTGGTTCCACAAGGACGCCGAGGGCCTCGACGAGCCGCAGAAGAAGCTGCTGCCGGAAATCTTCGCGAACAGCCAGAAGCTGCACACGTACTTCCAGCTGCGCCAGGATCTCGCCGCAATCTGGGATCGCTCGACCGCGTCGCGCGAGCAGCTTCTCGCGCAATTGCAGGATTGGTGCCATCGCGCAGAACAAAGCGGCATCAAGTCGCTGCAGGAATTCGCGACGCGCCTGCGTCGCTACGCCTGATTCGAAATCGATTAGAATCTAAGGACGTCACAAACCCCGCGTTGGCGGGGTTTTTTCATTTGGGCCGCCGGTTTTCGAGGTGGCCGTCAACAGGGTTGAGCTTTGGATGGGACCGAAGCAAGCGCTGAAGTGCTAACTCTGGTCGACCGCAAAGCATGGGACCGAAGTAAGCGCTGAAGTGCTAACTCCGGTCGACCGCAAAGCATGGGACCAGAGTAAGTGCTAAAGCACTAACTCTGGTCGACAGGAGATATGGAGATGCAATCGACGATCAAACCCGTCGAGTACGACCGTCCGGTCGCGGCAGGCGCGGTCTGCGGTGTCGGACAGGCATGGGCAAAAGTACCCGATACGCCGTCCCCCGAGGAGCGCGCCGCGCTGAAGGCGCGCATCAAGGCGTTGCTCGTACGTGAAAAGGCCGTGCTGGTCGCGCACTACTACGTGGATGCCGAATTGCAGGAGCTGGCCGACGAAACGGGCGGTTGCGTCGCCGATTCGCTCGAAATGGCCCGCTTCGGCCGCGATCACGAAGCACAGACGCTGGTCGTCGCCGGCGTGCGCTTCATGGGTGAAACCGCGAAGATCCTGAGCCCGAACAAGCGGATCCTGATGCCCGATCTCGATGCGACCTGTTCGCTCGACCTCGGCTGCCCGGTCGACGAATTCTCGGCGTTCTGCGATGCGCATCCCGACCGCACCGTGGTCGTCTACGCGAACACCAGCGCGGCCGTCAAGGCGCGCGCGGACTGGATGGTCACGTCGTCGATCGGTCTCGAGATCGTTGCCGACCTGCACGCGCGCGGCGAGAAGATCATCTGGGCGCCCGATCGCCATCTCGGCAACTATATTCAGAAGAAAACCGGCGCGGACATGCTGCTCTGGCAGGGTTCGTGCCTCGTCCACGACGAGTTCAAGGGTATCGAACTCGATCTGCTGCGCGCCGAATATCCGGACGCGAAGGTGCTCGTCCATCCCGAATCGCCGGAAAACGTCGTTGCGCAGGCCGATGTCGTCGGCTCGACCACGCAGCTGATCGACGCGGCGGTCAAGTTCGACGCGACGCACTTCATCGTCGCGACCGATCTCGGGATCCTGCACAAGATGCAGCTCGCGGCGCCCGGCAAGACCTTCATCGCCGCGCCGACGGCCGGCAACAGCGCGACCTGCAAGAGCTGTGCGCACTGCCCGTGGATGGCAATGAACGGCCTGGCGAACCTCGCCGACGTGCTCGAACGCGGTCACAACGAGATCTTCGTCGATCCCGCGATCGGCGCGCGCGCGCGCTTGCCGATCGACCGGATGCTCGATTTCGCGGCCGCGCAGAAGAAGCGCGTGCAGGCGAGCGGCGATCTGCAGCGCGACCAGCAACTGTTTGCGAACGTGGGGGCGGCATAATGGACGGCCCCCAAGCTCACATTTGTTCGCAGCCCCCCGAGGGGGCGGCCGCCGTCCTTGGGGGCGGCCCGGCGGAAGGCGGCATGACGACCGCAGTATCCCCGCTGTTCGAGATCGTCCGCGAGCAATACGGCACGGCATTCGAAGACGCGATCGCGCGCAACGTTGCCGATGCGATCGCGGAAGACGTCGGCACCGGCGACCAGACCGGGCGGCTCGTGCCGGCCGGCGGGCGTCGCCGCGCGCGCATTATCGTGCGCGAGGAAGCCGTGCTGTGCGGCGTGCCGTGGTTCGAGGCCGTGATCGGCCGGATCGATCCGGCGATCGTCGTGCAATGGCGCTATCGCGAAGGCGACCGGATGTCGCCCGATTCGACCGTCTGCGAACTCGAAGGGCCGGCGCGCGCGCTGCTGACGGCCGAGCGCAACGGGCTGAACTTCCTGCAACTGCTGTCGGGCGTCGCGACCGCGACGCGCCGTTACGTTGATCGCGTCGAAGGCACGCGCGCGAAGATCCTCGATACGCGCAAGACGCTGCCGGGCCTGCGGCTCGCGCAGAAATACGCGGTGCGCGTCGGCGGCGGCGAGAACCAGCGTCTCGCGCTGTACGACGGCATCCTGATCAAGGAGAACCACATCGCAGCGGCGGGCGGCGTCGGCGAGGCGCTCGACGCGGCGTTCGCGCTGGATTCGGGCGTGCCCGTGCAGGTCGAGGTCGAGACGCTTGCGCAGCTCGACACGGCGCTCGCGCATCGCGCGCAGTCGGTGCTGCTCGACAACTTCACGCTCGACATGATGCGTGAAGCGGTGCGCGTGGCGGACGGCAAGGCCGTGCTCGAAGTGTCTGGCGGCGTCAATTTCGATACGGTGCGCGCGTTCGCGGAGACGGGCGTCGATCGCATCTCGATCGGCGCGCTGACGAAGGACGTGCGCGCAACGGACTATTCGATGCGGATCGTCGACTGACCGAGTGGCATGCGGTCAGACGAAAAAGCCGTTGGCGTGCAAACGCCAACGGCTTTTTTCTGGTTCATCGCGGATTACCGGGGAACGCGGCGCGGATTTTGAGGAAGAAGTATTCCTCGTCGCGGTACCCATAAGCCCGACGCTTGATGACCTTGATGGTGTTGTTGATGCCTTCGACGACGCTGGTATTGAGCGGATGACGGCAGCGAGTCACGATTCCGTGCCAGTAACCCTGCAAGCGCTGAGCGAACTTTTGCAGCGCGGCGATCCCGCTTTGCTGAGCCTGTTCGAACCATTGCCCCCAAGCCTTTTCCGCCCAGGCGGGCTTTCGGTAGAACCAGAGCCGTTTGAGTTCGTCGCGCAGCACGTAGACGCATAACAGCGACTGATTGGCGGCCAGCAGATCCTTCAGGTGCACGGCCTGTTCTGGTTTCAGGTTGTGACGGTTGCGCAGCAACAGCCAGCGGCTGGACTTCAGGACCTTGCGGGCCGGCTTGTCATGTCGTAGTTGATTGGCCTGATCCACTCGCACCCTGTCGATCACTTCGCGGCCGTACTTGGCCACGACGTGGTACAGGTCAAAGACGATTTCCGCTTGCGGGCACTGCTCCTTGATCTCCAGCTCATAGGCCGTGGTCATGTCGATCGCGACCGCTTCGATGCGCTCGGCAACGCCTTCGGGCAGTTGTTCGAAGAAGGTTCGAGCCGTTTCTCGTGAACGTCCGGGGCCGACCCAGAGCACCTGTCGGCCGATCGGATCAACTACCACCGTGGCGTAGCGATGGCCCTTATGCAGCGCGAATTCGTCCATTGCCAGATAGCGGATCGTCGACCAGTCCGGCTCGGCCACGCGAGCCCGCAAGCGCATCTTGTCGATCGATTTGACCGTGTGCCAGCCCAGGTCGTAGAAGGCTGCCACCGCCTGCACGCTGGCCGCTTGCAGCAGCTTCTCACAGGCCTTGGCGAACCGCTCCGTCACTCGCTGGTAGCGGCCCAGCCACGCCAGCTTCTCCAGCCTCGGGCCGCCGCAGTGTGCGCACCAGACCCGACGGCGGGGGACATGCAGCACGACTCGGTACTCGAACAGTGGCAGATCGCGCACTCGCCGAACCGTCGTCTCGTGGATTTGCTGGCAGCGCGCGCCGCACTGTTCGCAGTGCATGACCTTGCTGACTGGCTTCAGATGCAGCGACAGCGTATGGCCGTCTCCTTCCGGCCATTCCACCCGTTCCAACCGATAGCCGGTCCAGCAGCCCAGTGCCTGAAGCGCCTTGCGATCGAGCAATTCTTCCCCCTGACCTCCATAGAATCAGGCGTCAGGTTACGCAATCGCCCTCAAACGCTCCACGGTTTCCTGCGATGAACCTTTTTTCTTGTGCGGGCGCAGCCGGGAAGGGCGCGCCGCTCAGCGGCGCGCGCGCGGCGTGAGCACGCTTGGCAACGCCTTCGGCAGCGTGTTCGGCCAGTCGCGGCTGTAGTGCAGCCCGCGGCTTTCGCGGCGCGAGTGCGCGCTCTTCACGATCAGCGTCGCCACGTCGACGAGGTTGCGCAGTTCGAGCAGGTCGCGCGTCACGCGGAAGTTCGCGTAGTACTCGTGGATCTCGTCGCGCAGCAGCGACAGCCGGTGCTTCGCGCGTTCGAGGCGCTTGTCGGTGCGCACGATGCCGACGTAGTTCCACATCAGGCGGCGCAACTCGTCCCAGTTGTGCGCAACGACGACTTCCTCGTCCGCATCCGACACGCGGCTTTCGTCCCACGCGGGCAGCGTGGCCGGCGTTTCGGCATCGAAGCCGGCCGCCTCGATCGCTTCGGCCGCCGCACGGCCGATCACGAGACATTCGAGTAGCGAGTTGCTCGCGAGCCGGTTCGCGCCGTGCAGCCCCGTGTACGACGTTTCGCCGACCGCATACAGGCCCGCGAGATCGGTGCGCCCGGCGAGATCGGTCACGACGCCGCCGCACGTGTAGTGCGCGGCCGGTACGACGGGAATCGGTTGTTTCGCGATGTCGATGCCGAATTCGAGGCAGCGCGCGTGGATCGTCGGGAAGTGTTCGCGCAGGAACGCTTCCGGCTGATGGCTGATGTCGAGATACACGCAGTCGATCCCGCGCTTCTTGATCTCGAAGTCGATCGCGCGCGCGACGATGTCGCGCGGCGCAAGCTCGGCGCGCGGATCGTGTGCGGGCATGAAGCGCGTGCCGTCGGGCAGCTTCAGCAGGCCGCCTTCGCCGCGCACGGCCTCCGAAATCAGGAACGATTTTGCATACGGATGGAACAGGCAGGTCGGGTGGAACTGGATGAATTCCATGTTCGACACGCGGCAGCCCGCGCGCCACGCCATGGCGATGCCGTCGCCGGTCGCCGTGTCGGGGTTCGTCGTGTACAGGTAGACCTTGCCGGCGCCGCCCGTCGCGAGCACCGTATGCGGCGCCTCGATCGTGATCGTGCGGTCGTTGTCGACGTCGAGCGCATACAGGCCGTGACAGCGGCGGCCGGGCAGGCCGAGCCGGTCCGACGTGATCAGGTCGATCGCGTGGTGGTTTTCGAAGAACGTGATGTTCGGATGCTGGCGCGCGCGCTCCGACAGCGTCGCGAGCACCGCATGGCCGGTCGCGTCGGCCGCATGGATGATCCGGCGGTGGCTGTGGCCGCCCTCGCGCGTCAGGTGGAAGCCGAGCTCGGCCGCGTCGTCCTTCGTGAACGGCACGCCTTGCGAGATCAGCCATTCGATCGCTTCGCGGCCGTGCTCGACGATGTAGCGCGTCGCGCCTTCGTCGCACAGGCCGCCACCCGCGACCAGCGTGTCGTCGACGTGGTTCTCGATGCTGTCGGCCGAGTCGAGGACGGCCGCGATGCCGCCCTGCGCGTTATCGCTTGCACCCTCCATCATCGAACGCTTCGCGATCAGCGCGACACGTCGCGTGCTGGCCAGATTGAGCGCGACCGACAGCCCTGCCAGGCCGCTGCCGACGATCGCCACGTCGAATTTCATGCTGCATCTCCATCGTTACGCTTTTGATCTTGTGCGTTCCGGCGGCCATGGCCGCGGAAAGGGGAGAGCATACCGCGTCGGGCTCGAGCGTGTGCGCAAAACAAAAAGCCCCGCAAGTGCGGGGCTTTTCATTCGCCGTGAGGCTGGCAGAAACCGGAGATTACTTGATCTTGGTTTCTTTGTATTCCACATGCTTGCGGACGACGGGATCGAACTTCTTGATCGCCATCTTTTCCGGCATGTTGCGCTTGTTCTTCGTGGTCGTGTAGAAGTGACCCGTACCAGCGGTCGACTCGAGCTTGATCTTGTCGCGTGCGCCTTTTGCCATGATTGTGCTCCTTGGGCTTAGGCTTCGCCGCGTGCGCGCAGGTCAGCGAGCACGGAATCGATGCCGTTCTTGTCGATCAGGCGCAGGCCGGCGTTCGAGACGCGCAGGCGCACCCAGCGGTTTTCACTTTCAACCCAGAACCGGCGGTTTTGCAGGTTCGGCAGGAAGCGACGCTTGGTCTTGTTGTTGGCGTGGGAAACGTTGTTGCCGCTCATCGGCGCTTTCCCAGTTACTTGGCATACGCGTGCCATGAGAGCACTCCTAATACGCTAAATTCGGGGTTCGATCGCCGATGAAGGTTCCATCGCACCGCCACGTGATCCATGGCTGCACTCAGAATGCCGTAGCCCTTGCAGACAAGGCCCTTCGATGGCTAGAACTGGTTGGAAAAAAATACAGACGACGATTCTAGCAGAAAAAGTTCAGGAAAATCAAACCTAATTTCGCATCGTCGTTGCAGCGCCCTGGGGCGGGCCGCGGCGCACAGTCTACAGCCAACCGGCCCGCGCGAACGAGAAAGTGTCGCTGGTGCCGACGACGACATGATCGAGCAGCCGCACGTCGACGAGCCCGAGCGCGTCGTTCAGCGTGCGGGTCAGGCGGCGGTCCTCCGCGCTCGGCTGCACGGCGCCCGACGGATGGTTGTGCGCAACGATCAACGCAGCGGCGTTCAACGTCATCGCGCGGCGCACGATCTCGCGCGGATAGACGGCCATCCGCGTCAGCGAGCCGCGCGCGCTTTCCTCGATGTCGATCATGCCGTGACGGGCGTCGAGATACAGCGTGACGAATACCTCATGGGGGCGCGCGCCGATCTTGAGCCGCAGAAAGTCCTCGACCGCGCCGGGGGAGTCGATTCGCATCCGTTCGTCCGCCTTTTCGGCGAGCATGCGTCGCGCGATCTCGGTCACCGCGGTCAGCAGCGCCGAGCGCGCGTCGCCAATGCCGGGGTGGGCCTTGAAATCCTTGGGCGTGGCTTCGAGCATCCCGCGCAGCGAGTCGCCGAACCGGGCGAGCAGTGCGGTGGCGCTTTTGAATACGTTTTTCCCGCCGCCGCCCGTGCCGAGCAGCAGCGCGATCAGTTCCGCGTCGGTCAGCGCGGCCGGCCCGCGCTCCAGCAGCCGCTCGCGCGGCAAATCGGGCCGCCAGTTGCGCGGGCGGCGCTTGCGCCGGCGCGCGGGCAGGGGGCCGGGGACCGGCTCGGCCGGCGTATCGCCGGCGTCGCGGCATTCGACCGGCGGCAGGGTGAGGCAGGGTGACAGCATGATCGAAACTCCATTGGCGCCGGGCCATGTGCGCGACGTCGTCGCACTTTCCGCCTTGCGCGCTCAGGTGACTTACAATATTGGCTTTGCGCCGGGCCTTTCGGCCGTTTCGGGCGCCGACTGAACGAGTAATTCATGAGCCTCATCGATCTATCCGAAGTGAAGCCCGGTTCCCACGTCACGTTGCATTACCGGCTGGCACTGGCCGACGGCGCCGACATCGTCAACACCTTCTCCGACAAGCCGGCCACGCTGCTGCTCGGCGCAGGCCAACTGGCGCCCTCGCTGGAACAGATTCTGATCGGGCTCAGGGTCGGCGACCACTCGACTTATCAGCTAGCGCCCGAACAGGCGTTCGGTCCCCGTAATCCCGACATGCTCCAGCGCGTGACGCTGTCGACGCTGCGCGAGAACGGGATGGTCGGCGACGATTTCACGCCGGGCGAGCTGATCGAGTTCAACGCGCCGGACGGCGGACGGTACGCGGGGGTGCTGAAGGAAGTCAGCGAGACCTCGGCGCTGTTCGACTTCAATCATCCGCTCGCGGGCCAGGCGCTCACGTTCGAAGTGAAAATCATCGGAATCCTGTAATCATGAGTACCACCGATACGCTGTCCGGGCAGACCGTCGCCGCCGATGCCGAAATCCTGCTGGCCCAGCCGCGCGGTTTCTGCGCGGGTGTCGACCGCGCGATCGAGATCGTCGAGCGCGCGATCGCGATGCACGGTGCGCCGATCTACGTCCGTCACGAGATCGTCCACAACAAGTACGTGGTCGAGGATCTGAAGAAGAAGGGCGCGATCTTCGTCGAGGAACTCGAGGAAGTACCGGCCGGCAACACCGTGATCTTCAGCGCGCACGGCGTGTCGAAGGCCGTGCGCGACGAGGCCGACGTGCGCGGGCTGCGCATTTACGACGCAACCTGTCCGCTCGTCACGAAGGTGCACGTCGAGGTGGCGAAGATGCGCCAGGACGGTGTCGACATCGTCATGATCGGGCACAAGGGCCACCCCGAAGTCGAAGGTACGATGGGGCAGGTCGAGCGCGGCATGCATCTCGTCGAGAGCGTCGAGGACGTGCAGAAGCTCGAGCTCGCCGATCCCGAGCGCATCGCGCTCGTCACGCAGACGACATTGTCCGTCGACGACGCGGCCGAGATCATCGGAGCGCTGAAGGCGAAGTATCCGAAGATCCGCGAGCCGAAGAAGCAGGACATCTGCTACGCGACGCAGAACCGCCAGGACGCGGTGAAGTTCATGGCGCCGCAGTGCGATGTCGTGATCGTGGTCGGGAGTCCGAACAGCTCGAATTCGAGCCGCCTGCGCGAAGTGGCCGAGAAGCGCGGCGTGGCCGCGTACATGGTCGATGCGCCCGACCAGATCGATCCGGCCTGGGTCGCAGGCAAGCGCCGCATCGGCGTGACGGCCGGCGCGTCGGCGCCCGAGGTGCTCGCCCAGGCCGTGATCGCGCGGCTGCGCGAGCTCGGCGTGCGCAATGTCCGCGCGCTCGACGGCATCGAGGAAAACGTGTCGTTTCCGCTGCCGCGCGGGTTGAACCTGCCGCCCGCCGCCTGATTGCCGCATCGCACCTACGGCACACCGAAGCGCGCCTCCCGGCGCGCTTTTTTTTGCGTCTCGAAATTGTAATTGCAACCATTATTCCCGATCATGGTGCAACCCGGTTGCTCTCGCCGTTCCAGACTGTCTCTCAAAATTGGTTGCAATGCAGGAAAACCCCATCGAATCAGGATTATTGGCGTCCTATAAATGGAGTTACAATGCGCCCGTTTTCAGGCCGGAATGGCTTTGAAATCGGATTTTGGCAAGGCGCGGGAGACCATTCAATGCATGTGAAGTTTGCTTATGCCGTGTCCGTCGCCGCACCGGTTGCAATGCTTGCCGGTTGCAGCAAAAAGAGCGACGACGGGGCGGGCAGGAAGGCTGCGGTGTTCGCGGCACCGCCGGCTACCGGCGTACGTGTCGCCGGAACCGGTCGTGCGGCGCCATCGGCGTGCCGTATCGCGCAATTAGGCAAGGACAAGGAAAACGGGGCACGTTTGACGATCGACGAAATCAACGCGCTTGGCCTGACGATCGGTCCGGCAGCGGGCACGCAGGTTGCTTCGCAGCAGGCCGCCGATCGTGGCGCGACGCCGGCCCCCCTTCATTTCGATTCGACGAAACAGCAGGCCGCCGCGACCGATCGTGTCGTGGCGCGCGGTGTGGTTCGTACGACGGATTCCGACGCAGTCCTGACGAATGTCGGGCGCGGCTTTCGCGGCGCCTTGCGAGGCGACGCGGCGCGGAACCTGATCCGCCCGGGTGCGGGGCTTGCCTCGCTCCGGACGGAAAAAGGCACGGACTCCGGGCAACCGGACGACGGCCGTTTCAGCATGCTGCCGTACGACTTCAAGGAGGCCACGAACACCGTCCTCGATGTCGTGACGATTTAGCGACGGGACTCATGACGGCACCGGAACAGTGCGGTGTCGTTTTTGTATCCGCTCCGGCGGCAGGTCCGGCCGTACAGGCCGGGCGGCGCGCGCCGGGACGATCCACCCTTACCGGTTCGACTAGTACCCGCAGTGTCGCCGAGAAGGCGCGATTCCTCGCTTACCCGCGGGGCGCAACGTCCTCCGGCAGCACGGGCCAAGGAGCTTTAAATGGATATTTTCGTCCAGCAGGTTCTCAACGGGCTGGTGCTCGGCAGTGTCTACGCCATCATCGCGTTGGGTTACACGATGGTGTACGGCATTCTCGGCATCATCAACTTCGCGCACGGCGACGTGCTGATGATCGGCGCGATGGTCGCCCTGTCGGCCATCACCGTGCTGCAGAACCATTTCCCCGGACTCGGCAACGTCGCGACGCTGACGATCGGCCTGGGTATCGCCGCGGTCGTCTGTGCGTTCGTCGGCTTCACGATCGAGCGGGTCGCGTACCGGCCGCTGCGCCGCGCGCCGCGCCTCGCGCCGCTGATCACCGCGATCGGCGTGTCGATCCTGCTGCAGACCGCCGCGATGATCATCTGGTCGCGCAACCCGCTGCCGTTCCCGCAATTGCTGCCGACCGACCCGATCAACGTGATCAAGGCGACCGACACGACGCCCGGCGCCGTGATCTCGGTGACCGAAATCGTGATCATCGCGGTGGCGTTCATCGTGATGGGCGGCCTGCTGCTGCTCGTGCACAAGACCAAGCTCGGCCGCGCGATGCGCGCGATCGCCGAAAGCCCGAATACCGCGAGCCTGATGGGTGTGAACCCGAACTTCGTGATTTCCGCGACGTTCATGATCGGCTCCGCGCTCGCCGCGCTGGCCGGCGTGATGATCGCGTCCGAATACGGCAACGTGCACTTCTACATGGGCTTCATCCCCGGCATGAAGGCGTTCACGGCAGCGGTGCTGGGCGGGATCGGCAACCTTGGCGGCGCAATGGTCGGCGGCGTGCTGCTCGGCCTGATCGAGCAGCTCGGTGCCGGCTACATCGGCAACCTCACGGGCGGCGTATTCGGCAGTAACTACCAGGACGTGTTCGCCTTCATCGTGCTGATCATCGTGCTGGTGTTCCGTCCGTCGGGCCTGCTGGGCGAACGTGTCGCGGATCGCGCGTAACGGAAGGGAGCAAACAACATGACATCCATTCAACCGATCGAATCCTCGACGTCGCTCGTCGAAGAGCGCAACACCGCGAAGACCGTCATCATCGGCATCCTGACCGCGGCCTTCGTGATCGCGGCACCGATCATCATCGGCTCGGCCGGCGGCAACTACTGGGTCCGCGTGCTCGACTTCGCGATGCTGTACGTGATGCTCGCGCTGGGCCTGAACGTGGTGGTCGGCTTTGCCGGCCTGCTCGACCTCGGCTACATCGCGTTCTACGCGGTGGGCGCGTACACGGCGGCGTTGTTGAGCTCGCCGCACCTGACCTCGCAGTTCGAGTGGATCGCGAACCTCGCGCCCGGCGGCCTGCACGTGCCGATCTACTTCATCGTGCCGATCGCGATGGCGGTCGCGGCCACCTTCGGCGTGCTGCTCGGTGCGCCGACGCTGCGCCTGCGCGGCGATTACCTGGCGATCGTGACGCTCGGCTTCGGTGAAATCGTCCGGATCTTCATGAACAACCTCGACCGTCCGGTGAACATCACCAACGGCCCGAAGGGGATCACCGGCATCGATCCGGTGCACGTCGGCGATTTCAGTCTCGCGCAGACGCACTCGCTGTTCGGCATCCAGTTGCCGTCGGTCTACCTGTACTACTACCTGTTCGTGCTGTGCTCGCTGCTGGTGATCTGGGTGTGTACGCGCCTGCAGCACTCGCGTATCGGCCGCGCATGGGCGGCAATCCGCGAGGACGAGATCGCGGCGAAGGCGATGGGCATCAATACGCGTAACGTGAAGCTGCTCGCGTTCGCGATGGGCGCGTCGTTCGGCGGCCTGTCGGGCGCGATGTTCGGCTCGTTCCAGGGCTTCGTGTCGCCCGAATCGTTCACGTTCTGGGAATCGATCGTGGTGCTCGCGTGCGTGGTGCTCGGCGGCATGGGCCACATCCCCGGCGTGATCCTCGGCGCGGTGCTGCTCGCGATCTTCCCGGAATTCCTGCGCTCGACGATGAGCCCGCTGCAGCATGCGTTGTTCGGTCATGACATCGTCGATACGGAAGTGATCCGTCAGGCGCTGTACGGCCTCGCGATGGTGGTCATCATGCTGTACCGCTCGGAAGGCCTGTGGCCCGCGCCGAAGCATGAGGACAGGATCGCGAAACTGGCGAAGCGCGCCAGCAAGAAGCCGGTGCGCGCTTAACCTACGGACACAGGGGATATACACATGAGCGACAAGCAAATCCGACTGTCCGTGCAGGGCGTGAACAAACGCTTCGGCGGGCTGCAGGCATTGTCCGACGTCGGCCTGCAGATCAAGGAAGGCGAGATCTACGGGCTGATCGGCCCGAACGGCGCCGGCAAGACGACGTTCTTCAACGTGATCACGGGCCTCTACACGCCGGACTCCGGCGACTTCAAGCTGGACGGCCAGAACTACACGCCGACGGCCGTGCACCAGGTCGCGAAGGCCGGCATCGCGCGCACGTTCCAGAACATCCGCCTGTTCGGCGGGATGACGGCACTCGAGAACGTGATGGTGGGCCGCCACGTGCGCACCAAGCATGGCCTGCTCGGCGCGGTGTTCCAGACGCCGGCCGAACGCAAGGAAGAGCGCGAGATCAAGGAACGCGCGATCGAGCTGCTCGAATACGTCGGCGTGCTGCAGTACGCGGACTACACGTCGCGCAACCTGTCGTACGGCCACCAGCGCCGGCTGGAAATCGCGCGCGCGCTGGCCACCGACCCGAAGCTGCTCGCGCTCGACGAGCCGGCGGCCGGGATGAACGCGACCGAGAAGGTCGAACTCACGCGCCTGCTCGACAAGATCCGCTCGGACGGCCGCACGATCCTGCTGATCGAGCACGACGTGAAGCTGGTGATGCACTTGTGCAACCGGATGACGGTGCTCGATTACGGCAAGGTGATCGCCGAGGGTCTGCCGCAGGACGTGCAGAAGAATCCGAAGGTGATTGAGGCATATCTCGGCGCAGGGGTGCACTGATGGCAGCGATGTTGAAAATCAAGGGCTTGCAGGTCAACTACGGCGGCATCCAGGCCGTCAAGGGCGTTGACATGGAAGTCCAGCAGGGCGAGCTGGTGACGCTGATCGGCGCGAACGGTGCGGGCAAGACCACGACGATGAAGGCGATCACGGGTCTGAAGCCGTATTCGGCGGGCGACATCGAGTACGACGGCAAGTCGATCAAGGGCGTGCCGTCGCACGAGTTGCTCAAGCGCGGCCTCGCGATGGTGCCGGAAGGCCGCGGGATCTTCGCGCGGATGTCGATCCTCGAGAACATGCAGATGGGCGCGTACCTGCGCAACGACAACGAGCAGATCAAGAAGGACGTCGAGCGGATGTTCGGCTTCTTCCCGCGCCTGAAGGAACGGGCGACGCAGCTCGCGGGCACGCTGTCGGGCGGCGAGCAGCAGATGCTGGCGATGTCGCGCGCGATCCTGAGCAAGCCGAAGCTGCTGCTGCTCGACGAGCCGTCGATGGGGCTGTCGCCGATCATGGTCGAGAAGATCTTCGAAGTGGTGCGCGAGATCTCGAAGGAAGGCATCACGGTGCTGCTGGTCGAGCAGAACGCGCGCCTCGCGCTGCAGGCGGCCGACCGCGGCTACGTGATGGATTCGGGCACGGTCACGATGGAAGGCGACGCGAAGCAGATGCTCGACGATCCGAAGGTGCGGGCCGCGTATCT
This sequence comes from Burkholderia pyrrocinia, assembly GCF_003330765.1. Taxonomy (NCBI): domain Bacteria; kingdom Pseudomonadati; phylum Pseudomonadota; class Betaproteobacteria; order Burkholderiales; family Burkholderiaceae; genus Burkholderia; species Burkholderia pyrrocinia. The sequence continues at coordinate 2,862,571 of NZ_CP024902.1, read as the reverse complement.
GGGTGAATGAGCGAGTGAACGAGCGGGCCCGGTGACGCGCGACGGCAGGTGCCGCGCGCGCCGCGCCAGGGCTTTCGAAAAGCTGTCACGGGATGCCGTGACAGCTTTTTTTTCGTGTTGTGCGATTCGTGTCGAACTGTGCGCGCGGACGCGACTCCATTCGACAGTTGCGCCGCGCATGCGGCGCGGGAACGGTGCAGCGCCGGCCTGGCCGTCGGCAGGCGTTCGATGCGCCACCCAATGCCGGTCGCCCGACGCCGGCCGCCCCCAAACCGACATCCGGGCCGCGTAGCATGGGCGGCCCATCGGGACACGGAGAACACGCATGAGTCTGGACTACGGTTTCGTGAAGGCGAAGGTGACATCGGTGGCGAAGCTGAAGGGCTCGCCGCACGGCAGCGAGATCCAGTATCACATCCACCTGACGCTGGCGCTGCCGGCAGGCGACTGGGATGTCGCGATCAATGTCGGCACCAGCGATGCGGACGACCTGTTGAACTACAAGCTCGTCTACGATTTCCACCATCCCGTCACGCAGACGCTCGCGGCCGCCGCCGAAGGCTACACCGACCTCACGGGGCAGGCGGCGCTGCCCGCGCTCGACTACCTGCGCAGCGACCTCCTGAACGAGACGGGCGCGTGGCGCGCGAGCGCGGTGATGGACGGCACCGAGAATCCGGAGCCGATCCCGTCGCTGCTGCGGCTCGTGAGCGCCGCGCAGTCGCAGGGCCTCGACGTCGTCGTGTTCGGCCGCACGTATGCGGAAGGCAACGGCATCCACGACACGCACATGAACCAGGGCTCGACGGGCCCGAACTACCTGCATCGCGCGGGCGACGACCATAACGACCACAACGACGTATGGCAGGATGGCGCGCTGATCGTGCGCGTGAGCGATACGCAGTGGGCCGCGTATTTCGCGGCGTTCGAGCAGCAGGCCGTGCCGACCGACGCGCTCGGCAATCCGCTGCCGGGCGCGGGGCCGATCACGCGCTGAGGCCGGCCGCCGGCTGCTGCGGCATCACGCGGCCGGCAGCGTCTTGCCGAACGAGATGCGTTCCTCGACGCGATAGCCGAGTGCCGCATAGAAGCGGCACGCGTCGTCGTTGCCGGGCAGCACCTGCAGGTTGATCTTCAGGCAGCCGCGCGCGGCGAGCGCGCTTTCCGCGTGCGCGATCAGCGCGCGGCCGACGCCGAGCCGCCGCGCATCGTTCGCGACGCCGAACGAGTAGAGCCAGCCGCGATGTCCGTCGAAACCCGCCATCAGCGTGCCGACCACGCGCGCGCCGCTGGTCGCGACGAAGAACAGGTCCGGCTGCGTCGCGAGCTTCAGCTCGATCGATCGCAGCGGATCGCGGTGCGGCGGCGCGCCGGCTTCGTCGTACTGCGGGAACGCGTCGCGCCATACCGCGAGCACGGCATCGGTGTCGGCGCGTTCGAACGGGCGGATAGCGACAGCATCGGCGGCGGCATCCATCGCGGCAGTCTCCTTAGAGCGTGTCGAGAATCGACCGCAGCATCGCCATCATCTGGTCGATCTCTTCGGTCGTCACGTTCAGCGCGGGCATGAAGCGCAGCAGGTTCGGCCGCGCGGCATTCAGCAGCAGGCCGTCGGGCTGCATGTCGCGCGCCTTCTCGACGATCTGCGGGCCGATGTCCTTGCCGAGCAGCAGCGCGCGCAGCAGGCCTTCGCCGCGTTCACCCTCGAAGCCGCGCTCCTCCGACAGCTCGAGCAGCTTGCGCTTCAGGTATTCGCCGCGTGCGCGCACGCCTTCGAGGAAGCCGGGCGCGACGAGCTGCGAGATCACCGAATAGCCGGCTGCCGTCATCAGCGGGTTGCCGTTGTACGTGCCGCCCTGGTCGCCGGCCTCGAACACCGCGACGTCGGCCTTCGACAGCAGCGCCGCGAGCGGCACGCCGCTGCCGATGCCCTTGCCGAGCGTCATGATGTCCGGCTCGATGTCGGCGAGTTCGTATGCGAACAGCGTGCCCGCGCGGCCGCAGCCGCTCTGCACTTCGTCGACGATCAGCAGCAGGTTGTGCTGCTTCGTCAGCGCGCGCAGTTCGCGCATGAACTCGGGCGTCGCCGGAATCACGCCGCCTTCGCCCTGGATCGGCTCGAGCATCACGGCGACGGTCTTGTCGGTGATCAGCTTCTCGACCGAGTTGATGTTGTTCAGCTCGGCCTTCGGGAAACCCGGCACCTGCGGCGCGTAGATCGTGTCCCAGCCCGGCTTGCCGCTGGCCGACATCGTCGCGAGCGTGCGGCCGTGGAAGCTGTGGTCGAACGTGATGATCTCGTACGCGCCGTTGCGGAACTTGCGGCCCCACTTGCGCGCGAGCTTGATCGCGCCTTCGTTCGCTTCTGCGCCGCTGTTCGTGAAGAACACCTTGTCGAACACGCTGTGCTGCGTGAGCAGGCCCGCGAGCTTCGCCATCGGTTCGTTGTAGAACGCCGGCGACGGGTTCAGCAGCTTCTCCGCCTGCGTCTTCAGGGCCTCGACCACGCCGTCGTTGCAGTGGCCGAGGCTGTTGACGGCCCAGCCCTGGATGAAGTCCAGATAGCGCTTGCCCGTGTGATCGTAGAGCCACGAACCCTTGCCGTGCGTAAACACGATGTCGGGGCGGTTCGTGATGTACATCAGCGAGTCGATCGGAAAATCGTTCAGGGGCATGGCAGCAGACTCCAGCGGACGTTGAAAGGGAAACGGGCAATAAAAAAGCCACGGAAGGCCGTGGCTGGTGAGTCGAACAGCTTGGTCGTAACCGGTGAAGCGAGGGGGTTACGCGCGAGTCCGTGACGAGCCGGCGGCATCCGGGCGGAGCGGCGAGCGGCGACGTCGAAGGGCGGACAGGAAGCGGTTCATGTGCGCAAGCATAAGGCATCCCGCGCCCCACTGTAAACCGCCGCGATGCCACCGGTGTGACATCGCGGCGCGCAGCGCGGCGCGGGCGGGCCCGGTGTCAGACCGGATGCGCGAGATCGGCGGCGCTCGTGAACGAGTCCGCGTAGAACTCGTCGGCCGGCAGCGCGTGGTGCTGCGTGAAGTCGCGCTGCGCGGATTCGACCATCACCGGCGCGCCGCATGCGTACACCTGGTGGCCCGACAGATCGGGCAGGTCCTCGATCACCGCGCGATGGACGAAGCCCGTGCGGCCGGTCCACTGGTCGCCCGTGTCCGGCTCGGAGAGCACCGGCACGTACGTGAAGTTCGGGATCTCGCGCGCCCACTGCTCGGCGAGCTCGCCGAGGTAGATGTCCTTCTTGCGGCGTGCGCCCCAGTAGAGCGTCATCGGGCGCGTGATGCCCGTGTGCTTCACGTGCTCGATGATCGCCTTGATCGGCGCGAAGCCCGTGCCCGATGCGAGCAGCACGATCGGCTTGTCGGAATCCTCGCGCAGGAAGAACGTGCCGAGCGGGCCTTCGAAGCGCAGGATGTCGCGTTCCTTCATCGCGCCGAACACGTGGTCGGTGAACTTGCCGCCCGGCATGTGACGGATATGCAGCTCGACCGGGCCTTCCTCGTGCGGCGCGTTCGCCATCGAGTAGCTGCGGCGCGAGCCGTCCTTCAGGATGAATTCGACATACTGGCCCGCGAGGTACTGCAGGCGTTCGTTGGCGGGCAACTGCAGCTTCATGACCATCACGTCGTCGGCCTTGCGTTCGAGCGCGGCGATCCGGCACGGCAGCTTCTTGACCTGCACGCCGTCGACGCCGGCGATCTCGCGCACGTCGATCTCGAGATCGCACTGCGCCTTCGAGCAGCACAGCAGCGCGAGGCCGCGCGTGCGCTCGTCGTTGGACAGCGCCGACGCGGCGTGCGGGCCCTGTTCGATCTGGCCCGACACGATCTGGCCCTTGCAGGAGCCGCACGCGCCGTTCTTGCAGCCGTACGGCAGATGGACGTTCTGGCGCAGCGCGGCCGCCAGCACGGTTTCGTCCGACTCGACCTGGAATTGCCGGCCGCTTTGCTTGAGAGTGACGTTGAATGCCATAGAACCAAACTAGAACAAAATGTGGGGACCGTGCGTGTCGCGCACGGCAGCTACAATGCAAAACCGTTGCGCGTCGCGCAACGGCGGCTACTGACTTCGCAACCAACATGATCGCGACACGAATCCTGCGCCGGCCGCGCGCACTGATCGTCGGCTGCGGCGACGTCGGCATGCGCTGCGTCGCACAATGGCGCGACTCGCGCCGCAACCTGCGGATCTTCGCGCTGACCAGCCACCCGGCCCGCCGCGACGAACTGCGCGCTGCTGGCGCGACGCCGATCGTCGGCGACCTCGATCGTCCGGCGACGCTCGGCCGCCTCGCGGGCCTTGCCGGCACGATCCTGCATCTCGCGCCGCCGCAGTCCGACGGCCGCGACGATCGGCGCACGCGTGCGCTGATTGCCGCAACGACCGTGCCCGCGCGACGGCCGCCGGTACCGCCGGCATCGGCGGTCGGCCGGCTCCGAACGCTGCGCACCGCTGCCCGACAGGCCGGCGCGCCCGTTCGGGCAGCGCGTATTGTACCCGACGGCCTGCGCGCGCCGAGGCTCGTCTACGCCAGCACGACGGGCGTATACGGCGACTGCGGCGGGGCGCGGATCGACGAAACGCACCCGCTGCGCCCCGCGAATCCGCGCGCGTTCCGGCGCGTGTCGGCCGAGCGGCAACTGCGCGCGGCGACGGTGCGCGGCGTGCTGTCCGCGCGCATCGTGCGCATTCCCGGCATCTACGCGGCGAACCGTCTGCCGGTCGCGCGGCTCGAGCGCGGCACGCCGGCGCTCGAGCCGGCCGACGACGTCTACACGAATCACATCCACGCGGACGATCTTGCGGCGATCCTGCGCCGTGCAGCCGAACGCGGCAGGCCGGCGCGCGCCGTGCACGCGTCGGACGACAGCGAACTGCGGATGGGAGAGTATTTCGACCGGGTCGCGCAGGTGCTCGGCTTGCCGAAGCCGCCGCGCGTCAGCCGCGCGGACGCCGAACGCCAGCTCGAACCGACGCTGCTGTCGTTCATGCGCGAGTCGCGGCGCCTGTCCAACACACGGCTCAAGGCCGAATTGTGCGTGACGCTGCGCTATCCGACCGTAGACGATTTCCTTCAAACGCTCGCGCCGGGCAGCGTGTCAGGTCAGCGCCGGTAACGCCTCGATCAGCAGGAAGCACAGCAGCGCGCCGATCAGCGCGCCAATCAGGTTCGGATGATATTTGTGCTTCACGTGCATCGCGGCCAGCAGCCCGCCGATCACGATGACACCGACGACCGCGAACGCGATCGTCACGTACGACAGTTCAAAAGAATGGTTGATGTTCATGATGTCTCCCCCTGCATCGCTGCTCGTGCAGCTTGTGATTCGAGTATAGCGGGGGATGGTGCGGCCGAGATGCGGCCGGACACCGAACGGTCGTGCGGATTTTCCCTTACAGGGTTTTGACGGAATTGCGCAGTGCTGAAAGGTCGGCGTCGTCGAGCCATCGCCACGCGCCCGGCTCGAGGTCGCCCGGCAGCGCGAAGCCGCCGATGCTTTCGCGGTGCAGCGCGTCAACGCGATTGCTCGCCGCTGCGACCATGCGTTTTACCTGGTGATATTTGCCTTCGAGGACGGTCAGCGCGAGCGCGTGCGTGTCGCGCGCGTCGGCAGCGATCGCCGCGATCGGTTTCGGCTCGCCGTGGAGCTGCACGCCGGTGCGCAGCGCGTGCAGTTGCGTGTCGTCGAGCGGGTGGCGCACGGTCGCCACGTAGGTCTTCGGCACTTTGCGCTTCGGCGACGTGTACGCGTGTACGAACTGGCCGTCGTCGGACAGCAGCAGCAGGCCCGTCGTGTCCTGGTCGAGCCGTCCGACACACTGCACGCCGCGCGCAACGAGCGGCGCGGGCAGCAGGCTGAACACGCTCGCGTGGTGTTGCGGATCGCGCGAACACTCGTAGCCGGCCGGCTTGTTGAGTGCGAGATACGCGTGCGCGTGGAACGGCCATGCCGTATCGTCGACCTCGAACACGAGGCCGTCGGTGTCGAACGTGGCGTCGGGGTCGGTCGCGCTGACGCCCGCGACGGCGACGCGGCCCGCTTCGATCAGGCCGCGGCACTGGCGGCGCGAGCCGAAGCCCTGGGTGTAGAGAATGCTTTCGAGATCCATAGCGCGCGCATTCTATCAAGCGGCGACGCGCGGCCGGCATGATCGCGCATAGCTGGTAAGCTGCCGGAACGCCGCGCGGGGCGCGGCACCCGTTCATTCTTCACGGAAAGTCCATGCATTTCGATTCGTTCCCGTTCGGCCGCAAGGCTGCTGCCGTCGTACTTGCCGCGACCGTTTCGTCGGCCGCGTTCGCGCACGCGCATCTCGCGAAGAGCGACCCGGCGGCGGGCGCGGCAGTGGCCGCCGCACCGGCCGCCGTCACGATCGACTTCACCGAGCCGCTGGAGCCGGCGTTCAGCTCGATCGTCGTCGTCGCTGGCGACGGCAAGACGGTGTCGGATGGCAAAGCGCGCATCGACGCGTCGAACCGCAAGCGGATGACGGTGCCGCTCACGGCGGTCGGCACCGGCGCCTATACGGTGAAATGGGTGGCCGTCGCGACCGACGGGCACCGCACGCAGGGCGCGTACGGCTTCAGCGTGAAGTGACGCAACGGCGGCGGCAGGCTCGTGCCAGGGTTGCCGCCGCCCTTTTCCGACAGGGAGTTTCCCGCATGAATCCGACGACGCTCGACGCACTCGCCGATTTCCCCCGTCTGCTCGAAGCCCATTTCGCGGCCGTGCCCGACGGCTACGCGCGATGGACGCCCGACGACTGGGCCGGGATCCCGAGCGAGCACTTCTCGCCGCTCGGGCAGCTCTGCCACGTGCGCGACATCGAGATCGACGGCTATCACGTGCGGCTGCGGCGGATGCTCGACGAAGCTCGGCCGCTGCTCGTGTCGATCGACGGCGACGCGCTCGCGATCGAGCGCCGCTACAACGACGCGTATGCGTCCGACGTGCTCGCAGCGATCCGCGAAGCGCGACGCGAGACGCTGGAACTCGTGTCGCGCCTCACGCCCGAACAGTTCGCGCGCACCGGCGAGTTCGACGGCTACGGTTCGTTGACCGTGCGCGGGCTCGTCCATTATCTGTGCAGCCACGACCAACAGCATCTGGCCGGCATGCAGTGGCTGCTCGGCAAGATCGACGCGGCGCTGTACGCGCGCTGAGCCGGCCGGCGGTCGCGCAGTCGCGCGCGGATTCCCGCGCGGTTGTCGGTGCGTCAGGCCACATTGCATTGTTTCGATTGGATCGATTTTCTGGATAATTCATCCAGCCGCGACCGGCTGACCGGCGCGTCGCGCGTGCCTACACTCCTAGCTTCGTTCAACGGAAAAAGGAGTCAACCGTGGCAACTCACACGCTCGCAGACAAGGTCGTCCTGATCGCAGGCGGCGCAAAGAATCTCGGCGGCCTGATCGCGCGGGACCTGGCGAGCCACGGCGCGAAGGCGGTGGCGATTCACTACAACAGCGCGGCGTCGCAGGCGCAGGCCGAGGAGACGGCCGCCGCGGTGCGCGCGGCCGGTGCCGACGCCGCAACGTTCCAGGCCGACCTGACGACGGCCGCCGCGGTCGAGAAGCTGTTCGACGACGCGAAACAGCGCTTCGGCAAGCTCGACATCGCGATCAATACGGTCGGCAAGGTGCTGAAGAAACCGTTCACCGAGATCAGCGAGGCCGAGTACGACGAGATGTTCGCGGTCAACAGCAAGTCGGCGTTCTTCTTCATCAAGGAAGCGGGGCGGCACCTCGAGGATCACGGCAAGCTCGTCACGCTCGTGACGTCGCTGCTCGGCGCATTCACGCCGTTCTATGCGGCGTACGAAGGGTCGAAGGCGCCGGTCGAGCACTTCACGCGCGCGGCGTCGAAGGAATATGGCGCCCGCGGGATCTCGGTGACGGCCGTCGGGCCGGGCCCGATGGACACGCCGTTCTTCTACCCGGCCGAAGGCGCCGATGCGGTCGCGTATCACAAGACGGCGGCCGCGCTGTCGCCGTTCAGCAAGACGGGCCTGACCGACATCGAGGACGTCGTGCCGTTCATCCGCCATCTCGTGACCGACGGCTGGTGGATCACGGGCCAGACGATCCTGATCAACGGCGGCTATACGACCAAGTAACCGCCCGGCAACGGGCCGCGCCGGCGACCGTCGCGGGCGCGTGGTGCACCGCAATGGCGCGTTTGCGTGGACAATGGACGGGCGCGCAGCCGCGAGGCAGCGCGCTCGTTTTCTCTGTGCCGCCGGACCTCGCCGCGATGCGCGACAACTGGCGGCGACGGTCGTCCGAACCCACGTTCCCCGCCGATGGACAAGCTGGATCAGGTCAGAATCTTCCTGCAAGTTGCCGAGATGGGCAGCTTCATCAAGGCCGCGCACGCGCTCGACGTGCCGCGCGCGACCGTGTCGGCGGCCGTCCAGCAGCTCGAGACGGGGCTCGGCACGCGCCTTTTGCACCGCACGACGCGTCAGGTGCAATTGACTGCCGACGGCGTGCTGCTGCTCGAACGCGGCCGGCGCCTGCTCGTGGAGGCCGACGAGCTCGACCGCCTGTTTCGCCGCCGCGACCGCGACGTGATCGGACGGCTGAACGTCGACATGCCGAGCCGGATCGCGCGCCGCATGGTCGCGCCCGCGCTGCCGTCGCTGTTTCGCCGCTACCCGAAGCTGCAACTGGCGCTCGGCTCGACGGACCGCTCGATCGACCTGGTGCAGGAGGGCGTCGACTGCGCGATCCGCGTCGGGCGGCTCGCGGACAGCAGCCTCGTCGTGCGGCCGCTCGGGCAGTTCACGTTGATCAACTGCGCGAGCCCCGACTACCTGCGCGAATGCGGCGTGCCCGAGCATCCGGATGCGCTCGCGCACGGGCACTGGGCGATCGGCTATGCGTCGCCGACCACGGGACGCGAGCTCGGGTGGGAATACTGCGCGGACGGCGGGCGGCACACGCTGACGCTGCCGAGCCGCGTGATCGTCAACAACGCCGAAACCTATATCGCCGGTTGCATCGCGGGAATGGGGCTGATCCAGATTCCGCGGTTCGACGTCGAACATCTGCTCGACAGCGGCGCACTGGTCGACGTGATGCCCGGCTATCGGGCCGAGCCGATGGACGTGTCGGCCGTGTATCCGCACCGGCGGCACCGGTCGCGCCGGCTCAATGCGTTCATCGAGTGGTTCGGGGAGCTGATGGCGGACGCGCTGACGACGGCCGGGGCGGGGGGGCGCGCGGAAGGCGACTGACCGGGACGGCCGGTTTGCGTCGCGCGCCGTTGCGCTTTGTTAGTCGGGCAGCGCCGCGAACTGCCGGTTGCGCCCGGTTTCCCGCACGGCATCGATCAACGCCGCGCCGACGCCGTCCGGTTTCGCCGCGAACGCGTAGAAGCGCGCGGCCGGCAGCGCTGGCAGCCCGTCCTGCGCCCCGCATGCGCGCAGGCCGTCGCGCAACTGGCTGCGCGCCAGCGCGGTGACCGCGAAGCCCGCGAGCGCGGCCGATACGCAGCCGGCCATGCTGCTGCTCTCGTACCGTTATCTCCGGGGGGGCGTCGACGGCGGTGCAGCCTATGCGGAAGACGACGCGCAACTGACGCCCGCGCCCGTGCTGTCGGTGCCGACGCTCATGTTGCACGGCGGCGCGGATACCTGCACCGCGCCGGAGACATCCGCGGTGCGCGAGCGGTTCTTCACCGGCCCGCTACGAGCGCGCCGTGCTGGACGGCGTCGGGCACTTTCCGCAACGCGAGGCGCCGGCGGCCGTCGCGGACGCGATTCTGCGGTTCTGCGAGCACGGCTGGGCGCGCGGCTCGTGCCACGGCGCGAGGTCGGCCGAGCCGGTCATTCGGTGCGATGCGGAATGTTGTCCGGGAACGGATAGGGGGCATGCGGCCCCGGCCATTCGGGCACGGGCGGCTCGCGCAGCACGTCGCATCCGCTCAGCATGATCAACAGAAGCGCGGCGAGCACGCCGCGGCAAATCGGGTTTGAAATGACGTGCGTGGACATGGCCTGCCTCCCGTGCAGCGTTCCCTGATGCTTGGACTGCTGCGGGAAGGCACGCGTTGCGGTGCACGTTGCGCACGGCAAAAACAAAAAACCCGCGAAGCGGTGAGCTTGCGCGGGTTTCGACAGGTGCAGCGCATGACGCTGCGAAATACTGGTGCCCAGGGCCGGAATCGAACCGGCACGCCTTGCGGCGGGGGATTTTGAGTCCCCTGCGTCTACCAATTTCACCACCTGGGCTTGATCCTGGCCGCGCATGCGGTTGTGCGCGGCGAAACGCGGATTATGGCGGAAATCCGGAGGCTGGGCAAGCCACCCGGCCACCGGCGCACGCGTCACTGGCTCAGGTAGACGAACCGGCCCTGTTTCACGATCCCCATCACGCTCGCGCGCTGATCGAGCCCCACATGATCCTTGTCGCTGGTGTTGACGACGCCGTTCGGCACGACGAGTTCGTGCGCGCGTTCGAGCTCGCGTCGCAGCGCCGCGCGGAACGCGGGCGTGCCGGGCTGCGCGGTCTTCAGCGCGCGGCCGACCGCGTCGGCGAGGCGCGGGTAGACGCCCGCCGCGTCGCCGGCGAACTGCGTGACCGTGCCGGCACCGTACTTCGCCTCGTATGCGTCGACGAACGCGAGCGCGGCCTTGCGGGCCGGATGGTCGGCCGGCAGCGTGCGTGCGACGACCACCGGCTGGGTCGGGAACAGCGTCCTGTCGACGTCCTTGCCGCCGAGCCTGATGAATTCCGGCGTGGCGATGCCGTGCGTCTGGTAGATCGGGCCCTTGTAGCCGCGTTCGATCAGCGTGCGCTGCGGCAGCACGGCCGGCGTGCCCGAGCCCGCGATCAGGATCGCGTCGGGCTTCGCCGCGATCAGCTTCAGTGCCTGGCCCGTGACGCTCGCGTCGGTGCGGTTGAAACGCTCGGTCGCGACGACGCGGATCTTGCGCAGGTCCGCGAAGCGCGTGAACTCGTTCAGCCAGCTGTCGCCATAGCTGTCCGCGAAGCCGATGAAACCGACTGTCTTCACGCCATGGTTCGCCATGTAGCGCGTCATCACGTCGGCCATCGCGCTGTCGCTCTGCGCCATCTTGAACGCCCAGGTCCGCGCGCCTGCCTGCGGCTCGACGATCGCGCCGGAGCCGACCAGCGTGATCATCGGCGTCTGCCCGGCGGCCACCGCGTCGAGCGCCGCGAGCGCGGCCGGCGTGATGTTCGGCCCGACCACGACGTCGACGTGATCCTCGTCGACCAGCTTGCGGATGTTGCGCACCGCGGTGCCCGGGTCGGACGCATCGTCGAGCACCGTCACCTGCACGGGCTGCCCGGCGATCGTCTTCGGCCACATCAGGATCGCGTTCTTGCTCGTGATGCCGATCGCGGCGGCCGGGCCGGTCGACGACAGGTCGACGCCGACCTTCAGGTCGGCATGCGCGGCCGCGCAGGCCAGCACGAGGGCGGCGCCGGCGGCGCGGCGCAACAGGGCGGGGAGCGTCATGCGGGATTCTCCGTCGGGCAGCAAAAAGGGGCGCGATATGCGCCCCTGTGTTTATACACGCGGCTCAAAGCTCGTACGATTCGGATTCGCCCTTGAGCGCCTGCTCGATCAGCTTGCGGTTCAGCGTCGGCGACAGCAGTTCGACGAGCGTATACACATAGCTGCGCAAATAAGCGCCCTGCTTGAGCGCGACGCGGGTCACGTTGCTGCCGAACAGGTGGCCGACCGGGATCAGCCGCAGGTTGCGGTCGCGCTCGGGATTGAACGCGATGTCGGCCATGATGCCGACGCCGAGGCCGAGTTCGACATAGGTCTTGATCACGTCGGCGTCGATCGCCTCGAGGACGATGTCCGGCGACAGCCCGCGCAGCGCGAACGCATGATTGATCTTCTTGCGGCCCGCGAACGCATCGTCGTACGTGATCAGCGGGTACTGCGCGAGATCGTCGAGCGTCGGCGGCTTGCGTTCGAGCAGTGGATGGTCGGCCGGCACGACGGCCGCGTGGTGCCACTGGAAGCAGGGCAGCGACACGAGTTCCTTGTAGTCGGAGATCGCCTCGGTCGCGATCGCGAGATCGGCCTGGTCGTGGATCACCATCTCGGCCACCTGCGTCGGGCTGCCCTGCAGGATCGACAGGTGCACCTTCGGGAAGCGCTTCTTGAACTCGGCGATCGCGGCCGGCAGCGAGTAGCGGGCCTGCGTGTGGGTCGCTGCGATGGTCAGGTTGCCCTGGTCCTGCGCAGCATAATCTTTCCCGACCCTTTTAAGACTTTCAACCTCCTGCAGGATCCGCTCGACCGACGCGAGGATGATCCTGCCCGGCTCGGTGAGCGAGCGCACGCGCTTGCCGTGCCGCGTGAAGATCTCCACGCCCAGTTCGTCCTCGAGCTCGATGATTGCCTTCGATACCCCCGGTTGCGACGTGAAGAGTGCCTTGGCGGCCTCGGTGAGGTTGAAATTCTGCCGGACGGCCTCGCGCACGAAGCGGAATTGGTGCAGGTTCATTTATAACCCCTTGGCATATCAAAAGAATTTTTTAGTCGTTTGAAATATAAGGCGAGTTTATTACGATTCACCGGAGTTTTTCAAATATGGATATCTGTTTTCGTCATTAGCAATCCACCCGGCAGCGGATGGCCGGCGGCGGTGACGACGGAACGGAAATTCGGGCGCGGCGTGGCTAGGACGTCGCGCGGTCAACACGAAAACCCTGGGGTCCCCGAATGTATCAGTACGACCAATACGACCAGACGATCGTCGACGAGCGTGTCGCGCAGTACCGCGATCAGGTGCGCCGCCGGCTGTCGGGCGAGTTGAGCGAAGACGAGTTCCGTCCGCTGCGCCTGCAGAACGGCCTGTACATGCAGCGCCACGCGTACATGCACCGCATCGCGATTCCGTACGGCAACCTGCGCAGCGACCAGCTCCGGATGCTGGCGCGCATCGCCCGCGAACACGACCGCGGCTACGGTCACTTCTCGACCCGCTCGAACATCCAGTTCAACTGGATCGAACTGGAAGACACGCCCGAGATCCTCGCGAAGCTCGCGTCGGTGCAGATGCACGCGATCCAGACGTCGGGCAACTGCATCCGCAACATCACGGCCGACCAGTTCGCCGGCGTCGCGCAGGACGAGGAGATCGATCCGCGTCCGTGGTCGGAAATCCTCCGCCAGTGGTCGACGTTCCATCCCGAATTCGCATGGCTGCCGCGCAAGTTCAAGATCGCGGTGTCGGGCTCGAAGGACGACCGCGCGGCCGTGCAGATCCACGACCTCGGCGTGTACCTGAAGAAGAACGCGCAGGGCGAAGTGGTCGCGAGCATCCTCGCGGGCGGCGGCCTCGGCCGTACGCCGATCGTCGGCGCGGTGATCAAGGAAGACCTGCCGTGGCAGCACCTGATCACGTACTGCGAAGCCGTGCTGCGCGTGTACAACCGTTACGGCCGCCGCGACAACCTGTACAAGGCGCGCATCAAGATCCTCGTGAAGGCGCTGTCGCCGGCGAAGTTCGCGCAGCAGGTCGAGGAAGAGTGGCAGCACCTGAAGGACGGCCCGTCGACGCTCACGCAGGCGGAAGTCGATCGCGTGTCGCAGTACTTCTTGCCGCCCGTCTACGAGAAGCTGGCCGACACGGACGCATCGTTCGAACAGCACCTGCTCGAGAGCAAGGCGTTCGCGCGCTGGGTCGAGCGCAACGTCGCGCCGCACAAGGTGCCGGGCTACGCAGCCGTTACGCTGTCGCTGAAGGATCATCGCGTGGCGCCGGGCGATGCGACCGACCAGCAGATGGAACGGGTCGCCGACTGGGCCGACGCTTACTCGTTCGGCGAACTGCGCGTGTCGCACGAGCAGAACCTGATTCTCGCGAACGTGAAGAAGCGCGACCTGTTCGAGGTGTGGGAAAAGGCGAAGGCGGCCGGTTTCGCGACGCCGAACATCGGCCTGCTGACCGACATCATCGCGTGCCCGGGCGGCGACTTCTGCTCGCTCGCGAACGCGAAGTCGATCCCGATCGCGCTGGCGATCCAGCAGCGTTTCGACGATCTCGACTATGTGTACGACCTCGGCGACCTGTCGCTGAACATTTCCGGTTGCATGAACTCGTGCGGTCACCACCACGTCGGCAACATCGGCATCCTCGGCGTCGACAAGGATGGCGCCGAGTGGTACCAGGTGTCGCTCGGCGGCGAGCAGGGCACGGGCCGGAACGGCGCGCGCCTCGGCCGCGTGATCGGGCCGTCGTTCTCGGCGGAAGAAGTGCCCGACGTGATCGCGAAGCTGATCGACACGTTCGTCGATTCGCGCATCGACGGCGAGCGCTTCGTCGACACGTACGACCGCATCGGCATCGCGCCGTTCAAGGAGCGCGTGTATGCGGCGCGCCAGGCAGTGAACGCCTAACCAACCGGCTAGAAGGAATTTGCAGATGGCTTCGATTATCAAGAACCGCGCAGTGATCGACGATGCATGGCAGGTCGTGCGCGCGGCGGAAGACGGTGCGCTGCCCGCGGTCGACGCATTGCCGGCCGGCAAGGTGCTGGTGCCGTTCGCGTTGTGGCAGGCCGAGCGTGCGGCGCTCGTCGCGGCGAAGGCGAAGGACGAACTCGGCGTGTGGCTCGCGCCGGACAGCGAACCGGCCGATCTCGTGGCCGATTTCGGCGCGATCTCGCTGATCGCCGTGGAATTTCCGCGTTTCGCGGATGGCCGCGGCTACAGCATCGGGCGCCTGCTGCGCGAGCGCCACGGCTGGACGGGCGAGCTGCGCGCGATCGGCGACGTGCTGCGCGACCAGCTGCTGTACATGTCGCGTTGCGGCTTCGACGCATACGCGGTGCGCGCCGACAAGGACATCCACGACGCGCTGAACGCATTCACGGAATTCACGCAGCGTTACCAGGGCGCGTTCGACGAGCCGGCGCCGCTGTTCCGCCGCCGCGCTGCCGTGCCCGACGCGAAGGTGAGCGCATGAGCACCGCCTCCGCCACCACGCTGACGCCGGAACTCGCCGCGAAGGTCGAACGCCTCGGCGCGCTGCTCGCGCAGATCGGCGCACGTCATCCGAAGGTGAAGTTCGCGAGCAGCCTCGCGGCAGAAGACATGCTGCTCACGCACGCAATCCTGTCCAAGGGCGTGTCGATCGGCATCTTCTCGCTGAACACGGGCCGCCTGCACGCGGAAACCCTCGGCATGATCGACCGCGTGCGCGAGCGCTACGGCTACGAGATCGAGCAGTTCCATCCGCAGCAGGATGCGGTCGATCAGTACGTCGCCGAGCACGGCCTGAACGCGTTCTACGAGAGCGTCGAGTTGCGCAAGTCGTGCTGCCACATCCGCAAGGTCGAGCCGCTGAACCGCGCGCTGTCGGACGTCGACGCGTGGGTCACGGGCCAGCGCCGCGAGCAGTCGGTCACGCGTGCGGAGCTGCACGAGGAAGAACAGGATGAAGCGCGCGGGATCGCGAAGTACAACCCGCTCGCCGACTGGACGGAAGCCGATGTGTGGGCGTACCTTAACGCGTTTGACGTGCCGGTGAACCCGCTGCACGCGCGCGGCTACCCGAGCATCGGCTGCGAGCCGTGCACGCGTGCGATCCGCCCCGGCGAGGACAGCCGCGCGGGCCGCTGGTGGTGGGAATCGCGCGACACGAAGGAATGCGGCCTGCATATCACGATCACGCCGATTCCCGCGACCGCCGAAGCCGGCGCCGCGCACTGAACGCCTTACAAAAGACTGAATATTGCGCCGCCCGCGACAGCGGGCGGCACGAACCCAGAAAAGAAGGACTGAAATCATGAGCACGACGCTCGAGCAATCCGCCTTTGCCCCGCCCACCGGTGACGACAGCCGCATGGGCCACCTCGACTGGCTCGAAGCCGAGTCGATCCACATCCTGCGCGAACTGGTCGCCGAATGCAGCAAGCCGGCACTGTTGTTCTCGGGCGGCAAGGATTCGGTCGTCGTGCTGCACCTGGCACTGAAGGCGTTCGGCCTCGGTGCGAACCGCAAGACGACGCTGCCGTTCCCGCTCGTGCACATCGACACGGGCCACAACTACGCCGAAGTGATCGACTTCCGCGACCGTCGCGCGCAGGAGCTCGGCGCCGAGCTGGTCGTCGGCCACGTCGAGGATTCGATCAAGCGCGGCACGGTCGTGCTGCGCCGCGAAACCGATTCGCGCAACGCCGCGCAGGCCGTCACGCTGCTCGAGACGATCGAACAGCATGGCTACACCGCGATGATCGGCGGCGCACGCCGCGACGAAGAGAAGGCGCGTGCAAAGGAACGCATCTTCTCGTTCCGCGACGAATTCGGCCAGTGGGATCCGAAGGCGCAGCGCCCGGAACTGTGGAGCCTGTACAACGCACGCCTGCACAAGGGCGAGCACCTGCGCGTGTTCCCGATCTCGAACTGGACCGAGCTCGACATATGGCAGTACATCGCGCGCGAGAACCTCGAGCTGCCGTCGATCTACTACGCGCACGAGCGCGAGATCGTGCGCCGCAACGGCCTGCTCGTGCCCGTCACGCCGCTCACGCCGATGCGTGAAGGCGAGACGAGCGAGTTCGCGCAGGTGCGCTTCCGCACGGTCGGCGATATCAGCTGCACGTGCCCGGTCGAGAGCGACGCGGACGACGTCGAGAAGATCATCGCCGAGACGGCGGTGACCGAGATCACCGAGCGCGGCGCGACCCGGATGGACGACCAGGCGTCCGAAGCCGCGATGGAACAGCGCAAGAAGCAAGGTTATTTCTGAAGCACACGAGGACATTCACATCATGAGCATCATCGAGAACAACGAAGACCTCGGCGTGCTGCGCTTCATCACGGCAGGCAGCGTCGACGACGGCAAGAGCACGCTGATCGGCCGCCTGCTGTACGACAGCAAGGCCGTGCTGTCCGACCAGCTGTCCGCGCTGTCGCGTGCGAAGAACAAGCGCACGGTCGGCGACGAGCTCGACCTCGCGCTGTTGACGGACGGGCTGGAAGCCGAGCGCGAGCAGGGCATCACGATCGACGTCGCGTATCGCTACTTTGCGACCGCGAAGCGCAAGTTCATCATCGCCGACACGCCGGGCCACGAGCAGTACACGCGCAACATGGTGACGGGCGCGTCGACCGCGCACGCGGCGATCGTCCTGGTCGACGCGACGCGCGTGACGATCGAGAACGGCGTTGCGCAATTGCTGCCGCAGACCAAGCGCCACAGCGCGATCGTCAAGCTGCTCGCGCTGCAGCACGTGATCGTCGCGATCAACAAGATGGACCTCGTCGACTACAGCGAAGTGCGCTTCAACGAGATTCGCGACGCGTACGTCGCGCTCGCGAAGCAGCTTGGCCTGACCGACGTGCGCTTCGTGCCGGTGTCGGCGCTGAAGGGCGACAACATCGTCGGCGCGAGCGAGCGCATGCCGTGGTACGCGGGCGAGCCGCTGCTCGACGTGCTCGAGTCGCTGCCGGTCGAGACGCAGGCGCATGACGCGCTGCGCTTCCCGGTGCAGTGGGTCGCGCGCCAGGACGGCAGCTCGGCCGACGATTTCCGCGGCTACATGGGCCGTATCGAGTCGGGCGAGGTGAAGGTCGGCGACGAGATCGTCGTGCTGCCGTCGAACCGCACCGCGACGGTCGCCGAGATCGTCGCACCGGTGCCGGGCGGCACCGCGTCCGTCGCGCACGCGTTCGCGGGCCAGACGGTGACGATCCGTTTCGCGGAAGATGTCGACGTGTCGCGCGGCGACATGTTCGTCACGACCGCCGAACCCGTCGAGCCGGCCAAGAAGCTCGAGGCCGACCTGTGCTGGTTCGACGAAACGCCGCTGTCGCCGCAGCGCAAGTACCTGCTGAAGCAGACTACGAGCACGGTGTTCGCGAAGATCGGCGCGGTCAGGCAGGTGCTCGACGTGCATACGCTGTCGCACGCGACCGACCGTCAGGAACTGAAGATGAACGACATCGGCCGCGTCGCGCTGACGCTGCAGAAGCCGATCGTCTGCGACACGTACGACGCGCATCCGGGCACGGGCGCGTTCGTGCTGATCGACGAGGCGACGCACCACACGGTCGCCGCAGGGATGATCCGGGCGTTCTCGGCGTAACCGGGAAACCGCGCCGCTTCACGGCGGCGCGGGCCGGAGCCGACGCCCGCGGACAAGCGAAGCGACAAACATGGGCAAGGTGTATCTGATCGGAGCAGGGCCGGGCGCGGCGGACCTCATCACGGTGCGCGGCGCGCGGCTGCTCGCGCAGGCCGACGTCGTGCTGCACGACGCGCTCGTCGAGCCCGCGATGCTCGACTACGCGCCGAACGCGCGCAGGATTGCGGTCGGCAAGCGCTGCGGGCAGCGCTCGACCGCGCAGCACTTCATCAACAAGCAGATCGTCGATGCGGCGCGCGAGCACGCGTGCGTCGTGCGGCTGAAGGGCGGCGATCCGATGCTGTTCGGTCGCGCGGAAGAGGAAATGCGCGCGCTCGAGGCGGCCGGCATCGACTACGAGGTCGTGCCGGGCATCACCGCGGCGCTGGCCGGCGCGGCGACGCTGAAGCGTTCGCTGACCTTGCGCGGCGTGTCGCGCAGCGTCGCGTTCGCGACGCACAGCCGCGCGCCGGGCAGCGACGAGATCCGCGAAGCCGCACGTGCCGATTCGATCGTCTACTACATGGGCCGCGACAGCGCGCCCGGTATCGCGCAGGAACTGATCGACGCCGGCCGTGCGCCGGCGACGCCCGTGGCGATCGTCGAGGCGTGCAGCACCGCGCGCGAACGCTCGCTGACGCTGACGCTCGCGCAGATGGCGGCGGGCGACGCGCAGGCGTGGCTCGATCCCGCGGAACCGAGCCTGCTGATGATCGGCGACGCGTTCGCGGAGCGCGCACGGCAGGCGAAAGCGGGTGATTCGCTGCGGGATGCCGCCTGAGCGGGATCCCGGCCGCAGTCTGAAACAAAAAAGCGCTGGCGGAAGCCAGCGCTTTTTCTTTGTGTGCCGTCACCGCGTTGCTTACGCGTCGTCGCCGATCTGGTCGACGCAATAGCGGGCGATCGCGTCGAGCACGGCGTCGTTTTCGCCGACGGCCGTCGCGCAGCGGATCTCGACGCCGGGATGCGCGGCGCGGCATGCATCGACGAGCTGCGGCAGGTCGCGGCGAACATGGCCGCCCTGGCCGAAGAACACCGGCACCACGATGATGCGCGTGCAGCCGGCCGCGACCTGCGCGGCGACGGCCTCGCCGAGCGACGGCGTCATCAATTCGAGGAATGCGAGCGACACGTGCGCCGCAGGGGAGCCGGCCCCGCGCAGCCGCGTGGCGAGCCGCTCGAACGGCTCGGCCCAGCGCGGGTCGCGGGCGCCGTGGCCGAACAGGACGATACCGTGCGAACTCATGTCGATCTCCGTCGTGACGCGGCGCTCAGTGCCGGTCGACCCACTTGAGCGCGAACAGGCCGAGCGCGAGGTAGATGAGGCCCGGCGTCGCGGCGGTGAGCGGCGCGGGCCAGGTATTCAGCGTGCCGATGTGCGAGAACAGCGTATTGAGCAGTTGGAAGCTCATGCCGAGCATGATCCCGCCGAACACCTTCACGCCGACCACGCCCGCGCGCGTGTGCAGGTACGCGAACGGCAGCGACAGCACGAGCATCACGAACACCGCGAACGGATACAGCAGCTTGCGCCACAGCGCGATGTCGTAGCGCTGCGTGTCCTGCTGGTTTTCCTTCAAGTGCTGGATGTAGCGGAACAGGTTGACGATCGACATGCGCTCCGGCGACACGAGCAGCACCGACAGGATCTGCGGCGTCAGGTCCGAACGCAGCCGGTATTCGGGCAGCGATACCTGCTGTGAGCGGAACACGGGGTTCAGCGCGTCGGCCGGCTGGCCGTTGATCGGCTTGATCGGCGTCAGTTCGGTCTCGGTGACGCCCGTCAGCAGCCAGTGGCCGGGCGGCTCGTAGCGGCCCGTCTGCGCGATCCGCACATTCTGCAGCTGGAATTTCGAGTCGAACTCGTAAATGCGCACGTTGCTGATCGTCGAATCGGGCGACAGGTTGCCGACATTGACGAAGCGCGTGACCTGCTCGCCGTTTTCGCGGGCCGCGAGCGTGTCCTTCACCCACACGCCCGACTGGAAGTTCGACGACACCGACGCGCCGAGCGCCTGCAGCCGCACGCGTTCGGACAGCTGGTCGGCGTACGGGCCGACGAATTCGCCGATCAGGTAGGTGATGATCACGAGCGGTATGCCGATCTTCAGCAGCGAGCGCAACGCCTGGTTGGTCGCGAGGCCCGACACGCGGAAGATCGTGAATTCCGAACTCGCGGCCATCTGCGCGAACACGTAGATCGCGCTGATCAGCGCGGCGACCGGGATGATCTCGTAGAAGCGCGAAGGTGTCTGCAGCGCGACGCGCAGCACCGCGTAGCCGAACTTGTAGTTGCCGTGCCCGACCGAGTTCAGTTCGCTGATCAGGTCGAAGAAGAAGAACAGGCCCGAGAACGCGAACAGGATGAAGACGAACGCGACGTAGATCTGCCGCGCGAAGTACTTTTCATAGAGCCGCATCGATCATGCTCCCGAGCGGCCGAACAGCGCGCGTGTAAACAGCGGACGATTGCGCACGCGCAACCAGAAGATGACGGCGACGATCACCGCGACGAGCGCGTGCAGGCCGACGAGGCCGACGCCGAACGACATCTTGCCCTGCTCGATCTGTGCCTGCACGACGTTCAGCAGGTTCGAGTACGTGAGGTAGATCAGCACGGCCATCACGAGGTTGATCGTGCGGCTGCGGCGCGGGTTCTGGTACGCGAGCGGGATGCCGAGCACCATCAGGTTGAGCGCGATCAGCGGCAGCCCCGCGCGCCACGCGAATTCCGCGAGGTTGTCGCGCGTCGGATTGCGCAGCAGGTCGAGCGTCGGCGTGCTGTTGGTGGAAGGCACGTTGACGACGGGATTGCTCGTGATCTTCACGCCGTAGCGCTCGAACTCCATGATCTTGAAGTTCGGCTGGCCGGGCGTGCCGTCGTAGCGGCGGCCGTCTTCCAGGACGACGAAACGGCTGCCGTCCCGCGTTTCCGTGTGCCCCGTCTGCGACACGACGACGTTGACCTTGCCGTTCTCGGTCGACGTCACGAACACGTTCTGCACCTTGCTCTGGTCGGGCGTCATCTTCTCGATGAAGAACACGCGATGGTTGGTGGCCGATTCGCGGAACTGGCCTGGCGCGAGCAGCGAGATTTCGTCGCGCTGCTGGAAGCGCGCCTTGATCATCTTGCTCTGCTGGTTCGACCACGGCCAGCCGACGAACGCGAAGAACGCGATCAGCAGGATGATCGGCGTGGCGAACACGCCGATCGGCTTGATGAGGCGCGTGAGGCTCACGCCCGACGCGAGCCACACCACCATTTCGGAATCCCGGTACCACCGGGTCAGCACGAACAGGATCGACACGAACAGCGTGACGACGAG
Organism: Burkholderia pyrrocinia; assembly: GCF_003330765.1. NCBI lineage: Bacteria > Pseudomonadati > Pseudomonadota > Betaproteobacteria > Burkholderiales > Burkholderiaceae > Burkholderia > Burkholderia pyrrocinia. The sequence goes on along the minus strand of NZ_CP024902.1, from coordinate 2,841,097 downwards.
CATCACGGCGAGGTAGCCGATCACGGTCAGGCCGATCAGCACGAGCACGTCCCGCGGATCGATTTCACCGGACGCGGCGTAGCCGACGATACGGATCATCATCGTCGTGAGCATGATCGTGAGCAGCACCATGAACACGGCGCCAGCCGTATACGCAAGCTCGCGCTGGAGGGAGCGTTCGAAGATCATTCTTGATGAGAAGTGGGCGGGAGGCTGCGCACGCGTGGTGGAGCGCTCGCGCCGCCACGGGAAAAATAGCGGATAATTGCGGCTTTCATCCTTAGCCCAGATTTTATCCGAGGACAAGCGCGATGGACTTTAGCATAAAAGGCTGTGATTGGAGCAAAGGCGAGGCCAAGGGGTTCCTGACCGGGAAATCCGACTGCATCGTGCTCGGCATTTTCGAGGCGCAGACGCTGTCGGGCGCGGCGCTCGACATCGACACGGCCACCAAGGGACTGATCGCGCGCGTGGTGAAGGCCGGCGACATGGACGGCAAGCGCGGCAAGACGCTGTTCCTGCACGAGGTGTCGGGCATCGGCGCGTCGCGCGTGCTGCTCGTCGGCCTCGGCAAACAGGATGCTTTCAATCAGAAAGCCTATAACGATGCCGTGACGGCCGCCTGGCGCGCGCTGCTGGCGACCAAGGTCGTCCAGGTCACGTTCACGCTCGCGCAACTGCCGGTCGACGAGCGCAGCTCCGACTGGGGCGTGCGCGCGGCGATTCTCGCGCTGCGCAACGAGACCTACCGCTTCACGCAGATGAAGAGCAAGCCGGAACCGGCGTCGCACACGCTCAAGCGCGTCGTGTTCAGCGTCGATCCGGCCGACGAAAAGGCCGCGAAGGTCGCGGTCAAGCAGGCCGTCGCGCTCGCGAACGGGATGGATCTCACCCGCGACCTCGGCAACCTGCCCGGCAACGTCTGTACGCCGACCTATCTCGGCAACACCGCGAAGCAGATCGCGAAGGATTGGGGCCTGAAGGCCGAAGTGCTCGGGCTCAAGCAGATCCAGGCGCTGAAGATGGGCTCGTTCCTGTCGGTCGCGCGTGCGTCGGTCGAGCCGCCGCAGTTCATCGTGCTGCACTACCAGGGCGCCGCCGCGAAGGCCGCGCCGGTCGTGCTGGTCGGCAAGGGCATCACGTTCGACACGGGCGGCATCTCGCTGAAGCCGGGCGAGGGCATGGACGAGATGAAGTACGACATGTGCGGCGCCGGTTCCGTGCTCGGCACGATCCGTGCGGTCGCCGAGATGGGCCTGAAGATCAACGTCGTCGCGATCGTACCGACCTGCGAGAACATGCCGGGCGGCAACGCGACGAAGCCGGGCGACATCGTCACCAGCATGAAGGGCCTGACGATCGAGGTGCTGAACACCGACGCCGAAGGCCGCCTGATCCTGTGCGACGCGCTCACGTATGCCGAGCGCTTCAAGCCGGCCGCCGTGATCGACGTCGCGACGCTGACGGGCGCGTGCATCATCGCGCTCGGCCACCACAACAGCGGCCTGTTCTCGAAGGACGATGCGCTCGCGGGCGAACTGCTCGACGCATCGCGCGAGGCGGGCGACCCGGCGTGGCGCCTGCCGCTCGACGACGAGTACCAGGACCAGCTCAAGTCGAACTTCGCGGATCTCGCCAACATCGGCGGACGTCCGGCCGGTAGCGTGACGGCTGCGTGCTTCCTGTCGCGTTTCACCGAGAACTACCCGTGGGCCCACCTCGACATCGCGGGCACCGCGTGGAAGAGCGGCGCGGCGAAGGGGGCGACCGGCCGTCCGGTGCCGCTGCTCGCGCAGTTCCTGATCGACCGCGCCGGCCAGTGATGGCGGAATGGACGACGATGCGGGTGCGCGGGCGATGACACGGATCGATTTCCACTCGAACGTAGGCGATTCGCTCGCGTACGCGTGCCGGCTGCTGCGCAAGGCCTACCAGGCCGGGCAGCCGGTCGTCGTGCTCGCCGAGCCCGCGCGCCTGCGCGCGCTCGACGAGCGGCTCTGGACGTTCTCGCCGCTCGATTTCATCCCGCATTGCGGCGTCGACAGCGAGCACGCAGCCGGCACGCCGATCGTGCTGGCCGCCGATCTCGACAAGGCGCCGCATCATCACGTGCTGCTGAACCTCGGCGCGGCCGTGCCCGCGCAGTTCGCGCGCTTCGAGCGCCTGCTCGAAGTGGTCGGCAACGCGCCGGACGAGCTGACCGCGGGCCGCGACCGCTACCGGTTCTACCGCGACCGCGGATACGCGCTGAACAACTACAAGCAGGGCAGCTAGCCACAACCGTCGACGGAGTGTTCCCGTGACAAAAGCCGATTCATCCTCGATCCCGACGCTGACCGACGTGCTGGTGCCGGGCAAGCCGGTGCCGGCGCGCTCGCCCGCGCCCGACGCGCCGCAGTCGCACGACAGCGCGGCGCTTCCGACGCTCACCGACGTGATCGCGCCGGGCACTGCGGGGGCCGCGCCGGCCGATTCGGCGAAAGCCGTGGCCGACCCCGAATCGGTCGTGGTCGAACCCGTGCCGACGCCGCACGTGCCCACGGTCGAGTTGCCGGGCGACGTGGCGACGGCTGCGGCGGCGGCGGTGGGCGAGACCGATGCGCCGGCCGGACCCGGCGCGGCGGAGCACGTGGTCACCGAAGATGCGGCGGCGATGATGGCGCCGCTGAGGTCGTCGCTGGCCGACGACGATGTGCCGCAGCACGCGTTCGCCGCGGTTGCGCACGAAGCGGCCGGGCAGGCATCTGACACGGCCATGCCGGAGGCGGTCGTGCCGGCCGCAGCACCGCAGCCGGATGTGCAGGCAGCCACCGGGCTGACGCCGGAGGATGCGCAGCACATCGCCGAGCGCCTGCGCAATCGTCTGACGAACTATCTGACCGGAGAAGGGCGCGAGACCATCGAGGCCCGCTGTCGCGACGCGCTGCATGACCATTCGGCCTGGTTGGTCGGCCAGATCACGCGCGAAGTGGCGCTGGCGCTGGAAACCGAGGTCATGGACTGGGTCCGCGACGCGGTCGATGAAGAGATCGCGCGCCGCCGCGCCGGTCGATCCGGTTGAACGCGCGGTCGTTCCGGCGACAAAACAGGGTGCGGTTCCAGTAAGTGCCGGTGCAGGCCCGCCTGTCGGCGGAGCCCGGTATAACGGTGATCCCCGTGCGGGGCATCCGGTTCAGTGCAGCGACAGCACCCATTGCGCGAGCGCGTGGGCTTCGCTTGCCGTCAGTTGCGTATTGGCGGGCATCGGCACGCTGCCCCATACGCCGACGCTGCCTTTCACGATCGATTGGGCAAGGTAGTCGACGGCATCGCCGCGCGCCGCATACTTGCCGGCGATGTCGCGGAACGACGGGCCCATCAGCGGCTTGCCGACCGCATGGCAGGCCATGCAGTTCTTGCGCTGCGCAAGCGCGAGCCCATCGGCCTGGTCGGCGCGCGCCGCCGCCGCGCCGCCGGCCAGCAGCGTCACGAGCAGGGTGCGCAATATCGTCTGTTTCATGCGGTTCTCCGCCGGCGGGGACGGCCGGCTTCATGGTCCGCGCATTATAAAAGCAAAGGGAAAGCACGTTTTGTGCGTTCCCCCGGCGGCCATGTTTATTGGGGGCGCATGTTGCGACGAACTTGCGTCAACCCGTGACGGCGCCCTTGTTCGCCGGCCGCGCGAGGGCCGCGAATTTCGCGAGCACGCCGCGTGTGTAACGCGGTGCCGGCTGTTGCCACGCGGCGCGGCGGCGCGCGAGTTCGGCATCGTCGACGTTCAGTTGCAGCACCAGCCGGTGCGCGTCGATCGTGATCGAGTCGCCTTCCTGCACGAGCGCGATCGTGCCGCCGACGAATGCCTCGGGCGCAACGTGGCCGACCACCATGCCCCAGGTGCCGCCCGAGAAGCGGCCGTCCGTGATGAAGCCGACCGATTCGCCGAGCCCCTTGCCGATGATTGCGGACGTCGGCGCGAGCATTTCCGGCATGCCGGGGCCGCCCTGCGGGCCGAGGTAGCGCAGCACGAGTATGTCGCCCGCGCGGATCCGGTCGCCGAGGATCGCATCCATCGCGCTCTGCTCGTCGTCGAACACGCGGGCGGGGCCCGTGATCACCGGGTTCTTCAGGCCGGTAATTTTCGCGACCGCGCCGTCTTCCGCGAGATTGCCTTTCAGGATCGCAAGGTGGCCTTCCTTGTACAGCGCGCGGTCGATCGGGAAGATCACGTCCTGGTCCGCGCGTGGCGCGCTCGGCACGTCCTTCAGTTCGTCGGCGATGGTGCGGCCGGTGATCGTCATGCAGTCGCCGTGCAGCAGCCCCGCGTCGAGCAGGATCCTCAGCACCTGCGGAATGCCGCCGGCCTGGTGCAGGTCGGTCGCGACGTACCGGCCCGACGGCTTCAGGTCGCAGATCACGGGCACGCGCTTGCGGATGCGCTCGAAGTCGTCGATCGTCCAGTCGACCTCGGCCGCGTGCGCGATCGCGAGATAGTGCAGCACCGCATTGGTCGAGCCGCCCGTCGCCATGATCACCGACACCGCGTTCTCGATCGATGCCTTCGTGATGATGTCGCGCGGCTTCAGGTCGCGCTTCACGGCCTCGACGAGCACGCGCGCCGACTCGGCAGCCGAATCGACTTTCTCCTGGTCGGGGTTCGCCATCGTCGACGAGTACAGCAGCGACATCCCGAGCGCCTCGAACGACGAGCTCATCGTGTTCGCGGTGTACATGCCGCCGCACGAACCCGACGTCGGACACGCGTTCTGCTCGATCCCTTCAAAATCCTCCTGCGACATCCGGCCCGCGGTGAATTCGCCGACGGCCTCGAACGACGACACGATCGTCAGGTCCCGGCCTTTCCAGTGGCCGGGGCGGATCGTGCCGCCGTACACGTAGATGCCCGGCACGTTCAGGCGCGCGAGCGCGATCATGCCGCCCGGCATGTTCTTGTCGCAGCCGCCGACCACCACCACGCCGTCCATCCACTGCCCCTGCACGCAGGTCTCGATACAGTCGGCGATCACCTCGCGCGACACGAGCGAGTACTTCATGCCTTCGGTACCCATCGACATGCCGTCCGAAATCGTCGGCGTGCCGAAGATCTGCGGGTTCGCGTCGGCCGCTTTCACGGCCGCGACGGCCGCGTCCGACAGGCGCTGCAGGCCGGAATTGCACGGCGTGATCGTCGAGTGGCCGTTCGCGATGCCGACCATCGGCTTGTCGAAATCGTCCTTCTGGTAGCCGAGTGCGTAATACATCGAGCGGTTCGGCGAACGGGCCACGCCTTGCGTGATGTGCTTCGAGCGACGGTTGTACGACATGGGGGACTCCATCGTTATCTGGGCGACGCCCGTGAGCGGCGCGCCGGTTTGGATCAAACAAGAATGGTGTTTCCGGATTGGGATGTCCAATATATTATTTGTCGCTTATTAAGTCGTTTCCCGAATGAGTGAAGCATGGCCGATCCGACGCCCGACCTGCGCCAGTGGCGCTATTTCGCGACCGTTGCCGACGAGCGTCATTTCGGCCGCGCGGCCGAGCGCCTGTCGATGACGCAGCCGCCGCTGTCGCAGGCGATCCGGGCGCTCGAGGATGCGCTCGGCGTCGCGCTGTTCGTCCGCACCAAGCGCTCGGTGGCCCTGACGGCGGTCGGTGCGGCGCTGTTGCCCGACGTGCGCCGGCTGCTTGCGTCGGCCGATGCGCTGCCGCCGCTCGCGCGGCGGCTCGCGCGCGGCGAGGCCGGGTCGCTGTCGCTCGCGTTCGTGTCGACCGCCGATTACGGGCTGCTGCCGTCGCTGCTGCGCGCGTTCGGCGCGCGCTATCCGCAGGTGCGCCTGCAACTCGCGGAGGCAACGAGCGACGTGCAGATCGACGAACTCGTCGCCGGCCGCATCGACGCGGGGCTCGTCATTCCGCCCGTGCCGCCGCGCCACGCGGCCGGGCTGTCGTACCTGCCGGTCGTGCGCGAGCCGCTGGTGGTCGCGATGCCGGCCGCTGCCTCCGACGCGCCTGAAGACGAGCCCGTGCATCTCGCCGATGTCGCCGCATTGCCGCTCGTGATCTTTCCGCGTCGTTTGGCGCCCGGCTTTTATGACATCATTACGGGCTGCTACGGCGCGGCGGGGGAAACTCCACGCATCGGCCAGGAGGCGATCCAGATGCAGACGATCGTCAGCCTCGTGTCGGCCGGCATGGGCGTCGCACTGGTGCCGCAATCGCTGCGTAACCTGCGGCGCACCGGCGTGGTCTACCGGCCGCTCGCCGGTCATGCGCCGGTCGTCGAGACGGGCCTTGTGTGGCGCACGGGCGACGTGAGCCCCGTGCTCGCCGGCTTCATCGACGTCGTGCGTGCGCAGGGCCTTGCCGCGTGACGTGAACGATGGCGCGCCGGTGCCGTCCAAAGCGCGGTGCTGCGCGTTCGCGACGGCCGCACCGCATTCGAAAACTTCTTCGCTAACTCATGATCATTCACCCGAATTTCGACCCCGTTGCGATCCATCTCGGGCCGCTGGCCGTGCGCTGGTATGGCCTCATGTATCTCGTCGGCTTCATCGCGGCGATCGTCGTCGGCCGGATCCGCCTGAAGCTGCCGCACGTCGCGGCGCAGGGCTGGACCGCGAAGGACATCGACGACATGATGTTCTACGGCGTGCTCGGCACCGTGCTCGGCGGCCGCCTCGGCTACGTGCTGTTCTACAAGGCCGACTTCTACTTCTCGCATCCGCTCGACGTGTTCAAGGTGTGGGAAGGCGGCATGTCGTTTCACGGCGGCTTCCTCGGCGTGACGCTCGCGATGATCCTGTTCGCATGGCAGCGCAAGCGCCACTGGCTGCAGGTCACCGATTTCGTCGCGCCGATGGTGCCGACGGGGCTCGCGGCCGGGCGGCTCGGCAACTTCATCAACGGCGAGCTGTGGGGCCGCGTGACCGATCCGAATGCGCCGTGGGCGATGCTGTTCCCGGGCGCGATGCGCGACGATGCGGCATGGCTGCCGAAGCATCCGGCGCTCGTCGAGAAGTGGCATCTCGCCGACGTGTTCATGCAGTACCAGATGCTGCCGCGCCATCCTTCGCAGCTCTATGAAATCGTGCTCGAAGGCATCGCGCTGTTCTTCGCGCTGTTCTTCTTCTCGCGCAAGTCGCGGCCGATGGGCGCCGTGTCCGCGCTGTTCCTGATCGGCTACGGCCTCGCGCGTTTCACGGTCGAATTCGCACGCGAACCCGACGATTTCCTCGGCCTGCTTGCGCTCGGCCTGTCGATGGGGCAATGGCTGTCGCTGCCGATGATCCTCGCGGGCATCGCGCTGATGGTGTGGGCGTATCGCCGCCGCGCGGCGAATGCGAATGCGGCTGCGTGATGCGATGTCGGTGCGCGCGCGATCGGCGCGTGCATCGGCTACACGCATGCAAACGAAAAACGCCGGCCCGAGGGCCGGCGTCTTCGTATCCGACTGCCGCGCGATGCGCGTTACTTCATCTGCACGGAGCCGTTGACGGTGACCGACACGGTGGCCTTGCCGCCTTCGACTGCGATCGGCGCGCTCATCTTCGCGCTGTCCATCGGCGCTGCGGCCATTGCCATCATGCGCGGATAGGGCTGCACGTTGCGGCCGCCGCTGACATTCACGTCGCGGATCGTGTAGTTGCTGTAGCCGAACGCCTTCGCGGCTTCGTCCGCGCGAGCGCGGAACGACTTGATCGCTTCGGTCGTGAGCTTCTGCTCGGCCGTGCGCTGCGCTTCGGGCGACAGCGAGAACTCGACGTTCGCGACCTGCATCAGGCTCGACAACTGGCCCGCAAGCTTCGACGCCGCGGCGAAATCGCGCGATTCGAGTGCGACCTCGGTGCGGCCGCGCCATGCGGAGATCTTCCCGTCGCGATCGGTGCTCGGATACACGGAGAACGCGCCCGTGTGCGCGGTGACGCCCGATACGCCCTTCGCTTGCGACAGTGCAGCGTCGGCGCGCTGGTTCAGCGCCGACGTCAGGCTGCCCGGATCCTTTGCCTGCTGCTCGTAGAACAGCGTGATGTGGATGATGTCCTGCGGCACGTCGGCGCTGGCCTGCGACGAAAGCGACAGCACGCCCGCCGGCTCCGGAAAGTGCGGATTCGCGGTCTGCGCGTGCGCGGCGGGCGACGCGAGCGTCAGCGCGACGGGAACGGCGGCGGCGAGGGCGAGCGACAGCGCGAGTGCGGATTTCTTGGTCATTGTTGGACTCCTTGTGCGAGGGCGCGCACGCGGATCGCGCGTGCGCGACGCGGGCGTACCGCGCGACGAAAAAAACGACAGCCGGCCCGATCGGCCGACAGCGGTTGCTTAGGCCGCGCGAACGTGCCGCGAGTTCCGTGGCGGGAGCGCGTACTGACCAGATTTGACCTTTGGCGCGCGCCTACTTCATCAGCTTTTCGGTGATGAACCGCCATTCGGCGCGCGTGACGGGTGTGATCGACAGCCGGTTGCCGCGGGCGAGCACGCGCATGTCGGCGAGTTCATCGTGTTCGCGCAGTGCGGCGAGCGGCACGAGCGGCGACTTTTTCACGTAGCGCACGTCGACGAGCAGCCAGCGCGGCGCTTCCTGAGTCGACTTCGGATCGTAATAGGGGCTTTTCGGATCGAACTGCGTGGGATCGGGGTAGGGCGTCGACGACACTTCGGCGAGGCCCGCAATGCCAGGCTCGGGGCAGCTCGAGTGATAGAACAGCACGCCGTCGCCGATTTTCATCGTGTCGCGCATGAAATTGCGCGCCTGATAGTTGCGTACGCCAGTCCATGGCAGCGAGCGCTGCGGTGCATTGGCGAGATCGTCGATGCTTGCTTCGTCCGGTTCGGACTTCATCAGCCAGTATTGCATGGATCGTGATCGACGCAGAAAGAGGCCGCTACAAAAGAAAACGGCACCGGGACGTGCCCGATGCCGTTGGATAGGTCCCCGCCTTGGCCGCTAGGCCGGCATCCTGAACCTGAGGTTCAGAGTTGGTCGCAGTTAGCAGCACTTCGGGTACATCAGACAGAGTGACGCGCGCGCCCGTGCTACAAATTTCCGCAACCGTGCACATGGCATTGGTTCAAGGAATATATGACCTTGGCGAACCAGGCAGGGAAGCTGACTGAACTGTGATTCGATGCGCCAATTTGAACACCGTTGATCGCCGAGATCAAGGGGAATCGACGCATCGACTGAAACGTTACTGCGTCTCGTGCTGTGCGAGCACCGCGCCGAGCTGTTCGTTCATCTGGTGCATTGTACGACGGATTTCCTCCGCCGGAAATGCTTCACCGTGCCGCACGCTCGTTTGCAGCCGCAGCAATTCCGATGCGAGCGACAGCGCCGCCATGACGGCGATGCGATCGGTGCCGCGGACCGAGCTGTTCGAGCGGATTTTCGACATTTCGGCGTCGACGCGCGCGACAGCCTCGAGCAGCGCCGCTTCCGTTTCGGCCGAACAGGCGAGCCGATAGGGCTGACCGAGAATCGAGACTTCGATCTGCTTGGTGCTCATGCATGTTCTCCGTGGCTGGCCGCGTCATCGCCATCCGTGCGGGCCTGCCCATCCAGCAGGTCGAGCTGGTTGTCGGCTTGCTCCGCGCTTTTCGAGCGCGGCAGCTTTTCGAGAATCGCGTTCAGCTTCACCTGGGCGTCGTCGATCTTTGCCGACAGCGTGTCGCGCTCGGCCGCGAGCGCATTGCGTTCGTCGCGCAGTTGCGCGAGTTCCGCGCGGACCGTGTCCGCTTCCGCGCGCAATTGCGCGACCTGCTCCTCGAGCGCGAGCCGTTCCGAGTGATAGCGCTTGTTCAGCGAAATCAGACGGCCAATATTTTGAGATAATGTTTCGAGTTCGTTGAGCATTTGCTGCGTCCTCTAAAGACCCAGCATTTTAGCGCGGAATAACGCGCAATCCGACATCTGTAACGTTTCCAGTCGTAACACCCCTGCTTCTTGCCGCGAATAGGTGCGTCCCGTGCGTGTCCGGACGCTTCCTTGACGCTCGCGCGACCCGCTCCTAAACTGGCGCCGCCTCGGTGCTCGCGCGTGGAACGCGCGGTTAAACGGGAAGCAGGGCGCGGGCTCCATGAGCTCGCCAACCTGCGCTGCCCCCGCAACGGTAAGCGGCCGCGTCCTGTGACGCAGGCCGGCTCGGGCGCGTTCCGCGTGCAGGTTATGCACACGGGCGCGGGCCACTGCGCGTCATTGCGCGGGAAGGCGAGCCGGTACGCCGCCAGCCCGGATACCGGCCGAGACGGGGAGCCCGCACGGGCTTCGTGACGCGCGGCCTGCGGGGAAGCGGGGCGCGCAATGCTTCACGGAACATTCTTCGATGCTGACCCCAATCGCCCGCGCGGCGCCCATGTCAAACCCGGCCGGCAGCAGTAAGCGGATGCGCCGCGCGTCATGCGCGGGGCCGTGCGCGGCATGAGCGCCGCACGCGCCACCGCGATCTGGGCTGCGCTGGCCGCTGTGGTCGCGCTGCTGTTCGTCGCGTCGCTGTCGATCGGCAGCGTGCCGATGTCGCCGTGGCAGGCGCTCGCGGCGCTCGTGCCGCATGGCGGCGACGCGCTGTTCGCCGACATCGTCCGGACGCTGCGCCTGCCGCGCGCGCTCGCGGGCTTCGCGTGCGGCGCGCTGCTCGCGCTTGCCGGTGCGCTGCTGCAGGTGCTGCTGCGCAACCCGCTCGCGGAGCCCTACGTGCTCGGCGTGTCCGGTGGCGCGGCCGGCTTCGCGCTCGTCGCGATGATCGCGGGCGGCGCATGGTGGCTCGTCGACGCATCGGCGTTCGCCGGCTCGCTCGTGTCGGTCGCGCTCGTGCTCGGTCTTGCGCGCCGCGAGCTGTGGCGCGGCGAGTCGCGCGACGCGTCGCCGCGGCTGCTGCTCACGGGCGTCGTGATCGCGGCGGGTTGGGGCGCGCTCGTCACGCTGCTGCTGTCGCTCGCGCCCGATGCGCGGCTGCGCGGCATCATCTTCTGGCTGACGGGCGACCTGAACGGCGTGACGGCGCCGTGGTTCGCGTGGGGTGCGCTGCTGCTGGCCGCATGCGTCGCGCTACCGGCCGCGCCGCAACTGAACGTGCTGCTGCGCGGCGACGCGACTGCGCTTGCGCTCGGTGTGCCTGTTGCGCGCCTGCGCGTGCGGATCTATCTCGTCGCGTCGCTGGCCGCCGCGGCCGCGGTGACGACGGCCGGCACGATCGGCTTCGTCGGCCTCGTCGTGCCGCACGCGCTGCGGCTCGCATTCGGCAACGACCAGCGGATGCTGCTGCCGGCCGCGATGCTCGCAGGCGGCGGCGGCGTGATGGCGGCCGACCTGCTCGCGCGCACCGCGATCGCGCCCGCGCAACTGCCGGTTGGCGTGATGACCGCGTTGATCGGCGTGCCGGTGTTCCTGTGGATGTTGCTGAGGAGGCCGATGCGATGACGGGTGCCTCATTGCACGCCGCCGCCGGCGACATGACCTGCGCGGCCGTCGACCTGACACTGAAGGCCGGCGCGCGCACGCTGCTCGACGGCTTCACTCACGCATTCCGCCCCGGCGAGATCTGGTGCGTCGCGGGGCCGAACGGCGCGGGCAAGACGACGCTGCTCGCGACGCTCGCGGGGCTGCAGCCGCCGGCCGGCGGACATGTCGAGATCGATGGCCGGCCGCTTGCCGCCTGGCCGTCCGGGCAACTCGCGCAGCGCCGCGCGCTGATGCCGCAGCAACTGCACGATGCCTTCAACGCGACCGTATTCGACACGGTGCTGCTCAACCGTTTTCCGTATCTCGGCGGCTGGGGGTGGGAGCGCGACGGCGACCGCGCGGCCGCGCGCGACGCGCTCGCGACGTTCGACCTGACCATGCTCGCGTCGCGCGACGTGCTGTCGCTGTCGGGCGGCGAGCGGCAGCGTGTCGCGCTGGCCGCGACGCTGTGCCAGGATGCGCCGCTGATGCTGCTCGACGAGCCGCTCGCGCATCTCGACCTGCATCACCAGATCGACTGCCTGACCGCGCTGGCCGCATGGCTCGACGCGGGCCCGCGCACGGTGCTGTTCTCGTGCCACGACCTGAATCTCGCGCGGCGTTTCGCGACGCATGCGCTGTTGCTCGACGGCCGCGGCCATGCGTGGGCCGGCCCCGTGCACGACGTGCTGACGCCCGAGCGCGCGAGCGACGCGTTCGGCTATCCGCTCGTGCTGATCCGCGAGCACGGCCGCGACGCGCTGCTGCCGGCGTGGCCCGAGCGACAATGACCTTTCCTTTTCCGATGCGCGGCGCATGCCGCGCCAACGACACGGCTCCTCGATGACGACTCCGACCCACTTCCCGCCCGCGATCGCGCCGCTCGACGACGCGCTGCGCAAGCGCCTGCAGCATGTGATCGACCACAAGACCAAGCCGCCCGGCAGCCTCGGCCAGCTCGAGGCGATCGCGCTGCAGATCGGCCTGATCCAGCGCACCGAGCGGCCGGTCGTGCAGCGTCCCGTAACGATCGTGTTCGCCGGCGATCACGGGATCGCGGCCGAGGGCGTGAGTCCTTATCCGCAAGCGGTGACCGCGCAGATGGTCGCGAACTTCCTGGCCGGCGGCGCGGCGATCAACGCGTTCTCGGGCGTCGCGCAGAGCACGCTCGAGATCGTCGATGCGGGCGTCGCGTCGCCGCTGCCGCTGTCCGACCGGCTGGTATCGCTGCCGGTCGCGCGCGGCACGCGCAACTTCGCGACGGAGCCGGCGATGACGCACGACGAAGCGATGACGGCGCTCGCGGCCGGCGCGGCACGCGTGCGCCTGCACGCATCGCTCGGCACGAACGTGATCGGCTTCGGCGAGATGGGGATCGCGAATACGTCGTCGGCCGCGTGCCTGATGAGCCGCCTGCTCGACGTGCCGATCGACGCATGCGTCGGGCGCGGCACGGGCCTCGACGACCAGGGTCTCGCGCACAAGCGCGCGGTGCTCGGCCGCGCGCTCGTCAGGCACTCGCACGCGATCGCGCCGCTCGACGTGCTCGCGACGTTCGGCGGCTTCGAGATCGCGATGATGACGGGCGCGTATCTCGCGGCCGCGAGCGAGCGGATGACGATCCTCGTCGACGGCTTCATCGCGACGGCCGCGCTGCTCGTCGCCGAGCGCATCGCACCCGGCGTGCGCGATTACTGCGTGTTCTCGCATACGTCGCACGAGGCCGGGCATCGCCGCATGCTCGAGCATTTTGGCGCCAGGCCGCTGCTCGCGCTCGACCTGCGGCTCGGCGAAGGCACGGGCGCGGCGCTCGCGTTGCCGCTCGTGCGCGCGGCGGCCGCGTTCCTCAGCGAGATGGCGAGCTTCGAGTCGGCCGGCGTCGACAATCGTGACGCCTGATCGCGCGCGCGGCGTGCGTGCCGAATTGCGCTACTTCTTCGTCGCGCTCGGCTATTTCACGCGCGTGCCCGTGCCGCGTGCGATCGGCTACGCGGCCGGCGATCTCGACCAGGCCGCGCGCTATTTCCCGCTGGTCGGCGCATGCGTCGGTGCGTGGGGCGCGCTCGTCTATCTCGCCGCGCTGCGCGTGCTGCCCGCGTCGATCGCGGTCGGGCTGTCGATGGCCGCCACGCTGCTCGCGACCGGCGCCTTCCACGAGGACGGCCTGGCCGACAGTTGCGATGCGTTCGGCGGCGGCTATATGCGCGACGACGTGCTGCGCATCATGCACGACTCGCGGATCGGCACGTTCGGCGCGGTTGCGCTCGTGATCGCGCTCGGCCTGAAATGGCAGGCGCTCGCAGCCATGCCGCCGCTGCGCGCCGCATGGACGATGATCGGCGCGCATGCGGCGAGCCGCGCGGCGGCCGTGAGCCTGCTGATGTCGCTCGACTATGTGCGGCCCGAAGGCAAGGCAAAGCCGGTCGCGCAACGGATGGGCGCACGCGCGGCGTGCGTCGCGGCGGTATTCGGGCTGCCGTGGCTTTTCTGGCCCGACTGGCGTGCGGGCGTCGCCGCATGCGTCGCGCTCGTGCTCGTGCGCGCGTGGGCGGCCCGCTATTTCGTGAAGCGGATCGGCGGCTATACGGGCGACTGTCTTGGTTTTGCGCAGCAACTGAGCGAACTGACGATCTATCTCGTGGTGCTTGGATGGACGTCGTCCTGATCCGTCACCCGGCCGTCAGCGTCGAGCCGGGCATCTGCTACGGACGCAGCGACGTGCCGCTCGCCGCGCCGGCCGACGCCGGCGCGCATGCCGTGCACGCGCATCTGTCGGCGCTCGGCGCGCCGCCGCCGGCACTGCTCTGGACGAGCCCGCTGACGCGCTGCGCGTCGGTCGCCGAACGGCTCGCGCAGCGATTCGATGTGCCGCTGCGACGCGACGCGGACTGGCAGGAAATGGATTTCGGCGCGTGGGAAATGCGGCGCTGGGACGATATCGACCGCGCGGCGCTCGATGCGTGGGCGGCCGACCTGATGCATGCGTGCGCCCATGGCGGCGAAAGCGTCGCGCGGTTCGCCGCGCGCGTCGCACGGCGGGCCGACGCGGTTGCGCAGCGCGATGGGCCGCAATGGGCGGTCACGCATGCGGGCGTGATCCGCGCGTTTGCCTCGCACGTGTTGCGTGTGCCGCTCGATACGCTGCTGTCGCGGCCGGTGCCGACGGGCGGTGTCGTCTGGCTGCGCGCGGACGACGCGGCGCGCGCATGGGAAGTCGTGCACTGGGATGAATAGGCGCGCGCGGGCCGGCAGGTGAACGGCATGCGACATGCTTCGCGCGTTCAGGGCACCGGAACACGACGCATGGTTGCCCGGAATCAGCGCGCCGGCCGCCGCGCACGGGCGGCATCGAGATCCTCGCACAGCGCGGCCGCGCCCTGCGCGATCCGCGGCGACGGCCGCGTCAGCAGATCGCCGTCGATCGCGAACAGGTTGTTGCGCGCCACGGCCGTCAGCGCGGGCCATGCTCGCCAGCGCGCAAGGCTCGGCAGCGGTTCGTCCGAGCGCGTCGCACCGGCGCTCGTCGTCACGATCGCTTCCGGATTCGCCGCGAGCACGGCCTCGTCGGTGACGGTCGGCGCGAGCGGCTTGAGCGACGCGAACACGTTGCGGCCGCCGCACAGCGCGATCACGTCGTTGATCAGGTGCGCGCCGTTGAGCGTCGTCAGCGGCCGGTCCCAGACCTGGAAGAACATCGTGACGGGCGCGCGCGAGGCGTAGCGTGCGCGCAGCGCGGCGATGTCGCGCGTAAAGGCGGCCGCGGCCGCGTCGGCTGCCGGCTGCGTGCCGAGCAGCGTGCCGAGCCGGCGCAGCGACGACGGCACGTCGTCGAGATGCTTCGGTTCACTGAAGAACAACGGGATGTGCAGCGCGCGCAGTGCGTCGGTCTGCCGCTCGGCGTTGCCGTGCCGCCAGACGACGATCAGGTCGGGCTTCAGCGCGGCGATCCGCTCGAGGTCGAGCGCCTTGTTGTCGCCGACGCGCGGCACCGCTTGCGCGGCGGGCGGATAGTCGCTGTACGTGACGGTGCCGACGAGCTTTGCGCTGCCGCCGGCCGCGTAGACCAGCTCGGTCGCGTGCGGCGCGAGGCTGATCACGCGCTGTGCGGGCGCGGGCAGCGTGACGGTATTGCCGGCGTCGTCGCGCGTCGCGACATCGGCGTGGACGAGCGGCGCGTGAGCGAGCGCAGCCAGCGTCGCGGCCGGCGCCAGCCGGCGGAACATGCGCGGGTTCACGCGGATTCCGGTTGCAGCATCGGCACGCAGTGCGCGAGCGCGTCGCCCAGGCGCTGCCATTCGGCTTCGCTGCCCGGCAGGCCGACGCGTACGCTCGACGGTGTGGCGAAGTATCGCGTCCAGATCCCGCGTGTCGCGAGTGCCGCATGCAGCGCCGCGGCGCGCGGGTCGTCGGTCCAGCAGAAGAGCGGCGTCGCGCGAACCGCGAAGCCGTGCGCGCGCAGCAGCGCGGCCAGTCGCTCGCCGTCGGCCGCGAGCCGTTCGCGTGCGGCCGCCTGCCATGCGCGATCGGCGAACGCCGCGGCGACCGCGTGGCGTGCAGGGCCGCCGACCGTCCATGCGCCGAGCACGTCGCGCAGCGCGACGATGCGGTCGGGGCACGCGAGCACGAAGCCCGCGCGGATGCCGGCGAGACCGAAGAACTTTCCGACCGAGCGCAGCACGACGAGCCCCGGGCGATCGACCTGCGGCGCGAGCGATTGCGTCGCGCCTGTATCGGCGAATGCCTCGTCGACGATCAGCGTGCCGCCGCGTGCCGCAAGCTGAGCATGCCAGCCGAGCAGACGCTCGGCCGGCACGCATTCGGCGGTCGGATTGTTCGGATTCCCGACGATGACGTGACGCAGCGTCGCAGGCAGCGCATCGGTGCCGATGTCGAGCAGGACGACGCGATGGCCGTGACGCGCGAAGGCGGGCGCGTATTCGCCGTAGGCGAGTGCCGCGACGCCGGCGTCGCCGGTCGGCAGCAGCGCGGGCAATGCACGGATCGCGGCCTGGCTGCCGGCGACCGGCAGCACGTGCGCGGGATCGGGCGCGTGGTAGTGCCGCGCGGCGCAGGCCGCGAGGCCGTCGCCGTCGTCGGGCAGCCGGCGCCACGCGTCGGCCGGGACGGGCGGCACCGGATAGCCGACCGGATTGATACCGGTCGACAGGTCGAGCCACGCGTCGTACGGAATGCCGTGGCGGCGTGCGGCTTCATGCAGGTTGCCGCCGTGCGCAATGTGTAGGTCAGACATGATGGGTGGCCATGACGAGTGCGCCGCTCGCGACCAGCAGCGCGAGCCACAGGGCAAGCGTGCGCGTGACGAGCGACAGCGCGGCGACGATGTGGAAGGCGGTCGCCGTTGCGCCGGTGCCGAGCGCCGGGCGATCCTCGATCTCGCCGTGATAGACGGCCGGGCCGCCGAGCTGCACGTTCAGGCTGCCGGCCCCCGCGGCCATCACGGGGCCCGCGTTCGGGCTGTCCCAATGGCGCGCCTGCGTGCGCCAGCAGCGCCATGCGGCGGCCGTGTCGCCGAGCAGCGCATAACTCGCGGCAGTGAGGCGCGCGGGTATCCAGTTCAGCGCGTCGTCGAGGCGCGCGGCGGCCCAGCCGAAGGTCAGGAAGCGCGGCGTGCGGTAGCCCCACATCGCGTCGAGCGTGTTCGCGAGCCGGAACAGCAGCGCGCCGAGGCCGCCCGCGACGACGAACCAGAAGAGTGCGCCGAAGATCGCGTCATTGCCGTTCTCGAGCGCCGATTCGACGGCCGCGCGCGACAGCGCCCCTTCGTCCGCGTTGCTCGTGTCGCGCGACACGATGCGCGCGGTCAGCGTGCGGGCCGCATCGAGATCGCGTTGCAGGAGCGCCGCGGCGATCGGCGCGACATGGTCGGCGAGGCTCTTCGCGCCGAGCGCGAACCACAGCAGCGCGACGTGCAGCGCGGCCGCGAGCGGCCACGGCAGCACGGCCGCGAGCCATGCCGCGACGGCCACCGGCGGCACGACCGCCGCGGCCCACGCGGCGACCCCGACCACGCGGCCGCGCCGGCCCGTGTTCAGTGCGCCTTCGATGCGCGCGGCGAGCCGGCCGAACGCGACGAGCGGATGCCAGCCGGCGGGCTCGCCGATCGTGCGGTCGACGAGCACGGCCGCGACCGCGAGCATCGCGACGACGGGCAGCGACAGCATCAGCATGACGGCGCTCCCGTCTTGAGGTCGAGCGGCAGCCCGGCGACGAGCAGCGTCACGCGCGTCGCGAGCGCGGCGACGCGCTGGTTCAGGCGCCCGAGTTCGTCGACGTAGCGGCGCGTGACCGACCCGAGCGGCACGACGCCGAGCCCGATCTCGTTGCTGACGACGATCACCTTCGCACGTGCGCCGCGCAATGCGTGCTCGAGCCGGTCGACCTGCGCCGCGTACTGCGCATCGTCGAGCGGTTCGCCGTCGGCCGGGCACAGCAGGTTCGTGAGCCACAGCGTCAGGCAGTCGACGAGCAGGCACGCGCGCGGATCGTCGAGCCGCGCGAGCGTGCCGGCGAGGTCGACGGGCGCGTCGGCGAAACCCCAGTCGGCCGGCCGGCGCGCGCGATGATGCGCGATGCGCTGCGCGAATTCGGCGTCGGCGGCGATCGCGGTCGCGATGTAGGTGACGGGGCGGCCACTGTCGGCCGCGAGCCGCTCGGCATGCGCGCTCTTGCCCGAGCGTGCGCCGCCGAGGACGAAGGTGAGGTCGTGCGGAATCATCGCGTGATTGTAACGGCGCGGGCATCCCGGCGCGGGCGATAATGCGGCCTTTGCTTCGCGACGACCTTTACACGATGAATGCACCCGAGCCGCATCCGCGCGGCACGCTGATGATCCAGGGCACGACGTCCGACGCGGGCAAGAGCACGCTCGTCGCGGGCCTGTGCCGCCTGGCGCGCCGTGCCGGCGCGCGCGTTGCGCCGTTCAAGCCGCAGAACATGGCGCTCAACAGCGCGGTGACGGCCGACGGCGGCGAGATCGGCCGCGCGCAGGCGCTGCAGGCACTGGCCGCCGGCGTCGCGCCGCATACGGATTTCAACCCAGTGCTGCTGAAGCCGACGAGCGACCGCGGCGCGCAGGTGATCATTCATGGCAAGGCGCGCATGAACCTCAACGCGCGGGCGTATCACGACTACAAGCCGGTCGCGTTCGACGCGGTGCTCGAGTCGTACGCGCGCCTGCGCGCCGCTTACGACACAGTGATCGTCGAGGGCGCCGGCAGCCCGGCCGAGATCAACCTGCGCGACGGCGACATCGCGAACATGGGTTTTGCCGAACACGTCGACTGCCCGGTCGTGCTGGTCGCCGACATCGACCGCGGCGGCGTGTTCGCGCACCTGGTCGGCACGCTCGCGTGCCTGTCGGACAGCGAGCGCGCACGCGTGCGCGGCTTCGTGATCAACCGCTTTCGCGGCGACTTCAAGCTGCTCGAACCGGGGCTCGACTGGCTGCGCGCGCAGACGGGCAAGCCCGTGTTCGGCGTGCTGCCCTACCTGCACGGTCTGCTGCTCGATGCCGAGGACATGCTGCCCGCGCAGGCGCGCAGCGCGGCGGCACGCGGCGACGCCGGCGTGCTGCGCGTCGTCGTGCCGGCGCTGCCGCGCATCAGCAACCACACCGATTTCGATCCGCTGCGCGCGCATCCGCAGGTCGAATTCACCTACTGGAAGAGCGGCCCCGTGCCGGACGCCGACCTGCTGATCCTGCCCGGTTCGAAGAGCGTGCAGCGCGATCTCGCCTGGCTGCGCGACGCGGGCTGGGACGAGGTGATCCGTCGCCACTTGCGCTATGGCGGCAAAGTGATCGGCATCTGCGGCGGGATGCAGATGCTCGGCCGCACGCTGGACGATCCGCTCGGCCTCGAAGGCGCGCCCGGCAGCGTGCCGGGGCTCGCGCTGCTCGATTTCGACACGACGCTGCAGCCCGACAAGACACTGAAGAACGTGACGGGGCATCTCGCGCTGCCGGGCGACGCCGCTGTACGCGGCTACGAGATCCACATGGGCGACACGCGCGGGCCCGCGCTCGCGGCGCCCGCGCTGGCGCTGGCAGCCGACGCTGAGCAAGACGGCGCGCACCCGGACGGCGCGGTGTCCGCCGACGGCCAGATCCTCGCGACCTACGTGCACGGGCTGTTCGACTCGCCCGACGCGTGCGCGGCGCTGCTCGCATGGGCCGGACTCGATGGCGCGGAACGCATCGACTATCCGGCGCTGCGCGAGGCATCGCTCGAGCGGCTTGCCGACACGTTCGCCGAACATCTCGACCTCGGCGCGCTGTACGCCGAGTTTCGTTGACGCGACGCCGGGCGCCCTCGCTTTTTCCGCCGGATCGCGTACAACACAGGAGGGCGGATGTCCGCCTGGAGGAGTGCGACGATGAAGGCTCGATGGTGGTGGAGCGTGCTGCTCGCGGCGCTGCTGGGCGCGTCGGCGGTTGCGCACGCCTGCGATTCGTACGGACCAAGCGGCAGTCAGCCCGGTTCCGGCGACGCCACACAAGGCAAAAGCGGTTACTGACGTAAGGTGCGGGGCATGATCGGTCGTGCCCCTTTTTTCGATCCAATTCGTTCCTATTGGGAATCAGTTAAAGCGGATTGACGTGTTTATCGGTCGAATCGATTCGAATAGAGTGCGATCCATTCTCATCCACTCACGAAGGAATCCGCCATGAACCCCAATCGCCTGAACGATTTCGCCGCGACGCTGCTGCGCGTCGCGCTCGGCGTGCTGTACCTCGCGCACGTCGCGCAGAAGGTCTTCGTCTTCACGCTGCCCGGCACCGCGCAGTTCTTTGCGTCGATCGGCCTGCCGGGCTGGCTCGCGTACCTGACGACGTTCGTCGAACTGGCGGGCGGCCTTGCGCTGCTCGCGGGTTTCCGCGTGCGTGTCGCCGCGCTCGTGCTGCTGCCGTTCATGCTCGGCGCGACTGCCGCGCATCTGCCGAACGGCTGGAGCTTCTCGTCGCCGAACGGCGGCTGGGAATATCCGGCGTTCTGGGCCGTCACGCTGGCCGTGCAGGCGCTGCTGGGCGGTGGCGCGTTCGCGATCGGCGCACGGGAGGCCGCGGTTCAGCATGCGTGACGGGTGCGTAAGCGGCGCGCGGTTCGGCGCAACCCGTTCCGGTGATACCCCGTTTGCCGATATCATCGCTCCCTGTATCCGCAATCGAGCGGCGCCAGCCATGCGGCGGGCGCCGCGTGGCTTTTTCGGGGGAATTCATGACGGTGATCGTGGTGGCGAATCCGAAGGGCGGCGTGGGGAAGAGCACGCTGTCCACCAATCTTGCCGGCTATTTCGCGGCGCAGGGCGCGTGGGTCGCGCTCGCCGACCTGGACCGGCAGCAGTCCGCGCATGCGTGGCTCGACCTGCGGCCGGCCGGCTTGCCGGCGATCGAGGCATGGGATCTCGATCCGGACGCGCCGACGAAGCCGCCGCGCGGCCTCGAATATGCGGTGATCGATACGCCGGCCGGCCTGCACGGCAACCGGCTCAACGTCGCGCTGCAACTGGCCGACAAGGTGATCGTGCCGCTGCAGCCGTCGATGTTCGATATTCTCGCGACCCAGCAGTTTCTGGAGCGCCTCGCCGGCGAGAAGGCCGTGCGCAAGGGCAGCGTCGAGGTCGGGATCGTCGGGATGCGGGTCGACGCGCGCACGCGCTCGTCCGACCAGTTGCACCGGTTCGTCGAAGGGCTTGGCCTGCCGGTGCTCGGCTACGTGCGCGACACGCAGAACTACGTGCAGATCGCCGCGCACGGCCTCACGCTGTGGGACGTCGCGAAGAGCCGCGTCGACAAGGATCTCGAACAGTGGCGGCCGATCGTCGAATGGGCCGAGCACCGCGCGCCGAAGGCGGAGAAGGCCGCCAAGGCGTCCTGATCGCGCGGCCATCGGGCCGGCGCGCGACGAAATGAGAAAGGGCCGGGCCGTGCCTTACGAGATCCGGCCCTTCAACCGCAAGCGGCGCAGCCACGCCCGCGCGCCGCGGCACGCGGGTGGCCGGTCAAGTTACGTCCAGTTCTGCGTCGGCACGTGATCGCGGTGGCCCTTGATCTTGTTGCCGTCGTCGATGAACACGAGCTTCGGCTTCCAGCCGGCCTGCAGCTCGGCTTCGTCGACCATCGCGAACGCCGCGATGATCACGAGGTCGCCGAGCTGTGCGCGGCGCGCGGCCGAGCCGTTCAGCGAGATCATCCCGCTGCCGCGCTCGCCCTTGATCGCGTACGTCGAGAAGCGCTCGCCGTTGTTGATGTTCCAGATGTCGATCCGTTCGTTTTCGACGATGTTCGACGCTTCGAGCAGGTCTTCGTCGATCGCGCACGAGCCTTCGTAGTGCAGCTCGCAGTGCGTGACTGCCGCGCGGTGGATCTTCGATTTGAGCATGTGGCGCTGCATGGTGTCTCCGTGATGCGTCGTGAGAGGCGCGGGCGGGCGGCCCGTCAGATTTCCAGGTTGTCGATGAGGCGCGTCGCGCCCAGCTTCGCGGCCGCGAGCACGACGAGCGGCTCGCTGGCTTCGAGTTCGGCGGCGCTCGGCGCGATCAGGTTCGTGCGGCGGCGGATCGACAGATAGTCGGGCGCCCAGCCGCGATCGGCGAGGTGCGTACGTGCCTGTTGCTCGAGCTTGCCGAGGTCGCGCTCGCCGCCCAGCAAGCTTTCGCGCATGCGCTGCAGCGTCTTCGCGAGCTCGGGCGCCTCACGGCGCTCGTCGGCGGTCAGGTAGCGGTTGCGCGACGACAGCGCAAGGCCGTCCTCGTCGCGCACGGTTTCGGCCGCGATGATGTCGACCGGCAGCGCGAGCTGCTGGCACATGCGGCGCACGATCATCAGCTGCTGGTAGTCCTTCTTGCCGAACACGGCGACGCGCGGCTGCACGCAGGCCATCAGCTTCGACACGACCGTGCACACGCCGGTGAAGAAGCCGGGCCGGAATTCACCCTCGAGTATCCCGCCGAGATCGTCCGGCGGCAGCACGCGGTATTCCTGCGGTTCCGGGTACATGTCGCGCTCGGTCGGCGCGAACAGCACGTAGACGTTTTCCTTCTGCAGCTTCTCGATATCGTCCTGGAGCGTGCGCGGATACTTGTCGAAATCCTCGTTCGGGCCGAACTGCAGCCGGTTGACGAAGATGCTCGCCACCACCGGGTCGCCGTGCTGGCGCGCGAGGCGCATCAGCGACAGGTGCCCTTCGTGCAGGTTGCCCATCGTCGGCACGAAGGCCGTGCGGTTCTGTCCGCGCAACTGGTCGCGCAGTTCGTGGATCGAGCTGATGACTTTCATGATCGGGTAGCGGGTTCCTCGCGCATGCGCGCGTTGGCGCCGCGGCAGCGGCGTCGGGGTCGAAGCGGAGAACGCCGACGCGCGGGCGGCGCATCGGGCGTCGGCGGATTGTAGAGGATTTGGCCGCCAAACGCACCGAAAAAAGAACGATCGTTCACTTTTTATTGAGGCGTGCCGGAGCCGACGCGCATGGGTGTACCGGGGCGCGACCACCTGCCGCGGCGAAGCGGCGAGCGTCGGGATGAATCGGCCGAGCGGGAGGGGCGGGCCTTACGCGGGCAGGTACGCGAGGCGCACGTAGACCGGTGCGAACGGCTCGGCCTGCGTGATCTCGACGAGCGATTCGCGCGCGAGTTCGAGCATCGCGATGAAGTTCACGACGACGACCGGCACGCCGCGCGACGTGTCGAACAGGTCGGCGAACTCCATGAAGCGCGCGTTCTGCAGCCGGCGCAGGATCAGGCTCATGTGCTCGCGCACCGACAGCTCCTCGCGCGAGATCTTGTGGTGCTGGACGAGCTTCGCGCGCTTGAGCACATCGGCCCACGCGGCGCGCAGGTCGTCCGAGTTCACGTCGGGGAAGCGCGGCGTGATGCTTTGCTCGATGTAGACATCGGCGCGCAGGAAGTCGCGGCCGAGCTGCGGCAACCGGTCGATGCGCTGCGCGGCGAGCTTCATCTGCTCGTATTCGAGCAGGCGGCGCACGAGTTCGGCGCGCGGATCCTCGGCTTCATCGCCGGTGTCGGCCTTCTTGACCGGCAGCAGCATCCGCGACTTGATCTCGATCAGCATGGCGGCCATCAGCAGGTACTCGGCCGCCAGCTCGAGGTTCGACGTGCGGATCTGGTCGACGTAGCCCAGATATTGCGCAGTGACCTGCGCCATCGGGATGTCGAGCACGTTGAAGTTCTGCTTGCGGATCAGGTAGAGCAGCAGGTCGAGCGGGCCTTCGAACGTCTCGAGGAAGATTTCGAGCGCATCGGGCGGGATGTAGAGATCCTGCGGCAGCTTGAAGAGCGGCTCGCCATACAGGCGAGCAAACGCCGCGACACCGTCGACCGTGTCGGGCGTCGAATCGGCGCCCGCGGGCGCGGCGACTGCGTCGCCCTGCCGGGCGGCGCTGGCCTCGTCGGCGGCGCTCACGTCGTCAGAAGTTCTGGTAGTAGACGTACGACGTTTGCGTCACGCGCGATTCCTGCTGCTCGGTGCGCTCTTCGAGGTCGATCGGCTGCTTGTCCCACAGCAGCGAGCGGCCCTTGCGCTGCTCTTCCTCGAGCGTCGGCTTCTGCTGCTTGAGCTGGTTCAGGAACTGCGTGACGTCGGACTGGTACGGCATGGCTGGGTTTTCCGTTTCGGGCGGCGCACGATGCGCCGGATTCGCGATGGCGGGATTTTACCGCATCGCGGGGAACAGCCGGCGCCAATCGCGCGTCGAATCCGCGGGCCGGCGTTGCGCGTCGTGGCGCGCTGCCGTTTTGACCGTTCCGGCGGTGATCTGCTCGTCGCACGCGGGCGGGCGGGTTCGATCTTCCTGGTTGGGGCGACCGAGAACGAGAATCAGACGAGTCCTCTTCTTTTGAGGTGGAAATTGTCGAGAATGACGTCCGGACGATGTTGCATTTTGCGCGTCTGGCGCGCGTGTGAGCGGGTTCGGCGGCGTCCGTGTGGTCAAATACGGGGTTTTCCATCAATTCGAACATTACCGAGGTCGAGGTCATATTTGGCGGGTCACGCGAACCAGCAACGAACCGCGGCGCATGATGCCGGGCGGCAGGCAGTCGGCAGCAGCGCCCGGCGCGGTGACGGCGGCGGGGCGGCCCGGGCCGCGCGCGTGGCCCTCGCCTGCATCGCGATGCTCGCCGCGTTGCCCGCGCAGGCCAAGTACGACGTCGACATCGATGCGCCGCGCTCGATCCGCAAGCTGCTCAAGTCGCATCTCGATATCGCGCGCTTCGCGAAACGCGACGACATCAGCGAAGACCAGTTCGACTTCCTCGTGACCGCCACGCCGCAGCAGGTGCGCGACCTGGCCGCGACGGCCGGCTATTTCTCGCCGGTCGTGCGCACCGACGTGCGCACGCGCGACGGCAAGCGCGACGTGCGCATCGCGGTCGATCCGGGGCCGCAGACCGTCGTGTCGACGGTCGATCTGACGTTCAAGGGGCCCATCGACACCGAGGATCCGAAACAGGAGGCGGCGACCCGTTTCGCGTTCTCGCTGAAGCCGGGCGACCCGTTCACGCAGTCCGACTGGGATGGCGCGAAGGGTTCGGCGCTCAAGCAACTGCAGTCGCGCCGCTATCTCGGCGCGAAGATCGCCTCGTCCGAGGCGCGCATCGACCCGCGTACGCAGCGCGCGACGCTCGCGGTCACGTTCGACAGCGGCCCGACGTTCACGATCGGCAAGGTCGATGTCGACGGCGTGCGCCGCTATCCGGAGAAGATCGTCACGAACGTCAATCCGCTGTCGGAAGGCGAAATCTACGACGTGCAGCGGATCACCGAATTGCAGCGGCAGTTGCAGAACACGCCGTACTACGCGAGCGTCGCGATCGACGTCGGCGACGATACGGCGAAGCCCGAGCGCACGCCCGTGCACGTGAAGGTCAGCGAGTTCCCGTACAACAACATCCGCGGCGGCGTCGGCTTTGCAACCGACACGGGCCCGCACGTGCAGGGCTCCTATACGTATCTCGACACGTTTGGCGCCGCGTGGCCGCTGACCGTGTCGGGCCGGCTCGACCAGATCCAGCAGTACGGGCAGGTCCAGCTGTCGATGCCGCCGGGCGAGAAAGGCTGGACCAACAGCGTGCTCGCGTCCTATACGAACACCAACGTGTCGGACACGCGCATCTACAGCGCGCGGGTCGGCGTGCAGCGCACGCGCACCGGCCAGTACATCGACTACGCGTATTCGCTGATGTACTACCAGGACCGGCTCGACCAGAACGGCGCGGGGCCGACCACGAGCCGCGCGCTCGTGCCGCAATGGGCATGGACGCGCCGCAACGTCGACGATCCGCTGTTCCCGCGCTCGGGCAACCTGATCCACGCGGAGGCCGGTTTCGCGATCAAGGGCGTGGCGACCGACCAGACCTTCATCCGCGGCTACGCGCGCGGCCAGCAATACGTGCCGGTCGGCAAGCGCGACCTGTTCGTGTTCCGTGCGGAGCTCGGCGGCGTGTTTACGAGCGGCAGTTCGACGGGCGTGCCCGCGTCGCTGCTGTTCCGCGCGGGCGGCTCGAACTCGGTGCGCGGTTATGGTTACCAGAGCATCGGCAACAGCGTCGACGGCTCGGTGCTGCCGACCAAGTACCTGATGACGGGCACCGCCGAATACCAGCACTGGTTCAACCGCGACTGGGGCGCCGCGACGTTCTTCGACATCGGCACCGCCACCGATGCGTGGGGCGAGAAGGTGTTCTACCCGGGCGTCGGCATCGGCGCGCGCTGGCGCAGCCCCGTCGGCCCGATCAACGTCGACGTCGCGTACGGGTTGCGCAACCATAGCGTGCGCCCGTACCTGACGCTCGGCATCGCTTTCTGAACGTACCGCTTCATCGACGACGAACCGCATGACGAAGGACCCGAACGACACGCCGCCGCCTCACGATCCGGACTCGCCCGACAGTGCGCCCGACGCGCCGCCGCGCGCGCCGCGCCGCGGGCGCGCGGTGCGCGTCGTCGCGTGGACGCTCGCGACGGTGGTGCTGCTCGTCGTGCTGGCGGCCGGGCTCGTGCTGGCCGCGGCGACGACCGAGCGCGGCACGCGGCTCGCGTGGCAGGTGGCCGGGCGCGTGCTCGGCGCACGGCTCGCGGGCACGCTCGAAGGCGGCTCGCTCGCGACCGGCGTGCGGTTGCGCGGGTTCGCATGGACCAGCCCCGACGGCGCCGGCACCGAGATCCGCATCGACCGGCTCGACGGCCGCTGGGCACTGACCCGCGCGCCGTGGCGGCTGTCCATTGCCTATCTTCGTGCCGGCACGATCGACGTGCGGATCGCGCCGGGGCCGTCGACGCCGAGTACGACGCCGCAGGACCTGAGCCTGCCGCTGCAGTTGCGGATCGACGACCTGCGCGTCGATCACGTCGCGATCCGCGACGCCGGTTCGACGACGCAGCTCGACCACCTCGCGCTGAACGGCCGCAGCGACGGCCGTCACCATGAGCTCGTGCTCGACGGCGTCGATACGCCGTACGGCGCGCTGACCGCGCGCGCGAAGCTTGACGGCGTGAAGCCGTTCGCGCTGACGGGCGAAGCCACCTACGCGGGCAAGCTGTCCGACGAGCCGGTCGACGCGCGGGCCCGCGTGTCGGGCTCGCTCGAGGCGCTGGTCGCCGATGTCGACGCGAGCGGGATGAAGCTGAAGGGGCGCGCACACGTCGAGGCCGCGCCGTTCGGCGCGGTGCCGCTCACGCGCGCGTCGCTCGCGTTCGATCACGTGAACCCGCAGGCGCTCGCGCCCGGCGCGCCGGCCGCCGATCTCGCGGTGCGCGCGGAGCTCGCGCCCGTGACCGCACCGGCCGGCGCCGCGCCGGCGAAGGGTTTCGCGGTGACGGGCCCGGTGTCGATCGTCAACGCGAAGCCCGGCACGCTCGGCGACCATCTGCTGCCGGTGATCGACGCGCACGCGAACGTGCATCTCGACGCGCACGCGCAGCGGATCGACGAACTCGCGCTGAAACTGATCCGCGACGGCAGCGTGACGGGCAACGGCACGCTGACGGGCGGCAAGGGCCGCTTCGACCTGAAGGTCGCGAACCTCGACCTGAACGCATTCGTCGCCGAGCTGCGGCCGATGCGCCTGGGCGGCCCGCTCGGCGTGACGCTCGCGGGCGACGTGACGACCGTCGATTTCAACCTGAACGACCCGAAGCTCGCGCTCGGTGCGCGCGCGAAGGTCGCGCTGACGGCGCAGCAGACCGTGCTGACCGACGCGCGCGTGACGGCGGCCAAGGGCCGTATCGACCTGACGGGCGTGTTCCGCCACGACGCGCATTCGAGCTATGACGCGAAGGCGACGCTGACGGCATTCGATCCGCTGCTGCTCGCCGCGATGAGCGCGCCGAAGGCAGGTGGCGGCAAGGCGGCAAAGGCGCCGGCCAAGCGCGGCGAGACGCGCGTGTCGGGCACGTTGACGGCGTCGGGTGCGTTTGCGCCGCAGGTGTCGACGAAGGCGACCTTCAAGCTCGGCGACAGCCTGTACGACGGCGTGCCGCTGACCGGTGCCGGCGTCGTGCAGCTCGCCGGCTCGCGGATCCTGCCGAGCAACGCGACCCTGTCGATCGCGGGCAACCATGTCGACCTGCGCGGCAGCTTCGGCGCGCCCGGCGACCGGCTGCGCTTCGTTGTCGACGCGCCGCAGCTCGACCGGCTCGGCTTCGGCGTGGAGGGGCTCGTGCAGGCGCAGGGCGACCTGACCGGCAGCTTCGCGCATCCGAACGTGACGGGCACCTACAAGGCCGAGCACGTCGTCGTCGGATCGAACCGGATCGGCGCCGCGCAGGGCCGCACGGACATCCGCGACGGCGCGCACGGCGCACTCGTGTTTACCGCCGACGCGACCGACATCGCGCTCGGCTCGCTGAAGCTGAAATCGCTGCGCGCGAACCTCGACGGCACGCGTGCGAAGCACACGCTCGACGCATCGGCGGTCGGGATGGCCGGCGGCCGCGTGATCGACGCGACGCTCGCGGCGAACGGCGGTGTGGTCGAGAACCGCGACGGGATGCGCTGGGACGGCACCGTCACGCGTCTCGCGAACCGCGGCACGCCGGCCGTCGCGCTGCAGGCACCGCTTGCCGTGTCGGCCGGCGCCGGCCGCGTGACGCTCGGCGCGACGCGCCTTACGCTCGAAGGCGCGGCGATCGACCTGAAGTCGTTCGTGTTCGATCACGGCCAGATGCGCTCGGCGGGCGCCGTGAGCGGCGCGTCGATCGCGCGCTTCCTCGAGATCCGCCAGGAGCTGACGGGCCAGCGGCCGCCGGTGCGGACCGACGTCGTGCTCGACGCAGACTGGGATTTCTCGCTCGGCGCGAACGCGACGGGCTACGTGCAGGTGAAGCGCCGCGGCGGCGACGTGACGATCGAGAGCGGGCGCGGCATCGCGTCGCTCGGGCTGACCGACCTGTCCGCGCGCGCAAGCTTCGCGCCCGGCAACCGGCTCAACGTGACGGCGCTCGCGAAGGCGAGCCGGATCGGCACGCTCGACGCGAACGTCACGGTGCCGTTCGCGCTGCGCGACGGCGTGTTCGGGGTCGTCGACGATGGCCCGCTGTCGGGCCGCATCGACGCCGACATCCCGGCGCTGAAGACGACCGGCAACCTGTTCGGCCCGAGCTATCTTCTCGGCGGGCGCGCGGCGCTGAAGCTGACGGTCGCCGGCACGCCGGTGAAGCCGAACCTGTCGGGGATGCTGACGGGCGACGATCTGTCCGCGACACTCGTCGACCAGGGCGTGCAGCTGAAGGACGGTATCGTGCGCGTGAAGCTCGCGGAAAACCTCGTCGAATTCCAGCAGGTCGAGTTCCACGGCGGCGACGGCACGCTGCGCGCGCTCGGCCGCGTGCGCCTCGACGGCGAGGCGCCCGACCTGACCGCGAGCATCGTCGCGGACAAGCTCGAGCTGTTCGCGGCGCCGGACCGCAAGCTGTCGCTGTCGGGCAAGGCAACCGTCGCGAACGACGGGCCGCGCGGCGCGCTGTCGATCGACGGCAAGTTCGTCGTCGACCGTGCGCTGTTCGACCTGCCCGAGGATTCGGCGCCGCACCTGTCCGACGATGTCGTGATCGTGCGGCCGGACAGCACCGTGCGCGGCGAGACACCGACGGGCACCGCGGCCGCGAAGCCGCAGCCGGCCGCGGACAAGCCGGCGCCGTCGCTCGCGCCGCGCGCCAACATCGACATCGGCCTCGGCAACAACTTCCGCTTCAAGGGCCACGGCGCGGATCTCGGCTTGCGCGGCACGATCACCGTGATGAGCGCGCCGGGCGTGCCGCTGCGCGCGGTCGGCAACGTGCGCGTGACGGAAGGATCGACGTACACGTCGTTCGGCCGCAAGCTCGCGGTCGAGAACGGTTTCTTCACGTTCAACGGCCCCGTGTCGAACCCGGGCGTCAACATCCTCGCGATGCGGCGCAACCAGGAAGTCGAAGCCGGCGTGCAGGTGACGGGCACGATCCAGTCGCTGACGGTCAAGCTCGTGTCGGAGCCGAACGTCACGGACAACGAAAAGCTGTCGTGGCTGCTGTTCGGGCACGGCACCGACCAGGGCAACAACGTCGGCCAGCAGGGCACGATGACGGCGGCGCTCGGGCTGCTCGGCAGCGTGACCGGCAAGCGCGTCGCGCAGACCTTCGGTCTCGACGAGTTCTCGATCGGCCGCAGCGATGTCGGCCTGACCGATCCGCAGGTCGTGCAGGTGTCGAAGGCGATCAACGAGCGTTTCGTGCTCGGCTTCGAGCAGGGCCTGCAATCGGCGAGCAACGCGTTCAAGGCGACGATCAACCTGACGCGCTTCTGGTCGGTGTCCGCGTACGGCGGCACGTTCCAGGGCGTCGACCTGAACTACACGCGGCGCTTCGATCGCTGGTTCGGTCAACGATGACGGCGGGCGCGCGGCGGCGCCCGCGCGGACATGAAAAAAGCCCCGCACGCATCGTGCGGGGCTTTGCGCAAGCGGCGGGGCGCTCGGCTTACTTCACGCGCATGCCGGGCTTCGCGCCGCTGTGCGGCTCGAGGATGTAGAGGCCCGGCTCGGTCTTCTCGTCGGTGGCTGACGCGGCGAGCACCATCCCTTCGGACAGGCCGAACTTCATCTTGCGCGGCGCGAGATTCGCGACCATCACCGTCAGCTTGCCGACGAGCTGCTCGGGCTGGTACGCGGACTTGATGCCGGAAAACACGTTGCGGGTCTTTTCCTCGCCGATGTCGAGCGTGAGCTGCAGCAGCTTGTCCGAGCCTTCGACGGCCTGGCACGCGACGATCTTCGCGATGCGCAGATCGATCTTCGCGAAATCGTCGATCGAGATGGGGGCGTCGTCGGCGCCGTTCACGACGGCCGGCTTCGCGTTCGCCTTGGCGTTCTTCGCATCCTTCGCGGCGTTCGCGCCCGCGGCGGCCGCGCCGGTTGCCTCGGCCTGCAGCGAATCGCGGTTCGCGGCGAGCAGTGCGTCGATCTGCTTCGCATCGACGCGCGTCATCAGGTGCTGGTAAGCCTTGATCGGCTGTTCCGACGACAGCGGCTTCGCGGCATCGGCCCACGCGAGCGGCGCGATCCCGAAGAACGCCTCGACGGCTTCGGCCACGCGCGGCATCACCGGCTTCAGCGCGAGCGACAGCAGGCGGAACGCCTCGAGGCTCACGCTGCAGGTTTCATGCAGCGCGACCGCATTGGCCGGATCCTTCGCGAGTTCCCACGGCTTCGCGCCGTCGACGTACGCGTTCACTTCGTCCGCGAGCTCCATCGTGTGGCGCAGCGCGCGGCTGTATTCGCGCGCCTCGTAGTGCGCGGCGATCTGCGGGATCGCATCGCGCAGCGTCGCGACGAGCGGATGGTTCATCGCGCTGTCCTGCACGCGGCCTTCGAAGCGCTTGATCAGGAAGCCGGCCGCGCGGCTCGCGATGTTCACGTACTTGCCGACGAGGTCGCTGTTCACGCGTGCCTGGAAATCGTCGAGGTTCAGGTCGAGGTCTTCCATCGTCGCGTTCAGCTTCGCGGCGAAGTAGTAGCGCAGCCATTCGGGGTTCAGGCCCGTGTCGATGTAGCTCTGCGCAGTGATGAAGGTGCCGCGTGACTTCGACATCTTCGCGCCGTCGACCGTCAGGAAGCCGTGCGCGAACACGTTGGTCGGCGTGCGGTGGCCCGAGAACTCGAGCATCGCGGGCCAGAACAGCGTGTGGAAGTACAGGATGTCCTTGCCGATGAAGTGGTACTGCTCGGCCGTCGAGCCCGGGCGGATCCATGCGTCGAAGTCGATGCCGTTGCGGTCGCACAGGTTCTTGAAGCTCGCGTAGTAGCCGACCGGCGCGTCGAGCCACACGTAGAAATACTTGCCGGGCGCGCCCGGGATTTCGAAGCCGAAATACGGCGCGTCGCGCGAGATGTCCCAGTCGGCGAGCTTGGCCTCGCCGGCGTCGCCGAGCCATTCGCGCATCTTGTTGGTCGCTTCGGGCTGCGCGAGGCCGCTCACCCATTCGCGCAGGAACGACTCGCAGCGCGGGTCGGACAGGCGGAAGAAGTAGTGCGTCGACGTCTTGCGCACCGGCGTCGCGCCCGACACGACCGAATACGGGTTCAGCAGTTCGGTCGGCAGGTAGGTCGAGCCGCACACCTCGCAGTTGTCGCCGTACTGGTCCTTCGCGTGGCACTTCGGGCACTCGCCCTTGATGAAGCGGTCCGGCAGGAACATTTCCTTGACGGGGTCGTACGCCTGCTCGATCTCGCGCTCGGCGATCAGGCCGGCTTCCTGCAGCGCGAGGTAGATCTTCTCGCTCAGCACGCGGTTCTCGTCCGAATCGGTCGAGTAGAAGTTGTCGAACGACACGCCGAAGCTGTCGAAGTCGCGCTTGTGCTCGGTCCAGACGCGGTCGATCAGCTGCTTCGGGCTCAGGCCTTCCTTTTCCGCGCGCAGCATGACCGGCGTGCCGTGCGTGTCGTCGGCGCCGATGTAGTAGACCTCATGGCCGTGCATTCGCAGCGTCCGCACCCAGATGTCGGTCTGGATGTATTCGACCAGGTGGCCGATGTGGATCTGCCCGTTGGCATAGGGCAGTGCGGACGTAACGAGGATCTGGCGGCCGCCTTGC
This sequence comes from Burkholderia pyrrocinia, assembly GCF_003330765.1. Taxonomy (NCBI): domain Bacteria; kingdom Pseudomonadati; phylum Pseudomonadota; class Betaproteobacteria; order Burkholderiales; family Burkholderiaceae; genus Burkholderia; species Burkholderia pyrrocinia. Next base: position 2,808,583 of record NZ_CP024902.1, on the reverse strand, counting down.
GGCGCCGCAGCCTGCACGGAGGTGAGGTCGGATGCGGACATAGGGTCTGTAGAGGAACAGCGGAAAAACGACGGGAAACCGCGATTCTAGCAGGGGCGCGGGCCAGCGACGCGGGCGGGCGCCGCGGACCGGGCGCCGGAAGGGGCGGGGCCGCGCAAGCGGCGTGCCCGACGGCGTTATGCTGTGATGCAGCACGAAATCTGCGGGCAAAAAAAACCGGGGCGGATACGGCCCCGGAGCAACAACGACAAGAGGAGAATGGTGACGCGCCGGCAACACCAGCCGCGTACCGTAAATACTGACCGCGGCCTGCGACAGAAGTTCGAAAATTTTTTCGCTTTGTTACCGGCCCCGACGGAAGCCTTGTCCGGCGGGGCTGCGCGGGCGGCGTGCCCGCGCATTCTCCTCGTCGCGCGCTTACTGCGCCTGAGCTGCGCGCAGGTAGATTTCGACGCGGCGGTTCTGCGCGCGGCCGGCTTCGCTCGCGTTGTCTGCGATCGGGTTCGATGCGCCCATGCCTTGCGCCGACAGGCGGCCGCCGTTGACGCCGCGCTGCGAGAGCGCGTTCACGACGCTTTGCGCGCGGTTCTGCGACAGCGTCTGGTTCAGCTGCGCCGAGCCCGTGCTGTCCGTATAGCCGACGACTGATGCCGTCACTTGCGGGTTCTGGTTCAGCGTCGTCGCCAGGTCGTTCAGCAGCGGCGTGAATGCCGGCGTGATCGCGTACTGGTTCGTCGCGAACGTCACCGAGCTCGGCACGTTCAGCTTCAGCGAACCGTCCGGCTGCTCGGTCACCTGCGTGCCCGTCTTCGCTGCCGACGGCGCGAGCTTGTTCCTGATCGCCTGCCAGTTGTAACCCGTCACGCCGCCGACCAGCGCGCCAACGCCTGCGCCGATCGCCGCGCCCTTGCCGCCGCCCGCCAGTGCGCCGATGCCGGCGCCCAGTGCCGCACCCGTGCCGGTACCGACGGCCGTGTTGGTGCCTTGCGGCGATGCGCAGCCAGCCAGCACGGCGCCGGCCAGCACGAAGACGGACAGGCGAGTCGCGATTTTCATGTTCATCTTGGATTCCTCTCTTGGTTGAACGAGTCGACAACGACAACAACAGTTACGGCTCCCTGCGCAGGCCCGCCCGAAAAAGGAGGGCAAGCCTGCGTTCGCGGCAGCCGCCGAAGCGGCCGCATGCCCAGTCCGTCAGCGTGGCTGTTCGGACAGGGCGACGCGTCAGCCTCTACAATATAGGCGGTAAGTGGCCGATTTGGCCCCATAGCGTGCCGCACGCGAAGATTGCGCCGGGCCGCGCGTTCGCGCAATGGCATGCAACAGATTCTTTCACTTTTCCCGATTTTCGCAGCGTAATTTGATATTTTTTGACGTTTGCGCGCGAGAAAAACGTTTTCACGGAGTTTCGATGAGCATTGACCGGGCACAAGTCGACGCCGCGCTGGCGGCAGTCGTCGACCCCAATACCGACCGTCCGTATGCGGCGCACAAGGGCGTGCGCAACGTCGCGATCGACGGCGACGTCGTGGCGCTCGACGTGGTGCTCGGCTATCCGGCGCGCAGCCAGCACGACGACGTGCGCGCGCGCGTCGCCGCGGCACTGCAGGCCGTGCCCGGCGTGCGCGACGCGCGCGTCGCCGTGTCGCAGGAGATCGTCGCGCACACGGTGCAGCGCGGCGTGAAGCTGCTGCCGAACGTGAAGAACATCGTTGCGGTCGCGTCGGGCAAGGGGGGCGTCGGCAAGAGCACGACGGCCGTGAACCTCGCGCTTGCGCTCGCCGCGGAAGGCGCGTCGGTCGGCATCCTCGACGCCGACATCTACGGCCCGTCGCTGCCGACGATGCTCGGCATCCACGGCCAGCGCCCCGAGTCTCCCGACAACCAGTCGATGAACCCGCTCGTCGGCCACGGGCTGCAGGCCAACTCGATCGGCTTCCTGATCGAGGAAGACAACCCGATGGTATGGCGCGGCCCGATGGCGACCTCCGCGCTCGAGCAGCTGCTGCGCCAGACCAACTGGCGCGAACTCGACTACCTGATCGTCGACATGCCGCCCGGCACGGGCGACATCCAGCTGACGCTCGCGCAGCGCGTGCCCGTCACGGGCGCGGTGATCGTCACGACGCCGCAGGACATCGCGCTGCTCGACGCGAAGAAGGGCTTGAAGATGTTCGAGAAGGTCGGGATTCCGATCCTCGGCATCGTCGAGAACATGAGCATCCATGTCTGCTCGAACTGCGGCCACGAGGAGCACATCTTCGGCGCCGGCGGGGCCGAGCGGATGGCGAAGGACTACGACGTGAACGTGCTCGGCAGCCTGCCGCTCGACATGGCGATCCGCGAGCGGGCCGACAGCGGCACGCCGACCGTCGCGGCCGAGCCGGACGGCGCGCTGGCGCGTCGCTACCGCGACATCGCGCGCGGGGTTGCGCTGGCGATTGCCGAGCGCGCGCGCGACATGACGTCGAAGTTTCCGTCGATCGTTGTTCAAAATACGTAAAACCCTTGCGGGGCGGGGCCTTACGCTGCTTACGGCGCCGCGAGGCGCGGTATCATGGCGACTTTTCCCGGGTTCCTTTACCCGCCCGGCGCGGCCGTCGTATCAAACGGCCATCAGCCGGCATGAGGATCGAATGAAACAACGACATCACGGCGCGCGCGCCGGCCGCGCGCGGTGCGCGCTGCTGGCCGCCGCCGCGCTGGGCCTGCTGGCCGGCTGCAGCTCCTTTTCCTCGTCGCACGAAAAACGGGCCGACGCACAACTGCAGCCGACGGTCGGCTCGCAGGCACGCGGCGCGGTGACGTTCGTCGAGCGTCCGGACGGTGTCCAGGTCACCTACAACCTGGTCGGCCTGCCGCCCAACAGCGATCACGCGCTGCAGGTGCACGAGCGCGGCGACTGCAACGCGGGCGACGGCTCGAGCGCCGGCCAGGTGTTCGCGCCGGCCGCCGATCGCCTGCGCGCGGGTGCCCGCGTCGCCGGCGATCTCGGCAACATCCATGCGGATGCGAACGGCGTCGCGGCCGGCTTCATCGTCGCCCCCGATCTGGCCCTCGATGGCGTGCGCTCGGCGCTGAACCGCGCGGCGCTGGTGCACCGCGAATCGAGCGATCCCGCGTTTCCGCAGCATGGCGCGGGGGCCGCGCTCGCCTGCGGCGTGATCCGTTGACGGCTGCCGCGTGCGCGGGACGATGATCGCGTAAAATGTGCGCCTTTCCCGGCCGCCGTCTCGAACCGGCGGCCTTCGCTTAACACCCACCGTCACGCAGCGTATCCAGGCGCCCCGATATGAGCATCAAGTCCGACAAATGGATTCGGCGCATGGCCGAAGAGCACAAGATGATCGAGCCGTTCGTGCCCGGTCAGGTCCGCGAGTCCGAGGACGGTCGCAGGATCGTCAGCTACGGCACGTCGAGCTACGGCTACGACATCCGCTGCGCAGACGAATTCAAGATCTTCACGAACATCAACTCGACGATCGTCGATCCGAAGAACTTCGACGAAGGTTCGTTTGTCGATTTCAAGGGCGACGTGTGCATCATCCCGCCGAATTCGTTCGCGCTGGCCCGCACCGTCGAATATTTCCGCATCCCGCGCACCGTGCTGACGGTCTGCCTCGGCAAGTCGACCTATGCGCGCTGCGGGATCATCGTCAACGTGACGCCGTTCGAACCCGAGTGGGAAGGCTACGTCACGCTGGAATTCTCGAACACCACGCCGCTGCCCGCGAAGATCTACGCGAACGAAGGCGTTGCGCAGGTGCTCTTCTTCGAGAGCGACGAAGTGTGCGACGTGTCGTACGCCGATCGCGGCGGCAAGTATCAGGGTCAGCGCGGTGTCACGCTGCCGAAAACCTGATCTGGTTGCATAACGTCTCACCGGTTTCCGGGTGACCGCTGCGCGTGACGCGCCGCGGTCGTTCTTTTTGGAGAATCGCCCATGAAGTTTCGTTTCCCCGTCGTCATCATCGACGAAGATTTCCGCTCCGAGAACATCTCGGGCTCCGGCATCCGGGCGCTGGCCGAAGCGATCGAGAAGGAGGGCGTCGAAGTCCTCGGCCTCACGAGCTACGGCGATCTGACGTCGTTCGCGCAGCAGTCGAGCCGCGCATCGTGCTTCATCCTGTCGATCGACGACGACGAACTCATGCTCGGCGAAACCGGCGCGGACGGCGAGCTGCCCGAGCTCGCGACCGCGATCATCGAGCTGCGCGCGTTCGTCACCGAAGTGCGTCGCCGCAACGCGGACATCCCTATCTTCCTGTACGGCGAGACGCGCACGTCGCGCCATCTGCCGAACGACATCCTGCGCGAGCTGCACGGCTTCATCCACATGTTCGAGGACACGCCTGAGTTCGTCGCGCGCCACATCATCCGCGAGGCGAAGGTCTATCTCGACTCGCTCGCGCCGCCGTTCTTCAAGGAACTGGTCAAGTACGCGGACGAAGGCTCGTACTCGTGGCACTGCCCGGGCCACTCGGGCGGCGTCGCGTTCCTGAAGAACCCGCTCGGCCAGATGTTCCACCAGTTCTTCGGCGAGAACATGCTGCGCGCGGACGTCTGCAACGCGGTGGACGAACTCGGCCAGCTGCTCGACCACACGGGTCCGGTCGCGGCGTCCGAGCGCAATGCGGCGCGCATCTTCAGCGCCGACCACCTGTTCTTCGTGACCAACGGCACGTCGACGTCGAACAAGATCGTCTGGCACGCGACGGTAGCGCCTGGCGACATCGTGCTGGTCGACCGCAACTGCCACAAGTCGATCCTGCACGCGATCACGATGACGGGCGCGATTCCCGTGTTCCTCACGCCGACGCGCAACCATTTCGGCATCATCGGGCCGATCCCGCGCGACGAATTCAAGCCGGAGAACATCCGCAAGAAGATCGAGGCGAACCCGTTCGCGCGCGAGGCGATGCGCGAGAACCCGGACATGAAGCCGCGGATCCTGACGATCACGCAGAGCACGTACGACGGTGTGGTCTACAACGTCGAGATGATCAAGGACCTGCTCGGCGACCTGCTCGACACGCTGCACTTCGATGAAGCGTGGCTGCCGCATGCGACGTTCCACGACTTCTACCGCGACATGCACGCGATCGGCGACGGCCGCCCGCGCACCGGCGCGCTCGTGTTCGCGACGCACTCGACGCACAAGCTGCTCGCGGGCATCTCGCAGGCATCGCAGATCGTCGTGCAGGATTCTGAGAACCGTACGTTCGACAAGCACCGCTTCAACGAGGCGTACCTGATGCACACGTCGACGAGCCCGCAGTACGCGATCATCGCGTCGTGCGACGTCGCGGCCGCGATGATGGAGCCGCCGGGCGGCACCGCGCTCGTCGAGGAATCGATCGCCGAGGCGATCGATTTCCGCCGCGCGATGCGCAAGGTCGACGCCGAATATGGCGACGACTGGTTCTTCAGCGTGTGGGGCCCGGACAACCTGTCGGAAGAAGGTATCGGTTCGCGCGAAGACTGGATGCTGAAGCCGAACGACCACTGGCACGGCTTCGGTGCGCTCGCGGAAGGCTTCAACATGCTCGACCCGATCAAGGCGACGATCATCACGCCGGGGCTCGACGTCGACGGCGAGTTCGGCGAGACGGGCATTCCGGCCGCGATCGTCACGAAGTACCTGGCCGAGCACGGGATCATCGTCGAGAAGACCGGCCTGTATTCGTTCTTCATCATGTTCACGATCGGCATCACGAAGGGCCGCTGGAACTCGATGGTGACCGAGCTGCAGCAGTTCAAGGACGACTACGACAACAACCAGCCGCTGTGGCGCGTGCTGCCGGAATTCGTCGCGCAGCATCCGGGCTACGAGCGCATCGGCCTGCGCGACCTGTGCGCGCAGATCCACGACGTGTACCGCGCGAACGACATCGCACGCCTGACGACCGAGATGTACCTGTCGGACATGGAGCCCGCGATGAAGCCGTCGGACGCGTTCGCGAAGCTCGCGCACCGCAAGATCGACCGCGTGCCGCTCGACGAGCTCGAAGGCCGCGTGACGAGCATCCTGCTCACGCCGTACCCGCCGGGCATTCCGCTGCTGATCCCGGGCGAGCGCTTCAACAAGACGATCATGAACTACCTGCGGTTCGCGCGCGACTTCAACGCGCGTTTCCCGGGCTTCCACACCGACATCCACGGCCTCGTCGCGGAAGAGGTGAACGGCCGCGTCGAGTACTTCGTCGACTGCGTGCGCGACTGATGGCGACGCACGGACGAATCCAGGCGATGCGCGCGGCGGTGGCCGCGCTCGCCGTCTGGACGGCAGGGTCGGCGGGGCTGGCGGGGTTGGGTGTGGCGCACGCGGAAGTCGCCGCGGCCGACCCGATCGACGTCGCGATGCGGCAATGTCTCGCGCGGCGCGACCGGTCGTCGACGGCTGGCCAGATCCAGTGCATGGGCGAAGCGCAGCAGCAGTGGCAAGCCGTGATGGACGACGCGTACCAGCGCCTCCTGAAGGATGCGCCGGCCGACGCGAAGCGCGGCTGGCAGGACAGCCAGCGCCATTGGCTTACGTGGCGCAAGGACGAAGTGCATCTGCTGAAGGCCGTGTACGACACGACGCGCGGCACGGCGTATACGATGTCGAGCGCCGACATGCAACTGCAGCCCGTGCGCGATCGTGCGCTGGCGCTGCGCGGTGCGGCCGATCGCTATGCGCCGCCGCCCGCTGCCGTACCGGTCGCGGCCACGAGCGGCGCGCAGGGCGGTGCGAGCGCGGCCCAGGGCGCGGCCGCGCCGAACGGCAAGCCGGCGAACAACGCGCCGCGCGATCCGGCCGTGCGCCGCGTGCGGCCTTGCGAACAGGATGCCGCGTGCGAGCACGCGCTGTTCGACCTGAACCGTTATTACCAGAAGCTGCGTCGCAAGATGCCTGCGCATTCGGCCGCGACGCTCGTGCGCGCGCAGCGCGCGTGGGTCGCGTTCCGCGATGCGACCGCACCGCTGGTCGGCGAGGACGGGCGCGTCGACCTGATCGGCGCGCGCATCGCGACGATGAAGCGGTTGTCGGAGACGGCCGGCAACAAGTAGCAGCCGTCGTGACGCCGGTGGTTTGGCGACAAGACAAAACGGGCACCCTCGGGTGCCCGTTTGCATTGGAAGGCGTGAAACGTGCCGCGCGTGACGCGTTCGCGCGGCCTACGCGGGCTGTTGCGTGTCGTGCCGGCCGAACCACGACGGCACGAGCGCGACCGCATCATCGAGCGATGCGAGCACGTGCAGGCTCAGTGCGACGATTTCAGGCGTCGGCGCCTTCAGGTCGGGCACGGTGACGACCGATGCGCCCGCGCCGGCGGCCGACTGCGCGCCGAAGTCGCTGTCCTCGAACGCAACGCACTCGTGCGCCGGCACGCCGAGGCGTTCGGCCGCGAGCCGGTAGACGGCCGGGTCGGGCTTGCCGCGCGCGACTTCGTCGCCGCCCGCGATCGCGCGGAAGAACGGCAGCACGCCGACCGCGTCGAGCCGCGCACGGATCACGTCGCACGCGGACGACGACGCGACCGCGCACGGAATGCCGGCCTGCGCGAGCGCGTCGAGCAGCGCGAACGCGCCGGGCTTCAGCGGAAACTTCGGATGCGGTTCGGGCGCCGCGAGCTGTTCGCGCACGCGGACGCGTACGGCATCGAACGTATCGGCGTTGCCGATCAGCCGCGCCAGGATGACCTGGCCTTCGGCGAACGAGCGGCCGACGATCTGCAGATAGTCGGTGGCGGTCAGCGCGACACCGTGCGTATTCGACACGTCGATCCACGTGTTCATGATGGTCCGCTCGGAATCGACGAGCAGGCCGTCCATGTCGAAGAGCGCGGCGGAAAAGGTCATCGGCGGCATCCGGGAAGCGGGGAAGTCGATGGGCGGCGCGCCGGCCGCCCGAATGAAAAACGGACGCCGAAGGCGTCCGTCCGGGACAGCGGGCTTACTGGCCGAGCGCGGCGCGGGCAGCCTTGGCCGCCGCGCGCACCTGGTCGGGCGCGGTGCCGCCCGGGTGGTTGCGGCTGGCAACCGAACCCTCGAGCGTCAGGTAGCCGAACACGTCGTCGCCGATCAGGTGCGCGACGTTCGGCAGTTCCTGCTTCATTTCGTCGAGCGTCAGGTCGGCCAGATCGATGCCGCGGTCGTCGCAGATCCGTACCGCGAGCGCGACGGCTTCGTGTGCATCGCGGAACGGCAGGCCGCGCTTCACGAGGTAGTCGGCGAGGTCGGTGGCGGTCGAGAAACCCTGCAGTGCGGCCGCGCGCATCGCGTCCGGCTTCACGGTGATGCCGGCGACCATTTCGGCGAAGATCCGCAGCGTGTCGGCGACGGTGTCGACCGTGTCGAACAGCGGTTCCTTGTCTTCCTGGTTGTCCTTGTTGTACGCGAGCGGCTGGCCCTTCATCAGCGTGAGGAGCGCCATCAGGTGGCCGTTCACGCGGCCCGTCTTGCCGCGCGCGAGTTCGGGCACGTCCGGGTTCTTCTTCTGCGGCATGATCGAGCTGCCGGTGCAGAAGCGATCGGCGAGGTCGATGAAGCCGACGCGCGGGCTCATCCACAGCACGAGTTCTTCGGAGAAACGCGACACGTGCGTCATCACGAGCGCGGAGGCGGCCGTGAATTCGATCGCGAAGTCGCGATCGGATACCGCGTCGAGCGAGTTCGCGCAGATGCCGTCGAAGCCGAGCGTCTTCGCGACCGCATGACGGTCGATCGGGTAGCTCGTGCCCGCGAGCGCGGCTGCGCCGAGCGGCAGGCGGTTCACGCGCGTACGGCAGTCGCGCATGCGCTCCGCGTCGCGCGAGAACATCTCGACGTACGCGAGCAGGTGATGGCCGAACGTGACGGGCTGTGCGACCTGCAGGTGCGTGAAGCCCGGCATGATCGTGCCGGCGTTGTGTTCCGCGAGGTCGATCAGCGCGCCGCGCAGGTCGGTCAGCAGGCCGCCGATGCGGTCGATCTCGCCGCGCAGCCACAGGCGGATGTCGGTCGCGACCTGGTCGTTGCGCGAGCGGCCCGTGTGCAGGCGCTTGCCGGCATCGCCGATCAGCGCGGTCAGGCGCGCCTCGATGTTCAGGTGGACGTCTTCCAGGTCGAGCTGCCATTCGAATTCGCCGCGCTCGATCTCGCCCTTGATCTGCGCCATCCCGCGTTCGATCGCGGCCAGGTCGTCGGCGCTGATGATCTTCTGCGCGGCGAGCATGTTCGCGTGCGCGAGCGAGCCGGCGATGTCGACGAGCGCGAGGCGCTTGTCGAAAAACACCGACGACGTGTAGCGCTTGACCAGCTCCGACATCGGTTCCGAGAAGCGGGCCGACCAGGCCTCGCCCTTTTTGTGCAGTTGGGACGTCATGGCGATTCTTCGAAGGGGAGTTGGGCGGCGTGCGCCGCCGAAGGAATCCCGCGATTCTAACATTCGCGGGCCCGCCCGCCGCGGCGCGCAGCCGTTCGCGGCGGCCCGCCGGCCCGCTAGTCGCGCACGAGCACGACCAGCTTCAGGTCCTCGCGGTGCGCGGGCTTCAGCGTGATCTGCTGGTACACGAGGCGGCCGTCGGCCGGATGGTCGAATTCGCGCAGGCCGCCTTCGCGTTCGAACACGTCCTGCGACGCCCAGTACTGCGCGAACGCGTCGCTGCCGGCGGTCAGCGCGTCGATCAGCGCGCGCGTGGGCGCGTCGGCCAGATGGCGGATCGAATCGGCGCGGAATTCGGCCGCGAGCCGCCGCGCGCGGGTGTCCCAGTCGACGATCAGCGTGCGCGCGGCCGGCGACATGAACGTGAAGCGCAGCAGGTTGCGGTCGTGCTCGCCGTCGAGCCAGCCGGAAAAAAGCGCGGCGGCCGGCGCGTTCCACGCGAGCGCGTTCCATTGCCGGTCGAGCACGTACGCGGGCGTCGCGATAGCCGCGACGGTCGCGGCGAGCGTCGGCGGCAGGTCGCCGCCCGCGACGTCGGGCTCGGCCGGGTCGCGCTGCGCGGCCAGCTCGAACAGGTACGCGCGCTCGGCCTTCGACAGCTGCAGCGCGATGGCGATCCGCGCGAGCGCGTCGGCCGACGCCGACACGGGGCGGCCCTGTTCGATCCACGTGTACCAGGTCGGGCTGACGCCGCACAGTTGCGCGACTTCCTCGCGCCGCAGCCCCGGCGTGCGGCGGCGCGGGCCGGGCGGCAGGCCGACTGCCTGCGGCGACAGCCGCTCGCGGTGGGCGCGGATGAATTCGCCGAGCGCGCGGGCGGGCGTGGCGTCGAGCGGCGGGGTGGGGGCGGAGGACGGGTGGTTCATGCGGAAACGGCGAAGTGGGAGCGAGGACGCGGCAAGGATCAAACGGGTGTAACGAATACCAGAATAACTGCTTAACTTGTACTGGTACAAACGCAGGCCTATTGTAGCGGCTCGCGCGCTGACAGGCAGCGGGCGTCCCACAAAACAAATGGAGTGTGCGATGAAACACCACGATCAGGTCGCCGACGCATTCGGCACGACGGCCGCCGCCTATCTGACGAGCACGGTCCATGCGACGGGCGCCGATCTGCAGACGCTCGCCGACGCGGTACGCGCGACGCCCGATGCCGCGGTGCTCGATCTCGGCTGCGGCGCCGGCCACGCGAGCTTCGCGGTCGCGCCGCACGTACGCGACGTGGTCGCGTACGATCTCGCCGCGCCGATGCTCGCGACCGTCGATGCGGCCGCGCGCGAGCGCGGGCTCGCGAACATTCGTACGCAACAGGGCCCGGCCGAGCGGCTGCCGTTCGATACGGCGACGTTCGACTGGATCGTGAGCCGGATGAGCGCGCATCACTGGCACGACCTGCGCGCGGCGCTCGCCGAGGTGCGCCGCGTGCTGAAACCGGGCGGCCGCGTGCTGATGATCGACATCGCGGGCAACGACCATCCGCTCCTCGACACGTACCTGCAGGCCGCGGAGGTGCTGCGCGACGCGTCGCACGTGCGCGACTACCGCGCGGACGAATGGCTCGCGATGTTCCGCGAGGCCGGTTTCGACGCGCACGTGCACAGCCGCTGGCGGCTGCCGATCGATTTCGACACGTGGGTCGCGCGCATCCGCACGCCGGCCGACAGCGTCGCCGGCATTCGTGCACTGTGGGCGCATGCGCCCGACGAGGTGCGCGGCTACTACGCTGTGCGGCCCGACGGTTCGTTCGAGCACGACGCGCTGCTGATCGACGCGCACTGACCGGGCGGCGCGGCATGTCGTTGCCGTTGCGCCGCCCGATGAAAAAAGCCGCGATACGCACCGTGGGTACGGTGGCGTATCGCGGCTTTCGCGATGCCGGCCGGCGCGGAACGGGCCCGCGCCGCATGCGGATCAGCCCGTGTTGCGCAGGCCGGCTGCGATCCCGTTGATCGTCAGGTGAATCCCGCGGCGTAGCCGCGCGTTCGTGTCGCCCGCGCGGTGGCGCTTGATCAGCTCGACCTGCAGGTGGTTCAGCGGATCGAGATACGGGAAACGGTTCTTGATCGACCGCGCGAGCAGCGGGTTGGTCGAGAGGCGGCCTTCGTGCCCGGTGATTTCCGCCAGTGCCTGCGACGTGCGCTCCCATTCCCCGACGATCCGCTCGAACACGTGCTTGCGCAGCTTGCGGTCGGCGACGAGCTGCGCGTAGCGCGACGCGACCGCGAGATCGGTCTTCGCGAGCACCATGTCCATGTTCGACAGCAGGTTCGCGAAGAACGGCCAGGTCTTGTTCATCTTCTTCAGCAGCGCGACGCGCTTGGTGCGCTCGGCGTCGTCCCGCGCGCCGTCGAGATACGCACTCACCGCGCTGCCGAAACCGTACCAGCCCGTCAGCAGCAGCCGGCACTGGCCCCATGAGAAGCCCCACGGAATCGCGCGCAGATCCTCGATCTTGCGCTGCTTCGGATCCTGCAGCTTGCGCGATGCCGGGCGGCTGCCGATGTTCAGCTCGGCGATCTCGGTGATCGGCGTCGACGAGAAGAAGTAGTCGGTGAAGCCGGGCGTTTCGTAGACGAGCGCGCGGTACGCGGCCATTGCCGAGTCGGACAGCGTCTGCATCGCGGCCTCGAACGCGGGCAGTTGCGCGGGGGCGTTCGACTGCGGCAGCAGCGATGCCTCGAGCGTCGCGGCGACGACCGTCTCGAGGTTGCGCCGGCCGATCTCGGGGTTCGCGAACTTGCTCGCGATCACCTCGCCCTGTTCGGTCAGGCGGATCTGGCCGTTCACGGTGCCCGGCGGCTGCGACAGGATCGCCTGGTAGGTCGGGCCGCCGCCGCGGCCGACCGTGCCGCCGCGGCCGTGGAACAGCCGCAGCGTGATCTTGCGGTCGCGGAACAGGTCGACGAGCGCGAGTTCCGCGCGATACAGCTCCCAGTTCGACGTGAGGAAGCCGCCGTCCTTGTTGCTGTCCGAATAGCCGAGCATCACTTCCTGCTCGGCGCCCTGGTGCGCGATCAGCGCATCGACGCCCGGCAGCGCGAAGTACTCGCGCATGATGCGCGACGCGTCGCGCAGGTCGGGGATCGTCTCGAACAGCGGGATCACCATCAGGCTGTTTTTCGCGTTGCCGCCGGGCACGCCGAGCGCGCCGTCGAGCAGGCCCGTCTCCTTCTGCAGCAGCAGCACTTCGACGAGGTCGCTGACGGTTTCCGTATGCGAGATGATGTAGTTGCGCACCGCGCGCGCGCCGAATTGCGCGCGCACGTCGCGCGCCTTCTCGAACACGCCGAGCTCGCTCTGCGCGAGCGCCGAGTATTCGATGTACGGCGAGCGCAGCGGGCGCGGATCGGCGAGCGCGGCGAGCAGCACGCGCAGCTTGTCTTCCTCGGCGAGCGCCGCGTAGTCGGCCTCGACGCCCGCGCGCGCGAACAGCTCGGCGACCACGGCTTCATGGATGTCGGAGCTCTGGCGCAGGTCGATGCTCGCGAGATGGAAGCCGAACACTTCGGCCGCGCGCACGAGCGGCGCGAGGCGCGGCGCGGCGAGCGACGTGCCGTGGTGTTCGTCGAGCGACGCGGTCAGCACCTTCAGGTCGGCGACGAACGCTTCGGAATCCGCATACGGGATCGCGCGCACGGGCGGCGCGCCGCGGCCCGCGCTGCGCACCGGCACCGTGCCTTCGCCGACGCGCACGCGCGCGCTCGCGGCGAGCCGCGTGTAGATGCCGATCAGCGCGCGGCGATACGGTTCGTCGACGCGGTGCGGCGACTGGTCGGGCGATGCCGCCGCGAGCGCCTTCACGGCGTCGTTCGCGCCGACGAGCAGGTTCGACACCGACAGTTCGGCGCCGAGCTTGTGCACCTGTTCCAGATAGTGCTCGAGGATCACCGCGGCCTGGCGGTTGATCGCCTCGTCGAGCGTCGGCGCTGTCACGTTCGGGTTGCCGTCGCGATCGCCGCCGATCCAGCTGCCCATCTGGAAGAACGCGGGCACGCGCGCGGACAGGCCGTGCTCGGCGAGCGCAGCTTCGATGTCGCCGTACAGCGCGGGCAGCTCGTCGAGGAACGTCGCGCGGTAGTACGACAGCGCGTTCTCGATCTCGTCGCCGACCGTCAGGCGCGAGTCGCGCAGCATGCGCGTCTGCCACAGCGCGGTCACGCGTGCGCGCAGCATCGCTTCGTTGTGCTGGCGCTCGCGCGCGGTCAGCTCCTGGTCGCGCTCGGCGAGCAGGCGCGCGATGTCGTGCTGCGCGTCGAGAATGCTCTTGCGCTGCACTTCGGTCGGGTGCGCGGTCAGCACGGGCACGATCAGCGCATCGTCGAAGAAGCGCTGCAGCAGGCGTTTCGACGCGTTGCCGGTCGTTTTCAGCTGTTCGAGCGCGTACGCGACCGTGCCGGGCTGCGACGCGGAGCCGGCCAGCGCGTGGATGCGGCGGCGGCGATTGTGGTGCCGGTCTTCCGCGATGTTCGCGAGATGCGAGAAATAGCTGAAGGCGCGCACGACGCTCACCGTCTGCTCCGGCGTCAGCTTGCGCAGCTTCTTCTCGAGCGTCTGCGCGGCTTCGCTGTCGTCCTCGCGGCGGAACTTGACCGCGGTCTGGCGGATCGTCTCGACGACGTCGAACACGGTGTCGCCTTCCTGCTCGCGCACGACGTCGCCGAGCAGGCGGCCGAGGAAGCGGATGTCCTCGAACAGCGGACCGTCCTTGTCCTCGCGCGTGCGCGTGCCGGACTTCGGCGCGCCGGCCGGGCGGGCGGCGGTGCGGGCAATCGGGCCGGCGGCTTTCGTCGTGCGTTTTGTCTGACGTATCGGGTCTTTCGGTTTCGTTGCCGTTTTCGCACGGCCGTTCGCGGCGGTGGCGACGGTGCCCGTCGGGGCGTCGGAGGAGGACAGGGCAGCATTGCGGCGCGCCGTGCGCGCCGATCCGGAAGACTTCACGATGGGTTTCCTTGGGAAAGCTCGAGTCAAAAGGAACTGCGAAAACTGCGGGAACTGCGGTCAAGCAACCAGCTACGTGCGGCACATCCGCACATCGGCGCCGCGACCCGCGCAGGGGCCGGTCCGGCGCAGGCTCCGGGCCCGGGCGGGCCGGGGCGTGCGTGCTACCATTGTTCGATCTTCAATCCCGTCCTTCGATGTCCCAGCAATGAATTCCGAGACCCTTGCGGCCGGGCCGCAACAGGCACAGCCGCCCGCGACATTGACGATTGCTTCGCGCGAGAGCCGCCTGGCGATGTGGCAAGCCGAACATGTGCGTGATGCGCTGCGCAAATTATATCCAGCTTGTGACGTGAAAATCCTCGGGATGACGACCCGTGGCGACCAGATTCTCGATCGCACGCTGTCGAAGGTCGGCGGCAAGGGCCTGTTCGTGAAGGAACTGGAGAGCGCGCTGGCCGACGGCCGCGCCGATCTCGCCGTGCATTCGCTGAAGGACGTGCCGATGGCGCTGCCCGACGGCTTCTCGCTCGCCGCGATCATGGAGCGCGAGGATCCGCGCGACGCGTTCGTGTCGAACGACTACGCGTCGCTCGACGCACTGCCGGCCGGCGCGGTCGTCGGCACGTCGAGCTTGCGCCGCGAAGCGATGCTGCGCGCGCGCTATCCGCACCTCGACGTGCTGCCGCTGCGCGGCAACCTCGACACGCGCCTTGCGAAGCTCGACCGCGGCGATTACGCGGCGATCATCCTTGCGGCCGCCGGCCTGAAGCGCCTCGGCCTCGAAGCGCGGATCCGCGCGCTGCTCGACGTCGAGGCGAGCCCGCCCGCGGCCGGGCAGGGCGCGCTCGGCATCGAGATCGCAGCGCACCGCGACGACGTCGCCGCATGGCTCGCACCGCTGCACGACCGGCAGACCGCGCTCGCGGTCGAGGCCGAGCGGATGGTGTCGCGCGCGCTCGGCGGCAGCTGCGAGGTGCCGCTCGCCGCGCACGCGGTGTGGCGCGCGGGCGAACTGTACCTGACGGGCCGCGTGTCGACGACCGACGGCAAGCGCGTGCTGACGGCCGAGGAGTGCGGCGCCGTCGTGACCGTCGCCGATGCGCTCGCGCTCGGCCGCGCCGTGTCCGACGAGCTCGAGGCGCAAGGCGCGCTCGACATCGTCCGGGCGCTGCTCGCGGGCTCGCAGGCCGGCAAGGGCGACGCCTGATGGCGGGCGGCGCGCGCGCGTTCACCGCGGTCCTGACACGCCCGGACGGCCAGTCGGACGCGCTCGCGTCGCAACTGGCCGAGGCCGGCTGCGACGTGCTCGAATTCCCGCTGATCGACATTGCACCGATCGACGATCCGGCGCCGCTCGACGCCGCGTTCGCGGCGCTCGCCGACTACGCGCTCGTGATTTTCGTGTCGCCGAACGCGATCGACCGCGCGCTTGCGCAGTACGGCGCGATCTGGCCGAACGCGCTGCCGGTTGGCGTGGTCGGGCCCGGCAGCGTCGCGGCGCTCGAGCGTCACGGCATCGCGGCGCCCGCGCATCGCGTGATCGCGCCGCAGGCGCCGGCCGACGGCGGCGTGCCGCATTACGATTCCGAAAGCCTGTTCGTGTGCATCGAGGCTGCGTTCGGCGGCGCGCAGGCACTGGCCGGCAAACGCGTGCTGATCGTGCGCGGCGACGGCGGGCGCGAATGGCTCGCCGACCGGCTGCGCGAGGCCGGCGCGGACGTCACGCTCGTCGCCGCGTACCGGCGCGTCGTGCCCGAGCCGCGCATCGGTGCGTGGGAGCGCGTGCACGTGCTGCTCGGCGGTGAACCGCATGCGTGGCTCGTCACGAGCTCGGAAGGCGTGCGCAACCTGCACGAACTCGCGCGGGCGCACCTGAACGACGCGGAGATCGACGCACTGAAGCATGCGCCGCTCGTGACGCCGCATCCGCGGATCGAGCAGACCGCGCGCGCATTGGGTTTTGATAGGATTACGCTGACCGGCGCGGGCGATGAGCGCATCGTCCGCGCGTTTCGAACGATGGCCGACGAGGCCGTCCAACCGGCGACAGCCGCACCGGTGACTAAACGCATGACAGATACCAACGATTCCAAAAGCGTCGCTTCCCAGCCGGCCGCGGCCTCCGCACCGCCGTCCCGCCCTCCTTACATGGCGTCCGAACCGCCCGCGCGCCGCGGCGGCAGCGCGGTGCTGTGGTTCGTCGTCGTCGTGCTCGGCTGCGCGGCGGGTGTCGGTGGCTATGCGCTGAACCGCAAGATCGACCGGCTCGACGGCACGTTCGTCACGCGCCAGAAGGCGCTCGACGCGCAGACGGCCGAGACGCGCCTGAAGACCGAACAGGCGCTCGCGAGCACGCACCAGGTCGACACGCAGCTCGCGCAGCTCGACGGCAAGCTCGCCGACGCGCAGAGCGCGCAGCAGGCGCTGCAGCAGCAATACCAGGACCTGTCGCGCAACCGCGATGCGTGGATGCTCGAGGAAGTCGACCAGATGCTGTCGAGCGCGAGCCAGCAGCTTCAGCTGACGGGTAACACGCAGCTCGCGCTGATCGCGCTGCAGAATGCCGACGCGCGTCTCGCGACATCGCAGAGCGCACAGGCCGTCACGGTGCGCAAGGCGCTCGCGCTGGACATCGAGAAGCTGAAGGCCGCGCCGGCGGCCGATCTCACGGGCCTCGCGATCAAGCTCGACGACGCGATCGGCAAGATCGACGCACTGCCGCTCTCCGGCGAAGCGATCGTGCCGCACGCGGCGCCGAAGGCCGCGCCGGTCGACGCCGCGTCGTCGGCCGTGGCCGGCGAGCCGCGCTGGAAGGTGTGGTGGCACGACTTCTCGGCCGGTCTCGGCCAGCAGCTGAAGGGTCTCGTGCAGGTGCGCCGGATCGACAACGCGGACGCGATGCTCGCGTCGCCCGACCAGGGATACTTCGTGCGCGAGAACGTGAAACTGCGCCTGCTCACCGCGCGGCTGTCGCTGCTCGCGCGCAACGACAGTGCGATGAAGGCCGACCTGCACGCCGCGCAGGCGTCGCTCGGGAAGTATTTCGATCAGGCGTCGAAGGACACGCAGACCGTCGAGGATCTGCTCAAGCAGGTTGACGGCGCATCGCTGACGGTCGCGGTGCCGAACCTGAACACGAGCCTGAACGCCGTTCAGCAGTTCAAGAGCCGGGGGTAACGATGACGCTTCGAGGAATCGTCTGGCTCGCGGTCCTGTTCGCGATCGCCGCGGCGCTCGCCACCGTCGGCCGTTTCGACGCGGGGCAGGTGCTGCTCGTCTATCCGCCGTACCGGATCGACGTGTCGCTGAACCTGTTCGTGATCGCCGTCGTCGTGCTGTTTATCGTCATGTACGCGCTGCTGCGCATCGTGCGCAACATCTGGCGCATGCCGCAGCGGGTCGCCGCGTATCGCGCGCGTTCGCGCAACCAGAAGGCGCAGGCGTCGCTGCGCGACGCGATCGCGAACCTGTACGCGGGCCGCTTCTCGCGCGCGGAGAAGGCCGCGCGTGAAGCGCTGTCGGTCGACGCGAACCAGGGCGCGGCGAGTCTGGTCGCGGCCACCGCCGCGCACCGGATGCACGAGTACACGCGCCGCGACGACTGGCTGTCGAAGGTCGACGCGCCCGAATGGCAGGACGCACGTTTGCTCGCCGCGGCCGACATGCGCGCGGACGCACGCGATGCCGACGGTGCGCTCGCCGCGCTGGCCGACTTGCAGGCGGGCGGCAAGCGCATCCATGCGCAGCAGGTCGCACTGCGTGCGCAGCAGCAGTTAAAGAACTGGACCGAGGTGCTGAAGCTCACGAAGGCGCTCGAGAAGCGCGAGGCGCTGCATCCGGCCGCGGCCGTGCGGCTGCGCCAGCAGGCCGCGGAAAACCTGCTGCGCGAACGCCGGCACGACCCGGACGCGCTGCTCGAGGTGTGGCAGTCGCTGTCGCCGATCGAGCGCCAGTCGCCGCGTCTTGCCGATCTCGCGGCCGATCTGCTCGTGTCGCTCGAGCGCCGCAACGAAGCGCGCCGCATCGTCGAGGACGCGCTCGCGCACAACTGGGACGCGCGCCTGCTGCGCCGTTACCCGGACACGGCCGGCGCCGATGCGCTGCCGCTGATCCAGAAGGCGGAAGGGTGGAAGAAGGATCACCCGGAAGATGCCGACCTGCTGTTCGCGCTCGGCCGCCTCTGCCAGCAGCAGCAGCTGTGGGGCAAGGCGCAGTCGTTCCTTGAATCGGCACTGAAGCTGGCCGACAACGAGGCGCTGAAGGTGCGTGCGCATCGCGCGCTCGCGCGCCTGTTCGAGCATCTCGGCGAAACCGACAAGGCCGCGAAGCACTACCGCGAAAGCGCGCTCGCGATCACCGTGGTCTGACGCGGGCCGAGGCCGCCTGCCGCAGGCGGCCCGCAGCACTGCGCAACATGCCCCGAACGCCAATCGGCTTTCGGGGCATTTTTTTGGCTGTTGCGAGCCGGCCCGGCTGCGCTATGCGCCGAGCCTGCGCAGCAGGTCGTCCTCGCTCGTGACGAACCACGCCGATTTGCCGCGATTGGCCTCGCGCACGAGCGCGCGCTGCGTCACTTGTCGACCAGTTGCTTCGGCACCGACAGCGCGAGCAGCCCGCCGAGCACGAGGAACCCCGCGAGCATGTACATGCCCGCATCGTTGGCGCCCGTCGCCTGCTTGAGCCAGCCCATCAGGTACGGGCTCAGGAAGCCCGCGAGGTTGCCGATCGAGTTGATCATCGCGATGCCGGCCGCGGCCGCCGCACCGCCGAGGAACGCGGTCGGCAGGCTCCAGAACAGCGGCAGCGTCGTCAGGATGCCGATCGTCGCGAGCGTGAGGCCGAGCATCGCGAGCGCGGTCTGGTGTGCCCAGATCACCGACAGCACGAGCCCGAGCGCGCCGATCGCGGCCGGAATCGCGAGGTGCCAGCGGCGCTCGCGGCGCTTGTCCGCGCTGCGCGCGATCAGGATCATCGCGACCACCGCGGCCGCATACGGAATCGCCGACAGCAGGCCAATCATGAACGTGTCGGTGACGCCCGTCGCCTTGATGATCGTCGGCAGCCAGAAGCCGACGCCGTAGAGCCCCATCACGAACGAGAAGTAGATCAGCGCCATCAGGAATACGCGCGGGCTTGCCAGCACGGTGCCGAGCGGCAGGTCTTCCTTCGTCGCTTCCTCCGCGTCGACGTTGCGCGCGAGCAGCGCTTTTTCGTCGTCGGTGAGCCAGGTCGCGCTCGCGATCCGGTCGTCGAGCTTGAGAAACACGAGTACGCCGGCCAGCACCGACGGGATGCCTTCGAGCAGGAACAGCCATTGCCAGCCGTGCCATCCGCTCACGCCGTTGAACGCCTTCAGGATGAAGCCCGAGATCGGGCCACCGATCACGCCGGACAACGCGACCGCCGTCATGAAGAAGGTCGTCATCCGACCGCGCCGGTGCGCGGGATACCAGTAGGTGAGGTAGAGGATCACGCCGGGGAAGAAGCCCGCTTCGGCGACGCCGAGCAGGAAGCGCATCACGTAGAACATCGCGGGCGTCGTGACGAACATCGTCAGGATCGAGATCACGCCCCAGGTCGCCATGATCCGAGCGATCCACACGCGCGCGCCGACCTTGTGCAGGATGATGTTGCTCGGCACCTCGAACAGGAAATAGCCGAAGAAGAAGATCCCGGCGCCGAGCCCGTAGACGGTATCGCTGAGGTTCAGGTCGCTCGCCATCTGCAGCTTCGCGAAGCCGACGTTCACGCGGTCGAGATACGCGACCACGTAGCACAGCAGCAGGAGCGGCGTGAGCCGCCACGACACCTTGCGATAGGTTGCTTCCTCGAATGCGCCGGACGAGCCCGGCAGCGACTGCGTCGATGTTGCCATGTTGTCTCCTGTCCTTATAGTTGGCCGGAGTCGGCGCATCGGTGCCCGATCCGGTTTCGTGCGAAGCAGTGCGTGGATGGCGTGCCGGCCAGCGACTCTCGACGCGGCGCGCGACTAGCCGGGTGAGTCTAGATGCAGCGCCCGCCGTCGACTTCGAGGCAGACACCCGTGATGAATTCGGCTTCGTCGGACGCAAGGTAAAGCGCCGCGTTCGCGATGTCCTGCGGCGTCGAGAAGCGGCCGAGCGGGATCGTCGCGAGGAAGCGGCGGCGGTTCTCGGGCGTGTCCTCGCAGCCCATGAACTCGGTCATCAGGGCTGTCTCGCCGAGCACGGGATTGATGCAGTTCACGCGGATGCGGTCGGCGCCGAGCTCGGCCGCGAGCGACTTGCTCGCGGTGATCATCGCGCCCTTCGTGCTGTTGTACCAGACGAGCCCCGGGCGCGGGCGCACGCCGGCCGTCGACGCGACGTTCACGAACACGCCGCCGCCCTGTTCGCGGAAGTACGGAACGAAGGTCTGCACGCACCAGAACAGGCTCTTCATGTTGACGGCGTACACGCGGTCGAATTCGGCTTCCGTCACGTCGAGCACGGGCTTGTTGCGGTGCGTGGTGCCCGCGTTGTTCACGACGATCTGCACCGAATGGAAATCGTCGAGCGCGGCCTGCAGCAGCGCGCGCCAGTCGTCCTGCTTCGACACGTCGCCGGCCACCGCGATTGCCTTGCCGCCCGCGAGCGCGATCTCGCTTGCGACGCGCTCGGCCGCCGCGCCGTTCAGGTCGTTGACGACGACGTTCGCGCCTTCGCGCGCGTAGGTCTTCGCGATGCCTTCGCCGAAACCCGAGCCGCCGCCCGTGACGATTGCCGTCTTGCCGCTCAACCGCATGGTGTGTCTCCTGTGCTGGTGATGAGAGTCGTCGTGTGTCGACCGGCGGCCGGCCGCTGCCGGCCGCGTTTCGCGTGCCGCGCGTTCAGCCGTGCCGGATCGCGATCGTCTTTAGCGCGGTGAAGCCGTACAGCGCCTCGAAGCCTTTCTCGCGGCCATGGCCCGAGTGGCCGACGCCGCCGAACGGCAGTTCGACGCCACCGCCCGCGCCATAGTTGTTGATGAACACCTGGCCCGCGCGAAGGCGCCGTGCGAGACGCATCTGGCGCGCGCCGTCGCGCGTCCAGATGCCCGCGACGAGGCCGTACGGCGTGCCGTTCGCGAGCGCGACGGCTTCGTCTTCGTCGATGAAACGCATCGCGGCGAGCACGGGGCCGAACACTTCCTCCTGCGCGAGCCGGTGCGACGGCGGCACGTCGCGCAACAGCGCGGGCGCCTGGTAGAAGCCGCTTTCGGGCGCGTCGGCAACGACCTGCCCGTGCGCGGCCATCGGAATGCCGTCGTGCTGCGCGTCGGACAGGAAATCCCACACGCGCTGCTGTTGCTTCGCGTTGATCAGCGGGCCGCAGTCGAGGTCGGCGCGGCTCGGGCCGACCCGCAGCCCGTTGAACGCGGTGGCGAGCCGTTCGACGAGCGGCTCGTACACCGCGCGCTCGATCAGCACGCGGCTGCCGGCCGAGCAGGTCTGCCCGCCGTTCTGCACGATCGCCGATACGAGCACGGGCAGCGCCGCGTCGAGATCGGCATCGGCGAATACGATCTGCGGCGACTTGCCGCCGAGTTCGAGCGTGACGGGCACGTGGTTCTCGGCCGCCATCTGCGTGACCAGCGTGCCGGTTGCCGGCGAACCCGTAAAGGAGATGTGGTCGATGCCCGGATGGCGCGCGAGCGCGGCGCCGGCTTCATGGCCGTAGCCGGTGACGATGTTGAGCGCGCCGGCCGGCAGCCCGGCCTCGGCGGCCAGTTCGGCGACGCGCAGCACGGACAGGCACGCATCCTCGGCCGGCTTGACGACGCATGCATTGCCGGCCGCGAGCGCCGCGCCGACGCTGCGCCCGAAGATCTGCATCGGGTAGTTCCACGGCACGATGTGGCCGGTGACGCCGTGCGGCTCGCGCACCGTCAGCACCGTGTAGCCGGCCTGATAGGGGAGGGTTTCGCCGTGCAGCTTGTCGGCGGCGCCCGCGTAGAACTCGAAGTAGCGCGCGAGCGCGGCCGCGTCGGCGCGCGCCTGCTTCAGCGGCTTGCCGGTGTCGCGCGCCTCGATCGCGGCGAGTTCCTCGAGGGAGTCGGTGACGCGCGCCGACAGCCGCATCAGCACGCGGCCGCGCTCGGCGGCGCTCGCGGCGCCCCATGCGCCCGCGAATGCGTCGCGGGCCGCGGCGACCGCGCGCTCGATGTCGGGTGCCGTGCCGCGCGCGATCGTCGCGAACGGCTGGCCGTCGGACGGATCGACGACCGCGATCGTTTCCAGTTGCGCGGGCAACGTCCATTCGCCTGCGATGAAGTGCTTCGCCTCTTCCATGCCTGCTCCTGTCGACCCGAGTTAGCGCTTCAGCGGTTACTCGGGTCCCATGCTTCGCGGTCGACCCGAGTTAGCGCTTCAGCGGTTATGTCGGACCGAGTTAGTGCTTTAGCACTTACTCGGACCCCATGCTTTGCATCGGGTCCCATGCTTCGCGGTCGACCGGCGCCGGTGCTTTAGCGCCGACGCCGATCCCATGCAACGCCGCCGGTCGTTCGACGGCCGGACATCCGGAACGATTATCGCGCCGATCGTCATCCGGACGCCACCGGTCGATTGGCTATAATGGCGCAATCCCTTGGGGGCGCCCGCGGCGTTGCATCGGCCGCGGCGCCCTGTCCCGAATTCCCATCGACCTACAGAGAGCGCTCATGAGCTTCAATCATGTTCCGGCCGGCAAGGACCTGCCGCAAGATTTCAACGTGATCATCGAGATTCCCGCGCAAAGCGATCCGGTGAAGTATGAGGCGGACAAGGAGCTGGGCCTCCTCGTCGTCGACCGCTTCATCGGCACGGGCATGCGCTATCCGGTGAACTACGGCTACATTCCGCAGACGCTGTCGGGCGACGGCGATCCGGTCGACGTGCTGGTGATCACGCCGTTCCCGCTGCTGGCCGGCTCGATCGTGCGTTCGCGCGTGCTCGGCATGCTGCAGATGACCGACGAGTCGGGCGTCGACGCGAAGCTGGTCGCGGTGCCGCACGACAAGGTCTGCCCGATGACGGCGAACCTGAAGTCGATCGACGACGTGCCCGAGTACCTGAAGGACCAGATCAAGCACTTCTTCGAGCAATACAAGGCGCTCGAGAAGGGCAAGTGGGTGAAGGTCGAAGGCTGGGCCGGCATCGAAGCCGCGCATAAGGAAATCACCGACGGCGCCGCGAACTACAAGAAGTAAGCGGCGCGCCGGCCGACGGCCGGTTCGTGCGAAACGCAGACCGCGCGTGTCTCTTCAGGAGGCCGCGCGGTTTTGTTTTGCGCGTGCGGTTTTCTTGCGCGCGGAAGCGGGGGCGGGCGGGGCGGTGGTGTCCGGCGCGTCCTTCGCGCGTTTTGCGCGGCGAGGGGCAGCGGAGGCCGCGGTGGCTTTGGCGGCTTTCGTGGCCGACGGACGGCGGTGGGCCGGTGCGGAAGCCGCGTCGTCGCGTCGGTTTGTGACGGGCTTGGCGGCGGGCGCTTTCCGTTTCGACGAAGGGGCGGCTGCCGACTTGTCCTTTTTTGCCGGTGTGCCGCGCGCCGAGGCTTTTTTCTCGACCGCATCGCCGTCGGTCTTCGCGCGTTTTGCGACCGGCGCGGCCTGTGCTGCCTTTGGCGCCTTGGTCGCTTGTCGGGTCTTCGCGGTCTTTGCAGACTTAACGGCTTTCTCGGCTTTCCCGGCTTTCCCGGTCTTCGCGCTCTTCCCGCCAACCTTTTCCATTTCAGCCGTCTTCGTTGCGTTGTCGACGTTCTCCACCTTTGCTTTCGTCTTTTCCCGCCCGCGCGTGCCCGCCTGCAAACCGGCCGCGTCGCCGTTTTCGTCGAGCGACACCACGGCCGGCAGCACCGATTCCAGCGTACGCAAGCCGGCCGCCAGCTCACGCTTCTGCGCAGCCGTGAGCTGCTTCACCCAATATTCGGCGCGCGACGCGCTCGACCGGTCGGGCAGCGGAAACGACGCGAGCACGGCGCGCGGTTTGCGCGAGCGCGTGTAGCGCGCGCCCTTGCCGGCCGCGTGCTCGTCGAAGCGCGCGGCAACGTCGGTCGTGATGCCGGTGTAGACGCTGTCGTCGGCGCATTCGATCAGATACAGAAACCAGGACATGGCAGGGCGGCGGGATACGAAGTCGCCAGTGTCTCAGAAAACACGCGCGTCAACGCCACCGATCGCCGTGCCCGTCGCGGAAGCGGCGCGGGCCGCTACGCCGTGCCGCGCCGGAACGGGTCGTGCTCGCGCAGTTCGTCGACGTACGCGTGGATATGCTCGGTCTCGCGTTCGAGAAAGCGCGCGACCGCGTCCGAGAACGCCGGGTGCGCGAGCCAGTGCGCGGAGTGCGTGACGGTCGGCAGGAACCCGCGCGCGAGCTTGTGCTCGCCTTGCGCGCCGCCTTCGAACGTGTCGAGCCCGGCCTCGATGCAGAATTCGAGCAACTGGTAGTAGGCCGCTTCGAAATGCAGGCAGGGCACGTGCTCGAGCGCGCCCCAGTAGCGGCCGTACAGCGTGCCGCCGCCGTGCTCGCCACGCCGGTACACCGCGAGCGCGCTCGCGATCGGCTGGCCGTCGGCTTCCGCGATCACGAGCAGCAGGTTCTCGGGCATCGTCGCGCCGATCGTGCGGAAGAAGTCGAGGTTCAGGTACGGGCTGGAAAAGTGTTCGCGGTAGGTCTGCCGGTAGCAGCGCGCAAAGAAGCGCCAGTCGGCGTCGGTGATCCGGTCGCCGGTGAGGCGCCGGAATGTCACGCCCGCATCGTGCACCTTGCGGCGCTCCGCGCGGATGTTCTTGCGCTTCTTCTGCTCGAGCGTGCCGAGGAAGTCATCGAAGTGGCGGTAGCCGTCGTTGAGCCAGTGGAACTGCACGCCTTCGCGCAGCATCATCCCCATCGATTCGAGGAGCCGCGCTTCGTCGCCGGTCGGAAACAGCACGTGCAGCGACGACACGTCGCTCTGCTCGGCGAATGCGAGCAGCGTGGCCGCGAGCTGGCGGCGCGCGCCGTCGTCGGCCGCGAGCAGGCGCGTGCCCTGCACGGGCGTGAACGGCACCGCGCACAGCAGCTTCGGGTAGTAGGGCAGGTTGTTGCGCTGGTACGCGTCGGCCCATGCCCAGTCGAACACGTATTCGCCGTACGAATGCTGCTTCGCGTAGACGGGCGCGGCGGCCGCGAGGCGGCCGGTGCGCGCGTCGGTCAGCGTGACGAAGTGCGGCGACCAGCCTGTATCGTCGACTGCGCAGCGCGCGACGTGCAGCGCGTCGAGGAATTCGTGGCGCAGGAATGGCGTCGGCTGCGCGTCGCGCGCGAGCAGCGCGTTCCATTCGTCGGCCGGCACCTCGGCGGGGGACGACAGGATGCCCGTGCGATAATCGATGCGTTCGTGTTTCAAGCGTGAATCCGTACCGTTGGAGGTTGCCGGACGCGTGCCGCCGTGGCCCGCGCCCGGGACAATTTCGTCAGCCGTTCAGGGCGCGCCGCCGGGCTGCGCCGATCCCGCCATGAAGACCCGACTCGCTCTCGCCCAGATCAACGTCACCGTCGGCGATTTCGCCGGCAACGTCGCGCGGATCGTCGCGGCCGCGCGCGCCGCGCACAACGATGGTGCGCAACTGATGGTCGCGCCCGAACTCGCGCTGTCCGGCTATCCGCCGGAAGACCTGCTGCTGCGGCCCGCGTTCTACGCGGCGGCCGCCGCTGCGCTCGACGCGCTCGCCGACGCGCTGAAAGCGTTCGACGGGCTCGCGGTGCTGGTCGGCCATCCGTTGCGCAGCGTGGGCGAAGATGCGCCGGGCGGCGATCCGCTCGCGCCAGCCGTCGATGGTAATGCAAACCGCCCGATCGAGCGCGGCGTGCCGCCCACCGACACCTTCAACGCGGTGTCGCTGATCGTCGGCGGCGAGATCGTCGGCACCTACCGCAAGCAGGATCTGCCCAACGCCGAGGTGTTCGACGAGAAGCGCTATTTCGCGACGGACGCCGAGCCGCTCGTGTTCGAGCTGAACGGCGTGAAATACGGCGTGATCATCTGCGAGGACGCGTGGCATGCGTCGGCCGCGCAGATCGCGAAGGCGGCCGGCGCGCAGGTGCTGCTGATCCCGAACGGCTCGCCGTACCACATGAACAAGGGCGCGGTGCGCATCGACATCCTGCGTGCGCGGATCCGCGAGACCGGGCTGCCGATGGTGTACGTGAACCTCGTCGGCGGCCAGGACGAGCTCGTGTTCGACGGCGGTTCGTTCGTGCTCGATGCGCAGGGCGCGCTCGTCGCGAAGATGCCGCAGTTCGACGAAGGGCACGCGATCGTCGAATTCGACGGCGCGCGGCCGCTGCCCGGCGCGATCGCGCCCGAGCTGTCGACTCACGCGCAGGTGTACCGCGCGCTCGTGACCGGCGTGCGCGACTATATCGGCAAGAACGGTTTTCCGGGCGTGCTCGTCGGGCTGTCGGGCGGCGTCGATTCGGCGCTGGTGCTGGCAGTGGCGTGCGATGCGCTCGGGCCCGGGCGCGTGCGCGCGGTGATGATGCCGTCGCGCTTCACGGCCGACATCTCGACCACCGACGCGGCGGAGATGGCACGGCGCGTCGGCGTGCGCTACGACGAGATCGCGATCGCGCCGATGTTCGACGCGTTTCGCGCATCGCTCGCGGGCGAGTTCGCGGGTCGCGCGGAAGACGCGACGGAGGAGAACATTCAGGCGCGCATTCGCGGCACGCTGCTGATGGCGCTGTCGAACAAGTTCGGCTCGATCGTGCTGACGACCGGCAACAAGAGCGAGATGGCGGTCGGCTACTGCACGCTGTACGGCGACATGGCCGGCGGTTTCGCGGTGATCAAGGACATCGCGAAGACGCTCGTGTACCGGCTCTGCCGCTATCGGAACGAGACGGCCGACTACCTGCTGCGCGACGTGATTCCCGAGCGGATCTTGACGCGCGCGCCGTCGGCCGAGCTGCGCGAGAACCAGACCGACCAGGACAGCCTGCCGCCGTACGACGTGCTCGACGCGATCATGCGGATGTACATGGAAGAAGACCGGCCGCTCGCCGAGATCGTCGCGGCTGGCTATGCGCAGGCCGACGTCGAACGCGTGACGCGGCTCATCAAGATCAACGAATACAAGCGCCGCCAGGCGCCGATCGGCATTCGCGTCACGCACCGCGCATTCGGGCGCGACTGGCGCTACCCGATCACGTCACGTTTTACCGAGCGTCTCGATTGAGCCGTGCGCGGCTCGCCGGCTTACAATCGGGATCGCGATTTTTCATCCAAACGAGCATTGGGGGACAACCACCATGAAACGCATCACCGCCATCATCAAGCCGTTCAAGCTGGACGAAGTCCGCGAAGCGCTCGCCGAAGTGGGTCTCACGGGCCTGACCGTGACGGAAGTGAAGGGCTTCGGCCGCCAGAAGGGGCATACCGAGCTGTATCGCGGCGCCGAATACGTGGTCGACTTCCTGCCGAAGATGAAGATCGAGGTGGTTGTCGCGGAAGCGCAGGTCGACCAGGTGATCGACGCGGTGATCGGCGCGGCGCGCACCGGCAAGATCGGCGACGGCAAGATCTTCGTGTCGGACGTCGAGCGCGTGATCCGCATCCGCACCGGCGAAGAGAACGAAGCGGCCGTCTGAGCGCCGCAGTCGGCAGCGGGCCGCGTTAGGGCCTGTTCACGCCAATAAAAAACGGTGCGATACCCGGTAGGGTACCGCACCGATACGCGCCTCTCGCAGCAGCGTGGAAAGTGTTGTCGATTCGTTCTTCGGCAGCGCCTGATCAGAACAGGTGCTGGATGCCGGCGTAGACGCCGGTCTGGCTGCCGCCCGGGTTCGGGTTGCCGGTCGATACGGCCGTACCTGCACCGTTGGCGTTCAGGCCGAAGTTCGCGTTCTTGCTGTTGCGCACCGTCGCGACCTGCAGATCGAACAGCGTGCGCTTCGAGATGTTGTACGAGCCGCCGACCGTGTAGATGTTCGCGTTGCCGCCGCCGTGGTTCGCGTTCACGTGATACGCGGCCGCGATCAGCGCCGCCGCCGGCGTCGCTTGCCACGTCACGCCGCCCCAGACCTGCTGGGTGCCGGTCACGCCGGCGTTCACTGCCGGGCCGCCGCTGCCGTCCGCGCGCGATGCCTGGTACGCCGCCTGCACCTTGAACTGGCCGAGGAACACGTTCACGCCCGCGAAGTATTCTCGCGAGTAGTTGAACACGTCCGAGAAGCGGCCGTTGCTGTCGCGCGTTTCGTCGTAGATGCCGCGCAACTGGAACAGCGAGTTCGTATAGGTGACCTGACCGCCCATTGCACGGCCCGGTTGGCCGGCCGTCGTGTTGCCGTTGAAGCTGGTCGAGTTCGAGAACGAGAACTGACCGTAGAAGTCGAGGCCGTAGAACTGCGGCGACTGGTACGAAACGTTGTTGCTGGTCTTGTTCCAGTTGCGGCCGCGGACGAGCGATGCGGTCGACCAGGCCGACTGACCGAACGGGTCGAAGTCCCACACGCCGTTGGCGATCGCGAGTTCACGACCCAACAGCAGCGTACCGTAGTGGTCGTTCGAGATGCCGACCGTCGCAAAACGATCCCAGATCGAGCCGCTGAAGCCGCCGGT
Source organism: Burkholderia pyrrocinia (assembly GCF_003330765.1). NCBI lineage: Bacteria > Pseudomonadati > Pseudomonadota > Betaproteobacteria > Burkholderiales > Burkholderiaceae > Burkholderia > Burkholderia pyrrocinia. The sequence continues at coordinate 2,779,660 of NZ_CP024902.1, read as the reverse complement.
CATCGTGTTGAACGCGCCTTCGAGGTGGAACAGGATCTTGTTGCCGCTGCCGATGTCCTCGCTGCCCTTCAAGCCCCACAGGCTCGTGCCCCAGTCGCCGCTTTCCGCGCGCACTTGGTGGCCGTTTTGCAGGCCGTTCATGTACTCGATGCCTGCATCCAGGCGGCCATACAGCGTGACGCTGCTCTGCGCGTGCGCCGTCACCACCCCAGCAGCCATCAGCGCGGCCGCGACCAAAGCTTTCTTCATCATCTCCTCCATACCCTGTCAAAAAGTCAACCCATACTGCACGAGATGCCCGGAGCAACGAGCGCCGGGCAAAAGCGGGATAACCAGGGAGACCTCGTGCAGGGCCGGTAAGCGCAGCACGCGGGCAAGCAGACGGAAAACCGTTGAGCGGTCCCGCGCAGCCGGGTCGGCCTGCGGGGTCTCCTTGTAGTGTCGTGAAGCTAAACTACATTTCACGAACTTCGTTTTGCTACTTTGGTTACTAATTTAGCAAAAATACAATTTTGTGGCGATGGAAATCGTTGTTTGACTAACACGTGTCGCCAAATTGCCATGCAACACAGTGCGCATCAGGTGCCCTAAGGGTTCGCAATTACCGGAAAACCCTTGTCCCGCAAGGGAGACACGAATTCCGCGAACAGGGGTCAAGGATTGCCACTATTGACGTTGTCGGGGCGCGAGCGTAAGCGCCCAAGACGAGAAATTGGTAAGTATTTCGTAATGAATTGGCGGCCGTCGGCGGCCGCTGGCTGGTGCCTGCAACACGTGTCGCGCAAGGCGCGCCGCACTGGCGCGCTTCGCTCAGCCGGGGCCCGGCCGTGCGTCGAGCAGCTGCGCGCGAATCCACCGGTGCGCATCGGTGCGCGCATGCTTCGCGTGCGAGTAGACCTTCACCGTGTAGCGCGGGATCTCGAACGGCGCCGGGAAGATGCGGATCGGCGCCGCGTGCCGCAGCGCCTGCGCGGCGCGGTTCGGCACGGTCATCAGGAGTGCGGATTCCGCGATCACGAACGGCGCGGCCAGCACGGTCGGCAATTGCACGGCGACCTGCCGCGCGAGGCCGAGGCGATCGAGCACGTAGTCGACGACGCCGCGCGATTCGTTCCACGGCGTGACGACCACGTGGCGTGCCGCAAGGTACTGCTCGAGCGTCAGCCGCCGGCGGATGTCCGGATGGGCGGCGCTCGCGATCACGACGTAGTCGTCGGAGAACCAGTCGAAATCCTCGATGCCCGCCGCGTCGGCCGCCGATTCCTCGTGGTAGCCGAGCGCGAAATCGATGCGGCCGGCCGCGAGTTCGTCGACGGAAATCTTCCGGTCGGAATGGACGACGCGGATCCGCAGCCGCGGCGCGACGTGCTGGATGCGCGCGAGGAACGCCGGCAGCACCGCGAACGCCGTGTAGTCGGTCGCGGCGAACACGAACGTGCGATCGCTTTGCGCGGGATCGAAGCGGCGCGCGCGGGCGAGCCCCTTCGACATCGCGTCGAGCGCGTCGCCGGCCCATGTGGCGATGTCGTCGGCGCGCACGGTCGGCTGCATCTCGTTACCGAGGCGCACGAACAGCGCGTCGCCGATCGCGTCGCGCAGCCGCGCGAGCGCGTGGCTCAGCGCGGACGGGCTCATCGCGAGCTCGTGCGCGGCCGCGGCGACCGATCGGTGGCGGTACAGAGCGTCGAATGCGAGCAGCAGGTTCAGGTCGAGACGGCGCAGGTCGGGATGCATCATGTTCAGGTCGGAATGAAGAAACTGCACTTCCTGCAGGCGGAGCATGAACGTAGCATGATGGTTTGCTCGACGCCAGCGCGGTTGCGCGGCGCCGCTTACCGTTTCAAATCCGGGCCGGAGGAGGGCCCAATCCGTGCAAATCGAGATCCGTTCCGCCACCGTCGCCGACGTGCCGCAGATCCTGCGTTTCATTACCGAGCTGGCTGTCTACGAGAAAGCGGAGCACGAAGTGGTCGCGACGCCCGCGTCGCTCGAGCGCAGCCTGTTCGGCGAAGGGTCGCCGGCGCGCGCGCTGGTGTGCGAGGTCGACGGCGAGCCGGCCGGCTTCGCCGTGTATTTCTTCTCGTATTCGACGTGGCTCGCCCGGCAGGGGCTGTATCTCGAGGATCTGTACGTGTCGCCGCGTTTTCGCGGCGCCGGCGCCGGGCTGCGGCTGCTGAAGACGCTCGCGCGGATCGCGGTCGAGTCGGGCTGCGGGCGTTTCGAATGGAGCGTGCTCGACTGGAACGAACCGGCGATCCGCTTCTACGAGCGCGTCGGTGCGGCGCCGCAGAGCGAATGGGTGCGTTACCGGCTCGCGGGCGACGCGCTGCGCGCGTTCGCCGGCAGCGAGCCGGTAAGCGCCGCTTGATCAGGATGTAAACGCAAAACGGGCGCCGCGCGGCGAACCGCGGGGCGCCCGTTCGCGTGTCGTGCGTTACTTGAGGCTGCCCGACAGGAACCCGCGCAGGCGTTCGCTCTTCGGGTTGGCAAACACCTCGGCCGGCACGCCTTCTTCCTCGACGCGGCCCTGGTGCAGGAACATCACGTGGTTCGACACGTTGCGCGCAAAGCCCATCTCGTGCGTGACGACGATCATCGTGCGGCCTTCCTCGGCGAGCTTCTGCATCACCTTCAGCACTTCGCCCACCAGCTCCGGGTCGAGCGCCGACGTCGGCTCGTCGAACAGCATCACGTCCGGATGCATCGCGAGCGCGCGCGCAATGGCAACGCGCTGCTGCTGGCCGCCCGACAGGTGCGACGGATACTGCTTCTCGACGCGCGGCGCGAGGCCGACCTTCTCCAGATACTCGCGTGCACGCTCCTCGGCTTCCTTCTTCGGGATGCCGAGCACGTTCACCGGCGCTTCCATCACGTTCTCGATCACGTTCATGTGCGACCAGAGGTTGAAGTGCTGGAACACCATCGACAGCTTGGTGCGCACGCGCTGAAGCTGTTTCGGATCGGACGCGCGCAGCGCACCCGACTTGTCGGCCGTCGTGCGCACTTCCTCGCCGTCGACCACGATGCGGCCCGCATTCGGCTGCTCGAGGAAGTTGATACAGCGCAGCATCGTGCTCTTGCCGGAGCCGGACGAGCCGATCACGCTGATCACGTCGCCCGAGTTCGCCTTCAGCGATACGCCCTTGAGCACCTCGTTGTCGCCGTACCGCTTGTGCAGATCGTCGACGAAAAGCTTCTGAGTCTGGGAATTCATCAATAGTCCTGCGAAAACTTACTTGCCTTGCGGGCGCAAATACGCGAGCCAGCGACGCTCGGCCTGACGGAACAACCACACGAGCGTGAACGAGATCACGAGATAGAGCAGCGCGGCAATGCCGAACGCGTGGAACGACATGTAGGTCGCCGAGTTCACGTCGCGGGCGATCTTCAGGATGTCCGGCACGGTCGCGGTGAAGGCCACCGTCGTCGCGTGCAGCATCAGGATCACTTCGTTGCTGTACAGCGGCAGCGCGCGGCGCAGCGCCGACGGCAGGATCACGCGGCGATACATCGTGAACGGCGTCATCCCGTACGCACGCGCGGCTTCGATCTCGCCGTACGACGTCGCCTTGATCGCGCCCGCGAAGATCTCGGTGGTGTACGCGCAGGTGTTCAGCGTGAACGCGAGCAGCGTGCAGTGCATCCCGTCGCGGAAGAACGCGTCGAGCATCGGCGTGCCGCGCACGGCCTGCAGGCTGTAGAGGCCCGTGTAGCAGAGCAGCAGCTGCACGTAGAGCGGCGTGCCGCGGAACACGTACGTGTACAGCCACACGGCGCTCGACAGCCACTTCCGCTTCGATACGCGCGCGACCGCGAGCGGCACCGACAGGCAGAAGCCGAGGCCGATCGACACGACTAGCAGCCACAGCGTGATCGCGACGCCGGTGATGCGGTAACCGTCCGTGTAGAGATAGTTGCGCCAGTATTCTTGGATGAGTTCGATCATAGGTCAGCCTTGCGGACACCGGTCGAGTAGCGCTTTTCGAGCCACATCAGCACGAAGTTCGAGATCGTCGTGATGGCGAGGTAGACCGCTCCCGCGATCAGCGTGAAGAAGAAGAACCGCAGCGTGCCCTTGCCGGCGTCCTGCGACGCCTTCACGACGTCGGCCAGGCCGATGATCGACACGAGCGCGGTCGACTTCACGAGCACCTGCCAGTTGTTGCCGATGCCCGGCAGCGCGAAGCGCATCATCTGCGGGAACATGATCCGCGTGAACACCTGCCAGTTCGTCATCCCGTATGCGCTGCCGGCCTCGAGCTGGCCGCGCGGCACCGACAGGAACGCGCCGCGGAACGTCTCGGTGAAGTACGCGCCGTAGATGAAGCCGAGCACGAGCACGCCGGCGAGGAACGGGTCGATGTCGATCTGGTCCCAGCCGATGGCGTCGGTCGCCATGTTCAGCCAGATCTGCAGGCTGTAGAACAGCAGCAGCATCAGCACGAGGTCGGGCACGCCGCGGATCAGCGTCGTGTAGACGGTGCCGGCGCCGTGCGTGAAGCGGTTGCGCGACAGCTTCGCGCCTGCGCCGAGCAGACCCAGCAGGAACGACAGCGCAAGCGAAAGCACCGCCAGTTTGACGGTTTGCCAGGTGCCTGCGAGGATCAGCGGGCCGTAACCTTGTAGAAACATATGTGGTCCTTGACGGCTCACGTTGTGCGCCGCGAAAGACGCGCCCGCCAAGCTGCGCGGAACGCCCCGTGCGTATCATGACCTCCCGCCCCGGCAACGGTGCCGGGCCGGCCCGGCGCGCGAGCGACGGGCAAGGGGGCGGGCGGCGCGTGGTTGACTGCCTGTACTGCCCGGACGCGGGGCCGCCCCGCATCCGTTGCTTCCTCTTGTCGGCGCTCAGCGGGTCGAATAGACGCTGAACGAGAAATACTTGTGCGACAGCCGGTCGTACGTGCCGTCCTTGTGCATGTCGGCCAGCGCCTTGTTGATCTTGAGCTTCAGGTCCGTATCTTCCTTGCGCAGGCCGATCGCGGTGCCGTCGCCGATCGTCTTCGGATCCTTCACTTCCGGCCCGGCGAACGCGAAGCCCTTGCCGCGCGGCGTGCGCAGGAAGCCGTAGTCGGCCTGCAGCTCGTCCTGCAGCGTCGCGTCGAGGCGGCCCGAGCCGAGATCGGCATAGACCTGGTCCTGGTTCTGGTAAGGAACGATCGTCACGCCCTGCGGTTCCCAGTACGCCTTCGCGTAGGTTTCCTGCGTCGAGCCCTGCTCGACGCCGACGTGCTTGCCCTTGAGCGACGCGACCGTCGGCAGCAGCGGCGAGCCGGTTTTCGCGATCATCCGCGCCGGCGCGTCGTATACCTTGTCGGAAAAGTCGATCTGCTCGCGGCGCTTGTCCGTGACGGTCAGCGACGACACGATGACGTCGTACTTCTTCGCCTTCAGCGCCGGGATGACCCCGTCGAGATCCTGCGCCACCCACACGCATTTCACGTTGATCCGCTTGCAGATTTCCTTGGTGAGATCGACGTCGAAACCGACGATCTCGCCGCTCGGCGCGGTCGACTCGAACGGCGGGTAGCTGGCATCGACGCCGATCCGCACGGTCTTCCACTCCTTCGCGAAGGCGCTGCCCGCCACGAGGGCGAGGGCGGCGCACAGGGCGGCCTTCTTCATTTGCATCCTTCTGTTGCTGACTTTCCGCGGGCGCTTGCGGCCGGTCGGACCGGGCGCCGCGGCGTATTCTAGACGGCCAAAATTCGCCGATCGGCGCTCTGGCGATGGCAGCCGCCGGAACGGCGAACGCCAAAAGGGCGGTATTTTACCCGAACGCGATACCCGGAAAACGGCAATCCGGCGCGACCGATCGATTCCTCGATTCTTTGATCCGGTTGTTGCGGCAATCGTGGCATTCGCAACGAGTATTACGACAATTGGGCGTGCGGGTGCAACGATGCAGTGCGTGGGCGGTGGATTGTGGCGCCATCTGCCCCCCCTACAGTGGAGGTAAACCCGATAAGAGAACCCGCCTCCCGGAGTGTCCGCCCCATGTTCCAGATCCGCCGTGCCGAAGACCGCTGCCACACGCATCACGGCTGGCTCGAATCGAGTCACAGCTTTCCGCCCGCCGGCCGCGCCGCGAACGCGCATTCGCCCGTCGGCGCGCTGCGTGTGCTGAGCGAGGACCTGATCGCGCCGACGCGCGGCTTCGGGATGCAGCCGCGCCGCGACGTGGAGATCGTCACCTATGTGCTGGGCGGTGCGCTCGCGCACCGCGACAGCCTCGGCAGCGGCGCGATCGTCCGGGCTGGCGGCATCCAGCGGATGAGTGCCGGCACGGGGCTCGTGCACAGCGAAACCAACGCGTCGCGCGACCGGCCGCTGCATCTGCTGCAGATCTGGCTACAGCCGGCCGAGCGGGGCGGGCGGCCCGGCTACGAGGAACGGCGCTTCACGGACGACGAGAAACGCGGGAGGCTGCGGCTCGTCGCGTCGCCGGATGGCGATGACGGCGCGCTGTCGATGCGTGCGGATGCACGCATTTTCGCGGGGCTGATCGATGGCGACGAGGCGGCGGCGTTCGACGTGCCGGCCGGGCGCAGCACCTACGTGCACGTGGTGCGCGGCGACATCGAGGTCAACGGCCGCGCGCTGGCCGCCGGCGACGGCGCGCGGATCGGCGGCGTGGACGCGGTGGCGTTCGCGCGCGGCCGTGCGGCCGAGGTGCTGCTGTTCGACGTCGCCTGAAATTAAAAAAGGGGACGCAGGCCGGTGCCCGCGTCCCCTTCGGCGCCGCTCCGGGGAGCGGCCCGCCGGCTTACTGCGCCGGCGCCGACGCAGCCTTGGCCGCGCGATGCTGCTGCCAGCGTTCCTTCATCTTCTCGTGGCGCTGCTCCATCTTTGCAAACTGCTGCTTGAGCGCCGTGCTGACCGTGGTCTTCTGCTGGTCGTTCAGCCCGTTGTAGAACGTGAGCCACGCGGCGGACGTCTGCTCGCGCAGTTGTGCGTTCTGCTGCTCGGCCTGCTGGCGCGCGGTGTGCATCGCGCTCAGGTCGAGGATCGGCTGGTTCTGCTGCGCCTTGAACTGCTCGCGCATCTGCTCGTGGCTCTTGCGCATCGCATCATGGTTCTGCTTCATCGTGTTGATGGCCGTCTGCCATTGCTGTTCCTGCGACGCGTTGAGCTTCAACTGGTCGTGCAGTTTCATGACTACGCCGAACGGGCCGCCGTCGTGCCCGTGCATCTGGTGCATGCCGGGGCCGCCCGGCGGCGGCATGTCGTTGGGCTGCGCGGCATGCGCGGTGCCGAATGCGAGAGCGAGCACAGTGGCGGCCGCGATGGCCACGCGGGAAGTCTTCTTATACATTTCAGAAACTCCTTGTATCCAAAGGGTCCGGCGATGCGGTACGGGGAAAGCCGTGTACCGCATCCGGTAAGACGCAGGTTAGCGATGCAGGCCCCGGCCGGTGTTACGCGGGGTGGTGGTCCGGTTACGGTGCATTACAGTTCCCTTGCGCGGTAACCCGCAGTAACCCTTTCGTCCCTTTGTTTCGTTCTTCGACTCCGCCCTCGCGCGGTAAACTTCGAGCCATGACTACCCAGATCCTCATCGTCGACGACGACCAAGAACTCCGAGACCTGCTGCGCGACTATCTCGTGCGCCAGGGGATGGAAGTGTCCGTGCTGCACGACGCGGCGACGCTCGAGAAGCGTCTCGAGCGCGAGCGCCCCGACCTGATCGTGCTGGACCTGATGATGCCGGGCGTGGACGGCCTGACCGCGTTGCGCCAGTTGCGCGCGGCCGGCGACGACATCCCCGTGATCATGCTGACCGCGCGTGCGGACGACGTCGATCGCATCGTCGGGCTCGAGCTCGGCGCGGACGACTACCTCGGCAAGCCGTTCAACCCGCGCGAGCTGCTCGCGCGCGTGCAGGCCGTGCTGCGCCGCCGCCGCGCGACGCCGTCGGCGGCCGCGCCCGAACAGCGCGAGCCGTTCGCGTTCGGACGCTTCATGCTCGACTTCCAGGCGCGCACGCTGTCGGTCGACGGCAAGCCGGCCACGTTGTCGAGCAGCGAATTCGCGCTGCTGAAGATCTTCGTGAACCATGCGCTGCGCACGCTCACGCGCGAGCGGCTGCTCGAGCTGCTGCACGGGCCCGAGTACGACGGCACCGACCGCGGCATCGACGTCCAGGTGTGGCGCCTGCGCCGCATCCTCGAAACGGATCCGTCGACGCCGCGCTTCATCCAGACGGTGCGCGGGCGCGGCTACGTGTTCGTGCCCGACGGCGAGGCCCATGCGCAAACCCATTGATTCACTGTTCGGGCGGCTGGCGCTGCTCGTCGTCGGTGTCCTGCTCCTGTCGCACTTCGCGTGGTTTTTCGCGATGCGGCTCGAGCGCAACCAGATGCAGACGCGCTATGCGGTCGAAGAGGCCGCGTTCCTGGTCGACGCGGTGCGCCAGCACGTCGAGCGCACGCCCGACCAGCCTTTGCCGTCGCGTGTGCGGCTCGTGACGCCCGACAGCGCCGACGTGCCGAAGGGCGACCCGTCGAGCCTGCCGGCGCCGCTCAAGCGGTTCCGTGACGACGTGAGCGAGCGGATGCCGCGTGGCACGCGCGTCGAGATCGGCGCACCCGGCCATCCGCCCGTGCTGTGGGTGAAGGAGCCGACCGACCGCAACTGGATCGTGGTGCCCGTGCAGCCGCTGCGGCCGCCGCGCTCGCTCGACCGGATGCTGCTGTGGCTCGGCACGATCTTCTCGGCCGGCGTGATCGCCGCGCTATTCGCGGCCTGGCAGCTGCAGCAGCCGCTGCGCTCGCTCGCACGCGCGGTCGCGCGCTTCGGCCGCGGGCAGCCGGTACCGCCGCTGCGCGAGCGCGGCCCGCGCGAGCTGCGCCAGCTCACGCACGGCTTCAACCAGATGGTGGAACAGGTGTCGCAGGCCGACAGCGACCGCGCGGTGATGCTGGCGGGCGTCGCGCACGACCTGCGCACGCCGCTGGCGCGGATGCGCCTGCGCGCGGAAATGATGGACGACGTGCGCTTGCGCGACGGCGTCGTGCGCGATGTCGACTCGATGTCGCACATCGTCGACCAGTTTCTGGTGTTTGCGCACGGCGGGTCCGACCGCAGCGAGCCCGTGCCGGTCGATCACGCGTGCGAGCGGATCGCACGCAGCTATCGCGCGGTCGCGCCGAATGCACCGACGGTCCAGACGCGGCTCGACGCCGATCCGGGCTTCCGCCTGCCGACGGCGACGCTCGACCGGATCCTGTCGAACCTGCTGGACAACGCGCATGCGTATGGCGCACCGCCCGTGCTCGTCGAGACGGCGCGCACGCCGGCCGGCTACGTGTTGTCGGTCAGCGACAGTGGCGGCGGGATCGCGCCGCGCGACCTGGCGGCCGCCACGCGGCCGTTCGTGCGGCTCGATCCCGCACGCGGCGGGAACGGCCACAGTGGGCTCGGGCTCGCGATCGTCGAACGGCTCGTGCTCAGGCTGGGCGGGGCGTGTGACATCGGCAATCGCCCCGAAGGCGGGCTGCGCGTCGCGATGACGTTCCCGTTCGAGGTCGTGCCGAAGGACGAACCCCACGCACAGGCTGCGTAAGCGGCGCATGCGGCGCTTGCCGGGCCGCCTGCCCGGCCCGGCCGCCGCCGCGCGGCATCATTCGCCGAACAGCGTGCCGAGCGTCTCGGCCGCGTTGCTGTCGACGGTGTTGTAGGTCACGCTGGTGGCCTCGAAGATGTAGACGGTCGTATACCGGCCGAGGCGCTCCAGGATTTCCTCCTGCAGCGATTCCGGCACGACGTTCATGTTCAGGTACCACGCCGTCGACGACAGCCGCGTCTGGAATGACCCGTACTCCTGCATCAGTTCGTAGAATGCGTCGGCATCCTGATCGCGACAGACGATCACCAAGTTTCCTGCCATTCCCTTCCTCCCGCTCGTCGATCCCCTGAGGGCCAGCCCCGATCATACCCGCTTCGCCGTGTTCGTCTCCGGATGCCCGGCCCGGTTTGTGTCCGTGTGCGGCGGGCGGGTTCACGGCCGGCCCGGATCACGGCATAATTCGGGCCTGCATGCCGGCCGGAAGACTGCGGCCGGGCTGCGCCTTACCGCGCGCCTGCCGCCCGGCCGCGTCGGGCACGCCCCGTGCGCGCTCGCGCGGCACGGTGGTTGCACCGCCCCCGGACGGTTGTACCTGAAATACAGGTTGGTGTAGTGTCGTGCCGTCGCGGGCCGACTCGACCGGGACTCGCGCGGCAGCGCATGCACGCACGGCGGATCGCGCCTGCGTGAGACCGTCAGTCAATCGAATTACCGCGCCCGTGCGCTTTGCCATGAATCAACATCGACTGCCGGCTTCGTTCGGCCTTACCGGGGAGAGCGCCTGATGGACGTCGGATTCTTCAATCCGAACCGGACCGCCAACGCGTCCGCGTGGCGCGTTCTGCCGAACCGGTGGGATTTCATCGCGTTCCCGCTGATCATCTGCCTGCTTGCGATGGCGATCGTCGGTTTCCACGAAACGATGGCGCCGATCGGGACCCTGCAGACGCAGAAGATCTCGCTCGATCCGTCGAACCTGCCCGAATACGCGTTGCGCACCACGTTGCGGATGCTCGCCGCGATGGTCGCGTCGCTCGCGTTTACGCTCGTCTACGGCACGCTGGCCGCGAAAAGCCGGCGCGCGGGCATGGTGCTGATCCCGATCCTCGACATCCTGCAGTCGGTGCCGGTGCTCGGCTTTATCTCGTTTACGGTCACGTTCTTCCTCGCGCTGTTCCCGAGCCGCGTGCTCGGCGCGGAGCTCGCGGCGATTTTCGCGATCTTCACGAGCCAGGCGTGGAACATGACGTTCAGCTTCTACCAGTCGCTGCGCACGGTGCCGCGCGATCTCGACGAAGTGTCGCGGAGCTTCCACCTGACGTCCTGGCAGCGCTTCTGGAAGCTCGAGGTGCCGTTCTCGATGCCGGGCCTGATCTGGAACATGATGATGTCGATGTCGGGCGGCTGGTTCTTCGTCGTCGCGTCGGAAGCGATCACGGTCGGCAACCAGACGATCACGCTGCCGGGGGTCGGCTCGTATCTCGCGCAGGCGATCTCGGACAAGAACCTCGGCGCGATCGGCTGGGTGATCCTCACGATGACGGTCGTGATCCTCGCGTACGACCAGTTCCTGTTCCGCCCGCTCGTCGCGTGGGCCGACAAGTTCCGGATGGAGAACACGAGCTCGGGCAACGCGCCGGAGTCGTGGCTGCTCGACCTCGTGCGCCGCACGCGCCTGATCCATCAGTTGCTCGTGCCGGCCGGCTGGTTCTTCGCCAAGGCGGCGCGGATTCCGTTGCGCCTGCCGCTGTCCGGCGCGATGCGCTTCACGCTGCCGCGCGTCGAGAAGAAGGCGTCGCGTACGGTCGACATCGTGTGGGCGGCCCTCGTGCTGATCGGCACGGCCTATATCGTGTGGCGCGTCGTCAGTTTCGTTTCGACCGGCGTGACGATGGCCGAGGTCGGCCACGTGCTCATGCTCGGGCTCATCACGCTGCTGCGCGTGGTCGTGCTGATCGCGATCGCGTCGGTGATCTGGGTGCCGATCGGCGTGTGGGTCGGGCTGCGCCCCAGGCTGGCCGAGAAGCTGCAGCCGCTCGCGCAGTTTCTGGCCGCGTTTCCGGCGAACCTGCTGTTCCCGGTGTTCGTGATCGTGATCGCGCGCTTCCACCTGAACCCCGACATCTGGCTGTCGCCGCTGATCGTGCTCGGCACGCAGTGGTATATCCTGTTCAACGTGATCGCCGGCGCAACGTCCTATCCGAACGACTACCGCGAGGCAGCGACGAATTTCCGCATCCGTGGCTGGCAATGGTGGCGGCAGGCGATCCTGCCGGGCATCTTCCCGTACTACATCACGGGTGCGATCACCGCATCGGGCGGCGCGTGGAACGCGAGCATCGTGTCGGAAGCCGTGCAGTGGGGCACGACCAAGATCGAGGCACACGGCCTCGGCGCATACATCGCGCAGACCACCGCCGCCGGCGACTTCCCGAAGATCATCCTGGGCATCGCCGTGATGTCCCTGTTCGTCACCCTGTTCAACCGCCTGCTGTGGCGCCCGCTGTATGCCTTCGCCGAAGCGAAGCTGCGGCTCGACTGAGACCGATTGAGAGCGAAACGCGATGCACAATCCGAATGCTGTACACGCCCCCGTCCAGACGTCCCAGCCACCGCGCCTCGGTGAGGAAATCCTGCGCGTCGATCACGTCTGCCGCGGCTTCAACAAGACGCAGGGCGAACTGCTCGTGCTCGACGACGCGAACCTGGCGTTGCGCGAAGGCGAGATCGTCGGGCTGCTCGGCCGTTCCGGCTCGGGCAAGTCGACGCTGCTGCGGATCATCGCCGGCCTGATCGAACCGACCGGCGGTGAAGTGACCTACCTCGGCCAGCCGCTGCGCGGCCCGGCCGAAGGCGTCGCGATGGTGTTCCAGACCTTTGCGCTGTTTCCGTGGCTGACCGTGCTGCAGAACGTGGAGGCCGGCCTCGAAGCGCTCGGCGTCGGCGCGCGCGAGCGGCGCGAGCGTGCGCTCGCCGCAATCGACCTGATCGGTCTCGACGGTTTCGAAAACGCGTACCCGCGCGAGCTGTCGGGCGGCATGCGGCAGCGCGTGGGCTTTGCGCGCGCGCTCGTCGTCGATCCGACGATCCTGCTGATGGACGAGCCGTTCTCCGCGCTCGACGTGCTGACGGCCGAGACGCTGCGTACCGACCTGCTCGACCTGTGGACGCAAGGGCGGATGCCGATCAAGTCGGTGCTGATCGTCACGCACAACATCGAGGAAGCCGTGTTCATGTGCGACCGGATCCTTGTGCTGTCGTCGAACCCGGGCCGCGTGATCGCCGAAATCAAGGTGCCGTTCAAGCATCCGCGCAACCGTCTCGACCCGGCGTTTCGCAAGCTGGTCGACGACATCTACGCGAAGATGACGGCCCGCCAGACCGGCGAGGCGACGAAGAAGGGGCTCGAACTCGGCAGCTGGCTGCCGCAGGTGTCGACCAACCTGATGGCCGGTCTGATCGAAACGCTCGCGATGGCGCCGTACCACGGCCGCGCCGACATGCCGGAAATCGCGCGCACGCTGCATCTGGAAGTCGACGACCTGTTCCCGATTGCCGAAGTGCTGCAGTACCTCGGTTTCGCGGACGTGCGGGAAGGCGACGTGTTCCTGACGCCGCCAGGGCGCGTGTTCGCGGAATTCGGCACGCAGGAGCGCAAGCTGATGTTCGCGGATCACCTGCTGAAGCATGTGCCGCTCGCCGCGCGGATCAAGAAGGTGCTGAACGAGCGCCCGGGACATCGCGCGCCGCGCGTGCGCTTCGAGCAGGAGCTGGAGGATTCCCTGTCGGACGGCGCGGCCGAGGAGACGCTCGACGCGGTGATCGACTGGGGCCGTTACGGCGAGATCTTCTCGTACAACGACCAGACCGAGATCTTCAGCCTCGAGGACGTCGAGTCCTGATCGACACGCCGGGCCGTACGGCCCGGCATCCGCGCGCGATGTGTGGCCGATGAGCGGGGCATCGCGCCGTTACTGCAGGCTGCCCCAGCGGTCGACGGCCGGTTCGGCCGACGCCCACTTCCAGTGCGTGCCTTGCTGGCATGCATTCGCGAAATACCAGTCGGCCTTGTCACCGTCCTTCACCGAGAACGCGAATTCCTTGCACAGCGCGAGCGCCGACGCGTACGCGCGCGTGACGCGCACTTCGCCTTCGCCGTTTTCCAGCGGCAGCGTGTTCTTCACCTTCCACGGTTTCACTTCGCCGACGGCCAGGCTGCCGGCCGCCTTCGCGATCGCGTCCTGCTGGTTCTGATGGAGCTGCTTCATCGTGCGGTTGACGGCCTCGTCGGTCGCGGCCTGCACGGCGATCCCGACGCCGACGCCGACCGCCGGGTTCGCGGTGACGAGGCCCGTTGCCGCGCCGGCGAGCGCGCCGCTCGCCGCGCCGACCGACCCGCAGCCCGACAGCGCGGCTGCCGCCGCGCAAAGCGCGCCGATTGCCGCGATACGGATCGCGACGCTCATTGCAGCGCGCCCCAGCGTTCGGTCGCGGGTTCGGCCGATGCCCATTTCCATACGGGGCCGTCGCGGCAGATCGTGGCGACGTAGAACGCCGATTGCGCGGGCTTGTCGGGTTTCGCGGGCGTGTCGACCGCGAACACGATTTCCTTGCAGTCGAGCGGACCGACGCTGATCATCCGGCTGACCGTCACGCGGCCCTGCTCGTCGTCTTCGATCGGGAACGAGTGGTGCGTCGACCACGGCGCGACGCCGCCCACGTCGAGAGGGCCGGCTGCCTTCGCGATCTGATCCTGCGAGTAGCGATGCGCGACGCGCTGCGAGTACTGGACGCCCGCCCGCGCACCGGCGACGGCGCCGAGGCCGATGCCCGTCGCGACGGCGGCATTGTTGGTGACCTTGGAAGCGATCGCGGCGCCCGCGATACCCGCGCCGGCGGTCGCGCCTTCGCTGTATAGCGAGTTGCAGCCGGACAGCAGTGCAGCCGTGGCGATCGCGGCCAGCACGACGCGCGTCGGCATGGCCCGGCGCGGCGATTCGAAACGAATGTTCATCCCTGAGTGCAAGTCCTGTCTGGGGGAGCGGCGACGCATGCACGCCCTCATGCCGCGTCATTGTTTCGCAATTGTCACAGGAAAACTGCAAAGCTTTGACAAATCGCCGGACGGCATGGCGCGCGTACGCGCGGCGCTATTGTCGGATAGATGGCTGGCGAGGGGTCGAAACGTTACAAATTGAAGGTAATTGTTACCTTGATGTGCGAGGAACCGACCTAGACTGTTTTGTTATGGAATGTTTCTACGACGGCCTCGAGCCGCGCCGCATATGAGACACCCAACCATGCGCCGTTCGAAACGATCTTCACACCGGCCGCCCGACGCGGAGGCAGACCGCCCGCGTCCGCAGACCGACGCGCCGTCCGTACCGCCTGCCGGCGCGCCCGACGAGACGCCATCCGACGGCGATCACAACCAGGGCGGCGCCCGCCCGGAAGGGCTCGACTATCAACGCGACCTCGGCCAGGAGCAGGACGCTTGATCTCGTCGTCACCGCATTCCGCTGCCGTATTTCATTGCATTTCTCGGATCTGAATCGCCGCGCGGCCGCCTTCGGGCAGCCGCGTCCGCCTTGGCGCGCGCCGCGCGCCGCCAGCCTATCGAATCGAGGAGGGGAAGCCGCATGAGCAGATTGATCGTGGTATCGAACCGTGTCGCCGCCGGCGAGGACACGCGCCCGAGCGCGGGTGGCCTTGCGGTCGGCGTGATGGACGCGCTGAAGGAAACCGGCGGCGTCTGGTTCGGCTGGAACGGCGAGATCGTCGGTGCGCCCGACGCCGAACCCGCGATCCAGCGGGACGGCAACGTCACGTACGCGACGGTCGGGCTGACCCGGCGCGACTACGACCAGTACTACCGCGGCTTCTCGAACGCGACACTGTGGCCGGTGTTCCATTACCGCGGCGATCTCGCCCGCTTCGACCGGCAGGAGTACGCGGGCTACCTGCGCGTGAACGCGATGCTCGCGAAGCAACTCGCCGCGCTGCTGCGGCCCGACGACCTGATCTGGGTACACGACTATCATCTGCTGCCGTTCGCGCATTACCTGCGCGAGCTCGGCGTGAAGAACCCGATCGGCTTCTTCCTGCACATCCCGTTTCCGTCGCCCGACATGCTGCGCCTCGTGCCGCCGCACGAGGAACTCGTGAAGTTCATGTGCGCGTACGACGTCGCGGGCTTCCAGACCGATGCCGACAAGCAGGCGTTCACCGACTATATCGAGCGGCGCGGGATCGGCGCGGCAAGCGACGACGGGATGCTGCATGCGCACGGCCGCGTCGTGAAAGTCGCCGCCTATCCGATCGGCGTGCATCCCGACGCGATCGCGCAGGCGGCCGTCCAGTACGGCGCGCGCAAGCCCGTGAAGATGCTGCGCGAAGCGCTTGGCGACCGCAAGCTCGTGATGAGCGTCGACCGGCTCGACTATTCGAAGGGGCTCGTCGAGCGCTTCCAGTCGTTCGAGCGGATGCTCGCGAACGCGCCGGGCTGGCAGGGCCGCGTGTCGCTCGTGCAGATCGCGCCGCCGACCCGCTCCGACGTGCAGACCTACCAGCACATTCGCGAAACGCTCGAAGGCGAGGCCGGCCGCATCAACGGACGCTTCTCGCAGCTCGACTGGACGCCGATCCAGTACCTGAACCGCAAGTACGAGCGCAACCTGCTGATGGCGTTCTTCCGGATGTCGCAGGTGGGCTATGTGACGCCGTTGCGCGATGGGATGAATCTCGTCGCGAAGGAATACGTCGCGTCGCAGGATCCGGCCGATCCGGGCGTGCTTGTGCTGTCGGAGTTCGCGGGCGCGGCGGCCGAGCTGACCGGCGCGCTCCTCGTCAATCCGTACGACCTGTCGCAGATGGCCGAGGCGCTCGAGCGCGCGCTGTCGATGCCGCTCGCGGAGCGGCAGGCGCGTCACGAGGAGAACCTCGCGCGGCTCCGCGAGAACGACCTGTCGGTGTGGCGCGATACGTTCGTCGCCGATTTGCGCAGTGTCGCGGCGGCCGCGTCGGTCACGCAGCGTGCGGGCCGGCGGGTTGCGCATGTGTGAGTCCGCGCGGCGGGCCGGTGCCGAGGACGGCGCGGCCGACGACGCAACCGGCCGCTTCTTCGTCGTGACGGGCGGCCCGGGCTCGGGCAAGAGCACGTTGCTGGACGCGCTCGAGCGCGCCGGTTTCGCGCGCTCGCAGGAGGCTGGGCGAGGCGTGATCCGCGACCAGATGGCCGTCGACGGCCACGCGTTGCCGTGGCGCGATCCGGCCGCGTTCGCCGAGTTGATGCTGAGCTGGGAGATGCGCTCGTACCATCTCGCGCGGCACGCGCGCGGGCCCGTGTTCTTCGACCGCGGCGTGCCGGACGTGATCGGCTACCTGCGGTTGACGGGGCTGGCGGTGCCCGCGCACGCGGAAGCCGCGGCCCGCCGTTTCCGCTATCACCGGCGCGTGTTCATCGCGCCGCCGTGGCCCGACATCTATGCGCAGGACACCGAGCGCCGGCAGGATTTCGCGGAAGCCATGCGCACCTACGACGCGATGGTCGATTGCTACACGTCGTATGGCTACCGGCTGATCGAGTTGCCGCGCGTGAGCGTGAAGGCACGCGTGCGCTTCGTGATGGACGCGCTCGACGCCGCATGACGCGCGTACGCGCATGCGGCGTGCGGCGGTGTCAGGTCGCTGCGTCCGGCCGCGGCGCAGCGATGCGCAGCATGCTCACGACCGCGGCCACCGCCGCGAATGCCGTGGCGACATAGAGCGCAATCGTCGGCCCGCGATCGGGCGCGAGCCCGAAAATCAGCGCGACGAGCGCGGCGCCGAGTGTCTGCCCGGTCAGCCGTGCGGTACTCAGCATGCCGCCTGCGCCGCCGCTGCGTTCGCGCGGCGCCGACGACAGCATCGCACGGTTGTTCGGCGACTGGAACAGCCCGAAGCCCGCGCCGCACAGCGCCATGCGCCACACGATGTCGACGGTGCCCGGATGCGCGCCGATCGTCGCGAGCGACAGCAGCCCGGCCGCGAACAGCGCGAGCCCGATCCCGCCGAGGATGCCGGCCGAATAGCGGTCCGACAGTACGCCCGCGAGCGGCGCGGCAAACACGATCACGAGCGGCCACGGCGTCATGTAGAGGCCCGTCTCGACCTGCGAGAAGCCGAGCGAGTTCTGCAGCCAGAACGGCAGCGCGACAAACGCCAGCATCTGCGACGTGAACGACGCCGTCGACGTATAGATCGACAACGCGAACATCGGGATGCGCATCAGGTCGACGGGCAGCAGCGGCGCCGGTTGAGACAACTGGCGCTTCACGAAGAAGTAGCCGACGACGCACGCGACGGCCAACTCGGCCGCGACGGTCGCATGGCCTTCGCCGTGGCCGAGCCCGTCGACGGCCGTGATCAGCAGGCCGAACACGCACGCGTTCATCAGCGCGCTCAGGAAATCGTACGGCGCGTCGTGCAGCGGGTTGGCCGGCAGCGCGCGCAGGCTGCCGAATACCGCGGCGATGCCGATCGGCACGTTGACCGCGAAGAGCCACGGCCACGACGCGAACGACAGGATCGCGGACGCGACCGTCGGCCCGATCGCCGACGACAGCGCCACCACCATCGCGTTGATCGACAGCCCGCGCCCGAGCATCGACGACGGGTAGATCATCCGCACGAGTGCCGCGTTGACGCTCATGATGCCTGCCGCGCCGAAACCCTGGATCACGCGCATCACGGCCAGCGTCGGCAGCGAGCCGGCGAGCGCGCAGCCGAGCGACGCCGCGGTGAACAGCGCGAGCCCGGCGATGTAGATGCGGCGATAGCCGATGCGCTCGCCGAGCGACGCGAGCGGCAGCAGCGTGATCGTAACCGCGAGCTGGTAGGCGTTGACGATCCAGATCGACGCGGCGTCGGACGCGTGCAGGTCGCGCGCGATCGTCGGCAGCGCGACGTTCGCGATGGCGCCGTCGAGCACGGCGAGCGTGATGCCCAGTGCGACGCAGACGATCGCCCAGTAGCGTTGCGGAAGCGGCAGGCCGGTATCGGCGTTCATGGCGGGAGCGAGAGCGTGGTTGTCCGCGCGCCCGGTTGCCGGTTGCGTGCGCAACCATGCGGAAGGGTGGAGGCGGCGAGGAACGGCCCGGCCGGCGCGGCTGCACCGGACCGGGGCCGGTCGAGTGTATCACCGGGCCCCATTGCGCGACGCCGGCACTCAGCCTTCGAAGTCGAGGCCGCCGAGCCGCACGAGCGGGGCGGCCTGCGTGCGCGACGCGAGATCGATGTCGCGCGCGCCCTGCCACGCGCCCAGCTTTTTCGGCAGCGCGGCCAGGTAGTGCTCGAAGCGCTGCGGGCCGTCCGGCTCCATCAGCCGCTCGATTTCGTCGGTGTCCCAGGTCAGCTCGAGGTTCAGCGGATGCACGAAGCCGCTCACGTGCTCGTGCGGCGCGCTGTGGATCTGCACGCGCGTCGGGTGCCCGTGCCCGCCGTACGGGACGACGTCGGTCAGCACGTGATCGGCGAAGAAGGCGGCGATCGCCTGCGCGATGCGCGGTGCGAATTCGGTATCGAAACGGCGGGCGGTTTCGGGCTGCATGAAGGCGTCTCCTGTGTGCCGAAAATCGTAGCACGGCGGCAATGCGTTTCGGCGTGCGTGAGACCCGTAATGGCGCGTTACCACTTGCTGCATCTATTACGGCCGCGTGCCGCCACAATGCATCGCATCCAGTACCACTTCGCGTGGGAGTCCATCATGAAAAAGATTGCCGCAGTGTGTGTCCTCGCCGGTTCGCTCGCCGTGGCGGGCCCGGCGTCCGCGCATGGCCGCGACGGCGGCGCCGTCATCGGCGCATTGATCGGCGGCGCGGTGCTGGGCGCGATCGTGACGTCCGCGATGAATCCGCCCGTCGTGTATCAGGCGCCCGCGTACCAGGCACCGGCCTATCAGCCGCCGACGTACTATCAGGCGCCCGCGTACCAGCAGCCTGCCTATCCGACCTATCAGCAGGCGCAGTACCAGGACGATGGCCCGAACTATTGCTACGACCGCTACCAGCGCGCGTATGTGTGCGGCGCGCCCGTGTCGGGCGGCTACGCGCAACCGGCCGGCTGGTAAGCGGGCGGGCGCGCGACGCGTGAACGGGTTGGTGCCGGACGGGCCGGCATCAACCGGTGTTTGCATCGCCGGACCTGACGACAAAAGGAAAGGCCCTCGCTTCATTCATGCGAGGGCCTTTGTTTTTCCGCGGCCGTCCGTTCGTCTGCGTGACGCGCCGGCCGTCGGCGGGCCGTGCACGGATACAAACGGTTGCAATTGCACGTCAGTGACGATGGCCACCACCGTTACCGTGCCCGCCGCCGCCATCGTTCCAGTCACCGCGGTGTCCGCCGCCGCGCCCCCAGCCGCCGCCGCGGTTGCCGCGATCACCGTCCCAGCGGTGGCCGTCGCGCCGGCCGCGATCCCAGTCGCGTCCGCCGCCACCGCCCCAGATGTTGACCGTGCCGTACACGGGGGACGGGCCGTACGCGTAGCCGGGATCGGAATAGTAGGGCTGCCCGTAGCCGTATCCGTATCCGGCGTCCGGGGCGACGACGCAGCCGGCCAGCAAGGTCGCGACGCCGGCGGCAGCAATGAGCTTCAGCATGATGTTCTCCATTGATTCCCCTATAAATACCGCGCAAGGGAATTGCTGGCTGTTTGCAATTGTGTCGTCAAATTACAGCGTCGTAAGGTCTTGCGACGAAAGTGTTAGCATCCTCGGCTCATTTGTTTTTCAGGAGCACATCGATGAAATTCGCGATCCGGGCCGCGCTGGCCGCCTTCTGCGTGACGACTGCCGCCGCGTGCGCGGCCGGGCCGGCATCCGCGCCCGCCGTGCCGGCCGAGTCGATCAAGATGTTTCCGCAGGCAGCGGCCGGCCAGCAGCGCGTCGCGATCGCGCTGCCCGCGCTCGAGAACGAGGGCGATGCGCGCGTCGAACTGATGATCGGCAAGACGCTGCAGACCGACTGCAACCAGCAGTGGTTCGGTGGCGAACTGACCGCCGAGGACGTGAAGGGCTGGGGCTATACGTACTACCAGCTCACCGATGTGAAGGGGCCGGCGTCGACGCTGATGGCCTGCCCGGGCCAGGCGCCGCAGCAACGGTTCGTGCAGGTGCGCGGCGACGGCCAGCTACTGCGTTACAACAGCCGCCTGCCGTTGGTCGTCTATGTGCCGGACGGCTTCGAGGTGCGCTATCGCGTGTGGCATGCGTCGAAGGACGTGCAGCACGCGGCGAAGCAGTAACGCGCCGGCGCGGCCGCGTGCGGCTGCGGCATCCTGTCGCTAGGCGCCGCTCGCGCCGACGAGCGCCGGCCACGCGGCCAGCGCGGCTTGCGCGACGGCTTCCAGATCGCGACGGCTTGCGCCGTCGCGCGCCTGGATCGACATCCCTTGTTGAACCGTCACGTAGTACCGCGCGATCGCGTCGAGGTTCGCGTGCGCCGAGATCTCGCCGGTTGCGACGCCTCGCCTGAGGCGCTCCCGCAGATCCTTGACCGTGCGCTCGCGCATCGTAATCAGCGTTTGCCGGACGGTGTCGGAACGCTCGGCCGGATGCAGCGCCGACAGCACGATCAGGCAGCCGGCCGGTTTCGACCGCCGTGTGAACACGCGTGCGGTATCCATCAGGTAGTTCCGCACGGCGTCGTGCGCGCTGCCGGCCTGTTCGACCCCATCCCAGATTTCCCGTCCCTCCGTTGCGCCGTAGTGCTCGAGCGCTTGCCGGAACAACGCTTCCTTGCTGCCGAACGCCGCATACAGGCTCGGCGACGCAATGCCCATCGCGGCCGTCAGGTCCGCCATCGACGCACCCTCGTAGCCGAGGCGCCAGAACACCTCCATCGCGCGATCCAGCGCCGCTTCCTTGTCGAAGCTTCTCGGTCGGCCTCGTTCAGCCATTGCGTCCGTTCCTTCGTCGATATCTGTATCGATCGATAAAATAAATCAATTGACTGTGCCGCGCAACCTGCCACATTCTGTGTCGGTCATTACATAAATGAGGAAAGGAACGGACATGGACCGACTTCAGGGCAAGCGTGCACTTATCACGGGCGGCAGTCGCGGCATCGGCGCCGCTATCGCGAAACGGTTGGCGGCCGATGGTGCGGACGTCGCGATTACCTACGAAAAATCGGCCGAGCGGGCGCAGGCCGTCGTCGCCGGCATCGAGGCGCTGGGCCGTCGCGCCGTTGCGATCCAGGCCGACAGCGCCGATCCGGTTGCCGTGCGCAACGCAGTCGATCGTGCCGCGGAGGCGTTCGGCGGACTCGATATCCTCGTCAACAACGCGGGGATTTTCCGGGCCGGTGCGCTGGACGACCTCACGCTCGACGATATCGACGCGACGCTGAACGTGAACGTGCGCGCGGTGATCGTCGCGTCGCAGGCGGCGGCGCGGCATCTCGGGGAGGGCGGGCGCATCGTGTCGACCGGCAGTTGCCTCGCGACACGCGTGCCCGATGCGGGGATGAGCCTCTATGCGGCGAGCAAGGCCGCGCTGATCGGATGGACGCAAGGGCTCGCGCGCGATCTCGGCTCGCGCGGCATCACGGTCAATATCGTGCATCCGGGCTCGACGGATACCGACATGAATCCGGCCGACGGCGAACATGCGGGTGCGCAGCGCTCGCGGATGGCGATTCCGCAGTACGGCAAGGCCGACGATGTCGCGGCGCTCGTTGCGTTCGTCGTCGGGCCGGAAGGGCGGTCGGTCAACGGGGCCGGGTTGACGATCGATGGCGGTGCGAATGCGTAAACGCCGATGCCCGGCGTGATTCGATCGGGCGGCGTGACGTTCGTTATCGGCAGCCGAGTTGTTGATGCTCGGCTTCGAGGTCGGCCCGTTTGTCGTAAGCGCGCAGTTCGTTGCGCGGCTTGCCGTCCGGGCCGATCCCGCGCACGACCTTCTGGCCGCGGTCGGGTGCGTGCGTTACTGCGTCGATGCCGGCGGCCAGTTCCCTGCAGCGTGCGTCGGAGGACGCGTTTTCCGGGCGCGGTGTTGCTGCGCCGGTGACGTTGGCG
This sequence comes from Burkholderia pyrrocinia, assembly GCF_003330765.1. Taxonomy (NCBI): domain Bacteria; kingdom Pseudomonadati; phylum Pseudomonadota; class Betaproteobacteria; order Burkholderiales; family Burkholderiaceae; genus Burkholderia; species Burkholderia pyrrocinia. Next base: position 2,757,038 of record NZ_CP024902.1, on the reverse strand, counting down.
ATGCCCGGGCTGACGTAGCGCTGTTTTGCCGGCGCCGTGCCGGATGCGGTGCCGGTATCGGCGGCGTTTGCGGTGCCTGTCATCGCTGAAAGCGCGGCCAGTGCCGCGATCGCTCGAATCATTGACGGAGTCCGTATGCTGACGAAGGTTCGGAATTCTACGCAATGTTCGGCGCGTGTCCGTGAGGATCGGACAAGGTGCGATCGTGTGTCGCATGTCACGGTGGTGGCTGGAATGCCCCGCCATTCGTGTGCGACGCTGCACGCGAGCAGTGCACCCGGACAGCAAAAAGCCCGCTTGCTTTCGCAGAGCGGGCTTCGGTGTTGGTTGCGGGGGTAGGATTTGAACCTACGACCTTCGGGTTATGAGCCCGACGAGCTGCCAGACTGCTCCACCCCGCGGCGCGTAGTGTACTTGCACAGCTGCGGTGAGTCAAACGATTCGTGATCGGCGTAGAACGGAGTTTGCGGTTCGGCGATTGGCGTGTGCGTTGAATGCTTCCGTTCCCCGATCTGCTTCGAGGCCAGGCACTTCCCCTGGCCGTTGGCGCGGTACTTGAGCGTCGAGCGTTTACCTGCTGCAGGCGGATTCAATAACAGGAGGCCACGATCGTCATGGCGCTTTGCGGAACGCCCGTAACAAGCCGTCAGGCGTGATGCGGTTTTCGTGGGGAAGTGGGGCGAACCATGGAGGATGTCTGGTCCCCCCGACAGGAATCGAACCTGTATCTAGCGCTTAGGAGGCGCTTGTTCTATCCATTGAACTACGGGGAGCGGATAGTTTGAGCGGGGAGGATCGAACCCTTATGAATCAGGCTCTTAGCCTTGTCCCGCTTGCCTTTCCGGGATTCCCGTCTATCCGCGCATGACGCGAAATGACGGGCTGTGAAGCATAGTTTAACGCCCCGCCTGCTACAATTCTGCTACAAATCGACCCTGTAGCAGTGTATGTGGATGACGCATTGCTACAGTCCACAAACGGGGTATTCCATGGCTTCGATCCTCAAGATCGGCGACCGTTGGCGGGCTCAAATCCGCCGACGGGGACAGAGTATAGCAAAGACATTTCGAACCAAGGGCGCGGCTGAAGCATGGGCGCGTGAGATCGAAGGCGGAATCGACAAGGGGCAGGGTGCCGTCGACGAACAGACGATCACGGTCGGCGAGCTGGTGCGCTTGTATCGAAGCGCGCGGAATGACTCTGGTCGACCGGTCGCCGAGAAGTCGAATGAAGCCTACATGCTCAAGCGGCTGGAAAGTCACTTTGATGATGAAGTGGCGGCGAAGCTGTCGACTAAGCGGCTGGTCAAGTTCGCGCAGGAGCGTAAGAAAGAGGGGGCCGGGCAGTACACGATCGACATGGATATCTCGAAGCTCGGGACCGTGTACAAACACATGGCGTCGCTACTGGATCTGCGATTGCCACATGCCCCGAGCATTGCGCGTCCGACACTTGATCACCTGCAGCTCATTGGCCCCGGCAAGCATCGGGATCGCCGGCCGACTCGCGACGAGATCGTAAAAATCTTCCAGTGGTTTGCGGAGCATCCGGAGCGCGAACAAGCGGTGCCGGATGTGATCCGAGTTGCGATGAAAAGCGCATTCCGGCGTGGCGAACTGTTTCGCTTGACGTGGTCGGACCTCGACGTCGAGCGCCGTCTCGCGCTCGTCCGTGATCGCAAGCATCCGCGACAGAAGAAGGGCAACGACGAGTGGGTGCCGCTGATCGGCGATTCGCTCGAAGTGTTGCTGCGTCAGGCCCGATATCCGGTGCCGCCAGCGTACGAGGCAAAACGCAAGGCGGACCCGACAATCGAGCCGCATCCGAACGAGTACATCTTCCGGTTCGACAAGAGCACGGCCAGCAAGTATTTCAAGCTGGCGTGTGTCGACAAGGGGATCGTCGACCTGCGGCTACACGACCTTCGGCACGAAGCGACAAGCGCACTTTTCGAGGACGGGTGGGATATTCCCGAGGTCGCGGCCGTGACCGGCCACAAGGATTGGCGCAACCTGAAACGCTACACGAATTTGCGGCCGGATCAGGTTGCGAAGAAGGGGCAATTGAAGTTGGTGAACGAGTAGAGCGCGTTACGCTTCTACCTCTATACCCAGCAATTCCGGCATACCTTCATATACTGGAACCGGAATCATCAGGTTCGAAATGGCAAGTTCGCGAGCGGTGCGACTTGATTTGACGTTATAGTCGAGATAGATCGGCTGAACAGTATTTCCGTCGTACAGTTCGCGAATACGAGGGTGGTCATCATAGCTCAGCAGCCACGGATAGCCTTGAGTTTGCAGAAATTGAGCGAGCGCAACGTGATCCGCGTCGGTATAGTGGTGTCGATACAGCTTCGGACCTTGTTGATAATATGGCGGATCGACGTATACAAACGCAAATCCTGTTGCGATCTCTTCTGCGTTGGTGCGCATGAAGGAAATTGCGTCATCACAATAAATTCTAACTCGGTCTGCAAAGCGAGCCACTGAGCGAATTTGTCGAACGATCTTTTCTTTGTTAAAGCGACAGTCGATCTTGTAGCGAGAAGTTTGAGCTTCCCCGCCAATTGGTCCTGCGCCGAGAATGCCGGAAAAATTTGTTCGATTGTAGAATAGTCCAGCTACACCGAGCTGCAGTATCGTAAAACGCCCGTCCGCGGGATAGGCTACCTCTCTTGTGGGTTGCAACTGAGTCCATGTTTCCATCGTGACGGGGCATGCTTCGACGGCTGCGCAGAGGTCATCGGTGATATTGAAGACGCACCACCAGAACGCATATACCAATGGATCACGCTCGATCAGTACTGCACTAGAGATAAAGCCCAGACGAAGCAGTTCCAGCGAAACCGAGGCGCCACCCGCAAAGGGTTCGTAAAAGGTGCAGCCATTCAGATAATTTTCTTCAATGACACCGCTGATATAGGCGGCTAGCCGCGCCTTCCCACCTGGGTATCGCAGTGGGCTAAGAGGTTCGTTGCGAGGGAGGAGTTTCTTTGGCATGTTCAGTTTCCTTCCAAAATATACTGAATGACGCCGCGAATATTGTTTGCAATCGTTTCCAGTGTCGGTGCGTCGGCCTGTTGATACTTGAGGTGCGTCATTGAGTCGAGATAATCTTTGGCTTGCTTCGTGGTGCCGGCAGAGAGAACTCGGCAAATCTTATTCTCCGAAAACACCCCGTTATTGAAGTTCGAGCAAAAGTTGATCATGCTGGCGAGCGCAGGGTCACGGCCCGGTTGCTTTTCGAGCTTCATGAGTTCACCCCATTTTTTGGCCTTCCTTATTTGATAACCCAAGGCGCATTCGAATAGCGCTCGTAGAACTAAAGAAGCCGAAATCGGTGTGGTCTTGTGGTTGATTCCGCGGATTTCCCGAGTCAATGCAATCAGATTGTCTTCAGTTACGTGGCACTCAAGTTTTTCGAAGAAAATAGATATCTTTTGCGTTTTTGGACGCGGTGCGCCGGCATTGGGGCCACCTGCGGGCTGGCCCGGCGCTTTGGGGTCTTTGCCATCACCCTTGGGTTGCTGACGTGGCTCCGCTGGCTTGATGTGTTTCTTGCCTTCGGGCGATTCGAGAAACCGTTCAAAATACTTCATCGGTTCCGTACGGGTATCGCAACGTGGCTTGCCTTTCTCGGGGTCGGGGAGCAGAAAGTCGCGTGCTATTGCGATCATCTGCTCTTTGAAAACTTTCGGAGGCAGTGCGCTGACGGGGTTCTGATCGGCGTCGAACGATAACTGCAAGATACGCTGGGTGTCTGCCAACGTGAAGAAGCGTGTATAGGGGTTGGTGACAAGTTTTTCGTTCTCGAGTACCGCGCGTTCGTCATCGGTCCACGTATCCAGATCGAGTGCGTACTTGAGGAGTCGGTATGGCTTCACAAGTTTTCGAATTGCGCCCGGCGTTGTGCCGAGTGCTTCAGCGACTTTGTCGATTGGGGCGTGCTCGAGCATGCGCACCGCTCGGCGCATCTTCGCTACCGGCGACCAAGGTTTTGCGCTGCGCTCTGTGTGGCGTTTCGTCAACACCGGATCGGCTGCTTCTCTGTTCGGCGCTACGTCGGCGCTCAGCTTGCGCAGAGTAGCTTTGACAGCGGGCGGGGCGGCAGGGAATCGGCCGACAAACTCCTCAGGAATGAGCGATGGGTCTAGAAGCATTTGGCAAGCGGCGACGCGGCGATTTCCTTCGAGGACGATGTGCTTCCCTCCCTCAACAACGGTGATGATGCGCTCGCCGTGAAAGAGGCCCTCGTTCCGAATGATTCCTCGTGCGAGGTCAAGCACGTCCTCGAATTTCAGAAGTTTCGCGCGAATCTCGGCCGGCTTGGCGTTCGGTTCAATTTCGATACGAGGATTGCGTAGGTCCAGTTGAATCTTCTTGGGATCGAGTTCTGCGGTCGACCACGGCTCGCTAACTGCCATCTTTCGCCCCGGATGTTATTAAGTTGGTGAGGATATACATGATTTTAACGCGGCGCGCCACCAGTCGCTCACAAGTGGACTATGCGGCTTCGGCGCGGGCGCGACGGGACATATCGTCGAGGTACTCTGCGACGGCGTCGTATGCAGCAAAGCGGCCGCCACCTTCCTTGTAAGTCGGGATCGGGAACGTTTCGGCGCTGATCTGATTGCGGATGGTTCCCTCCGACATGAGAAGTAGCCGCGCGAGCTGCGCCAGTGTCATGCGCGGGCCGTACTTCTCAAGGATGTATGCGCGGGTCAACAGGCTCACAGTGATCCCCCGTTCAGGTGGTCATGGTGGGATTCATCGCCCGGATCTCGGTCGATGCGTTCGATCTCGGCGAGGATCAATGCGGCGGCTTTCACGAGATTCCGTCGAGGAGTTGTCGGCTTCCACCAGTCCGTGATCCACGGCCAGAAATCCAGCGTAACGGCGTTGCTGAACCCGCAGGCGCTGAGAACGTACGCGGCGGCTGCACGGGGTAATTCCGCCTCGGTATAGCCGTCGTCGCGATCAGGCGTCAGACCTTCATGCTGAATCTGTCGGTGGCGTTCCGTCAGTATGTCGCGTGCTGCTGCGGTCGTGTTCCGGAACGCATTGGATTCCTCGTACATACGCCACATCACGGGCGTGGCGCAGTGGTGGTGCGTATGGGCGAGCACGGTGCCGCAGAGGCAAAGTTGGTTGGCTGCAACGCTCGCTTGCGTGGGATGCTGCGAGGTGGCTTCTCGCGCGGTACGCCATTCACGGAGAAGGCGAAGGATGGTGTCAGGGTTCGCGAGGGCGATATAGGCGGCGTCGAGCAGCGCCTGCTCGTCGTCTTCGTTCCCGTTTGGGCGGCAGTCGCAAATATCCTTCAGGTCGTCGCGCTCGTTTTCTACCCATGCGCCGACATTGATCCAGTTCCCCTTAGTGGCGCGTTCGGCGGCTGCTTGCAGGGCATCGTAGTTGCTGGTGAAATTTTCCATGACTTTCCCCGGTTATCGAATGGCGCTGACAATACGATCGAGCTTGCCGTCGATCTCCAAGGTAGCCAATGCGTGCATAGCGGTTGCCATGCGTTCGAGGACGGTTGCGTACCGTTCAAGGCGGTCGATATCCGCCGTTTTCAAGAGACGTTGCATCGTATCGCCGAGTTCGTTTGCAGACTTCCGAACACTCCCCGCTGCTTTTTTCGTGGACTCAGCAACTTGCTTTTCGGCGTCGACCATGCGAGACAGTGAACGCTCGAAGAGTGCGATCGCATCTTGGGTGGCGGATTCGGCTTTTGCAAAATCGGTATTCATATCTTTTGTTTTTCGCTGAAAGTAGTGTGTGTCTGCATTGATGTAATTCGCAACCATCGTGGCAGCTTCGGCAGGGTTAAAGAGGGGACCTTCGCTGTCCTGCCTGATTGGTTTGAGCCCGCAGACTTCAAAAGGACTGTTGCGTCGGGTCATTTCACTTTGCTTTGTGTTGTGGCAGTGCGCGGCCGAGCTGCATCAAACCGGTTTCCAGCGTGATGCCGGCGGTTGCGGCCCAGGCGCGCGCATCCTGCGCTGCCTTGTGGCGAGCGAACGATCCGATCTCGTTGGCCATCAGGTCCAGCAGCTCGACGTCGGCTGCGTGCGAGATCTCGGTGATTAGGTCGCGGATCTCGATGCGAAGGGCGTCGAGTCGCGCGAGCCTGCCTTGGCGGGCATCCGCCAAGGCTTCGTTCGTCTGGATAGGTTTGCGCCGCGCGAGCGGCGCTTCGTCTTTCTGGATCGCTTTTGCGGGCGTCAGCCCGTCGCTGTTCGACTGCATCGAAGTGCCGTTGACGCTCGCCAGTGCGATAGCCGGGCGGTTCTTCGCGTGTTCCCGCTTTCGCGGCAGCGGACGTAGGGTAGAAAGGGCCGGGCGCGAGGTCATTTGGGCGTCTCCAGCGCCATTTCCGACGTCCAGTCGGGGTCGGGCATCGCATACAGCTTGTCGAGCCACTTACGCACGCTGGCAGTCTCCTTGGCTTTCGACATGGTGGGGCTCGTCTCGATGCGGCGGGTGAGGTCGCGCACGGCCCCGCGAATTGCCTGCACGCGGGTTGGATGGGTCGGCATTCCCTCGTGGTATGAGCACGGCGATGCGCCGCCGGCCATCCCGATCGTGTAATCCATGCCGTAGATCCACTCACCTTCCGCAATCAGCGCGACACGAATTTCTGCCGGGCTTCGTCCGGTGCGCTGTTGCTTCGGCGCGGTTACGACGTCTGTCGGCGTATAGACGCCGTGTTCGTTCGCGGTGGCAATTGCATACGCGGTTTTGCGTACCGACGTTGCATCGAGCATATCTGCGAGCGGCTTGAGCGCGATATCTACGGCGTCGATAGTGCCCGGAGAAAGCTTGCCGAATACCGGGTCATGCAGCACGGCCTGCAGTGCCTGCAAAAGCTGCTTTGATTGCTTCTCGCTGATCTTGGTGGGCGCGGTCGGGCGTGCGGGCGTTTGGGCTGGCGCCTGTGCCTCGACAGGCGCGTCTGCGGCCGGCGACGGCTGGGGCGCTGCGTCGAGGTGTTTCTTCGTTACGCGGGCCTTGCCTGACGCAGCGGCCTTCGCCGCGCCTTTCTGCAGCCGGTCCAGTGCCTTGTCTGCCCCATGTTCGCGGATCTGTTCGATCGCGAGCGTGCCGGCGACCGCGCCGTCGCGAACCATCTGGTGCAGTTCGACCGGTGCGCGTTCGAGCAGGCCGACGTCGCGGATTGATTGGTCAGTGACATTCAGGCGCTTGCAGATCGCCGCGAGGGTCATGCCGTGAATGTCGCGAAGCTCGGCAACAGCGGCCGCCAGATCGAGCGGCGACGATCGCTTGCTGTCGTTGCTCAGGTAGCCGTCGATCACCATGTCGGCGCGGTTAACCGTCTTTGCATCACGAACGACGACGGGGATCTTGCCGACGTCCTTGCCGGCCTCGATTGCCTTGCCGGCCGCGAGGTAGCGGTGCTGCCCCTTGTACACGTAAAGCAGATCCTTCCCGTCGACCTTTCGCGCGTAGCAATGCAGCGGCGAGCCCTTGTCGTACCCGTTCTCGACGATCAATGCAGTGAGGTGCGTCACCCACTCGGGGTCAACCGGTCGGATGTTGTCGGCCGGATCATAGTGAAGTTGACCGTAGGGGACCATCCACAGGTCTGCCGACGTTGCGCCCGCTGCGGCTGCGGCAGTCTTCGTGTTCCCGGTCGGGATCGGCGCGGTCAGGTCGAGTTGTTGCGTGCGGTCGTCCATTACGCAACCTCCTCGGCCGTCTGGCTGCGAGCCTTGGAGGGTTTCTTCGCCTTGTTGATCGCCTTCGATGCTGCCAAGCCCGCTGCGCGCTTCGCATCGCGCAGGCGCTTGATAGCGGACGCGCAGTCGCCTTCGCTCGGAATCGAGATCTGCGAGTGGGCGATCTCGGCCCCGTCGAGGATCATGTAAAGCGTATGGACGCTATCGGGCAAGGGGCGGCGGCCCACAACGTACTTGCCGACGAGGATTGGCGTCGAGGGGCGTCGTGCATTCGGGTCGTAGTGGACGATCGTGCGAAGCGACAGGGTGTCGCGACGTTCGAGGTCGACGAGGGGAAGGGGTTTGACTTTGAAACGCGGCATGGTGGTCTCCATGACGCCGGAGGCGCTCGCCCCGGCAGGATCGGGGCGGTTTAGACGGTGACGTGGTACGCGGTCGTCGGTGCGACGACCGGGTCGTCTTGGAACACGTTCACGACGACAAACAGCAAAGCGGCGACGACCGTCCAGCGGAAGATCTTCGACTTCTCAAAGTTGCTTTGACGGGCCGGCTCGGATGGCGTGATACGGGGCGCGTGTTCGTCACGAAGCCATTCGTGGCGATCGGTGGACTGATGGTCGAACATTTTCATGGGCTTCTCCGATGACTGCGCGAACGGCAGCGTTGGAGTCGAATGTTAGGCATTCCTTTGTCAATTTGCAATAGGAATTCCTAACTCTTTCGATGGCATCGCGATTCGTCGTCGTGTTCGGCATGAGGCGAACACAGCGAATCTCTTTGAAAGGTGTTGTATTCTTACGATTAAATACTGTATGTTTATACAGTGATTAAGCGAAAATATTGCCGAGGGGAGGTTGTTGCGGGGCTATGTCAACAGGGGAATTGCGCTGCAAACCGGGCGATGTGGCGATCGTCAGTCGATGCCGGAATCGATCGCGTATCGGTGTGCTAGTGCGGGTCATCGGCCCGCATGGCAGTGAAGACTTCGATTGGGATGTGGAGCTTCTTGGCGGCCCGATCAGAGGTCGCGGAATACGTTCCGGGCAGGTCGGAACGCACCGTAGAGCTGCAGTATTCGACTGGAACCTTACCCCTCTTGTGGGTCAGGGGCATTCAGATCGAGAAGATCACCAGACTGCCGCCCGCGCAGGTCTTCAAACACCTTGAGGGTTTCAAGCAGCGCGACAAACGCTGCAGATGGCAACCCGACCTTATCTGCTTTGGCGAGCGCGTCGACCAGCGCTTGAGCATGTGCGCCTAGCGTCTCCTGTCTCTGTGGGGCGGGTGCATTGGCTCGGCGCTCCATCTGTCCTTCACCGGTGGCAAGCCACCAGGGATCGACGTTCAGGAATTCGGCCGCGAGTAGCAAATTCGCGCCTTCCATTTTTTTCGTCTTACCGCTTAACCAGTCGCTGACCGAGGGCGCTCGCACTCGGCACGCTCGCGCCAGATCCGCAGCCTTTTTCTCGGGCGGCAACTTCATTGCCTGTTCCAGGCGTTCGGCTAGTGTCGTCATTAGGAAAGCCTAACTGAATGGGCATTAGGAATGCCTTGCATTTCGTATAAGGAGCGCCTAACATGACGGCATGAATACGCTCCTGAATCGAGACCCGTACGCGTGCGCCGTGATCGAAGCATTTGGCGGTACGGCTGCAACCGCTCAACTTTGCGAAGTCCGGATGCCGTCCGTATCGGAATGGCGTCGAAACGGCATTCCGCGAGCGCGTCTGTTGTTCTTGAAGCTCGCGCGTCCCGACCTGTTTGCCTCTCTAGATTCACACGACGAGTCGTTGTGAAGCACTCGCTGTTGCGTGACCGCAGCCGTTACGCACCTCATGAGCCAAATCTTAGTTGTGGCTTCGAGTGCGCGACAGGATGAAAGCCACTGTCTACCAATCTCCCCCTATGACCTGCCGATACGACAGTACCGAATGGCTGGACGTCCTCTATACGTCCGTTCGCGACACGCCCGGCGGCGTTGCCGACGCGGCGAACTACCTGACCATCCGACGCGGTAAGAACGTCACGACCGAGTCGCTGCGTCTGCGCCTTCGTGGTGTTGGCGACAGCCGCTTGTCGATGGAAATGTTCGAGCTGTTGATCGAGTGGATGCAGGAAAAGACCGAGGCGAGCGTGCATGCGCTCGACGCGCTGCACGCCCTGAACGCTCGCTTTGGGTTGGTCGCCGAGCATGTCGACGACCACGGGGTAGATGAAGCGCTTGAGCCGGGCACGATGCATCTTGTCTCGACAACCCTGCACCTGCAGGCGCATGTCGGTCGCGTTGCCGACGACGTGACGCGCGCGCTTGAAGATCAGCGGATCGATGACCGCAAGGCCGAGGAGATCATCGCGACGGGGCGAAAGGGACAGCGCTTGTTCCAGAAGCTGATCCACGCGGCCCGCAACCTCGCTAAACGTCGTCGTCGCTGAAATGGAGCGATTCAAGCCTGGCATGGGGTGTTGTCGCGTAGCGCGCGAGCAGGTCGAGTTGTGCTGTGGACACGCGCAACAGCTTGCATGTGCAACGGCCGCGCTCGCCGAACGGTTCGATGTCGCTCCGGATCAGTCCGGCCGGCTCCTCGCCGACCTGATCGCGACGTTTCCAGATCGCATTGGCGTGTTCCTCGCGGAAGCGCAGCGCGTCGGTCGAGTCGACGCGTTCAACGTCACGGCCGCTCGCATGTGTGCGGCACTTTCTACCAAGGCGGAACGTCACGCGTTCCGCGATCAGATCGTCGGCCAGCTCTGCGCGGCCGACCTTTCCGCATTCGACGAACGCATGACCGCTGAGTGGCGTCGACTGCGCGGCAAATAACCGGAGACCGAAGTGAACGTGAACGGAACCAGTAGTGCGTTGCGGCGAGGCGCGTCGCATTACGCCCGCGTGCCGACGAGCCGGCAATGCTATGCGGCCGGGCGCGGTATCTGGCGCAATTTTTCCCACAAGCTCGCGCGGGATATTCGGTTCGCTTTGCTGGCGGGCGGTAAGAGCTAATGGGACGCCGGGCCTGCCACGGGCGCGGCTGAGGGAATTTGAGGATCGGGCCGCGAGTTGCGGCCAAAGCAACTTTTTGAGGGGAGATTTTCGTATGGCGACACTTGACCAGATCATTCAGCAATTGCGCGCGGCGGGGCATCCCGACCTGCCTACCGGCCATCCGGTCGCGGACGGTAAGCATCATCGGTACGGGCCGCGCAAGAAATACTGGTATCAGCTTCGAGAGGTTGTCAGCAAGGGCGCGGTAATCGGCTATGGCGGCACGTTCGGCCATTTTTCGGGCGACGATCCGGGCACCGAACGTTTCGAATGGAGCGGTGCACCGTTGAGCGAGGAAACGCTCGCCGAAACCCGTCGTCGGCAGGAGGTGGCCGAGCGCGAGCAGGCCGAGCGGGAGGCTCGGCAGGCAAAGCTCGCCGCGAACCGGGCGAGCGATCAGTGGAGTCGTGCGGCAGAGCATGGCGAGTCCGCATACCTGGACCGCAAGCACATCACGGCTGAAGGCGTGCGCTTCGATGCGGACGGCACGATATTCGTTCCGATGTATCAGTACGGCGACGACGCTCGTCTCGTCGGCCTGCAGAAGATCACGCAGGACGGCGCGAAGCGCTTCAACAAGGGCATGGAAAAGAAGGGGGCTTCGTATCTGCTCGGCGAGGTCTGCGCAGACGACCAGGTCGTGCTGGTAGCCGAAGGCTACGCAACCGCGCGTGCGATCCGTATGGCGATCGACGACGCGTTCGCAGTCAATATCTGCTTTGACGCGGGCGGCATCCTCCCGGCCGTGCGCTACCTGCGTGCAACGTATCCTGATGTGCACGTGCTGGTCTGCGCCGACGATGACTGGAAGATCGAGCAACGCATGCGCGACTGGCTCGCCGACGAGTTCACGTTCCGTGGCGAGCTGGTGTTTGGTGCCGATCCGGTGCGGATCGAGGCAAAGAACACGTGGTACATGATCGCCGCGTCGCGTCGTCGTGACGACAACGGCGTGCCGTACGTCGAGGTGAGTTACGGTAACGACGTGATGCCGCTTCGTCGCAAGCGCTTCGAGAACACCGGTCTGAAGCGCGCGTACGAGGCGGCAGCGTCGGTCGACGACGTCAGCGTCATCTATCCGGCGTTCGCCAATCGCGGCGAGCGCAAGCTGACCGATTTCAATGACCTGCACGTTGAAGAGGGCTTCGAAGCCGTTGAGGCTCAGATACAGGGCGCAATCCTGCGCGTCATCGCGCCAGCGAATGACGACATCCGACCGGCGGTGATGGCCGTGACGGCCGCAGACGCTGCGCAATCGAAAGCCGCCGCGACGTCCGCTGCCGCGAACCTGTCGGAATGGGACGGGCGCGAGGCAGAGAACGGCGCACACACGTGGGAACAGGATCTCGCGCGGTCGGACAAGGGCACACTGCTGCCGACGCTTGGAAACGTGCACCTGATCCTGTCGAACCACAAGGCATGGCAGGGCGTCATTGAGCAGGACGATTTCGGTGGCCGGGTGATGAAGCGCCGTGCGCCGCCGTTCCCGCAAGGTACGACAGGTGAGTGGACCGACATGGATGATCAACGCTGCGTGCTCTGGTTGTCGCAGCGGTACGGCCTCTCGGTACGCACCGATATCGTGATGAACGCGGTCCTGCTTGTCGCGGACGCAACCCACTTTCATGACGTGAGCGAATATCTCGAAGGGCTGAAATGGGACGGCGTACCGCGCGTGCGCACGATGCCGTCGACATACCTGCGTGTGGCCGATAGCGACTACGTGCAGCTCGCGTTCATGAAGTGGATGATCGCGGCCGTGGCTCGCGTGATGGAGCCGGGCTGCAAGGTCGACAACGTGCTTATCCTCGAAGGCAAGCAGGGGTACCGCAAATCGACGGCGCTGAAGGTGCTGGCCGGTGCGCCGTGGTTCACCGATACGCCGATCCAGATCGGTAACAAGGACACATACGCGGTGCTGGCCGGCAAGTGGGTGATCGAGCTGGCCGAGCTGGACTCGCTGAACAAGGCCGATTCGTCGGCGGTGAAGAGCTTCTTCGCGACGGCCGTCGACCGGTTCCGTAACTTCTACGGCAAGCGGGCGACCGACGTACCGCGCCAATGCGTGTTCGCGGGCTCCGTCAACTTTGACACGTATCTGAAAGACGAATCAGGCAACCGGCGCTATTGGCCGCTGCGTGTCAGTGCTCTCGTCGACATCGACGGCATCGTGGCTGTGCGTGATCAGCTTTGGGCCGAAGCCGTGCACCTATACCGCTCGGGCGTCGTGTGGCACGTGACCGAGCAGGAGCGACCGCTGTTCGAGATCGAGCAGGCTGAGCGCTACGAGGGTGACGTGTACGAGGACAAGATCGCCAAGGCCCTGGAATACGTTGCGCGCACGACGATGGAAGAGATCCTCTCAGACATCCTGAAGCTCGACACGTCGAAATGGACATTGCCGGAACAGCGCCGGATTGGCAAGGCGCTGAAGTCGCTCGGTTGGGTGCGCAAGCGTGAGTCGACGGGTTCGCGCGGATGGTACTACGTGCGCGAGGAGCCGGAGCAGGAACTGGAAGTCGAGCGTGAACTGGTAGCGGCGGGCGATGACGACAGTCCGCTGTGATGGCGTGGCGCGCTGTGCCTGCACGGTAAGCGCGCCACTTGCCCCGCCTTGGCGCGCTGTGGACGTCCCATGTCCCAATGTCCCAAGGCGCGGTCTCGGGCGCGGGTGCAGGGGCGCGACATGCGCGACGTGAGCGGCGCATGTCGCGCATGTCGCAGGCGCGCACCCCTGCAAGCCTTTTCCCTTGGGACATTAAGACATTAGGACGAATAGGAGAGAGTCATGATCGATTTGATGGAGCGGGCAGGCGTTGCAATGAGTGTTCGTGGTCAGTTCACTGATCCTATTGCCGATCCTAAAGTTACTTTGGGCGCACTCGCCTTTGCGAATGATCTCGGTCGGTTGCTGGTCCGGATCAAGGCGGGGCAAGAGACGAAGCCCGCGACGATCCGCAAGGCCACGTTGCTATTTGCGCAGATGATCAGATTGTCGGGTCGGTTTAAGCGCAATCGGTTTACGGGCCTGAATCGTGACGAACGCCGCGATCAGAGGGCAGGACACGAAGTCGAGCGTGCGAAGGTTGATATCGTCGAGCGCTTCGCGTTGCGTCTGCTCGATGAATGGATCAACGATCAATGTGTGCGGTGCGAAGGACGCGGCATTGTGCGTCGAGACGGTCGATATATCTGCCCGGATTGCTCGGGGTCCGGTAAGCGTCCAATCGATGAACCGGCACGAGCGCATGCACTCGGTATCCCACTCGACGAATACCGCCGGCACTGGTCGCGTCGTTTTCACGACATGCATTCGTTGCTCGATCACGTGAATGGATCGGTGTCCGACACAATGCGCCGCCAATTGCGAGAATGAAACATCTTTCATTCCAAGAGTAGATCGCGTAAACTTCGTACATCCTTTACCGCGTCACTGGATATTCGCTGGCACCGCGCGTTAGTCGTGCAAACCTCTCGGGACATAAGAACACATAGTGGAGCCCGTTAGGTCGTGTGGGGGCGTTCGTCCCTACGAAATGAATACCGAAGCCCTGAGTGCGAAAGCCCTCAGGGCTTTTTGCATTGGGGCGCTGAAATGCGAATCGAGTCGACGAGCGCCGGGCCGCGTGAGGTCTGGTTGACGTGGGATGAAGATCGAAGCATGGGGCGCGTGACCGCGCGGTGCTTCGCGTTTGACGATGCGATGGACCGCATTGTGTGGGCGATGGACCGGGCGGGCGACCGCGCGATCGCGGATCTCGCGATCGGGGCGGGCCTGCCTATTTTTTTGAGCAGGCGGGGACCCTATGAGGCCGCCGACACGCGGGGCTGCAGACCCGCGCTTTTTCTCTACTGGCGAGTCTCCATAGGGGGTCATATTCATGCCGACTCAGCAGCAGATCGCCGAGCACCTGGACCTTGATCAGTCAGCCGTTTCGCGGTTCGTCGACAAGGTCCGGCTTGATTATCGTGTGGCGTCGATCGACGAGATCCGCGTCGCGTATATCCGGCATCTTCGCGAGATGGCCGCTGGCCGCTCCAGCGAGACCGGCATCGATCTCGTCGCTGAACGCGCTATGACCGAACGTGTCGATCGCGAGATCAAGCTGCTGACGCTGGCCGAGAAGAGAGGGCAGCTCGTCAATGCGGCGCAGCTCGAACAGGCGTATGGCCTCATGGTCGGCGCATTTCAAACGGAATTGCTGGCGCTGCCCGACAAGCTAGTGCCGGAGCTGTACGCGCTATACGGCATCGAGGTCGATGTCGAATGGCTGAACGAGCATATCTATGGATCCCTTGAGCAGCTTTCTCAATACGACCCAGACAGTCCGCGCAGTGATTCGACGGATCGCGACGCTGCTGCGACCGCCGGAACGGATCGGGACGACGGAGTGGGCGACTAAGCATCGGCGGTTGAGCGCGAAGGCGTCGGCGAGTCCGGGCCGCTACAACGTGAACATTACGCCGTGGGTGATCGGCATGCACGATGCGCTGGACGATCCGGCCGCGCAGAAGGTGGTGTGCATGAAATCCGCGCAGGTTGCGTGGACGGATGGCGTACTGCTGAACTACATCGCGA
The DNA here is from genome assembly GCF_003330765.1 of Burkholderia pyrrocinia. Taxonomy (NCBI): domain Bacteria; kingdom Pseudomonadati; phylum Pseudomonadota; class Betaproteobacteria; order Burkholderiales; family Burkholderiaceae; genus Burkholderia; species Burkholderia pyrrocinia. Next base: position 2,741,717 of record NZ_CP024902.1, on the reverse strand, counting down.
AGCGGATCGACGTCGATCCGTGCCCGATGATCGTCATGTTCCCGAAAGAGAAAACGGCGAAGAAGTTCAACCTCGAAAAGTTTGAGCCGATGGTCGAGGTGACGCCACGCCTGTCGGCGAAATTACCTGTCCACGCGGCCCGCGACAAAAACAACTTGTGGGATCACAAGACGTTCGCGCGAGGCTTCCTGAAGTTCATCACGTCGAACGCACCGGATGAGGTGAAGTCGACGCCGGCCCCGGTCGTTGCGGTCGAAGAGCCGGACGACGCGAACACGAACGTGCGCGATCAGGGCGACTCGATCACGCTGCTGGAGGAGCGGAACAAGAGCTATTCGGACAGGCGGCGCAAGATGATCTTGGGTGGTACGCCGACCGTCGACGGTCTGTCGCGTATCCAGCAGGCGTACGCGGCTTCTGATCAGCGCGTCTATCTGGTTCCGTGCCCCGATTGCAACGAGGAGCATGAGCTGGCGTGGGAGAACGTGACCTGGAGTGAAGACGCCGAGGTCGCGCATGAAGTCTACGGCCGAGCGCGACCAGAGTCGGCCCGTTATACCTGTCCGCATTGCGGGACATTGTGGGACGACGCGATGCGCATTCGCGCTGTCCGTCGCGGGCGGTGGGTCGCGACGGCGCCGTTTCACGGTGTGGCCGGCTTTCGTATCAACGAGCTGGTTTCGCCTTTCCCAGGCTCAAACATGGTCGCGCTGGTGAAGAAGTGGCTGACGGCCGACAAGGCGCTGCGCGAAGGCGACGATACGAAGATGCGTTCGTTCGTGAACAACTCGCAGGGACGGCCGTACAAGTACAAGAGCGAACTGCCGGAGCTGGACGTGCTCGCCGAACGTGCGTTGCCGTACACGGAGCTGATGGTGCCGGCTGGCGGTCTGCTGTTGACGCTGGGCGTCGACGTGCAGCACGACCGTCTCGCGATCATTCTGCGCGCATGGGGACGGGGTGAGGAGAGCTGGCTTGTCGTGTGGGGCGAGATCCACGGCAACGTGCTCGAACAGCAGCAAGATGCGTTGACGGGTGGGGTATGGGGTGTGCTGACGACACTCCTGACGCACGCGTACCGGCATGAGAACGGTGGGCTGTTGCGCGTGCGTGCTACGTCGATCGACTCGTCGGATGGCTCGACGTCGGACGCCGTATACAAGTATGTGCGCGCGGCGCAGCAGGCCGGCCATCACGTGATGGCCGTCAAGGGCAGCAGCAACGCCGATGCCGAGATCTTCAGCGTGCCAAAGGCGTCGATAGATTCGACGCGCAACAACAGCAAGGCGGCGAAGTACGGTCTGCGCCCCTACATGGTCGGGGTGAGCAAGGCAAAGGATCTGATCCTCGAAAATCGGCTGAAGCTTGAGGGCGACGGGCCGGGCCGCATGCACTGGTATCGCGAAGTTCGCGGTGACTATCTGACGCAGCTCACCGCTGAGGTGAAGGTTCCGGGTCCGCGAGGTGGTAAGCGCGTGTGGAAGAAGATCGGACCGCGAAATGAGGCGCTCGACTGCGAGGGGTACGCGCTTCACGCGGCCCGCAGCGTCAAGGTGCACCTGATGACCGAGGCGCACTGGCAGGTCGAGCAGCATCGCGTCTCGCAGGTCTCGCTGTTCGACGCGGTTCCCGTGCTGGACGTGCTGCCTTCGGCGTTGCCTGTCGAGGCACTGCCCGATCCGCCCGGTGAACCGGAAGTTGTAGAGGCACCGCGGCCGTCGCCGCCGGTAGCAAAACCCGCCGAAACCCCGCCCCCGAGCGGGGTTTCGCGCATTCAGGGGCGTCGCGTCGGAAGGTCGACCTATCTGACGCGCCGCTAGGAGGTGTTCATGGGATACAAAAAAGAGGATCTGGAGCGCATCCAGTCCGCGATCGCGAAGGGCGAACTGGAGGTGCAGTACGCCGACCGGCGCGTGAAGTATCGCTCGATCGCCGAGCTGCGCGAGGCGCGCACCGAGATCATTCGAGACCTGAACGGGGCTGCCGGACGCTCGTCGATCGTCCGGATTCGTCACGCTGGCAAGGGGGTGCGATGAAGCGCGGTTATCCGTCGCTCGCGCAGCGTGGGTTCGTGGTGCCGACGCGGCTGAAGGCGGCGGCCTACGAATCGGCGAGCACGGTCGGGGCGCGTGCGAAGTCGTGGCGGGCATCGGGCGCCGGACCGAATGCGGCGGCGGTGCAAAACCTGCCGCTGATGCGTTCTCGCGCTCGCGACGCGATCCGTAACGACCCGTGGGCAAAAACGGCGATCGCGCGACTCGTCTCGAACACGATCGGCAACGGCATCCAAGCGCATCCGCAGCATCCGAACGATGCGGTTCGCAAGATGCAAAAGCAACTTTGGGAGGACAGCGGGCAGGAGATCGACGCAGACGAGCTGTTCGACATCGCCGGGGTGCAGACGCTCGCCGCGCGTTCGTTTTTCAGCGACGGCGAGGTGCTTGTGCGTCGACGGCTGCGCAGTCCGCGCGACGGCTTGGCCGTGCCGATGCAAATCCAGCTTCTCGAAGGCGACCTGCTGCCGATGGAGAAGAACGAGATCGTACCGGGCGGGGAGATCGTCAACGGCGTTGAGTTCGATTCGGACGGTCGGCGGGTTGCGTACCACCTCCTGCAGCGGCATCCCGGCGAGTACGGCCGTGCGTCGGTCGCAAACATGCAGACGGTTCGCGTACCGGCCGATGAGATCGCGCACGTTTTTCTCGCGCTTCGGCCCGGCCAGGTGCGGGGCGTCCCCGAGCTGTCGACAGTGCTGCTGCGGCTCAAGTCGTTGGACAACTTTGACGACGCGGTGCTGTTCCGGCAGGAGGTCAGCAACCTCTTTGCGGGCTTCATCACGAAGCCGCCTGCCGAACCGGGAATGCCGGGCGATCCGATCACGGGCGGCGCAATGGAATACGACGTCGACGGCTTCTCGCCGGTCGTGTCGCTCGAACCGGGGAGCATGCAGGAACTGGCACCGGGTGAAAGCGTCACGTTTGCGGAGCCGCCGGGCGCCGGGACCGATTACGGGCCGTTTATGCGGCAGCAATTGATGGCGGCGGCAGCATCGGTCGGCATGCCGTACGAAGTCATGACAGGCGATCTGCGCGACGTGAGCGATCGCGTGCTGCGCGTGATCCTGAACGAGTTCAGGCGCTCGGTCGAACAGATCCAGTGGAACGTGTTTATCCACCAGTTCTGCCGGAAGGTTTGGCGATGGTGGGTCGATGCGTGCGCGTTGTCGGGCGCGATGCCGATGCCGGACTACTACCGCAACCGGCGCGACTATCTGCGCGTGCGGTGGGTGCCGCAGGGCTGGCCGTACATCCATCCAGTGCAGGACGTTACTGCAAAGCGGATGGAGATCCGGTCCGGGTTGGCGAGCCGGTCGGGTGCCGTGCTTGCGCGCGGCGATGACCCGGAGCAGGTCGATCGGGAGAACGTGGACGATCTCGCGCGCGAGCGCCGGCTCGGGATTCGATATGACACGCTCGATCCGGTCGACGGAGCGGGCGATCTTTCAAATGGGGATGGCGAATGAAAGGAAAGAAACGCTGGTGGGACATCCGCGCACAGGCGAACGCGGACGGCGGGAAGGCAGTCGAGATCCAGATCTACGGTGACATCGGATTCTGGGGCACCGACGCCGATCTGTTCGCTGCGAAGCTCGATGAGGTAGCGTCGACTGCGACCTCGATCGTCGTCGCGATCAACTCAATGGGCGGTGACGTGTTCGACGCGTTCACGATCTATAACGCGCTGCGTCGGCATGCCGGCAAGGTGACGGGGCGTGTCGACGGCGTTGCCGCGTCGGCTGCGTCGCTGATTCTGATGGCATGCGACACGATCGAGATGCCGTCGAACGCGATGCTGATGATTCACAACCCGCACACGGTCGCAGCCGGCGAGGCGGGAGATCTGCGCAAGCTCGCGGATCTACTCGAAAGCACGTCCGACAACATGCTGGCGGCGTATGTCGAGCGCAGCGGCCGGACCGACGATGAGGTCCGCGCGATTATGGACGCCGAGACCTGGCTGACGGCAGCACAAGCGAAGGAGCAAGGTTTTTGCGACGCGATTGCCGATCCGATCCGCATCGCGGCTTACGCGGGCGCAGCGCGGCTCGCTGCACGCTTCTCGGCTGTCCCTGCCGAGATCCGGGCGGTGCTGGAGGGCGACGGCGAGGTGCCGCCGGCCGATCCCCAACCCAATCCGCCGGCCGATCCTGCGCCGCAGCCGCAGCCGCAGCCGCCGGCAACACCGGACGTCACGGCGCTGGCGTCGCACGTGTACGCGGCATGTCGTGACGCGCGGATCGAGCACTGCGCCGAAGGCATCGTGCTCGCGACCGGCCTGCGCGATCGCGCGACGGTCGACGCGGCGATCCGCGGTGCACAGGACATCGCGGGTATCTGTTTGGCTGCGAGCCTGACCGAGCTGACGGCCGGCTTCGTCGCGGACGGCCTGACGCCCGATCAGGTACGGGCGCGGCTATTCGAGCGCGTAACGGCCTCGCAGAAGCCGATCAACCATCGTGCTGCACCGGTTGCGTCGCAAGACGCGCCCGTGGTCGCGAATGCGCCGCGCGCGGCGTCCATCTACGCGGCTCGCAAGAGCGGCAAGTAACTTTGACGTAACCCGAGGAGGGGAAAACTCATGTCGAACTGGAAAGTACAGGCCACTCTGCCGGCCGAATTTCTCGTGTCGGAAGGCAACGGGCAGATCTCGCGCGAACACATCATCGTCAAGGCCGGTCCGGCGCTGCCAGCCGGGCAAGTGCTCGGCGTGACGAGTACCGGCGAGTATGCGCCGTACGACAACGCGGCGAACGACGGTTCGGAAGTCGCTGCGGCAATTCTCTACGCCCCGCTGGCGGCGTCCGAGTCGCCACGCCCGGCGACGGGGATCGTCCGGCTCGCCGAGGTCGCGGGCGGGCTGCTGGCCGGGCTGGATGCTGCCGGTCGTGGTGATCTCGCCGAGCGGCACGTCATCGTCCGCTGAACGTAGCAGGCGCCATTCAAGGCCACGCAGAGCGCGTGGCCTTTTTTGTATCCATTTTCATGTCGGAGGTTGTATGGCGGATATCGCCCTGTTTAATGACGATGCGTTCTCGCTGTCGTCCCTGAGTGCTGCGATCAACGAGCAGCCGTACGTTCCTGGCCGGATCGGCACGCTCGGGCTGTTCGAAGAGGACGGCATCACGACGACGACGATCCAGATCGAGCGCGACGGCGACACGCTGTCGCTCGTTGCGGCTGGCGAGCGCGGGTCGCCGGCCGCCGTCGTCGGCGGCAGCAAGCGCAAGATGATCCCGTTCAATACGGTGCACCTGCCGCAACGCGCGACCATCAAGGCTGACGAGATCCAGAATCTGCGCGCGTTCGGTTCGGAAACCGAGCTGGAGGCGCTGCAGACTGTCGTGAATCGCCGGCTCGCGAAGATGCGTCGCCAGCTCGACGCCACGCACGAATTCCATCGCATCGGTGCGATCAAGGGCGCGGTGCTGGACGCGGACGGCAAGACGGTACTGATCGACCTGCTGCAGTACTTCGGCATCGAGCAGACGGTGATCTCCTTTGAGCTGGGCAAGGCCGACACGGAGATCCGTGTGAAGTGCGTCGAGGTGCAGGACGCGATCGAGGATGCCCTTGGCGCGACGACGTACACCGGCGTGCGCGTGCTCTGTGGTCGCGCGTTCTGGAACAAGCTGATCGTCGCGAAGACGGTCAAGGAAACGTATCTGGCGACTGCAATGGCGGCGTCGCTGCGCGGCGACGCACGTGATGCGTTCGACTTCGGCGGTTGCACGTTCGAGCGATATCGTGGCCGCGTCGGTGACATCGGCTATGTGGCGGACGACGAGGCGCATGCGATTCCCGAAGGCGTTCCGGATCTGTTCATCACGCGCTTCGCGCCGGCCGACTACGTCGAGGCGGTCAACACGACCGGTCTGCCGTACTACGCGAAGCAGGAGCTGATGGACTTCGGCAAGGGCGTTGAGATCGAAGCGCAGTCGAATCCGATCCACCTGTGCACGCGCCCGAAGGCGCTGATCAAGCTGAAGGCGTGACATGGCGTTCCGGGATCTGATGGCCGACGTCGACACGGCCGTGAAGCGAGACCTGTCAGACGAAGTGACGATCGACGGCAAGCCGCTGCTGGGCATGTTCAAGGCACCTTGGCTCGGCCCGGATCTCGGGACGCAACGCACGCAGCTCGTTGCGCCGATCCTCGACATCACCGACGACGACGCGGCCCGTGTGTCCGTGGGCAGCATCGTCGTCGCGGGTGGCGAGCGCTTCCGTGTCTTCGAGATCCACCCGACCGGCACGGGCTGGACTGTCCTGATTCTGAGGTGACGATGGATCTGCTGAAGGTCGAGATCGATGTGAAGGGGGCGCTCGAAGCGCTCGCGGGCCTGCCGCCTGCTGCGATGCAGGCGGCATGGCGTCGGACGCTGCGCAAGACGGGCGCGTGGATTCGAAGTCAGACGGCGAAGGAGGTCGGCAGCGCGACGGGCATCCAGCAGAAGCTGTTGCGGCAACGCATGTACTTCTTCATGCGGTCGGCCGATACCGGGAAGGTGTGGCTCGGGCTGAATCCGATCGAGGCGCACCGACTCGGTTCGGTCCGGCGCACGAAGAAGGGCATCCGGGCCGGCAAATCGGTGTTCGAAAGTGCGTGGCGCAAGACGAAGGTACAGCCGGACGGTCCGATCTACCGGCGGACTGGCAAGGCGCGAACGCCGTTCGAGGTCGTGACGGTCGAGTGGTCGCAGACCGGCGATCCGGCATTTCGACGGGCCGCGCGGGCGTGCGAAGCGCGGCTGATGACGGTGCTGCGGCAGGAAGTGAACTACGAGATCCAGAAGGCGGCGAATCGTGCTCGATAACTTGAAACAATTTCATGACGGCATCGAGGCCGGCCTGCGTGCGCGCCTGCCGGATCTCGAACGTATCCATGCGTATCCGAAGATCGGCAAGTCGATCGAGACACCATTCGTCGCGATCGAACTGGCCGAGTTGGAGCCGGGACACGATGACGGAACGGGCCGGGTGCCGCTGATCGCGCGCATGCAGGCGCGTGTGATCGTCGACCCGCTGGTGGACGACGCCGAGCTGCAGGTGCGCGAGCTGTCCGCCCGCGTGCTGCAGGCGGTGCACGGCGAAACGTGGGGCTTGCCGGTTACGCCCGGCAAGCAAATCGGCTCAGCAGGTGAAGATCCGTTCCGGCCCGAGCTGGATACGTATCTCGTCTGGCTCGTCGAATGGGTGCACGAATTTGACCTGGGTGAAGTGTTCGAGCCGCCGACGAAGGGTCGATCGGTGCTGTGGGGCGTCGATCCGGAGACCGGGCCGGGACACGAAGACCGTTACTGGAATCCGGCGGATCAGGGTGCGGGGTGACGTGTGAGCGACTTCGAGCTTGGCGAGATGGATCGCCGCATGGCGTGTCTGACGCAATCGGCCATCGTCGAGGCCGTCACGTACGACCCGCCGCGCGTGAAGGTGCGTGTCGGTGATTGGGTGAGCGACTGGCTGAAATGGCAAGCCGGTGCGGCCGGCAAGGTCAGGCAGTGGCGTCCGCCGTCCGTCGACGAAGAGGTTGCGTTGTGGGCACCGTCCGGGGATCTCGCGGGCGCGTTCGTCGCGCCGGGCTACTACACAGACCAGCATGGAGGCTCGGGCAGGTCGAGCCCGGACGAGACGGCGACGGATTACCCGGACGGCGCATTCGAGCAGTACAACCATGCAAGCCATGAATACGTACTGTCGGTGCCGGCGGGTGGTCGGATCGTGTTTCGCATCGGCGGGACGGAGTTCGAGCTGAAGGCGGACGGCGCAACGTTGCGCAGTGCGAAGCTGCTGGCGGACATTCCGGACTCGACGTTCACGGGTAACACGACGACCGAGCAAATGCTCACGTTCAACGGCGGCATGCAGGGCAAGCCGGGCGAGGGCGGTGGTGTCGCGATGAAGATCGCTGGCAGTGCAGAATATACCGAAGACGTCGTGGCCGGCGGTAAGTCGCTCACGAAGCACAGGCACCGTGAGCAAGGCGACGGCGAGCTGGTTGGCCCGCCAGTGTGAATGTATCAAAGTGACTTTGGACCCCGCCCCGTGCGGGGTTTTTCGTTTGTGGGGGTGGTTATGGCGAAAGACGCACAGCAAGGCGGGGTGACGGCTCCCGTGACGTTCATCGATACGGAGTTCCGCAGTCGCGTGATCGTGTTCCCGGACGGCTCGCACGTTGCCGTGCTGGCTGGCAAAACGGAGGTGACAGAGCCTGAGCATGTCGCGTATCTCGAATCGCGCGAGTGCTTCAAGCGTATTCCGACAAAGGCGCAGTGATGGTCGCGCTGGTCGGTATGTGTCGCCGTACGGGCCGACTGATCGGCGGACTCGATCATCTGGTGCAGAGCATCGCGGACATTCTCAGTACGCGCAAGGGAACCCGCCGCGAGCGCCCCGATTACGGCTCGGATCTCCCTGCGATGGTCGACCTGCCCGTCACGCGCGGATGGATATCGGCCGCGCAGGCCGAAGCCGCACGCGCGATCGGTCGATGGGAGCCGCGCATCGCGCTCGATCGTGTGAACGCGCTGTCTGTCGTGGACGGCAAAGTAACTTTTCGGATCGCCGGGCGCTACAACGGCGATGACGTCGTATTTGAGGTGACGACATGACAGTAATCGATCTGTCGGCGCTTGATCCGCCGGATCTCGTCGAAACGCTCGACTTCGAGGAGGTGTACCAGCGCAAGCTGGAGCACTTCAAGCGCATCTATTCAGATTGGACGGCTGCCCTTGAGTCTGACCCGGTCGTGAAGCTGATTGAGCTGGCCGCATACGACGAGTTGCGGTTTCGTGCGCGCGTGAACGATGTGGGTCGCGCCGTGTTGCTGGCTTATGCCACGGGCGCGGATCAGGAACATCTCGCGGCGCTCTGGAACATCAAGAGGGAGATCGTCGATCCCGGCGATCCGGAAGCGCATCCGCCGATTCCGATGACGTACGAGCGCGACGAGCGGCTGCGATTGCGCACGCAGATGGGGATCGAGCGGTCGTCGACGGCCGGGCCGTTCGGTTCGTATCGGTCGCTTGCGATGGACGCGTCGGCGGACGTCGCCGACGTGCGCGTCGATCGTCCCGAGCCGGGTGTGGTGCGTGTGGTCGTGAAGTCGTATTCGAACGATGGAATCGCGAGTGCGGCATTGCTCGATACGGTGCGCCGTGCGCTATCACCAGAAGATCGCCGACCACTGAACGACGAGCTGCTGGTCGTGCCGGCTCGACCGATCAATTACGCGATCGTTGCTGACGTGTACGTCGGACGCGGGCCGGACCCGGGTGTCGTGCTCGCCGCGCGTCGGCAGGATCTCGATATTGCAGTCGCTGCAGGCGAGGCGCTGCGCGTCGGCATGCCGCAATCGGCCGTCACGGGGGCGTTGCATCCGAAGGCGTCGGGTGTCGTGAGAGTCGATCTGAAGTCACCCGCTGCTGATGTCGTTTGCGCAATCGATCAGTTCGCGCGGTGCACATCGATCGTGCTGAATCCGAAGGTGAACGATGACGACTGAAGCGTTGCTGCCAACGAATCAAACGAGCCTCGAAGCCGCACTCGCGCAGGTGATGCGCCCGAGCGTCGATCCGGATGTGATCCGCACGCTGTGGGATGCGGATCGGTGTCCTGCGGCGTTCCTGCCGTGGCTCGCATGGTCGCTCGCGGTCGACGGATGGGAGCTGGCGGAGTCGGACGACGCGCGACGCGCACTGATCAAGTCGTCTCTCGCGATCTACCAGAAGAAGGGTACGCCGTGGGCGATCCGCGAAATTGTTCGGCGGCTCGGGTTCGGCGAGATCGCCATTCAAGAGGGGCGGCAGATCAAGCGCCGAGACGGCTCGGTGACGCGTGACGGTCGATATCTGCACGGTGGCTCGACCGCGTGGGCCGAGTACATCGTGAAGCTGCAGCGGGCGGTAACGCGGGATCAGGGCGAGAACCTGAAGCGGGCAATCGAGCGCTATGCGCCGGCTCGCAGCCGGCTCGCATGGCTCGACTTTTCTGAGGTCGCGATCCGACACAACGGTGTCGCGACGCGCAATGGTCAATTTACGCGAGGGGTGATCGGTACATGGCCAATCTGAAAGAAGAAAGTAAGTGGGAGGACGGGGTCTATCAGTTCGAGACGTCGGACCCCGTACAGGGCGGCCCTGATGGGGTCGACAACGTGCCGACAAAGCAACTTGCGAATCGGACGCGGCACCTCAAAGACCGTGCAGACGCCAATGACAAGAGGGCGGACGCCAACGACAAACGTGTCGACGCGCTTGGCAAGCAGGTCGACACGCTCGGCACCGACAAATTGCCGCTTACGGGCGGCACATTGAAGGGCGTGCTGAAGGCGAAGGCGGGCGCAATCACGCCAAATAACGCCAATAACGCCGGCTTCGGCTTTGACAGCGATCCGGATACGGGCATGTTCTCGCCGCGAGACGGGTACTTGCAGATCGGTGCGCAGGGGGTTTCGCACTTCGAAGTGCAGGTCAACAACTGCTTCGTCGGGCCAGCAGTTTCGAGTGGTTGGCTCGCGCTGATTTCGGGCGGCGCCGAGCGGATGCGTCTGACTCCGGAGGGGCGTCTGCTGATCGGCACGACGGCTGACAATGGCCGGGACGGTATGCAGGTAGCGTACCGTGCGTCTTTTTCGCAAGGCGTGCGTTCGTCCGGGATGGATCTGGGAGGGTTGGGTGGGCAGTATCGGGCCGCAGGAGCCGACTATGGCGTGATGCTGCGTAACGACGACAGGACTTTCTATCTGCTCCAGACAAGCAAAGGAGATCCATACGGGGCGTGGAATGACTTTCGGCCGTTGTCGTGGGATCTCGAATCCGGGCTGGTGAGGCTCGATGATTCGGGGCGTGGGACGCGATTGGGTGGCGCCGTTGAAGTTGTCGGCGACATTGCGATCAAGCGAGGCGGAGAGGGGCGAATCTTCGCTGGCCAGAATGACGGTTACTTCTACGCGAACGCAGAGACCGTCGGATGGTATTCGGCATCGAAAGGTGCGTTTCAGTACTTCTTCGGCAATCGAACATTTCGCATCGATGGTCAGCCAGTGTGGCATTCGGGCAATCTGACGCCCCTCGATCTGAACCTCGGTGGAACCCTGAAGGGGGCGCTTTGGCTCGCGGCAGGTGCGCGAATTTTCCTGTCTGAAGGTACGCCGCAGAATCCGTCACTTGCATTCGACAAGGATGGCGCACCGGATACCGGCTTCTACCACATCGGTGACGGCGACTTCGGCGTGACGTGTAACGGGTTGGTCAATGTCCGGTTCACGGCCAACAAAGGGACGATCTTTGATCGCGCTGTGCAGGTTCCGACTCCTGCGTCTGGAGATCGGTCGAGCAACGCGGCTTCGACGGCGTTCGTCGTTGACGCAATTGCGTCGGCCTCGATCGGGCAGATCATTTTCGAGGCACGTACTGCGCCGCGTGCCGGTTGTCTCGCGCTGAATGGCGCGGAGTTGAAGCGTGTCGACTATCCGGCTTTGTGGGCATACGCACAGGGAAGCGGTGCGCTGGTCGAAGAAAAGGACTGGACGAACGGCAACTGGGGTTCGTTCTCGACCGGTGACGGTGCGACAACCTTTCGAATTCCCGAGTTTCGCGGTGAGGGAATTCGATGTGCGGACGCGGGGCGTGGTGCCGATTCCGGTCGGCGAGTCGGCACGTGGCAGGACAGTCAAAACCGCTCGCATGCTCACGGCGCATCGGCCGGCGCAGTTGGTGATCACACGCATAACGCTTGGACTGATGCGAACGGATATCACGGGCACGGCGTGAACGATCCCGGCCACGCGCACGCGACACGAATTGGTCGAGTCGGGGTCGTTGGTACGAGCTACGGGCAGGGCACCGGCCCGTATAACTGGGGTCAAGGCGATGACTTTGGATCGTCTGCTTCAGGCACGGGCATCGGGATTGCCGGTGACGGAGCACACGGCCACAGCGTTGGTATCGGTGGTGGCGGTGGCCACTCGCATGCGATCAGCGTCGCGGCAGACGGTGGTGCGGAAGCGCGTATGCGTAACGTCGCCGTGCTTGCCATGATTCGCGCTTTCTAATTAGTGAGGTAGAGCATGCTTTGCAATCAGTACGACAGCCTGACAGGGCAATACATCGTCAGCTTTCTCGCCGATGTTGATCCGATGAATTCCAGCCGCTATCTGGTCCCGGCGTTCTGTACGCTTAAGCCGGTGCCCGAGCGGCCGCCGCGCACGTGGCCGTTCTGGCGTGGTGAAAAATGGGAGATGCTGCCCGACTATCGCGGTGTACGCCTCTATCGCACGGAGTCCGGAGCGACTGCCGAGATCACCGTCGCTGGCGTGACGCCGGAAGACGCTGAGCTGACCGAAGTGCCGCGTCCGTCCGATACGCATGTCTGGCGCGACGGGGCATGGACTGTCGACGAGAAGATCGTCGCAGACAAGGCGCGCGAGTTGGCGATGAATGATTTCTTCGCGCGGCTGGAGAAGGCGCGTCAGCAGAATCTCGGCAAATCGGATGCGCGGGTGACGGGGCGACTGTCGGATCTCGAAGAAGCGACGTTCGACGCGTGGACCGACTATCAGGTCGCGCTCGTACGTGTCGTTGAGTCGCCGAGTTTCCCGGCGGAGATCGCGTGGCCGGCCGAACCCGATCCGGATGCGATTCTCGCGAAGGTCGAGGCCGAGCGTGCCGAGAGAGCGGCGCGTGAAGCGGAGGAGGCTGCGCAGCGTGAGGCCGCTGCGAAGCAAGCTGAAGAGGATCGCGCGGCGGCCGATGCCGCGATGCAGGTGCGCACCGATGAAGCGGCGAAGCCCGATGCGGACACGGCATCGGAGCAACCGAAGGCGTCCACCGTGCCCATCAAAAAGTAACTTTGCCGACGCGGTTCGCGTCGTTTTGTTTCAGGCCGCTCGATGAGCGGCCTTTTTATTTCCGGAGATCCGCATGGCAGCGACTTCCTTTTTTCACGGTATCACGACGACCATCGTCGACAGCGGCCCGCGCACGATTGCGGTGCCGTCGTCGTCGGTCGTTGGCATGGCCGACACCTACACGCCCGGCCCCGATCTGGCGCAGCCGAATGTCCCGGTGCAACTGACGAGCCCCGGCGAGGCGGTCCGAGCGTTCGGCGAGAACAGCGCGATCGCTCGGGCTGCCCGTGCGATCTATGCGCAGAGCAGCGCGGTGGTGATCGCGGTTGGTGTGCCGGCAGCGGCTGATGCTGCGCAGCTCACGTCGGCGATCATCGGGGGTGTGTCGGCCGGCGGCGCACGCACCGGCATGCAGGCACTGCTGGATGCGAAGTCGCGTTTCAATGCGCAACCGCGCTTGCTGATCGCACCTGGGCATACGTCCAAGCAACCGGTCGCGACGGCGGCGGACTCGCTCGCCGGCAAGCTGCGAGCGATCGCCGTGATCGACGGCCCGAACGTCGACGACGAGGCAGCGATTGCCTACGCGAAGAATTTCGGCAGCAAGCGCCTGTACATGGTCGACCCCGGCGCGAAGGCATGGGACAACGCCACGAACGGCGAGATCTCGCTGCCGGCGTCGACGTACACGGCGGGTCTGTTCTGTCAGACCGACGCGAAGATCGGCTTCTGGGCGTCGCCGTCGAACAAGGAGATCGTCGAGATCACGGGCACGGGCCGGCCGATCGAATACCTCGACGGCGACGAGACCTGCCGCGCGAACCTGCTCAACAACGCGAACATCACGACGATCATTCGCGACGGCGGTTATCGCCTCTGGGGGAACCGCACGCTGTCGGCCGATCCGAAATGGAAGTTCGTCACGCGTGTGCGCACGCTCGATATCGTGATGGACGCCGTTCAGGCCGGGCACAAGTGGGCGGTGGACCGTGGCATCACGGCGACGTACGTCAGCGACGTTACCGAGGGCCTGCAGGCGTTCATGCGCGACCTGAAGCGTCAGGGCGCCGTGATCAACTTCGAGGTCTACCCGGACCCGCTGCTGAACACGGCGAGCCAGCTCGAAGACGGCAAGGTGTACTGGAATATTCGCTTCACGGATGTCCCGCCGGCCGAGAACCCGATTTTCCGCTTCGAGGTCACGAACCAGTGGCTGACCGAAGTGCTCGACAACCAGATCTAAGGGAGATGCGATGATTCCGGAAACTCTGCACAACTGCAATGCGTTCGTCGACGGGCGGGGGTACGCTGGCCGCGCGACGAGCATGACGCCGCCGAAACTGAAGATCAAGACGGATGACTTCCGCGCGGGCGGCATGGACGCGACGGTCAAGACCGATCAGGGCATGGAAGCGCTCGATGCGTCGTTCGCAATGTCGACGATGGAATACGAGGTGCTGCGCTTCTTCGGGCTGGTGGATCAGGGGGCGTTCAACGGTGTCTTTCGCGCGGTTTTCATGGACCGTCGCGGCAAGACGAAGAACGTCGCCGTATATCTGCGCGGCATGCTGTACGAAGTCGATCCGGGCGAATGGAAGCCCGGCGAAAAGGTCGACGCGAAGTTCAGCGTGTCGTGCGACTACTACAAGATGGAAGTCGCCGGTGCGATCGTGCACGAGATCGATGTCTTCGCGTGCAAGCGCGTGATCAACGGCGTCGACCAATTCGCGGAGGTCCGCAAGGGTCTCGGCATGTAACCGTCATTCGACGGACACGTAGCAAAGCTACTTTCTTCAATCAATGGCGAGCCGACGGCTCGCCATTTTTCATTTCAGGAACCGCAATGGAAAAGGTCATCGTCAAGCTCGACTATCCGATCAATCTCAACGGCGTCGAATGCGACACCTTCACGATGCGCCGGCCGAAGGTGCGCGATATGCGCGGTGCGCAGAAGCTCGCGCCTAACGATGCCGAGGAACAGGAGCTGATCCTGTTCGCGTCGCTCGCTGATGTTGCGCCGAGCGATCTCGACGCGATGGATATGGCCGATTACGAGCGCGTGCAGGACGCCTATTACTCCTTTCGACCCGTACGCAAAGCTGGACCCAAAAACGCTCAAGGCGCTGGCGAAGCGGCTGGTGCGTGAGTTCGGTATGTCGTCGATGTCGATCGACGAGATGACGGTCGACGACATGCTGTGGTGGTTGACGGATTGAGGGGGCCGGGATGGCGAAAGACTTAGCGCTTGGCATCGTGATCGGCGGGGCCGTGTCGGCGACGTTCGGGAAGGCGATCACCGACACGTCGTCGAAGATCGACGCGATGAAGAAGCGGGCGAACGACTCGCGGCTCTGGCAGCGCCAGATCGGCGAGACGATGCGCCTGCAGGATGAGTTCCGCCGGCTGCAGTCGACGGGCGACAGCGCGGCGGAGGGCATCCGTCGCAAGCTGGATAGCAATCTGAAGTCGTTGCGCGATGCCGGCATCGAGGTCGACCGGCTCGATCGCGCGTATGCGCGGCTCGGCCGGACGACGCGAGGGCTGGATCTGAAGGCGTCCGGGTACGAGCGACTGGCAGCCGGTCAGGAGGCCGGGCGCGGTGTGGTGGGCGACGCCATGAAGCTGACGGCTGCCGTCGCTGTACCGGCGACGATCTCCGCGAACTATCAGGCGATCATTCGCGATATCGCGATCAAGGCGGGCATTGCGCGCACGCAGGAAGAGGCTGCGATGGGCTCGCGTATCCGGCGCGATGCCGGGGCGAACGGTATCGGTCGCAACGAGCTGGCCGACGCCGTCAATCAGATGGTCGCGGGCGGCATGGATCTGAATCGGGCGCTCAACTTCGCGCCGCTGGTCGCGAAGTTCTCGATCGGCCAAGGCGCGACGACGGTCGAGACCGCGAAGATGATCCAAGCGCTGCAGCAAAACGCGGAGATCGTCGACCCGCGCCAGATGGCGAAGGCGCTGGAAGCGATCGCGTATCTCGGCAAGGAAGGGTCGTTCGAATCCGTCGATATGGCGCGATGGTTTCCGGTCCTGCTCGCCGAAATGAAGAAGATCGGTATCACGGGTCAGGATTCCGTCACGCAGCTCGGGGCGATGCTCCAGGTGCAGATGAAAACGGCGGGCAGTTCGGACGAAGCCGCGAACAACCTCAAAAACTGGTTCTCGAAGATCGGCTCGGGCGAGACCGAACGCAACTATGCGAAGGCCGGCGTCGACTATCAGGCGAAGATGCGCGAGGCGATCGGCAAGGGTTGGTCGACGCTGGAGGCGTCGTTCGTGCTCGCACGCGCGTACATCGAGCGCGTCGATCCGGCCAAGGCGAAGCAGCTCGCGACGGCGGCGAAGCAGTTCAATTCGGAGATGGACCCGGCCAAGCGTCAGGCGCAGATGGCTGCATTCGCCGAGACGATGAAGACCGGCGACCTGTTCAACGACATGCAGGTCAAGGCCGCGCTGACCGCATATATGCAGAACGCGGAGCTGTACAGCAACCTGAAGCGCAACGCGCAGCAGGCGAGCGGCGAGATCCAGAAGGATCTGGAGGCCCGTCGTGAGACGTCAAAGCAGATCTGGAGCGAGGTCGGGCAGCGATGGGACGACGCGATGCGCAGCATCGGCGACGCGCTTCGTCCGATTACCGATCGCGTGGGCGATGCTGCGAAGGCGGTCGGTAGCGGCATCCAGTCGACGGCAGACGCTGCCCCGAAAACGACGGCCGCTGTTGTGGGCGTCGCGGGGGCAGTGATCGCCGCTCGTGGGGCAAAGGCACTTTGGAGCATCGGCCGGGGCTTGTTCGACATCGCACGCGGCACGGTGCTCGCGCGTGGCGGCCGAGCGGCTGCGGGGCGATCCGGTGCTCGGGGCGGGGTCGTTGGGCGGGCGCTCGATGCGCTCGGCGGGGCTGCGGGTGCCGCTGGCAGTGTGCAGCGTGTGTTCGTCGTCAACATGCCCGGCGGGGGCGCTGGTGGGGGCGGGCTTGGCGATCTGCTCGGCGGTGGGCGGGCCGGCCGCGCCGCACGTCGTGCTACTGCTCGGGCTGGTCGGATAGGGCGCATCTTCAGCGCTGGCCGGGCGTTGTTCGGCCGTGTTGCGCCGTACGCCGGAAAGCTCGCCGTGGCGGGCACGGTGCTGAAGTTCGGTCTGGCGGCACGCGAGGCGTACGCCGTCGCGTCGAGCACGGACACCAGCAAGCAGAAGGCGAACCGGTTCGCGGGGATCGCGGGCAGCCTTGCCGGTGGCGTGATGGGCGCGAAGGTCGGCGCGATGGTGGGTGCGCTCGGCGGGCCGATCGGATCGGCGGTGCTCGGTGTGATCGGTGGGGCGGTCGGGACGTTTGCCGGCGACAAGCTGTTCAGCGCGATCTCGCGCAAGGTGCTGGACCGCAAGACGGACGACACGCCTGCGAGCGTGGCGGCGATTGCGAAAGCGAAGGCACTCGCGCCAGACGGGGCGGGTGTCGGCGCTCGGCCGGGGCCGCGCATCGAGCAGACCAACACTTTCGCGCCGGTCTTCCACGTGAAGATCGAGGCGAACGACGCCGACATGGCGAGCAAGTTTCTTGCGCAGGTCAGCCCGCAACTGACGCGAATGATGGACGAGCACCAACGCAAGGCGAACAGTCGAACGGCAATGTTCGATGCGCCGCATATGTAAGGGGAGGGTGCAATGGATGTGATTCGGCAGATCACGGGGGCGGCGACGCAGGCAGGTATCGCGACCGAGCGTGTGCGTCAGATGGTCCGCATATTCGATCGGAATCGCGCGGCGAGCATGTCGACGGTCGAGGTGCTGCAACGCCTCGCGACCGGCAATCTGAGCAGCGCGGCCGAGCTGCTGAC
Source organism: Burkholderia pyrrocinia (assembly GCF_003330765.1). Lineage (NCBI taxonomy): Bacteria > Pseudomonadati > Pseudomonadota > Betaproteobacteria > Burkholderiales > Burkholderiaceae > Burkholderia > Burkholderia pyrrocinia. The sequence continues at coordinate 2,723,964 of NZ_CP024902.1, read as the reverse complement.
AGGCGCGACGAGCGCGCTGTCCGTGGCGACCGATCTGTTTCCGCAGGTCGGCGCTGTCGTGCGCAGCTTCAACGCGACGCAGGCGTCGATCGGCTCGATTCTGAAGGCCGTCGACGGATCGAATTTCCCCCTTGTGCAGGCTGCCGCCGACAGCGTGAAGTCGGCGCTTGGCGGTGCGTGGAATCAGTTCAACGCGGCGGTCGGTCTGAAGGACTCAGCGGTGATGGACGTGATCAAGTCGACAGGCGTCGGCTCGATGCTGTCTGGACTGTTCGACGGAGCGACGTCGAGCACGCCGCACCTGATGTCGATGACGACGGACGCGGGCGAAGCGTTCCATTTCAACCTGTCGACGGCGGCTCACGACAAGCTGCGGCGAGCGACGCGGTATCGCGTGGCAACGCAGGAGCGTCTGAATCGTCAGGAGGCGTTGCAGGCGGTCAGCGAAGGGGGCGAGACGATCACGCTGTCGGGCGTGGTGTTCCCGGCGCTCGGGGCCGGTACGAAGCAGATCAACCGATTGCGGGCGATCGGCGGCCGGATGAAGCCCGTGCAGCTCACGACGGGCGACGGCGAAGTGCTCGGTCGCTGGCTGTTGCAGTCGATCGAGGAGGAGCAGGACGCGCTGCTCGTCGACGGCTTGCCGCGCAAGCAAACTTTCTCGGTGGAGTTCGGCCGCTATGGCGAAGACTTTAAGAACGTCTGACGGCGACGTGCTCGACACGCTTTGCTTTCGGTATTACGGGACGCTGCAGGGAACGGTCGAGGCCGTGTACGACGCGAATCCGGGGCTTGCGGCTCGAGCGCAGCCGTTCACGGCCGGCGTCGAGATATTGCTGCCGGATCTCGAAGCGCCGCGTGTTGAATCGGTCCAGCTCTGGACATAGAGAGGTGCGATGGAAGCGATTTTTCAGATCATCGCGAACGGCGCGGACGTGACCAAGGTGATACAGGATCGCGTGCTGGAGATACGGTCGATCGACAAACCCGGTCTAGACGCAGACGAGTGCACGATCACGCTCGACGATCGCGACGGCCGCATCGAGTTTCCACCGAAGGGCGCGACGCTGAAGGTGTCGATCGGCTGGGAGGGGCAGGGGCTGTCAATGCTCGGCGAGTATGCGGTCGACGAGGTCGGCGTGCGCGGCCCGCCGGCCAGCGTAGTTATCAAGGGCAAACCGGCGAACATGCGCGCGACATCGAAAACGCAACGATACGGGAGCTGGTCGAATGTGAAGCTGGCGGACATCGTCGGCGACATCGCGCGGCGGAACAAATGGTCGGCCGCGTGCGACGTCGACGTCGTCGTGCCGCGTATCGATCAGTTCGGTGAGAGCGACCTGCACTTCATCACGCGCGTGGCTCGGCAGTACGGTGCAACGGCGACGGTCAAGGCCGGCAAGCTGATCGTGCTGCCGCGCGGTGGCGGCAAGAGCGCGAGCGGCAAGCCGCTGCCGGTCGTGACGCTCACGCCCGGCGATCTGCTCGACTATGACATCAACTTCCCGGATCGCGCGAGCTTCGCGGCCGTTCGTACGAAGGTGCACAACCGCAAGACGGGGAAGAAGATCGATCTCACGATACCGAATCCGGATGCCCCGCCAGGTGCGTCCGCGGTGCATACCGAGCGCCACGCATTCGCGAGTCCTGAGGCGGCGAAAGCCGGTGCGACGTCGCGATTGGCGACGCTCAATCGGCACACGTCGACGAGCAGGCTCACGATGCGCGGCCGCGCAGATCTGTCGGCCGAGAAGACGATCGCGCTGAAGGGGTTCAAGACCGGCGTAGACGGCGAGTTTCTGATCGAGTCGGTCGAACACACGTACGCGTCGCGGGGGTGGATCACGGTCGTTACATTGAACGGAGGGAACAAGGGGAAGGCGAAGGTCGGACACGGGAAGAAGCCGGGCAAGAAAATCAATCTGGTGGTGCCGGCGCCGCAGTAACGCCAGTCACACGTTGTGCGCTGTATGTGCAGGCCGCTCACGGGCAACCGGAGCGGCCTTTCTTTTTATCGGGCTAAGGGGAACCGATGCAAGACCACGAAAAGACGATTCTGGAGCTGATCATCCTGGGCGGATTGATCGGCATCGCGAAGGTGTTGGTAGGCGGGGAGCAACTGACGCTTCGGCTCGTTGCCGGCCGGGCCGTGTTGGGATCGGCAACGTCGATGGTGGCCGGGCTTGCGCTGTTGCAGATCCCGGATCTGCCGCCGCTCGCGCTGCTCGGTCTCGGGAGTGCGCTCGGCATTGTGGGGTCGCAGTACCTCGAAGTGCTGCTGCGTCGGAATGCGAAGCGATTGTTTGGGGAGAAATGAAGATGGCACGAATGAGTGTGGCCGGTGCAGGTGGAAAGAACCGTGTGGCGTTTCTCGACGCCATCGCGGTAAGCGAGATCGGGTCGGGGCTGCTGGCGAAGTCAGACGACGGTTACAACGTGTTGGTTGGTTCGACGTCGTCGCGGCCGCTGCTGTTCTCGGACTATGCGACGCATCCGAACGTTCTCAACCGGCAGATCCGGGTGCCGTCGACGGCGGCCGGCCGCTATCAGATTCTCACGCGCTGGTGGCGGATCTACCAGGCGCAGATGAAGCTGCCGGACTTCGGGCCGGTGTCGCAGGACAGGTACGCGCTGCAGCAGCTCCGCGAGCACGGCGCGTTGCCGTTGATTGATGCCGGGCGGTTTCGTGAGGCGGTCGCGAAGGTGTCGAACGTATGGGCCAGTCTGCCGGGGGCCGGGTACGGCCAGCATGAGAACGACATCGAGCATTTGCTGGCCGCGTATCGCGCGGCCGGCGGGGAGGTGATCGCATGACATGGATCGATCCGCGTATCTGGCTGCTCGTCATCGCCGGCATCGTTGCCGGATCGGCCTGCGGGTATTTCAAGGGGCATCGTGACGCCGACCAGTCCGCGAAGGTCGCGGATCAGGCGCGGCAGATCGATGACCTGACGACCGAGCGTAACGAAATTCGCCGCCGGTTGGCGGCACAACAGGAGATCGCAACCGATGCTGCGAAAGAACGTGATCAGGCACGCGCTGATGCTCGCGCTGCCGATGGTGCTGCTGACGGCCTGCGCAAGCAAGTCGCCGCGCTCGTTGCCGACGTTCGGCGTGCCGGCGCTTCCGCCGGAGGCTCGGCAGCCGGCGACGCCATCGATTTGCTTGCCGACGTGCTCGGCCGGACTGACGACCGCGCGGGAGAGCTGGCGAAGATTGCTGACGAGCGAGGCATCGCCGGCCAGCAGTGCGAGCGTAGTTACAACGCATTGAACGGCGACGCACAAACCAACCTGCCGCAGTAGCGCGGCAATCGAGGCCGGGAGGCTTCGAAAGAAACAGGGCGGCCGGGAGAATGTTTGCGCATTCGCCCGGCCGCCTTTCCACTGCTTGTGCCAGTGAATCAGCCATGGCCCTGCTTACCTACGTAGGCGGGCCGGATTCTACACCAAGTTTAAAATCGGCTTTCACAATGGCAACTCCCATCATTCCTTGGATCGGCGGCAAACGCCGTCTCGCAGATCACATCATCCCGCGTTTCCCGGCACACGATTGCTATGTCGAGGTGTTTGCGGGCGGGGCAGCGCTGTACTTCCTTCGGCCGCCAGCGAAGGTCGAGGTAGTCAACGATGTTAACGGCGAGCTAATCAATCTGTATCGCGTCGTGCAGCACCACCTAGAGGAGTTCGTGCGGCAATTCAAATGGGCCCTGACGAGCCGGCAGGTGTTCGAATGGCTCAAGCAGACACTTCCAGAAACCCTCACCGATATTCAGCGGGCTGCCCGGTTCTACTACCTGCAGAAAAGTTGCTTTGGGGCGAAGCTGGAAGGGCAGTCATTCGGCACGGCGACGACAACGCCGCCCGGCCTGAACTTGCTGCGCATCGAGGAGGAACTGTCTGCGGCACACCTACGTTTGGCGAACACGTTCGTGGAGCGTCTGGATTGGGCAGTCTGTATCGATCGATACGACCGGCCGCATACGCTGTTCTACTTGGACCCGCCGTATTACGAGACGGAAGGGTACGGCGTGGCGTTTCCGTTCTCGGAGTACGAGAAGATGGCGCAGTGTCTGCGGTCGATCAAGGGGCACGCGATCGTGAGCCTCAACGACCATCCCGACATTCGGCGCGTGTTCGACGGATTTCATATCGAGACCGTGCCGATTCAATACACCGTTGGTGGAGGTGGAAGGGCGGCTGAACGAAACGAGCTGATCATCTTCAGTTGGGATGACGCGGCGCAGCCTGTTGGACTTTTCTAGGCAAAGGGCGCTCGGCGTCCTAGTTTTGCTGCGCTGACCAGAAGGCCGCGAGCGTCAATTTAGGAGTTCGGTCAGGGCGATGGTGCAATCGTGTCAAACGCATTTGAAATCTGAGCCACTTCGCGCCTGATCGCGCAAAGTAAAACTGAGCCAGTCGTTACTTCTTCGATGACCAGACGTGACCGGCCTGGCGCTGCTGTTTCAGTCTGTAGCTGTCTCCTTTGATCTGGATGATGTGGGCGTGGTGCAGGATGCGGTCGAGCATCGCTGCAGTCAGTGTGGTGTTGCCGCCGAAGGTTTCGTCCCACTGCGCAAACGGAAGGTTGCTGGTCAGGATCATTGAACCGCGCTCGTAGCGTTTGGCGACGATTTGGAAGAAGTGGCTGGCCTGATCGCCCGAGAGCGGCAGATAGCCAATCTCGTCGACGATGAGCAACCTCGGGCCGAGAATGTTGTGTCGAAGTACCGCGTCGTATCGCTCCTGTCGGCGTGCGGCCTCGAGCTGCAACATTAGATCCGCCGCCGTAATGAACTTCGTCTTGATGCCGGCCTGCGTTGCGGCGTATCCGATGGCGATCGCGAGGTGCGTCTTGCCCACGCCTGACGGACCAAGCAACACGGCGTTCTCGCCTCGCTCGATGAAGCGCAGGGTGGCAAGCTCGTCGATCGTCTTGCGTGGGGCCCCGACGGCGAAGCTGTAGTCGTAGTCATCCAGTGTCTTGATAGCGGGAAACCCCGCCATGCGCACCAGTGTTTGCCGCGAACGCACTTGCCTCGTCTCTCGTTCGTGCGCGAGCGCGTTCTCGAGGAAGTCGAGGAAACTCCATTGCTTGGCCGCGGCGTCGCTGGCCAGAGCGATGTATCGGTGCATGAGCCCCTCGAGCTTCAAACTCTGGCAGTGCCCGTCGATGCGTTCCTGCTGCAAGTTCATGCGCGCACCTCGGTCAGTAATTGCTGGTAGACGGACAACGGGTGCTGGATCGACATCGCGGGATCAACGCGCGGCCGAGCGACGGCACGAGCCGGCAATCGGGGCACCGCGTAGCCTGGCATGTCGCGCAAGCAAGCCCGTTCTCGTTGCTCCAACAGAATCGCGGGTGCCAGCCCTGTAACCGGATGCACTCGCTGGTTGGCCACGTCGCGCAACCATTTACTCACCTCGACGTTCGCAGTCACGGCGTCGAGCATTAAGCCGGATTGCTTGAGCTGGCTCGCCAGCGGCACATAGAAATTGCCACGCAGATAGCGGTGGAATCGCTCGATCTTGCCTTTGGTTTGCGCGCGGTACGGTTGGCACAGTCTGGGCAGGAAGCCGTACCGCTTGGCCAGATCGAGCATGCCGGCGTGCCAGCGGTGTTGACCGTCGCCATATGCATCGCGCTCGACAACGATGGTCTTGGCGTTGTCGTAAAGGATCTCGCAAGGAACGCCACCCAAGGCTTCGAACAGCGCATGATGACAGGCGACCAGCGTCTCGGCGCGTTCATCGGTGGTGAAGCGTGCCCAGCGCCACCGACTGAAGCCGAGCGTGGCGGTGAAGGCGTAAAGCGGGTCGGTGCCTCGGCGGAAGACAACGAAATCGCACTGCATCTGCCGGCCGGGCTCGGTCTCGAATCTCACGACCGGATCCGGCTTCGGCACGGACTTATGCGCGTTCATGAAGGCCTGCAGGCTTCGCAGTTGGCCGTCGTAGCCGCGCGCACGCAACTCGCGCAATAGCGCCGGCGCGGCGATGACCTCGGGTGCTGCCGCGCTCATGCGCTCGAGGATGTACGCCTCGAACGTTCCGAGCTTGGTTGGTCGCGGTTCACGCGGCTTGTAGCGAGGCACTTCCTCGGCCGACAGGTACCGCGCCACCGTGTTGCGAGAAATACCCAGGCGCCGCGCGATCTCGCGCTCCGATACGCCCTGGGCTTTGAGCACATGGATTTGCATCCACTGTTCCTTCTGGAGCATCGCCAGCCTTTGCGCGCAAAAGGCTGACTGTACTGAAAGGTGGCTCAGATTTACTTCGCGCGAAGTGGCTCATTATTACTTTGCGCCCAACAATCGCCCTGGCTATTCTCGGAGGTCGGCTAGGCCGTTAGGTTCGGGAGACCAAAAGAGGAGATGATGTTGTTCAGTCGGTGAATGAAATCACTTTGAAACGTTTCGCCATCTAGGTGGTTGTTGCAGTAGTAAGTCACATAGCGCTTGAAAGCTGCCTTGTCCGAGTTCGCCCACCGCTTACACGCTTCAATATTAATTCTGCTCGCATCCTTGATATGGGCCGGTGTGAGAGATTTAATGCCACTTTGTTTGAAGCTGTCAAAAAACGCCTCTTGCTCGCGATTGAATTTCGTAAAAAAATGATCGTCATTTTATAATTCTGCTATGAAGGCGATAATTCGCCTTTCGATCGCAAGATTTTCCGCGTCAGGGAGTTTCAGGAAAAGATTTTTCTTCTTGATTTTGTCTGTCACGGTTGCTGGGACATCTGCGTCAAATATTACAAGCGAATTTTCTAGAAGCAAGGGGTACTGCATGCATACTGATCTCAATGCTGAGTAACCAGTTCCCGGTTTTCCTGATTCGGGATCTAGGGAGCTGTGAAAATTAATTGCACTGAGTACGATCCTTGATTTAACAACGTGTTTGACAAAATGGATCGCAAGGTCGTCTTCGCAGTAGACGTTTACCTTTCTGGCCTCTGCTGCCTGTATGGGGTTTTGCAGAGTTAGCTCTTTATAAGCGAGTTCGTAAGGCGGGTTGTGGAGGATCGGATAATTTTTGTTGCTGGCGGTCGATTTGCTAACAAAATTTAGGACCACGCGTCCGGCCGTCAGGTTTGGTGCGTGCTTTGCGTACACATGTGATATTAAGTGTAGTGAGTGTGTTGAAATCACCACTTGGACATTATGTTCGCCGGACCATCGATAGAGATAGTCGAATAGGCGAAGTTGCGCCACGGGATGTAGGCTGCTTTCGAATTCATCAATGCAAAGAATGCCGTTTCCAGTCTTTTGCTTTTTATCGTAGGCGCGTTGAAATCCGATGAGTCGGTTAAAAATTGCGCCGAGATTGTCCTCGCCAGAGGAAATTGAATGCCAGTCGTAGCTTGCTTGATTGCCAACGGGCGCGAACGTCGTTTTTAGTGTTCCTTTTGCGTCGCTAACCGGTGTAAATTGATCGTATGCGCTGCTAGGAAAAATCGTTTCGTAATAATCCTTTAGGCGACTTCCTTCGTCATTTTTCAATGTCATCGTTGAATTGGTCGGCTCCGCTCGGGTGTCAATGAGTGGAAACAATCGCCTCAGATTGAGGAAGGATGTGTTGTAGGTAAAGTTGCCATCCCCATCTTTTGCCCCTGAAACAACGACTCGGTGTCGATCAGTGCTATCAGGGTAGATCTGAACTGGCTCGCTTAAAAGCGTATCCTTGCCTGTATCAATAACGAGATTATATTCGTACGTTTCTTTGTCGAAATCTGGTGATAATTTGAAAACGTTGCGAAGTGTTGTTTTGAGAGGCTTTCCAAACGTATCAATTGCATCGCTGGTAAAAGGGTGCGCAATTAGGCCCATGATCGAGGTCTTCATTGTTCCGTTTCGACCTGATATTACAGTTACCTGACTTCCTAGCCGCACGGCGCGATCCTTGAATGATCGGAAATTTTTAATTTCAATGCCTGCGATCGACTTGATTGGTATCTCTTTATTGTCTTCGTAGCCAAGTTCGTCCTTGCGACTTGAGTTCTCAAAGAACGCCATATTCTTGTGGTCCCGTAGTAGTGGTGCGTAAATAGTACTTCCTCGGTTGCAATTTTGTCACCGATTTTGCTTCGGGGCTTGTGTCACGATGTCTAGCCTCCTCCGGAGGAGTTTGTGCGTCAGTTCAAGCCGGCGCTGAAGAGCCGACAGGTGGTTGAGCGGCTCAAACAGGTGGTCCCGGATACCCTCACCAGTATCTAGCAAGTTGCTGGTTCTACTACCCGCAGAAAAGTTGCTTTGGCGGGAAGCTCGAAGGGCAGACGTTCGGGTCAAAGACGTTGGCCCCGCCGGGATTGATCCTATTCGTCTCAAGGAGGATCTGTCGGCGGCGCATCATCGGTTGGCGAACGCCTTCATTGAACGTTTGGATTGGGCAGCGTGTATCGACCGATACGATCGGCCGCACACGCTGTTCTATCTCGACCCGCCGTATCACGAGACGCAGGGGTATGGTGTGCCGTTCCCGTTCGTGGAATACGAAAAGATGGCCGAACGACTGCGTCGTCTCAAAGGTCGCGCGATTGTGAGTCTCAACGATCACCCTGACATTCGACGCGTATTCGATGGGTTCTACATCGAGATCGTGCCGATCCAGTACACGGTCGGGGTTGAGGCTGTCGACCGAAACGAGCTGATCATCTTCAGTTGGGATGACGCGGCGCAGCCCGTGGGGCTGTTCTAACCGACGATGACGGCGCGGATTCTCGCGCCGGCATTGTGCTTACAGGTCAGCGAATTTGGGCAGAAGGTCCTGGTCGACGAGCCGAATCTCGATACGGTTGGCAACCTCGACGTGTTCGGAGTTGTCCACTGAAAAAACGGCATCTGGGACGCTCACAATGATCGTCCCGGTCTGCTTCCGACCGGCTTCGGGAACTGGAATCAATTCGCGTGCTTCCGGGACTTGCTGTGCCGTGATGAGCTTCGGGAGATACAGCATCCAGCCAACGCCCGGCTTGTCATCAAACACCTGCCGGGGAAAATACTCTCGTGGTGAAACAGAGACATACATCGGGTCATAAACCGAGACCATCGCGGACACTATCTTAGCCACGCCCTCATAGCTGCGCTCGTCCGCCGAGACTGCGCTCTGTGCCGGTAGCCCAATTTCTACCTCGCTGGGCCGCCTCTTCGCATCGATGGCAAACTTCAGCCTCGCGCTGTCGGCCGCGTCCATCTGACCATTCCAGAAGCCAAATACTTTAGGAAGGTCCACCTTTTTTTCGTACCGTTGCGCCAAGACTGCCAAAACGGCTGTCGAAGGTATGCCGGGCGCTTCATACATGGGATACAGACGGGCTTCTTCCTCGGTATCCGCCTTCAGCCACCACTGCCCTAAACGTTCGTCCTCGCGTGACATGGCCTCAACCACTGGCCATAGACGGACAAGGTGAGCCGCAAAATCGCCAAGCTGGGCGAAATCGGCAGGGCTACGAAATTGCGTAACTATTTCCATGTTTGTCAGGGCACCCATTCTGATTCGACGCGAAGACGGGCAAGCGGCGTTCTCATGTAGTTCCAAGTCCGCTCCGTCTGAAAATACCATTTCAACCTCGCAGGAGGATGATCATCTACAACCGCGGCCTGAGCTCCAGCCTGCTCCTCCATGTCATCAAAGGTCTTGGTGTACGGTACATCGTCCTTCTTCAAGAACTGATCGTACTTTCCCTTCGCTTCTATCAACAAACAGCTTTCCGGTCGAAAGCCGTCGAAGTCGCGCTGCCAGGCCCATTCCATGCTCCAGGCCTCTTCAACGCTATAGGGGAACCCCGTAATTCGCCCTTGATACTCTCGGGAGTTGTCACTCATGCTCCAGTTGCGGCGCTGCATGCTCCCCGCCTCAGGTGGGCACTTCTTGCAACTCTCTCCTGTACGCGGTATGGCACGGACGGCAGGCTCTGCCTTACTTGCGTCTTTCGATGTGTCTCCCGACAGACTAGCCGTCCCGGCCACTGCGGCCCCGCCCAATAAGGCGGTTCCAGCGCGAGCCAAGACTGGTCCAAGTTCCACTATCGCCGCTTCGATCGCCGGCACCACCAATCCCGCCATGCTCAGCCCCTCCCTTGTCGTCCTGATGTTCGATGCGCCATTTCATGACGCGTAGGTAATCGTGAAAACGTTCGTCGGCCGAGCGTCCGGGCCGAGTCAGCCACGCGCGCGTGGCCGGCTTCTCGTAAAACTTCGGAGCGTATACCTCGATTCGAAGAAACGCCGCGACGTTCTCATCGGACTGAATGCCGAGCTGTCGAGCAGCGATGTATGCGTTCCAAAGGCGCGTGGGTAGGGTGCCGTCGTCTGCCAACTTTGGGTCCGTTTTGACGAGATCCTGTCGAGTGCGTTCGACATATCCGCGTGCGTCGATCCCGGCAAGGCCGGCGATCTGTTCGCTTGTCAGCTCAAGCATGCGGGTGTACTCCATTCAGTTTTCCATTTACTTCGACGAGCCAGTTGAACGTCGAGACGAAGAACTGCATGCGCTGCGTGAATTCCATCAGCGACGCGATGTCGGTCATGATGCGGGCATCGTAGAAGCGGAGAAGGGCAGTGCGTCCATCCGGCAAGCGCACGTCGAGACGGCTGCGCAACTCGTCAGCGAGCGACTCAATCGGGTAGCCGCTGATCAGCCAGGACACACCCGTGGAACTGCTCGCCATTGCGGAAAGTGTTCGGCGGGTATTGCCGGACGCTCGCTCGTAGTCGATTAACCATGGTCCCGCGTCGGCCAGCGACGCGTCAGGCGTACTGTCGAACACGGCTACGGCCGCCTGTGATCGTTGCAGTGATGAACCGTTGGCCGCGTCGGCATATAGAAGGCCGTCGACAAGGGCATACAGATGCACCTGCATGGTCAACTGCTGTTGCCGCTTGACGAAAAATGCTTCAATCGAATTTTCGGTCATGTCCTACCCGCGCGCGATCATCGTCGCGGCGTTCTCGGCCGCTGCTTTCAGGCATTCGAGACAGAGCGTCGGTGAGGGGGCAAGCGCCGCTGCGGTCGCAGCGACAGCCGCAGCGCCGCCTGTCGTCGCTTCGCCAGATCCGACGTCGTTGAGCGTCGCGGACGACTGCGAGGCGATCAGTGTCGCCCCGCACGCGGTCTTCATGCCCTCGATAGCTGTTTCTCGTCCATCAAAGGTGTGCGGGTATCGCCGCCCTGTCGCGGGCAGGATCGGAAAGACCCCCTTGCACTGCGGGCAAAGTACCTTGTGCCCGACGCCGGCAATGGGTTTTCCGTCAATGCTTGCGGTCGCGCTGCCCTCCAGCACGCGTCCGCCATGCGTCGTCGTGTCGCCGACGCAAATCATGGCTCGGGCCATATGTTCTCTCGTAGGTGTGGTTTTCGTATGAATTTACCATTCCCGGGAGAGCGGCCGGCCGTTGGCTGTCTCGCAGTCAGTCAACTATTGTCAAGCGTCGCGAGCGCCGTCGATCATGCGACGGAGTTGGTCGAGTGCGAACAAGTCGGGTGAGCCGTTCTTCTTCGATTCCAACTCGGCGGCGCTGACCATTTTTTCCATGAGCCGCAGTGTTCGGCGGACATGCACGATTTCCAGCACGAAGCGCTGTTCAAGCGTCAGCGGTCGATTTTTCTTGAAGGCGGTCGCTCTCCACGAGTAGCGCAATTCGGCCCATGTCAGGCGCTGAAACTCAGGTAACTTTGTGGCTTTGTCGGAGCCGGGATCGGGCTCACCTGGGGTGTCGTGGAGCCGGCATTTCATGGCCTCGCGCGCACGCCATTCGTCAGAGAACGGGGCAATTTGCGCACGAGGGTTGCCGAGTCGGCCCGATCGCATGATCTCTTTGTCGATCTTGATCGCCAGCCGGCGCAGCGGTGCGGCGTATTTCAGCTCGTCGGCTCGTTCGAGGTACGCGATCATCCGCGTCGCGTCGCCGGTTAGGTCGCTCATCTCGCGTAACGTGATCCGCAGGTGTAGCACTTCGAGAATCAGGCGGTGGACGTCGGCGTACGTGCACGTGCACCACCATTCCGACATAGCGTCAAACTGTGGCGGATCGAATGGGGGCAGGATCATGGTGCGCGGAAAATACTGTATGGATATACAGTTTATCGCGCAGTAAGATGGAGTCGTCAAGTCTCAAAAATGGGGCGGGCAGTGTGCGCAAGCTACGTCTTCGCTGCGCCATCGATATGCCGCTGATCGCGATCGGCGGCAGACCGTCGGTCAGCGCAGTAAGATCGCTCCAAGAGGCAACGCAGGCGAACCTATCGGACAGGGGGCATGCCACGACCGATGACGGTGGTGCAACAAGCATTCGTTGACTGGTGCATCGCGTATTCCAAGTTCCGGATCGTCGACCTCATGTCGATCAGCGTCGTGTCGAGCGATGCCAGCAGCTACAACGCATTGGCCGACGACATCATCCTCGACAAATACGGCTTCTGCGACTCGGACATGATTGAGACCGGGCTGAGCCTGTTTCCCGATGCACCGAACCAACCTGAGGGCTCAGAATTCGACGACGCCTACGACGTCGTGTGCACGGCGCTTGATGAGTGGTTGAGCGGTCTCGTGATGCCGATCGAGCAGGTTTCGTGGCCGCCGGACCCGGCTGACCAAGCGGAGCCTGCCGTGCTGATGGAGTGGATCTCGTTATCGCGGGAACTATGAGCGGATCCTTTCCGCTTCGACTTTAAGCGGTTTGATTGCCAACTTTACGTGTGGAAGGTCTGGACTGTGTGCACAAACTACAAAGCGCCAAACGACGATCCGGGCATCAACGAGCTGAAGATTGGAATCGGCGACCTTTTTCGCCGCGATCCGTGGGACGTCGACGTATGGCCCGACTATCGTGCTCCGGCGGTATTGGCGAACGGACGAGGCTCGGTCGTTGTCGCGGGCGTGTACGGCTTCGTCCCGAAGTTCCTGCAGAAAGACCGGATCAAACAGGACGGCAAGAAAGCGCCGAAGGCGTCAACCTACAACGCTCGCGGCGAGGAAGTCGGTGAAAAGTCCATGTACAAAAAGGCGTGGCGCGAAGGCAGGCGGTGCCTGATTCCCGCGCTCTGGGTCGTCGAGCCGTCGTACCCGAATGCGCACCGCAACGCCAAGGGCGTGTGGGTCAACGGGCCGTGTACCTGGCAGCGCATTGGCCTAACCGACTGGCGGCCGTTTTGCGTACCGGGCATCTGGCAGGCAAACGAGACCAAGGACGGGACGGTGATCGGTATCTCGATGCTCACGCTCAACGGCGCGGAACACGCGATCTGGAACCGCATGCACCGGCCGATCGACGAGAAGCGCGGCGTCGCGTTCCTGCATCCGGCCGACTATGACGAATGGCTGCACACGAAGAATGTCGACGTCGCCCGCGCGATGCTACAGCTGTATCCGGCCGACGAGATGATCGCAGAGCCAAAGTAACGTTGGCCGATAGTGGTGCGGGAGCTACATACGTTGATGTATTCACCGAATGCTACCGATAACCCTATAGACACTAGATTCTGTCCTAGATAATCTGGTCAGGAGTAAGTGACCGTTTTTTGGAGACTGGCATGTTCCCCCATTTGTATAACGCGAGGAAGGCGTTGGACGCGACCGCGTACCTGATGAATCAGGCAGGGGGTGCTATGCGTCTTACTGTCCTGGAGCGGTTGCTGTACTTGGCGGAGCGAGAATCGTTCAAGAGTTCTGGTCTCCCATTAACTGGTGATAACTTGGTCTCTTTCGAGAATGGGCCGGCGCTGTGGCACACGCATCAGCGCTTGGTTGGCGAGGTTCCCGATTGGAGGTCCTTGATGTCGAACTTGCCCGATCGATATGTCGCTATGCGGCAGAAATTAATGCCTGAGAAGTGGGAGCCCTACTTCGAGCGACATACGGTGCTGAGTAGGGCGGACGTCAACGTTTTGCAGTCCGTGTGGGGTGACTATGGCGAGTTACCTGTTCCGCGCTTAATTGAGGCTGTGCAAAGTGAATGCAAGGAATGGGACCCTGCATCAGATGAGACAACCATTTCCCATAAGCAACTTTTCCGTGCCCTTGAGTTCTCTCCTGCGGAAATTGAAGGGGTCTTGATTCAGTTGGAAGAGATTGATAGTCTCAATCAACTCACCGCCGAGAGCGCATCTTGAGTACGCCGGCGGCTCAACCACTGCCGTACCCCGGTCTTGCATTCCACAAAATGACTGGTTCGCAGCCACACCTCCATGTGGTGCTCAGCAATCCAATTGCGGTTGTCAACAAGGGTAAGCGCCCTTGCGTTGTTGTGGTGAATTTTTCGTCGATAAAGGGCACCCGATTCGACGATCTTACCTGCGTTTTTTCGCCCCAAGACCATCGGTATTTCAGGCACAAGAGCTTCGTTTTCTATGCGATGGCCGATGTGGAGTTTGCTGACGCGGTAATGCAGAACGTGAGTACTGGAATTTGGCCGCAGGATGCCGATTTCACTGCGGGGCAAATCTCACGCATCAAGGCCGGCTTACTGGTTTCGCAGGCAACGCCGACCTACATAAGCAGTCTTCCGATCTAGTTGGTCACCGCTTGAATTTGGCGACTGATCAAAACACGCAACCAAAAAAGCAAAAGCCCGCTGCTTGCGGGCTTTTTTGCGTGCTACAGATTTGCTACAGCAGGGGGCGGGAGCCTTGCTGGATAAGCCTTGCGCTTATCATTCCGTCCCCTGAACTACGGGGAGAGCCATATCCGGGGGAATCGCGCGAAAAATCGCGAACCGGACGGCGGTGTGGACAGCGCGCAGAGTATAGCAAACGCTCGGCGCATCGGCGGTGGAATGCGCGCCGATGCGCGTATCGCGCGATCCGTCGCGATCAGAAATCGACGACGACGAAATCGTCCTTGCCCACGTCGCACAGCGGGCACCGCCAGTCGGCGGGAATATCGGCGAAACGGGTGCCGGGCGCGATGCCCTCGTCGGGCAACCCTTCCGCTTCGTTGTAGACCCACCCGCAAATCAGGCAGACCCAGCTCTGGTATTCGATGACTTCGCTCATGTAGCGCTCAGGATAATGAAAACTCGGTAATGCCGTCCGCGGCCTGGACGGCGGACGAAAGGCGCAATGGTACCGGAATTTCGCCGAACGCCTCCGTAACGTCGTTTTAAACGTACGCATCGCGAACAACGGACGCCGTCGCGTGCGACGGGCGTGCAGTGTATGCTTCGTGGGCCTTTCAATCTGAAGGAGGAAACGATGCTCAACAGTAAGTGGATCGCGGGTGCGGTATGTGTCGCGGCACTGGCCATGTCGACGGTTGCGCACGCCGAGGCGCGGGTGTTCTTCGTCGAGCCGAAGGACGGTGCGACGGTGTCGAGCCCCGTGCACGTGAAGTTCGGTCTCGAAGGCATGGGCCTCAAGCCGGCCGGCGACATGACGCCGGATACGGGCCATCATCACCTGCTGATCGACGGCAAGCCGCTGCCGAAGGGCGACGTGATCCCGGCGACCGACCATTCGCTGCACTTCGGCAAGGGCCAGACCGAAACCGACGTGAAGCTGCCGCCGGGCTCGCACACGCTGACGCTGCAGTTCGGTGACGGCGCGCACCGTTCGTACGGCCCCGAAATGAGCTCGACGATCACGATCAACGTTAAGTAATTGCGCGTCCCGCGTGCGGGCGCCCGATGCGCCTAGCGCGGGTGGGCTGATCGGCCGGTATCCGGCACCGGAAACCGGCCGCCGGCCGCGTACGGCAATTCATCGCATCGCCCCAATGCGGTTCGCTGGTCGCCGCCGGCTTACCGTCAAAAAGCCCGTTCGCCGGCCTAGTCCGTCCGGCCATGCCGGTAGCGGCGCCCGCGACCGGTACAATGGGCGCTTCCGACTCCTCTCTTCGCCGTCTCCCCATGTCGCTCTACTCCATTACCGGCGCGCAGCTCGCGTTCGGTCACGTCGCGTTGCTCGATCACGCGGATTTCTCGCTGGAAGCCGGCGAGCGCGTTGGCCTGATCGGCCGCAACGGCGCGGGCAAGTCGTCGCTGCTGAAGATCGTCGCGGAGCTCGCGAAGCCCGACGACGGGCTGGTCACGCGCCAGCAGGAACTCGTGACCGTCTATGTGCCGCAGGAGCCCGAATTCGAACCGGGCGCGACGGTATTCGACGCGGTTGCGTCGGGGCTCACGCACACGCGCGAACTGCTCGAAGAATACGATTCGATCGCGCACCGCCTCGCGGATATACCGGAAGGCGCCGAGCACGATGCGCTGCTCGCGCGGATGAACGCGCTGCAGTCGTCGCTCGATACGCATGACGCATGGAGCTGGCGCACGCGCGTGTCGATGACGCTCGCGCAGATCGGTCTCGCCGACGTCGACGCACGCGTCGACGCGCTGTCGGGCGGGATGCAGAAGCGCGTCGCGCTGGCGCGCGCGCTGGTGCTGCAGCCCGACGTGCTGCTGCTCGACGAACCGACCAACCACCTCGACTTCGACGGCATCCGCTGGCTGGAAGAACTGCTCGTCGCGCAGCGCGCGGGCCTGCTGTTCATCACGCACGATCGCGCGTTCCTCGACCGCGTCGCGACGCGCATCGTCGAGCTCGATCGCGGCCGGCTGCTGTCGTATCCGGGCAATTTTTCCGCGTACCAGACGCGCAAGGCGCAGCAGCTCGAAGTCGAGCGCGTGGAAAACGACAAGTTCGACAAGTTGCTCGCGCAGGAAGAAGTGTGGATCCGCAAGGGCGTCGAGGCACGCCGCACGCGCAGCGTCGGCCGCATCGCGCGGCTCGAGCAGATGCGTCACGATCGCGCGGAGCGCCGCAATTCGCAGGGCAACGTGAGGCTCGACGTCGCGCAGGGCGAGAAGTCCGGCAAGATCGTCGCGGAGCTGACCGACGTGACGAAGCGCTACGGCGGCCGCACGGTCGTCGACCGTTTCTCGACGACGGTCATGCGCGGCGACAAGATCGGCTTCGTCGGCCCGAACGGTGCGGGCAAGACCACGCTGCTCAAGCTGATCCTCGGCGCACTGAAGCCCGACGAAGGCACGGTGCGCACCGGCACGAACCTGCAGGTCGCGTATTTCGACCAGATGCGCGCACAGCTCGATCAAGACAAGAGCCTCGCGGATACCATCAGCCCGGGCAGCGAGTGGGTCGAGATCGGCGGCGTGCGCAAGCACGTGATGAGCTATCTCGGCGACTTCCTGTTCGCGCCGGAACGTGCGCGTTCGCCGGTGAAGTCGCTGTCGGGCGGCGAGCGCAACCGGCTGCTGCTCGCGCGTCTGTTCGCGCGTCCGGCCAACGTGCTGGTGCTCGACGAACCAACCAACGATCTCGACATCCCGACGCTCGAACTGCTCGAGGAACTGCTGGCCGACTACGACGGCACGGTGCTGCTCGTCAGCCACGATCGCGCGTTCCTCGACAACGTCGTGACGTCGGTGATCGCGTCCGAGGGCGACGGCGAGTGGCGCGAATATGTCGGCGGCTTCACCGACTGGCAGATCCAGAGCGAGCGCTCGGAGCAGCTCGCGCAGCAGGAAGCGGCGAAGCGCGCGGTGAAGGAAGCGGCGCCGGTCAAGGAAGAACCGGCGAAGAGCGCCGCGGGCCGCAACGCGCAGCGCACGGTGAAGCTGTCGTTCAACGAGCAGCGCGAACTCGATTCGCTGCCGGAGAAGATCGCCGCGCTCGAAGAGGAGCAGAAGACGATCAATGCACGGCTCGAGGACGGCTCGATTTTCGCGAAGGAGCCGCAGGAAGGCACGCGCCTGACCGAGCGGTTCGCGGCGATCGACGACGAATTGCTCGCCGCGCTCGAACGGTGGGAAACGCTCGAGGCGAAGCGCAAGCCTGCGTGATGCGCCGCACGGCCGGCAGCGGCCGCGCGACGATCTCGTGATGGGTGTGCCACGCGGAACCAGTAGAATACCGCGCGTCCCGGGCCGCGCAGCGCACGCCGCGCGCCCGCTTTCGGAGCAGTCCAAGCACACCGTTGTTTCGATTCGCTTTTTTACGGAACTCAACGTTTTGTCCACGACGTTATCCACACGAGGTGTGGACAACGTCCCGATGAATGACGAAATTCAGCGCCTATGTCAACGAAGAAACCCAGCGCGACCTATAGCGAAGCATCGATCAAGGTGCTCAAGGGTCTCGAGCCGGTCAAGCAGCGGCCCGGCATGTACACCCGTACCGAGAATCCGCTGCACATCATCCAGGAAGTCATCGACAACGCGTCCGACGAGGCGCTCGGCGGCTACGGCAAGCAGATCATCGTCACGCTGCATATCGATCAGTCGGTATCGGTCGAGGACGACGGTCGCGGCATTCCGTTCGGCATGCACCCGGAAGAAGGCGTGCCGGTCGTCGAGATCGTGTTCACGCGCCTGCATGCGGGCGGCAAGTTCGACAAGGCCGCGGGCGGCGCATACACGTTCTCGGGCGGCCTGCACGGCGTCGGCGTGTCGGTGACGAACGCGCTCGCGACGCGCCTCGACGTGTCGGTCTGGCGCGACGGCAAGATCGCCGAGCTCGGCTTTGCCGAAGGCGATGTCGTCAAGCCGCTCACGATGCAAGGCGCGGGTCGCGGCGAGAAGAAATCCGGCACGCGCGTGCAGGTGTGGCCGAATCCGAAGTACTTCGATTCGCCGAACCTGCCGCTCGGCGAGCTGCAGCGCCTGCTGCGCTCGAAGGCGGTGCTGCTGCCGGGCGTCGAGGTCGTGTTCGTTAACGAAAAGACGGGCGAGCGCCAGACGTGGAAGTATGAAGACGGTCTGCGCGGCTACCTGCTCGACGAAATGAACGGCAGCGAGCTGCTGATCCCGCTGTTTGAAGGCGAGCGTTTCGCTGATTCGCGTTCGGGCGACGATACCTTCGCCGAAGGCGAGGGCGCATCGTGGGTTGTCGCATGGAGCGAGGAAGGCTCCCTGGTGCGCGAGTCGTACGTGAACCTGATCCCGACGCCGGCCGGCGGCACGCACGAGTCGGGGCTGCGCGACGGCCTGTACCAGGCCGTGAAGAGTTTCGTCGAGCTGCACAACCTGCAGCCGAAGGGCGTGAAGCTGCTCGCGGAAGACGTGTTCGCGCGCGTGTCGTTCGTGTTGTCTGCGAAGGTGCTCGATCCGCAATTCCAGGGGCAGATCAAGGAGCGCCTGAACAGCCGCGACGCGGTGAAGCTGGTGTCGTCGTTCTCGCGCCCGGCGCTCGAACTGTGGCTGAACCAGCACGTCGAGCACGGCAAGAAGCTCGCCGAGTTGGTGATCAAGCAGGCGCAGGCGCGCACGCGCGCCGGCCAGAAGGTCGAGAAGCGCAAGAGCTCGGGCGTCGCGGTGCTGCCCGGCAAGCTGACCGACTGCGAGACCGAGGATATCGAGCGTAACGAGCTGTTCCTCGTCGAGGGCGACTCGGCGGGCGGCTCCGCGAAGATGGGCCGCGACAAGGAGTACCAGGCGATCCTGCCGCTGCGCGGCAAGGTGCTGAATACCTGGGAAACCGAGCGCGACCGCCTGTTCGCGAACAATGAGGTGCACGACATCTCGGTCGCGATCGGTGTCGATCCGCACAGCCCGGATGACATCGTCGACCTGTCGAACCTGCGCTACGGCAAGATCTGCATCCTGTCGGACGCGGACGTCGACGGCTCGCACATCCAGGTGCTGTTGCTCACGCTGTTCTTCAAGCATTTCCCGCAGCTGATCGAACGCGGCCACGTGTGCGTCGCGCGGCCGCCGCTGTTTCGCGTCGACGCGCCGGCGCGCGGCAAGAAGGCTGCGCAGAAGCTGTACGCGCTCGACGACGGCGAACTGGAAGCGATTCTCGACAAGCTGCGCAAGGACGGCGTGCGCGAGACGCAGTGGAGCATCAGCCGCTTCAAGGGTCTCGGCGAAATGAGCGCCGAGCAGCTGTGGGACACGACGATGAACCCCGATACGCGCCGCCTGATGCCGGTGAAGCTCGGCGAGCTCGATTACGAGGCGACCGTCGCGCGGATGACGATGCTGATGGGCAAGGGCGAGGCAGCCGCGCGACGCGGCTGGCTCGAGGAAAAGGGCAACGACGTCGAAGCGGACATCTAAGCCACGAGCCCGCGCGGCCGGGCATGACGCCCGGCCCGGCCTCTCGCCACTTACGAATACGGAATTCAGATGGACGACAACACTTCCGATCTCTTCGCCGCGTCCGACGCACCCGATGCGGAGGCGCTGACGCTCGGCAATTACGCAGAGCAGGCGTATCTCAGCTATGCGGTCAGCGTAGTGAAGAGCCGCGCGCTGCCCGACGTATGCGACGGCCAGAAGCCGGTGCAGCGCCGGATTCTGTTCGCGATGAACGAAATGGGCCTTGGCCCGGATGCGAAGCCGGTGAAGTCGGCGCGCGTCGTCGGCGACGTGCTCGGTAAATACCACCCGCACGGCGACCAGTCGGCATACGACGCGCTCGTGCGTCTCGCGCAGAATTTCTCGCTGCGTTACCCGCTGATCGACGGGCAGGGCAACTTCGGCTCGCGCGACGGCGACGGCGCGGCGGCGATGCGTTACACCGAAGCGCGCCTCACACCGATCGCGAAGCTGCTGCTCGACGAGATCGACCAGGGCACGGTCGACTTCATGCCGAACTACGACGGTTCGTTCGAGGAGCCGAAGACGCTGCCGAGCCGCATGCCGTTCGTGCTGCTGAACGGCGCGTCGGGCATCGCGGTCGGCCTGGCTACCGAAATCCCGTCGCACAACCTGCGCGAAGTCGCAGCGGCGGCGGTCACGCTGATCCGCAATCCGAAGCTCACGCATGCCGAGCTGATGAACCTGATCCCGGGCCCGGATTTCCCGGGCGGCGGCCAGATCATCTCGAGCGACACCGAAATCGCGGCGGCGTACGAAACGGGCCGCGGCAGCCTGAAAGTGCGCGCG
The DNA here is from genome assembly GCF_003330765.1 of Burkholderia pyrrocinia. NCBI lineage: Bacteria > Pseudomonadati > Pseudomonadota > Betaproteobacteria > Burkholderiales > Burkholderiaceae > Burkholderia > Burkholderia pyrrocinia. The sequence goes on along the minus strand of NZ_CP024902.1, from coordinate 2,703,126 downwards.
CGCTGGAAGATCGAGGATCTCGCGCGCGGCCAGTGGCAGCTCGTCGTGACCGAGCTGCCGCCGAGCACGTCGGGCCAGAAGGTGCTCGAGGAAATCGAGGAACTGACCAACCCGAAGCTCAAGCTCGGCAAGAAGACGCTGACGCCCGAGCAGCTCAACACGAAGAAGGCGATGCTCGACCTGCTCGACGCGGTGCGCGACGAGTCGGGCAAGGAAGCGGCGGTGCGGCTGGTGTTCGAGCCGAAGTCGCGCACGATCGACCAGACGGAATTCGTGAACACGCTGCTCGCGTACACGAGCCTCGAATCGAACGCGACGCTGAACCTCGTGATGATCGGCGCCGACGGTCGGCCGGGCCAGAAGGGGCTGCTGACGATCCTCGACGAATGGGTGAAGTTCCGCCAGCTGACGATGACGCGACGCACGCGCCATCGTCTCGGCAAGGTCGACGATCGCATCCACATCCTCGAAGGGCGGATGATCGTCTTCCTGAACATCGACGAGGTGATCCGCATCATCCGCGAGTCGGACGAGCCGAAGGCGGCGCTGATGAGCGCGTTCGGTCTCAGCGACCGGCAGGCCGAGGACATTCTCGAAATCCGCCTGCGTCAGCTCGCGCGGCTCGAGAAGATCAAGATCGAGAAGGAACTCGAAACGCTGCGCGACGAGAAAGCGAAGCTCGAGGAACTGCTGGCGAACGAAAGCGCGATGAAGCGGCTGATGATCAAGGAGATCGAGGCCGACGCGAAGCTGTACGGCGACGAACGCCGCACGCTGATCCAGCAGGAAAAGCGCGCGACGTTCGAAGCGAAGGTGGTCGACGAGCCGGTGACGGTCGTCGTATCGCAGAAGGGCTGGGTGCGTGCGCTGAAGGGCCACGGGCTCGACCCGGCCGGCTTCACGTTCAAGGCCGGCGACCACCTGTACGCGGCGTTCCAGTGCCGCACGCCGGACCGGCTGATCGCATGGGGCAGCAGCGGCCGCGTGTACTCGGTCGACGTGTCGGTGCTGCCGGGCGGGCGCGGCGACGGCGTGCCGGTCACGTCGCTGATCGAGCTCGAATCGGGCTCGCACCTGATGCACTACTACGCGGCGCCGGCCGACCAGCAACTGCTGCTCGCATCGAGCAACGGCTTCGGCTTCCTCGCGAAGGTCGGCGACATGGTGAGCCGCGTGAAGGCCGGCAAGGCGTTCATGACGATCGATGCGGGCGCGGTGCCGCTCGCGCCGATGCCGGTGCTGCCGAACGCGACGCAGATCGCGTGCCTGTCGAGCGGCGGCCGGCTGCTCGTGTTCGGGATGGACGAGATGAAGACGCTGTCCGGCGGCGGCCGCGGCGTGATCCTGATGGCGCTCGACGACAAGGAAACGCTCGTGCAGGCGCTCGCGATCGATCCGGCAGGCGTCGTGCTGATCGGCACCGGTCGCGGCGGCAAGGCGCAGGACGAGACGCTGTCGTATGCGGGGCTCGCGCCGCACCTCGGCAAGCGCGCACGCAAGGGCCGCGCGCCGGATACGAAGCTCAAGGTCGTCAGCGAGCTGCGTCCGCTGCTCGGCTGACGCCGGGCGCGATCGTCCGGTTCGGCCGCGATCGAAGGCCGCACCTCCGCTTCGGCGGGCGTGCGGCCTTTTCTTTTGGACCGGGGATTCGGGTAAGCAGGCGTGGCGCTGTCATGCGGAACTTGCAAAATATTGTGAAATCGCGCGTGGGGCCTGAACCGCGCGGCGACAGGCAGGTCGAACGTCGCTTGATGCCGCGTGTGACGCGGCCGTTCGCTGCACCCAACCCACCACAGGATTGCCCTCATGTCCCACGCTGTTGCCGTCGCGCTGTTTCTTCATCTGCTGGCCGTCGCCGTGTGGGTGGGCGGGATGGTCTTCGCGAACTTCTGCCTGCGTCCGGCGCTGTCCGACCTGTCGCCGCAGCTCCGGCTGCCGCTGATCGAAGGCGTGTTCGGCCGCTTCTTCAACTGGGTGTCGGGTTCCGTGATCGTGATCCTGCTGTCCGGCGGCTTCCTGCTCATGGAATTCGGCGGCGCACACGCGACGTGGTCGCTGCACGCGATGGCCGGGCTCGGCGTCGTGATGATGCTGATCTTCGGGCACATCCGGTTCGCGCTGTTCCCGCGCATCCGTCGTGCGGTGCAGGCGCAGAACTGGCCGGACGGCGCGCGCGCGGTGAACGCGGTGCGCCTGCTCGTCATCGTCAACCTCGTGCTCGGTGTCGTCACGGTCGGCGCGGCCGTGCTGTCGCGCGGCTTCTGACCTTCCGGCGCCGGCCGGCGCCAACCGCGGGCGCCTCGGCATGCGCCGCTATGCGGCCAGCATTGCGTCGAGCAGCCATGAGCCGGCCGGGCCGAGCGGCCGGTTGCGCGACCATACGGCATCCACCCGCACGCGGCGCGGCCAGCCGCGTGCGCGCAGCTCGCACAGGCGATCGCGCGCGAAGTGCTCGACCATCCAGCGCGGTAGCTCCGCCCAGCCGAACCCGAGCACGGCCATCTCCAGCAGCATCAGGTAGCTCGGCGCCAGCCAGTGCTGCGTGCCGACGACGATCCGGTCATCGGCGCTGCGGCCTTCCGTTTTCACGTAGGTATTGAGGCGCAGTTCGCGCACGTCGCGCAGCGCCGCGTGCGGCACTTCCGTCTCGCCGTACCCGGCGAGCGCGTGCGTGCGTCCGACGAACAACCCGATCTCCGATTCCTCCGCCACCGTCGCCGCGCCGATATCGGCCGGGTAGGCCGCGCGCGCGGCCATCAGCCCGAGCTGCGCGCGGCCCTGCTGGATCAGGTCGAGCACGTCCTCGTGCTCGGCGATCTGACATTCGAGCTCGAGTGCCGGAAAGCGCCGTTCGAGCGCCATCAAGGTTTCCTCGTAGCGCTTCGACTGGTACGTATCGGACACGACGAGCGTCAACCGCGCTTCCTCGCCACCCGCAAGCCGCGCGGCCGTGCGGTCGATCGCCGCGCCGGCCTCGAGCGCGCGCTGCACCTGCGGCAGCAGCGCGCGCCCGGCGTCGGTCAGCGTCGGCGCGCGCGTCGAGCGGTCGAACAACTGCACGCCGAGATCGATCTCGAGGTTCGCGATCGCCTCCGACACGGTCGACTGGCGCTTGCCGAGCTTGCGCGCGGCGGCCGTGAACGAGCCGAGCAGCGCGGCTTCGGCGAACGCGAGCAGGGCTTCCGGGGCGTGGCGCATGCGGCGCTCCTGACTGTGTTATATCGGTAAAGCCGATGATATCAAACTGGATTCATACGGTTACGCCGATCAAAATAGCCGACATGAATGAAGTACACGAATCGGAGGGAATCATGAAACAGATCAACAAAACGGTGACGGAACGACTGCTGCATGCGCTGACGTTCGAGCTGGTCGCGATCGCGCTGTGCGCGCCGATCGGCGCGTGGCTGCTCGACATGCCGGTGTCGCACGTCGGCGTGCTGACGGTGATGGTGTCGCTGATCGCGATGGCGTGGAACATGGTCTTCAACACGCTGTTCGACCGCTTCGAGCGGCGCGCGGGACTGTCGCGTACGCTCGGCATGCGAATCGCGCACGCGCTCATGTTCGAGCTCGGCCTCGTCGCGATGGTGGTGCCGGTTGCCGCGTGGTGGCTGAACGTGGGGCTCGTCGAGGCGCTGCTGCTCGACCTCGGCATCGTGCTGTTCTTCCTGCCCTACACGTTCTGCTTCAACCTCGCGTACGACGCGCTGCGCACCCGCTGGATGGCACGCCGGGTCGCGATGCAGGCAGGTTGAGGACGGTCAAGGCAGATTGAACCCGGCGGGGCCGCCGCCCGTCAGTGCGCGGCGGCCCATAGCCACACGCCGCACACAATCGCGACCGCACCATAGACGGCATAGACGGGCACCTTGAGGCGCGCGAAGCACAGCGTCGCGAAGGCGCCCGTCAGCCAGTAAACGGGGTCGGCCGGCTCGCGATGCAGGATCTTCACGACGGCGACGACGAGAAAACCCGTCGTCGCCGCGCGCAGCAGGCGCATCCCGTGCTCGAAGCGCGAATGGCGCTTGAGCCGGAACAGATGCTTCTGCGCAAACACGACGAGACAACCCGACGGAATGAACAGCGCGGCCGTTGCGAGCAGCGCGCCGACCCAGCCGTCGGTCAGGTAGCCGAGAAACGGCACGACGTTCAGCAGCGGCCCCGGCGCCACGGGCGACAGCGCGAACGCCAGCGTGAAGTCGTGATCGGAGATGCCCGTTGCTGGCGAGACGAACAGCGTCTTGAGCACGGGCAGCGCGGAAAAGCCGCCGCCGAACAGCGTCATGCCGGCGCCCGCGAGGCGCGGCCACAGCAGCTGCGCCTGGTAATCGCCCGGCAGCGGCACCGCGAACAGCACGACGAGCACGCCGAGCAGCACGAGCAGGTTGCGGTCGCGTCTCGACAGCGCGAAATCAACCGTGTCGCGTTGCGACGGCCCCGTCAGCCAGCCCGCTGCAAACGCAGAGAAAAGAATTCCGACGAAAGCGGCCGGACTATGCGCGAAAGCGAGCAGAATCGTCGACAGCGCGGCGATCACCTGTTCGAGCCGCGTGCGCGCGAGCGAGCGCAACTGCTTGATCCACGTGACGCCGATCAGCGCAGCGAGCACCATCCCGAAGTGATTGATCAGCATCGGCGCGGCAAGCGAGCGCACGAGCGGCGTGCGATAGAAGATCGCGAACAGCGTCATCAATAGGGAGAACGGCAGCACGCTCGCGATGCCGGCGACCCATGCGCCGGCGCGGCCGTGCAGCGTCTGGCCGACCTGCACCGCAACATTGCAGCCGACGGGGCCCGGCACGAGCCATGCGAGTGCGACGAAATCACCGAATACGTGCGGCTCGATGCGCTGCAGCCGCTCTACGTAGAGTCGTTCGAGTTGCGCCATCATCGAAAGCCCGCCCCACGAGACCGCCGAAATGGCGGCGATGGCCTTGAACAAGGCCCACAGGGATGCCTGTGCCTGTTCGACACGAGCGGGCGCTTCGACTTCGACGGTTGTCATGATTGTGCTGGTGGCGCAGGGCCTGATCTTTCGCGTGTGGAGGTGCCGGCGGCCCGCCGATACGTTGGCCCTCCCAATTGTCCGCCGCGTGCCGTGACACGGCCATGCGCGAAAACGCTAGTTGATGAACCAAACGATCGGATCGGAAACCGAAACAATTGCGGCGGCGCGCAAGTCGCGCCACGGCCGTGGTGCGCTCAGGCGCCGGTGCTGCCCGTCGCGCGGTGTGCGATGACGTGCGGGTGGTCGCCACGCACGCCGAAGCGCGCGATCAGCGCGGGAATCGCATCGGCCGGCACCGGGTGCGAGAACAGGAAGCCCTGCGCCTCGATCTCGCCGAGCGCGGCCAGCCACGTGATCTGTTCTTCGGTTTCCGTACCTTCGACGACGACGGTCAGGCCGAGCGAGCGCGCGAGATGCACGATCGACGACACCATCACGCACACGCTGCGATCGTTCGGGATCGCCTGCACGAACGAGCGGTCGACCTTCAGCGTGTCGACGGAGAAGCGGTGCAGGTACGACAGCGACGAATAGCCGGTGCCGAAATCGTCGAGCGCGATCCGGATGCCGAGCTTCTTCAGCGCGACGATCTTCTCGGACACGAGTTCCGGATATTCCATCATCGCGGTTTCGGTGATCTCGAGTTCGAGCCGGTTCGCGTCGATGCCGGTTTCCTGCAGCGTGCGCGAGATCGTCTCGATCAGGTCGCCGCGCCAGAACTGCACGGGCGAGATGTTGACCGCGAGGGTCAGCGTGTCGTGGCCCTCGTCGCGCCAGCGTGCGATCTGCTCGCACGCGGTGCGGATCACGAAGTCGCCGATCGGCACGATCAGGCCCGTCGATTCGGCGATCGAAATGAATTCGTTCGCGGAGATGACCCCGTGCTCGGGGTGATCCCAGCGTGCGAGCGCTTCGAAGCCGGTGATATAGCGGTGCGTGAGGTCGATCTTCGGCTGGTACGCGAGGAACAGCTGCTCCTCGGCGAGCGCGACGCGCAATTGCTGTTCCCAGCGCATCAGGTGGTCGGCACGGTGCGACAGGTGCGGCGCATAGAACTGGTAGCAGTTCTTGCCGGCGTCCTTCGCGCTGTACATCGCGAGGTCGGCCTTCTTCAGCAGGTCGATCTCGCTTTCGTTCGCGACGGTATGCAGCGCGATGCCGATGCTCGCATGCAGCACGAACGAGCTGCCGCGCACGTCGAACGGTTCGCCGAACATCCGGATGATCGCTTCCGCGAGCCGCACCGCGCGCCGCTCGACGTCGTCGCCCTTCATCACGACGACGAACTCGTCGCCGCCGATGCGCGCGAGCGAACCTTCGTCGCCGACCGCATCGGACAGGCGCGACGCGGTCATCTGCAGCACGATGTCGCCGGCGTTGTGGCCGAGCGTGTCGTTGACGGTCTTGAAGTTGTCGAGATCGATGAACAGCAGGCCGAGCCGCGACAGGCTCGTCGGCATCGACACGTCGTTGCGCAGCCCGCGCAGCGTCGCATAGCGGTTCGCGAGGCCGGTGAGCAGGTCGTATTCCGCGAGCTGCGTCATTTCACGCTCGCGGCCGAGCAGCTTGCCGATCAGGCCCGTCGCGACGCCGAAGAACGCGAGCATCGCGAGCGTGATGAAGCTCGTCATCAGCAGGTAGACGTTGCGCGTGTGGGAGTAATCCGCGAATTCTTCCGTCTGCGACAGCCCGACCATCACCGCGAGCGGGTAGCCGTCGAGGTGGCGGTACGACACGATGCGCGTCACGCCGTCGATCGGGTCGATGATCGTGCCCGTCACGCGCTCGGCGATCGGGTAGACGCCCGATGCCGAAAACGCGCCCGGCGCGTTGCTGAGCGAGCCCGTGCGCCGCGCGAGCACGGTGCCCGTGTCGGACACGACCGCGATCACGCCTTCCTTGCCGATCGCCGCGTTGTTGTAGAAGTCGTTCGTGAAGTAGCTCGGGTCTTCCGACACGACCACGATGCCCGCGAAGCTGCCGTCCGGGTTGTTCAGGCGCCGCGTCATCTGCAGCGTCCAGTGGCTCGACACGCGGCCGAGCACGGGCTTGCTGATGAAGAGGCGGTCGTCGTTGTGCGAGAGGTGAACCTTGAAGTGCTCCCGATCGGACAGGTTGATCGGCAGTGGATGAAGCTCGGCGGTGTTCGCGAACAGGATGCCCTTCGCGTTGACGAGCGATACCTGGATCAGCGTGTCGCTCGGCACGACGCCTTTCTCGACGGCGCTCGCGAGGTTGAAGCGCGACGGCGACTTCTCGAACTCGAACTTCACGAAGCGGGTGATCTGATCGACCTGGTGGATCGCCTTGACCGTATGCTGCTCGAGCGCGGAGGACAGGATCGCCGCGGACGCCGCCGCCTCCTTGTACGCGCTGTCCTTCTCCACCGACAGACGCGCGATGATCACCGCCCACAGCAGCGCAAGCGCCAGCATCCCGAGCAGCGGGATCGCGAACAGCGCGCGCCGGCGCGATTTGCGCGGCGCGCGCAGCGGCCGGGTCGGCGGTGTGTGGTTGGACCGGGCGGAGCTCATCGAAAAGGGCGGCGTCCTGCTCGCGTGCGCCATCCGTCGGGATGGCCGGCTATGGTTGGGGTCGCCCCGGCGTCTGTTCGTCCGCGGGATGCGTAATCATGGACAGACCTCCGAAACGACGGATTAGGCCCGATATTACTGGCTGGAAGGTTTTTGCGATAGTTAGGCGAATCGAAGGGGCGCCGGACGGGCCGGCGCCATCGCACATCGCGAAATGTCAGGCAGGCGACCGGAACGTGCCGTCGACGACCGTGACGGCGTGGCCGCCGATCCACGTCGTGCCGTCTTCGTCGTAGCTGACGAAGATACGGCCGTCGCGGCCGATCGCCGTGCCCTGGCGGGCCGTGTACGACGTGCCGGGGCGGCGCTGCTGGCGGGTCAGCAGCCCGGCCAGCGCGGCGTTCGCGCTGCCCGTGACGGGGTCCTCGCCGATGCCGAAGGCTTCACCCGTCATCAGACAGCGGATTTCGAACGTCGCGGGGCCGCCTTCGGCGTGCGGCGCGTAGGCCGCGAGGCCGTGCGTGCCGTAGCGGTGCGTGAGCGCCGCCAGCGCGGCCGGATCGGGCGACAGGCCGACGCACGCGTCGGCCGACGTCAGCCGCACGACGAGCCACGGCGCGCCGTTGTCGACCGCGCACGGTTCGGCATCCGGATCGATCGCGTCGCTCCGCAACGCGGCAGCCAGCGCCGCGTAGTCCGAACGGTCGAGCGGCGTGACGCGCGCCGGCGGCGCGGCGAACGCCCAGCCGTCGGCCTGCTCGCGCAGCGCGACCCGGCCGACCCCGCACTGCTGGATCAGCCGGCCCGGCGTGCGCGGCCGCGCGCCGCTTTCCAGGAACGCGTGCGCGGTGCCGAGCGTCGGATGGCCGGCGAACGGCAGCTCGCCGCCTGTCGTGAAGATCCGCACGCGGTAGTCTGCTTCCGGATCGGTCGGCGTGCAGACGAACGTCGTTTCCGACAGGTTGGTCCAGCGGGCGATCGCGAGCATGTCGTCGTCGCCGAGCGAATCGGCGTCGAACACCACGGCGAGCGGGTTGCCCTTGAACGGCGCCGACGTGAACACGTCGACCTGCTTGAAGCGGACGAGATGACCGGGCATCGCGGTGCGCCTGTTACGCGACTTCGGCGATCAGCTCGATCTCGACGCACGCGCCGAGCGGGATCTGCGCGACGCCGAATGCCGAGCGCGCGTGCTTGCCCGCGTCGCCGAACACTTCGGCGATCAGTTCCGACGCGCCGTTCGTCACGATGTGCTGCTCGGTGAAGTCGAGCGTCGAGTTCACGAGGCTCATCAGCTTGACGATGCGCGTGACCTTGTTCAGGTCGCCCGTGTGCGCGTGCAGCGTCGCGAGCAGGTCGATCGCGATCGAGCGTGCGGCCGCCTTGCCGTCTTCCGTCTGCAGATCCGCGCCGAGCTTGCCGGCCCAGACCTTGCCGTCCTTCTTCGCGATGTGACCCGACAGGTAGACCGTATTGCCGCTTTGCGCGCTCATCACGTAGGCGGCGGCCGGTGCGCCGGCGGTCGGGAGCTCGATGCCGAGCGAATTCAGTTTGTCGTAGACGTTAGCCATGCGTTCGATTCCTCGTAGAGAGTCGTGACAGGAAAAATGGGATCAGAGGCGCTCGCGCAGCAGCTTGCCGAGCCGCGCGACGCCTTCCTCGATCTTCTCGGGCGGCACCGTCACGAACGACAGGCGCAGCGTGTTCTGCTGCGCGTTGTCTGCGAAGAACGGCGCGCCCGGCACGAAGGCGACGTGGTTGTCGACGGCCGCGGCGAGCAGCTTCATGCTGTCGATCTGCGCGGGCAGGTTCACCCAGATGAACATCCCGCCTTCCGGGCGGTTCCACGTGACGCCTTCCGGCATGTGGCGCGCGAGCGAACCGAGCATCGCGTCGCATTGCGCGCTGTACAGCTCGCGGATCGTCGGGATGTGCTCGTCGAGGAAACCGTCCTTGATCACTTCGTGCGCGATGCGCTGCGTGAGCGTCGGTGTGTGCAGGTCGGTGGCCTGCTTGGCCTGCACGAGCTTGAAGTGGAGTTCCTCGGGCGCAATGATGTAGCCGATCCGCAGGCCCGGTGCGAGCACCTTCGAGAACGTGCCGAGGTGCACGACGTGGTCGGGCGCCATCGACAGCATCGTCGGCAGCGGCTCGCCCTGGTAGTTGAGCGCGCCGTACGGATCGTCTTCCAGCACCGGGAACGGGCTCGTCTGCGCGAACGCGGCGAGCGCGCGGCGGCGCTCGACGGGCAGGCGGCGGCCGGTCGGGTTCTGGAAGTTCGGCTGCGCGTACAGCAGGCGCGCGCCTTGCGTGAGCTCGGGCGTGAGGCCTTCCGGCAGCAGGCCCTGCTCGTCGGTCGGCACCTGCACGTAGCGCGGCTCGTACAGCGAGAACGATTGCAGCGCGCCGAGGTAGGTCGGGGTTTCGACGAGGATCGGGCTGCCCGGATCGACGAGCGCCTTGCCGAGCAGGTCGAGCGCCTGCTGCGAGCCGGTCGTGATCAGCACCTGCGACACGCGCACGCTGTAGCGCTCGGCGATCCACTCGCGCAGCGGCAGGTAGCCTTCGGTCGCGCTGTACTGGAGCGCGGCGGCCGGCGCATCGCGCAGCACGCGATCGGCCGCGGCGCGCATGCGTTCGGCCGGGAACGTCGAGGGGGCGGGCAGGCCGCCGGCGAACGAGATGACCTCGGGGCGTTCCGTGATCTTCAGGATCTCGCGGATCGCAGAGCTCGTGAGCTTGCGGGCGCGTTCGGAAAGCTGCCAGTGCGGCGGATGCAGGTCGCTCGGATTCATAGTCTCCTCGTTCGGATATCGTGGTCAGTCAAGAAAGGTCGTTCGGGCGGATCGCTTCGACGCTGCCGGGTGGGCGAGCGCGAGCGCGATCGAGCCTTCGCGGCTGGGTGGGCAAAACCGATCAGGCAAAACAAACATTATGGCGCACCTGTTCAGCCGGCGCGAGCCGGTTGCGCGGTGGTGGCGACCGCCGAGCGGCGCCCGAGCACCACGGTGGCGATCACGGCGGCCGCGAACAGCCACGTCGACGACGTGACCGTTTCGCCGAACAGCAGCGCGGAAAATGCGATCGTGAAGAAAATCTGCAGCAGTTGCACCTGGCCGACGCGCGCGATGCCGCCCATCGCGAGCCCCGCATACCACGCAAAAAAGCCGATGAACTGCGAAAAGAGGGTCACGTAGTCGAACGCGAGCCAGGTACGCAGCGCGAGCGGGCCCGGATGCGCGGCATGCTGCATCCACGCGAGCCAGCCGACCGGCAGCACGAGGAACGGCGCGGACACGACGAGCGCCCAGCAGATCACCTGCCAGCCGCCGATCTGGCGCGCGAGGCGCGCACCTTCCGCATAGCCGAGCGCGCCGATGCCGACCGCGACGAGCATCAGCGCGTCGCCGGCCTGCACGGTGCCGCCGCCGTCGCGCAGCGCGAACGCGATCACGAGCGCGCTGCCCGCCACCGCGCTGGCCCAGAACGCCTTCGACGGCCGCTCGTGCGACAGCCATGCCGCGTACAGCGCGACGAACAGCGGCTGCAGCCCGTTGACGACCGCGCCGTGCGACGCCGGCACCGATTTCATCGCCCATGCGGAGAACACCGGATACGCGATGATCACGCCGGCCGACGTGATCGCGAGGCTTTTCAGTTGCGCGCGGGTCGGCAGCGCCTCGCGGCGCCACCACAGCAGCAGGCCGGCCGGCACGGCGGCGGCGAGTGCGCGGCCGAGCCCGTTGAGCAGCGGATTGAGTTCGGAGACGACGATACGCGTCATCGGCAGCGTCAGGCTGAAGATCATCACGCCGATGAGGCCGAGCAGCATGCCCCGGGTTTCGCGCGAATTCATGTCGTGGGTGTCTCCGTATTGCAGGGTTGGGGTAATCGAGGGCGGCGGCGGGGCGTTCAGCGCAGCGTGCGCGGGCCCTGCGGCGTGTCGAATTCGGCGACCAGCGCGGGTGGGCCGTCGGCGGATTCGAGGTCGATCAGGTGGGCGGCGCCGAGCCAGTCGAGCTGCTCGCGGATGAGCGCCGCGCGCGGATGGGCGCCCTTGAGCGCTGTCAGCGCGATGCTGTCGGGCGGCAGCGATTCGGCCGGGTGGCGCGGGCTGTCCCACTGAATCAGCGACGGCACGAGGCCGTCGCCCGAACCCTGCCACGCGGGAAATGCGCCGTCGTCGGGCACCGTGAGGCCCCAGCTCAGGTCGCCGCGTCGCATCGCGACCACGGGCGGGATGCGGGCCGGGTACTGGCTTTGCCACAGCGCGAGCTGGCGCGGGCGGTCGACGCGCGCCACCCAGTGCGCGAGAAACGGGCCCTGCGCGAGCCGTGCGTGCATCGCCGGATCGTCGAGCCCGAACAGCCGCGCGCGCGGCGGCGTAGCGGCGTCGTCCGGGCCGGGCGCGTCGGGGTCGATCGCGATCACTTCGAGGTAGAGCCCGCCCCATGCGCCGAACAGCGCGTTATGGGTGCGCATCAGCGGGTGCCGGCCGCCGCCGGCCGGTTCGATGCCGAGCGCGTCGGCGACATGGCGCACGCCGTCGTCGAGCGTGCGCGCGGCGATCACGAGATGGTCGAGTGTCAGGGAGCGGGCTGGCATGAACGTCGGTCGGGGAGCGAAAGTGTCATGGTGGGTGGGCGATGTGCCGGGCGGTTGTCGGACCGGCCGGCGCACGGGCCGCGACGCAGGCCGGCCGGCGCGGCTCCAGGTGCAGCGGGGCCGGAACGGCGGCCGCACGGTCGCCATTCCGGTCAACTGTAATCGTCGATACCGGCACAGTAACGGTACAATCGGCGCGATAGCCTTCGGTACAGTTGGAGTTGCCGCCCCATGTCCACCGTTCCCCTTGCCCAGATTCCTGCGCCGCACGATACGGCCACGCTGACGCTCGTCGACCAGCTTGTCCAGTGGGCACGGCGACGCATCGACGAGCGCGTGTTCCGGCCCGGCATGCGGATGCCGTCGATCCGCAAGCTCGCGCTCGACAAGAGCGTGTCGCGCTTCACCGTCGTCGAGGCGTACGAGCGCCTCGTCGCGCAGGGCTACCTCGACTCGCGGCGCGGCTCGGGCTTCTACGTGCGCGAACGCACGGCCGGCCCGCAGCCGGCCGACAGCGTGGCGCGCGTGTCCGAGGCCGCGCCCGTGCACAACACGATCGACGTCGTCTGGCTGCTGCGCAACATGCTGCACACCGTCAGCCCGGAAAAGGGGCCCGGTCTCGGCTACCTGCCGGGCCGCTGGCTCGACGGCGAGCTGATCACCGGCGCGCTGCGCGCGCTCGGGCGCCAGTCCGGCGCGCAGATGCTCGGCTTCGGCACTGCGCAGGGCTTCCTGCCGCTGCGCCAGCAACTGCAGACGCGCCTCGCCGAGGTCGAGATCGGCGCGACGCCCGACCAGCTCGTGCTGGTATCGGGGATCACGCAGGCGATCGACCTGATTTCGCGGATCTACGTGCGGCCCGGCGATGCGGTGATCGTCGGCGATCCGGCCTGGTTCCAGATGTTCGGCCGCTTCGCGTCGCAGGGCGCGCAGCTCGTCGGGATGCCGTACACGCCGGACGGCCCCGATCTCGACACGCTCGAGACGCTTGTGCAGATGTGGCGGCCGAAGATGCTCGTGATCAACTCGGTGCTGCAGAACCCGACCGGCACGTCGCTGTCGGCCGCGCAGGCGTTCCGGATCCTGAAGCTCGCGGAGGCCTACGACTTCCTCGTCGTCGAGGACGACGTGTACGGCGACCTGTGCCCGCCGAGCTATCCGGCCACGCGCCTCGCGAGCCTCGACCAGCTGAAGCGCGTGATCTACCTCGGCAGCTATTCGAAGACGCTCGCGGCGAACCTGCGGGTCGGCTACGTCGCGTGCGCGCCGGAGATCGCGAAGGCGGTCACCGACCAGAAGATGCTGGTCGGGATGACGACGCCCGAGCTCAACGAGCGCGTGCTTTACAAGATCCTGACCGAAGGGCATTACCGGCGTCATGTCGAGCGGCTGCGCGCGCGGCTCGACGGCGTGCGCGACAAGACCGCGCGGATGCTCGAGCGCACGGGGCTCGGGCTCTTCACGATGCCGGCGGCCGGGATGTTCCTGTGGGCCGACACCGGCGTCGATTCGGACGCGCTCGCGGCGGTCGCGCACGAAGCCGGCTTTCTGCTGACGCCCGGCAGCCTGTTCTCGCCGCAGCAATCGCCGTCGACGTGGATGCGCTTCAACGTCGCGAACTGCGGCGATCCGGCTCTGCCGGGGTTGCTTGCGCGCTATATCGACTCGGCCGTGCGACGGGCGCCGTGACGCGACGGGGCACGCCGGCCCTTGAAATCGTGCGCGCCGTCCCCAGATACGCGCGCAAACCGCTTGCGCCAGGCGGTCGCCCTTCACGGGCTTGCCGGCATCGCGCGCCGGGCGCCTGCGTCACATCATTCAAGTTCAAGTAAGAGGAAACAGCATCCATGGCACACGAAACGATGAGCTTTCAGGCAGAGGTCAAGCAACTCCTCCATCTGATGATTCATTCGCTCTACAGCAACAAGGAAATCTTCCTGCGCGAACTGGTGTCGAACGCGTCCGATGCGGCCGACAAGCTGCGATTCGAAGGGCTCGCGGACAACGCGCTGTACGAGAACGATCCGAACGTGCGTATCCGCATCGGCTACGACAAGGCCGCGCGCACGATCACGATCGACGACAACGGCATCGGCATGAGCCGCGACGAGGCGATCGCGAACCTCGGCACGATCGCGCGTTCGGGCACCAAGGAATTCTTCACGAAGCTGTCAGGCGACCAGCAGAAGGATGCGGCGCTGATCGGCCAGTTCGGCGTCGGCTTCTACTCGGGCTTCATCGTCGCGGACAAGATCACCGTCGAGACGCGCCGCGCGGGGCTGCCGGCAAGCGAAGCCGTGCGCTGGGAAAGCGCGGGCGAGGGCGATTTCACGATCGACGCGATCGAGCGCGCGCAGCGCGGCACGACCATCACGCTGCACCTGCGCGAAGGCGAGGACGAGCTGCTGTCGTCGCACCGCCTGCAGTCGATCGTCCAGAAGTACTCCGACCACATCGCGCTGCCGATCCTGATGCAGAAGGAAGAATGGGATCAGGAAAAGGGCGAGATGGTCTTGAAGGACGAGGACGAGACCGTCAACCAGGCGAGTGCGCTGTGGACGCGTTCGAAGAGCGACATCACCGACGAGCAGTACACGCAGTTCTACCAGCACATCGCGCACGACCACCAGGATCCGCTCACGTGGACGCATAACCGCGTCGAGGGCCGCAGCGAATACACGCAACTGCTGTTCGTGCCGTCGCACGCGCCGTTCGACCTGTGGAACCGCGATTATCGCGGCGGCCTGAAGCTGTACGTGAAGCGCGTGTTCATCATGGACGACGCCGAGCAGTTGCTGCCGCAATACCTGCGCTTCGTGAAGGGCGTCGTCGATTCGGCTGACCTGCCGCTGAACGTGTCGCGCGAGATCCTGCAGGAAAGCCGCGACGTGAAGGCGATCCGCGAAGGCGTGACGAAGCGCGCGCTGTCGATGCTCGAAGAGCTTGCCAACGCGGAAGAGGATGCCGGCAAGGAGCAGTACAAGACGTTCTGGGGCGCGTTCGGCCAGGTGCTGAAGGAAGGCCTCGGCGAGGATCACGCGAACCGCGAGCGCATCGCGAAGCTGCTGCGCTTCGCGTCGACGCACGGCGACACCGATGCGCAGGACGTGTCGCTTGCCGACTACGTGTCGCGCATGAAGCCCGAGCAGAGCAAGATCTACTACGTGACGGCCGACGCATGGCAGGCCGCGAAGAACAGCCCGCATCTCGAGGTGTTCCGCAAGAAGGGCGTCGAGGTGCTGCTGCTGACCGACCGCGTCGACGAATGGATGCTGTCGTTCCTGCAGGAATTCGACGGCAAGCCGCTCGCGAGCGTTGCGCGCGGCGACCTCGATCTCGGCGAGCTGAACGACGCAGAGAAGAAGGCGCAGGAAGAAGCGGGCGAGGCGATCAAGCCGGTCGTCGAGAAGATGAAGGAAGCGCTCGGCGACAGGGTGAAGGAAGTGCGCGTCACGTTCCGCCTGACCGATTCGCCGTCGTGCCTCGTCGCGGACGACAACGACATGAGCGGCTACCTGCAGCGGATGCTGAAGGCGGCCGGCCAGAACGCGCCGGCGATGCAGCCGATCCTCGAGATCAATCCCGAGCACGCGCTCGTGAAGCAGTTGAAGGCCGACAGCGCCGATTTCGGCGACTGGTGCCATCTGCTGTTCGATCAGGCGCTGCTGGCCGAGGGCGGCATGCTCGACGATCCGGCGAGCTTCGTGAAGCGGACCAACGCGCTGCTGCTGTCACGGGCCGCGTGAACGCGCGCATGCGATTCGACGGCGGTCAGGCCGGCTGGCGCGAGACGCCGCGGCCCGGCTGCACGCTCGACCAGCGCGACTGGCTGACGCGCGGCGGATCGCTGACCGCGCATCTCGCGCGGCTCGGCCGCGTGAACGTACGCGTGACGCGCGAGGCCGTCGACTGTCCGTGGTTCGACGAGCATGCGGCCGTCGCGCGCGCGCCGCGTGCGCCGATGTGGGTGCGCGAGGTGATCCTGTCGGTCGACGGCACGCCGTACGTCGCCGCGCACAGCCTCGCGCCGCTCGCCGCGAGCAAGGGCGTGTGGCAGGCGATGCGGCGGCTGCGCACGCGGCCGCTCGCCGAGCTGTTGTACAGCGATCCGCAGGTCGAGCGCTCGGCGCTCGTCAGCCGGCGCGTGATCGCCGGTCATCCTCTGTACACGCTCGCGAGTCATGCACTCGGCGGCGTGCGCGCGCCGCACGCGTTCGTTGCGCGGCGCTCGGTGTTCCAGCGTCACGGCGAGCCGTTGATGGTGACGGAGTGCATGCTGCCCGCGCTGTGGCGGCATCTCGCGGTGCACGGCGATGGGCCGCGAACGGGCGGGTACGGCGGGGACGCGTGATGTTGCGGGGTTTTCCGCCGATCGTCGGGGCGAATACGCACACGATGATCCTCGGCAGCTTTCCGGGCGAGGCGTCGCTCGATGCCGCGCAGTACTACGCGCATCCGCGCAATCAGTTCTGGCGCTTGCTCGGCACGGTGCTCGGCGAGCACGGGTTGCACGAGCTGGCGTATGACGCGCGGCTCGAACGCGTGCTGACGCACGGGATCGGCATCTGGGACGTGCTCGCCGCGTGTCATCGCGATGGGAGTCTCGATTCGGCGATTCGCCATGCGAAGCCGAATGATTTCGATGCGTTGCGCGAACATGCGCCGTTGTTGAAGCGCGTGTGCTTCAACGGCAAGACGGCGGGGCGGTTCGCCGACGTGATCGGCGCGGCCGGGTACGAGACGCTGGTGCTGCCTTCGTCGAGCCCGGCGAATGCGATGCTGTCGTTCGAGCAGAAGCTGGTGCAGTGGTGGGGGATTTGCGGCTGACGTTGGCATGAGCGCCGGGGAGGGGCATTGCTCCCGACGCTCAATCGTCCTTGCCCCATCTCCATCCGGGCTTCTCGCCCTTGATCCAGCACACGGCGATCAGCATTGCGGATAGCACCACAATGCACGCGCCGTACGCGAACGGTGATTTGTGCGGTGGCAGCAGCCACGCACTCGCGACGATCCCGATCACGAACAGCAGCAGCACGAGCCAGCCCTGCCACGCGATCGGCAACCCCCATCCCCATCCGTAGCGCTTGGCCGGAAACCAGATCTTCTTGTCGTTCGAGGCCATGTGGTCCCTCGTCGTCTGACGGTTGTGACGCGGGCGTTCAGTCAGCGAGCTTGCCGCTGGCGGTCACGCATCGCATCGAGCCGGCGTTCCAGCCGTTCGAGTACGTCGGACGACGAAACATACTGACCCGTGTGCATTGCGCTGTCGCGGGATGCCAGGCCGCGTGCAATGAACTCGCTTCGAAGCTGTCGACGCTCGATGCCTTCACGGATTGATTGCTCGACGAAGCTCGACAGCGTTTCGCCGTCACGCAGGACGCGTTCGGCAGCGCTGAGCAGTTCCGGCTCGACGTGGATGGATGGAAAAATGGCGGTCTTCATCAGGCAACTTCCTCCAACACGGTTGCGATGCATTATCGTTCACGCCGAGCGTGGTTGCACGTTGGCCGATCAACGGAGCGTAACGGTGGATCTGTCTCCAACAGCCGCCACCTCCCGCCAATGCTATCCTCTCGTCCGCCAAAACCAGCTTCACCGAGCGAGATTCACACATGACCCGACTGATCAAGCGCGCGTCCGCCGAGGCGCGCGCGTTCAAGCACGCCAAGCCGTCCGCCTACAACGGCTCCGAAAAACTCCAGCCGCCGCGCGTCAAGCGCCGCCCTGAAATCGACGAACACGACGATGTGCCCGTGCTCGAAGCACCGCGCAAGCCGCGCTTCGCGCCCGTCACGTTCTCCGAAGAGGGCGGCGTACGCTTCCTGCATTTCGGCACCGAATGGGTGCAGGGCGCGATGCGGATCTCGAAGCCGCTGCATATCGAGCTCGAATACGCGCAACAGATGATGGCGTGGCTGCTGTTCCTCGAAACACCCGAGCGGGTCGTCCAGCTCGGGCTAGGCACCGGCGCGCTGACCAAGTTCGCGCACCGCTTCCTGCCGCACGCGAAGGTCGAGGCCGTCGAACTGAACCCGGCCGTGATCGTTGCCGCGCGCACGATGTTCGCGCTGCCGCCCGACGACGCGCGCCTCGCCGTGCACGAAGCCGACGCGTGGGATTTCGTCAACGATCCGGCCAACCGCGGCACGACCGGCGCGATCCAGATCGACCTGTACGACGCGACCGCGCGCGGCCCCGTGCTCGACAGCGTCGGGTTCTACCGCGCGGTGCGCGGCTGCCTCGCCGACGCAGGCATCGCGACGATCAACCTGTTCGGCGATCATCCGAGCTTCGTGCGCAACATGAAGCACCTGAACGCCGCGTTTGATCAGCGCGTGATCGCGCTGCCCGAGGTGCACGACGGCAACCGGATCGCGATCGCGTTCTCGGGCCCCGCGCTCGATGTGCCGTTCGCGCAGCTCGACGTGCGCGCCAGGCTGATCGAGGACACGCTGAAGCTGCCCGCGCGCAAGTGGGTGAAAGCTTTGAAAGAAACGACCGGCGCACGCGACGCCTCGTTCGCGATCTGACGCTTCATGCACCGGCGGCATGCCGGTGCAACCGCGCGACAAGGGGCGGATCACCTCGGGTTCGCCCCCGCTTGACCGCGTGCTCGCGGCTTCTATACTGGCGCGAAGCCAGGGGGGCCGCAGCTTACCCGTTTTGCCGCTCCTCTCGCCGCCGTACCCGCTCAACAAGATCGATAACCGGGAAAGATGAGGAGACGTCATGGCTCACGATGCCGACGCCAACCGGGCCGCCAAGCGCTGGCTCTGGCTGCTGGTGCTGCCGCTGATCGCGATGGTCTGGGTGCCGTCGTACAGCAAGATCGAACCGCAATGGTTCGGTTTTCCGTTTTTCTACTGGTACCAGCTGCTTTGGGTCTTCATTAGCGCGATCATCACCGCGTTCGTGTATTTCAAGACCAAGAACGCATGGAAGGCGAGCGGCCCGCAGGGAGGTGCACGATGAATCTCGGCGCAACCTTCGTCTTCGTCCTGCTTTTCATCGGCGTCACGATCATCGGCTTCCTGGCCGCGAACTGGCGGCGCGGCGATCTCGCCCATCTCGACGAATGGGGCCTCGGCGGACGCCGCTTCGGCACCATCGTCACGTGGTTCCTGCTCGGCGGCGACCTCTACACGGCGTACACGTTCGTCGCGGTGCCCGCGCTCGTGTTCGGCGCCGGCGCGATGGGCTTCTTCGCGCTGCCGTACACGATCCTGATCTATCCGTTCGCGTTCGTCGTGTTCCCGAAGCTGTGGAGCATCGCGAAGCGGCACGGCTACGTGACAGCCGCCGACTTCGTCAACGCGCGTTACGGCAGCCGGATGCTCGCGCTCGCGATTGCGGTGACGGGCATCCTCGCGACGATGCCGTACATCGCGCTGCAGCTCGTCGGCATCGAAGTGGTGATCGGCGCGCTCGGCTTCGATACGACCGGTTTCGTCGGCGACCTGCCGCTGATCATCGCGTTCGCGATCCTCGCCGCGTACACGTACACGTCGGGGCTGCGCGCGCCCGCGATGATCGCGATCGTGAAGGACATCCTGATCTACATCACGATCGCCGCGGCGGTCATCGTGATTCCGGCGAAGCTCGGCGGCTTCGGGCACATCTTCGCGAGCGTACCGCCCGCGAAGCTGCTGCTGAAGGCGCCGGACGCGGCGAGCCTGAACGGCTACAGCGCGTACGTGACGCTCGCGATCGGCTCGGCGCTCGCGCTGTTCCTGTATCCGCACTCGGTTACGGCCATCCTGTCGTCGTCGTCCGGCAACTCGATCCGCCGCAACATGGCGATGCTGCCCGCGTACTCGTTCGTGCTCGGCCTGCTCGCGCTGCTCGGCTACATGGCGCTCGCGTCGGGCGTGAAGGACATGCCGCAGTACGCGCCGTACTTCAAGGCATTCGGCCCGAACTTCGCGGTGCCCGCGCTGTTCCTCGAGTATTTCCCGTCATGGTTCGTCGGCGTCGCGTTCGCGGCGATCGGCATCGGCGCGCTGGTGCCGGCGGCGATCATGTCGATCGCGGCCGCGAACCTCTATACGCGCAACATCCACCGCGAGTTCGTGAACCGCAACATGACGCACGACCAGGAGACGCACGTCGCGAAGCTCACTTCGCTGATCGTGAAGGTCGGCGCGGTCGCGTTCATCCTCGGGCTGCCGCTGACCTACGCGATCCAGTTGCAACTGCTCGGCGGGATCTGGATCATCCAGACGCTGCCCGCGATCGTGCTCGGCCTCTACACGCGCGTGCTCGACCATCGCGGCTTGCTGGCCGGCTGGGCGGCCGGCATCGTGTGCGGCACGTGGATGGCGGTGTCGCTGAAGCTCGCGAGCTCGATCTTCACGATCCACCTGTTCGGCCTCGCGATTCCCGGCTACGCGGCGGTGTGGTCGCTGATCGTGAACCTGGTGGTATCGGTGGCGGTGAGCGTGCTGGTACGCGTGATGGGCATGGCGCATGCGGAGGATCGCACGCGGCCGGAGGACTATTTCGACGTTGTCGAGGGTTGAGACGGACGACGCGCGGCAATGAAAACGCCCGCCACCGCGAGGTGGCGGGCGTTTTTTCGGCGTCAGCCCTGCGCGCGCTTTGCGAGATCCTCGCGCTGCGACAGGTCCTCGACGTTGATCATCCAGTGCACGCCGAAACGGTCCTTCGCCATCCCGAAGCCGAGCGCCCAGAACGTCTTGCCGAACGGCATCGTCACTTCGCCGCCGTCGGCGAGCGCATTGAACAGCTTCTGGCCTTCTTCGACCGTCGCCGGGTTCAGCGACAGCGAATAGCCGGCGTGCGTGCCGCCGGGCTGGCTGCAGTCGCCGTCCGAGCACATGATCATCGAGTCGCCGATCGTGAAGCTCGCATGCATCACCTTGTCGGCCATCTCGGGCGTGATCGGGTGTTCGGGATTCGGCGGCGCATCCTTGAACTGCATCTTGAACATCGTCTTCGCACCGAGCGCCTTTTCGTAGAACTGAAGGGCTTCGTCGGCGCGACCGTAGAACGTCAGGTACGGTTGAACTTGCATCGTTGTCTCCTGTGATGGGCCGAGCCAACGCGTCGGCGCGGGTTCGGCGTCGTGCAAGATTGACTGGGAAAGGGCATGCCGCGAGGCGGACGGCGCACCCGTGACGTGGATTGTAGTGCGCGCGCTTGACGATGGAATGAAAAATAAAACGGCCGCGAACGCAAGGTTCGCGGCCGTTTGCAGCGCGTCTGCTGACGGCTGTTGTCAGCGTTGCTGACAGCCGCTGACGCGAAACCCGCTTCAGCGCAGCGCGTCGATCAGCTTCTCGAGCTTCACCGCATCGGCGGCGAATACGCGGATGCCTTCGGCGAGCTTTTCGGTCGCCATCGCTTCGTCGTTCAGCTGGAAGCGGAACGATGCCTCGTCGATCGCGACGCGCTCGGACGGCTTGTCCTGCAGCGATTCCGGCGACAGCTTGCGCGAAACCGTCTCGTTGCTGTCATGCAGCTTCTGCAGCAAATCGGGACTGATCGTCAGCAGGTCGCAGCCGGCGAGCTCGGTGATCTGGCTGGTCGTGCGGAAGCTGGCGCCCATCACTTCGGTCTTGTAGCCGAACGTCTTGTAGTACGTGTAGATGCGGCGCACCGACTGCACGCCCGGATCGTTCGCGCCGCCGTCCTTCGCTTCATCCCATTCCGCGCCCGCCTGCTTCTTGTACCAGTCGTAGATGCGGCCGACGAACGGCGAGATCAGCTGCGCGCCGGCGTCCGCGCATGCGGCGGCCTGTACGAGCGAGAAAAGCAGGGTCATGTTGCACTTGATCCCTTCCTTCTGCAGCACCTCGGCCGCGCGGATGCCTTCCCACGTCGACGCGAGCTTGATCAGGATCCGCTCGCGGCCGATGCCGGCGGCTTCATACAGCTTGATGAGCTCGTGCGCCTTGTCGACGGAGCGCTTCGCGTCGAACGACAGGCGCGCGTCGACCTCGGTCGACACGCGGCCCGGGATCAGCTTCAGGATCTCGGTGCCGAACGCGATCAGCAGGCGGTCGATGATGAAGCCGGTGCTTTCGTTGCGATGATCGCGGACGGTTTTCTCGAGGATCGGCTTGTACGCATCCTTCTGGACGGCCTTCAGGATCAGCGACGGGTTCGTGGTCGCGTCCTGCGGCTTGTATTGCGCAAGCTGCTGGAAGTCGCCCGTGTCGGCGACGACGGTCGTGTACTGTTTCAGCTGGTCGAGTGCGGTAGTCATGGCGATTCGGAAGAAGGGCGCGGGGCGCCGGGTTCTCACGGGCCGCGCGAGCGCGGCGGCGAAGCGAAGCGGCGCCGGGCGCCGCTTCCGATCCATCATTTTAGGCCCGATTCGTGTCGCGCACGTTTTGGCGTGCCCGAGCGCCGCCGCAACACGCGGGCGGCCGCGTCATGCGGGGCGCCGCGCGTTCAGGATCACCTGCGTGACGATCCCTGCGACGAGCCCCCAGAACGCCGAGCCGATCGACAGCAGCGTGAGGCCCGACGCGGTGACCATGAACGTGACGAGCGCGGCTTCGCGCTGCTTCAGGTCCTGCATCGCGTTCGCGAGCCCGCTCATGATCGAGCCGAACAGCGCGAGCGCGGCGACCGACACGACGAGCGCCTTCGGCAGCGCCGCGAACAGCGCGGCGATGGTCGCGCCGAAGATGCCGGCGACCAGGTAGAACGTGCCGCACCACACGGCGGCCGTGTAGCGCTTCGCGTGATTCTCGTGCGCTTCGGGGCCCGTGCAGATCGCGGCCGTGATCGCCGCGAGGTTCACGCCGTGCGAGCCGAACGGCGCGAGCAGCAGCGACGCGAGGCCAGTCGTCGCGATCAGCGGCGACGATGGCGTCGGGTAGCCGTCCGCGCGCAGCACCGCGATGCCCGGCACGTTCTGCGACGCCATCGCGACGACGAACAGCGGAATGCCGATGCTGACGATCGACGCGATCGAAAACGCGGGCATCGTGAACACGGGCTTCGCGAGCGCGATGTGGAAATGACTGAAGTCGAGCAGGCCAAGGCCGCCGGCCGCCGCCGTGCCGACGATCAGTGTCGTCACGATCGCGTAGCGCGGCGCGAGCCGCTTGACGATCAGGTAGGTGAAGAACATCGCGAGCACGAGCGCGGTCTGGAACTGCGCGGCGCGGAAGATCTCGATGCCGATCTCGAACAGGATGCCCGCCAGCAGCGCGGCGGCGATGCCGGCCGGAATCCGGCGCATCAGCGTGTCGAACAGGCCGCTCACGCCGACGGCCGTCAGGAGCAGCGCGCATACGACGAACGCGCCGATCGCCTCGGCGTAGGGCACGCCGGGCAGCGACGCGATCAGCAGCGCGGCGCCGGGCGTCGACCACGCGACGACGACGGGCGCGCGAAAGCGCAGCGACAGGCCGATCGTCGTCAGCGCCATGCCGATCGACAGCGCCCAGATCCACGACGAGATCTGCGCATCGGTGAGGTGCGCGGCGCGGCCGGCCTGGAACATCAGCACGAGCGAACTCGTGTAGCCCGTCATCATCGCGACGAAGCCGGCGACGAGCGCCGAGACGGACGTGTCGGCGAAAAAGCGGCGGCCGCCGGCGCGGCCAGCGCTCGCGGTGGGCGAGGGGTTCATGCTATCTCCGGGGGAGGCCGCCCGGACGCGGCCTGCGTGTCTGCTGGTTGGCTTCGTTACTTGCTGAGTGCGCGCATCGCGGTTTCGAGGCCCGCGAGCGTGAGCGGATACATGCGATGGCCGAGCAGGTCGCGGATGACCGCGACCGACTGCCGGTATTCCCATAGCCGCTCGGGCTCGGGATTCAGCCATGCATGATGGGGGAACTGGTCGGCGAGGCGGCGCAGCCACACGGCGCCGGCTTCCGGGTTGTTGTATTCGACCGAACCGCCGGGCTGCAGCACTTCGTACGGGCTCATCGTCGCGTCGCCGACGAAGATCAGCTTGTAGTCGGGCGTGAACTTGTGCAGCACGTCCCACGTCGCGGTGCGTTCCGAGTGGCGGCGGCGGTTGTTCTTCCACAGGTGGTCGTACACGCAGTTGTGGAAGTAGAAGAATTCCAGGTGCTTGAATTCGGCCTTCGCGGCCGAGAACAGCTCTTCGGTGCGCTTGATGTGGTCGTCCATCGAGCCGCCGACGTCGAGCAGCATCAGCACCTTCACGTTGTTGTGGCGCTCGGGCACCATCCGCAGGTCGAGCCAGCCCGCGTTCGCGGCCGTGCTGTGGATCGTGCCGGGCAGGTCGAGTTCTTCGGCGGCGCCCTCGCGCGCGAAGCGGCGCAGCCGCCGCAGCGCGACCTTGATGTTGCGTGTGCCGATCTCGACCGAATCGTCGTAGTCGCGGTACGCGCGCGCCTCCCACACCTTCACCGCGGTGCGGTTGCCGTTTGACGGGCCGCCGATGCGCACGCCTTCGGGGTTGAAACCGCCGTGCCCGAACGGCGACGTGCCGCCCGTGCCGATCCACTTGTTGCCGCCTTCGTGGCGTTCCTTCTGCTCGTCGAGCAGTGCCTTCAAGCGCTCCATCAGCTTGTCGAGCCCGCCCATCGCTTCGATCTGCGCCTTTTCCTCCGGCGACAGCTCGCGCTCGAGGCGCTTCTCGAGCCAGTCGAGCGGAATGTCGAACGCTTCGGACGGCAGCGCGGACACGCCGTGGAAATACGCGCCGAACGCCTGGTCGAACTTGTCGAAGTACTGCTCGTCCTTGACGAGCGTCATCCGCGCGAGGAAGTAGAACGCATCGATCGACGGCGAGATCAGCCCGGCCTTCAGCGATTCGAGCAGCGTCAGGTATTCCTTCACCGAGACGGGCAGCTTGGCTGCGCGCAGCGCGTAGAAGAAATTGAGCAGCATGGCCGGGCCTTCGCGGGTGGGGGAGGATTACCGGTTGTGCCGGTTCATGTAGACGAGCCGTTCGAGCAGGCTCAGGTCCTGCTCGTTCTTCAGCAGCGCGCCCGCGAGCGGCGGTACGATCTGCTTCGCGTCCACGCCGCGCAGCGTGTCGGCCGGGATGTTCTCGGCGAGCAGCAGCTTCAGCCAGTCGAGCAGCTCGGACGTCGACGGCTTCTTCTTCAGGCCCGACACGCCGCGCAGCTCGAAGAAACTCTCGAGCGCCGCGCGCAGCAGCTCCTCGCGGATGTCCGGGAAGTGAACCGCGACGATCTTCTGCATCGTCGACGGGTCGGGAAACTGGATGTAGTGGAAGAAGCAGCGGCGCAGGAACGCGTCGGGCAATTCCTTCTCGTTGTTGGACGTGATGATGACGAGCGGGCGGTGCTTCGCGCGCACGGTCTCGCGCGTCTCGTACACGTGGAATTCCATCCGGTCGAGTTCGCGCAGCAGGTCGTTCGGGAATTCGATGTCGGCCTTGTCGATCTCGTCGATCAGCAGCACGCTCGGGTGCTCGGCGTCGAACGCCTGCCACAGCACGCCCTTGACGATGTAGTTCGAGATATCCTTCACACGCGCGTCGCCGAGCTGCGAGTCGCGCAGCCGCGATACGGCGTCGTATTCGTACAGGCCCTGCTGCGCTTTCGTGGTCGACTTGATGTGCCACTGCAGCAGCGGCATGTCGAGCGCGGCGGCCACTTCCTCGGCGAGCATGGTCTTGCCGGTGCCGGGCTCGCCCTTGATCAGCAGCGGGCGTTGCAGCGTCAGTGCGGCATTGACCGCGAGCTTCAGATCGTCGGTGGCGACGTAGTGCGAGGACCCTTCGAAACGCATGGCGGCGCTCTTCTTTATCCGGAAAAAAACCCAGTATAAGTCAGAAGGGCTGTCCGGTTTGGCCGCGCCCGCGTATCGTTGCGGGGCTGTGGCCGGGCGAACCGGGGCGCCTTATGGACGCGTTCCCCGCCGACGCGGTACAATCTGGCCGTTTTTTTTGGCCTGCGTGGCGATCCGATCAGCAACACGGCGCGGGCCGTTGCCGCTTCGGCGCCAGTTTCCCCTCAAGCTAGGTTACAAGAGCTATGAACAAATTCGTCGGCAAACACGTCGTTGTCGCAGCGCTCGTGGCGCTCGCGGGCAGCGCGCAGGCGGCCGGTGTGGTCGGCAACCCGAAGGACGGGGCGAGCAAGGCCGCCATGTGCATCGGTTGCCACGGCATCCAGGACTACCGCGCGGCGTACCCGGAGGTCTACCGGGTGCCTGTCCTTGGCGGCCAGAACCAGCAATACCTCGAGAACGCGCTGAAGGCCTACCGCAAGAAGGATCGTCACTTCCCGTCGATGAACGCCGTCGCCGGTTCGCTGACGGACCAGGACATCGCGGATCTGGCGGCCTACTACGCCGCCCAGAAGGCCGACTCGAAGGACAATCCCTACAAGTAAGCGCGCGCCGCCGATCTCTCCGGCGGGACAGGAGCATTCATGAACAACGCATTCAAGACGGCGGCGGTTGCACTGGCGGCCGGCCTCGCGATCGGTACTGCGCACGCGGCGGACGCCACGAAGGGCAAGGAACTGGTCGAATCGCACAACTGCGCCGCCTGCCACGGCGCGCAGATGAACAAGCCGATCAACGCCGAATATCCGCGCCTCGCCGGCCAGCATGCCGACTACCTCGTGTGGGCGATGCGCCAGTACCAGATGGGCCTGACGAACCCGCTGCTCGGCCGCAACAACGCGATCATGCAGGCGCAGGTGCAGAGCCTGTCGGTCAGCGACATGAAGGACATCGCGTCCTACATCGAGTCGCTGAAAGAGACCGACCTCGTGTTCAAGAAGTAAGCGCGACGGGCCCGACAGGCCCGCGCAGCAAAAATACCCCGCCGAGGCGGGGTATTTTTTTGTCCGCGGCCCGGCGCCGCGGCGCTCAGTCGTGCGACGCGCGGCGCAGGATGCGCTGCAGGTACGCGTCGGTATCGGGCGGCGTGTTCGTGCGCTGCGCTTCCCAGATCGTCTCGCCGAGGCATTCCATGATCGCGTGCTGCGCGTCGTGGGTCGAGTCGAGCTTCGCCGCCAGCTTGTCGTGCGCGGCGCGGATGCCGGGCGGCTGGTCGATCGACAACTGCTCGCTGATCGCGAGGTGCATCGACAGGTGCAGGAACGGATTCGTGCGGCCTTCCTCGGGCGTGTAGTCGCGCGCGGCCGCGCCGTCGGCATCGGCGAGTTCGGCGTGGTATTCGGGATGCTCGACGATCCAGTCGGCTGCTATCGCTTCCAGCGGCGTCAGGATCTCGCCGGCGCGCTGCTTGCGCCAGGTCTCGGTGAAAAAGCGACGCACTTCGTCGCGGCTTGGATTGAACATGATGGGGGAACGTCGTGATTCGGGCGGCGTCATGCCGCGTCGCGCATTGTACGCCGGCTCGGCGGACGGTGCTGGCGGCGGCCTGGAGCGGTTGGTGCGACTGCGATGGCGGAGGGGCCGGCCTGGCGGCGTGGGTGCGCGGGGGTGGTCGGTTGCGACCGCCCCGCGCCGGGGCTGCGAAACGAGTAAGCGCGGGGTAAGCGCGGGCTAGGCCCGCAGCCGCCGCGCCGCTACACTCGCACGATTCCCGTTGCCGCGCCGTTCCCACCCGCTCCGTCATGACCGCTACCGTCCGCTCATCGTCCGCCGCCCTGCAGGGCACGCTCTACGTCGCGCTGTCCGCCGCCGCGTTCGGCGCGATGGCGATCTTCGGCCGCTACGCGTATGCGGCCGGTGTCGACGTGCTCGGGCTGCTGATCGTGCGCTTTGCGATCGGCGGCGCGGTGCTCGCCGCGATCGCGCGGCACCGCCGCGTCGCATGGCCGCGCGGGCGCGCGCTCGCGCCGCTCGTGGCGATGGGCGCGCTCGGCTATGTCGGGCAGTCATTCTGTTATTTCAGCGCGCTGCAGCACGCGCAGGCGAGCCTCGTCGCGCTGCTGCTGTACCTGTATCCGGCCTTCGTCACGCTGCTGGCCGCGTGGTGGCTCGGCGAGCGCCTCACGCGTGCGAAGGCCGTCGCGCTGGTGCTGTGCGTCGCGGGTTCGGCGCTGATGGTCGGCGGCGGGCACGGCGAGCCGCTCGGGATCGCGCTCGCGCTGGCCGCCGCGGTGATCTATTCGCTGTACATCGTCGGCGGCACGAAGGCGACGCGCGGCGTCGATCCGCTCGCGACCACCGCGATCATCTGCCTGTCGGCAACCGCGACGCTGGTGGCGATAGCGGTCGTCCGGACGGCCGCGTTCGGTGCGCCGCCGCGCTGGCCCGCGACGGCCGGCGGCTGGGCGTCGATGCTCGCGATCGCGCTCGTATCGACGGTCGCGGCGATGCTCGCGTTCTTCGCCGGGCTCGAGCGGCTCGGGGCCGCGCGCACGTCGATGCTGTCGACGCTCGAACCGGTCGTGACGGTCGCGCTCGCGGCGCTGCTGTTCGGTGAAGCGCTGTCGCCGCTGCAATGGGCGGGCGGCGTTGCGATCCTCGCGGCCGTGCTGGCGCTCGTGCGCGCGGGCGGTGCGGCGGCCGACGATGCCACCGCGACGTCCAACGCGTAGTCGGGGAGGGGAAAGCCGCGTGCGCCACGACAGGGCTTGCGGAGCGGGCTGCGCCGGGCCGATTCGATCGGCCGGCACGGTGTCGTGCCTGACGCTTACTCGTTGGGCGGCGGCGTCTTGGGCCTGAATTCGCACAGCGGCTCGATCGCGCAGTGCCAGCATTCGGGCTTGCGGGCCTTGCACACATAGCGCCCGTGCAGGATCAGCCAGTGATGCGCGTCCTGCAGGAATTCCTTCGGCGTGAACTTCTCGAGTGCGGCCTCGACGGCCCGCACGTCCTTGCCCGGTGCGAGCCCCGTGCGATTCGCGACACGGAAGATATGCGTGTCGACCGCGATCGTCGGCTCGCCGAACGCGGTGTTCAGCACGACGTTCGCGGTCTTGCGGCCGACGCCCGGCAGGCTTTCGAGCGCTTCGCGATCGGCCGGCACCTCGCCGTCGTAGCGATCGAGCAGGATCCGGCACGCCGCGATCACGTTCTTCGCCTTGGTCCGGTAGAGACCGATCGTCTTGATGTACTCGGCGACGCCTTCCTCACCGAGTGCGACGATTTGTCGCGGGGTGTTTGCAACCGGAAACATTTTCCGCATTGCCTTGTTGACCGACACGTCGGTCGCCTGCGCGGACAGCATCACGGCGATCAGCAGCTCGAACGGCGTCGTGTATTCGAGCTCGGTGGTCGGATGCGGATTGAGGCTCTGCAGTGTTTCGTAGATCGCGTGTCGTTTGCTGGCGTTCATGGAGCGTTCTGGTCGGGCGGCGCGGACGGGCCGCCTTTGTCGTCGTTGCTGTCGTCGTTGCCAGTGTCGCCGTCGTTGCTGCCCGGCGCTGCGGCTTCGGCGTCACGCTGCGCCTGCTGTTCGGCGAGCCGCTTGCGGCGAGCCTCGGCCGCGTCGATCTGCGCCTGGACGGCCGCGCTCACGCCTTCGGTGTTCTTCGGCCCGGCATCCAGCCCGGCCAGTTCTTCCTTCTTCTTGCGCGCACGTTCGAGCGCGGCGGCGATGATCGCGCGTTTCTTCGCGTCGGCGTCGTCGGCGGCCGGTGCGGCGGCCGGCGCGCCGGGCTGCGGACCAGGTGGTGTCGCGGGTTGTCCTGCGGCCGGCTTCGCGGCACTGGCTGCGCGGCGTGCGGCCGCGCGAGCTTCGGCGGCCTCGCGTTCGCGGCGCTGACGGGCGAGCCGGAGGTCATGGCGTTCGCGTGCGGCATCCGCCTGTTCCTGCGACCACGCGTCCCAGCCCGTGCGATCGCCGGTCACGGGCACCATCGCGATGCAGTCGACGGGGCAAGGCGGCACGCACAGGTCGCAGCCCGTGCACAGCGACTCGACGATCGTGTGCATCTGCTTCGGTGCGCCGACGATCGCGTCGACCGGGCACGCCTGCATGCACAGCGTGCAGCCGATGCAAAGGTTTTCGTCGATGAATGCGACGGCGCGCGGATGCTCGCTGCCGTTGACGGGGTTCAGCGGAATCACCGGCTTGCCGAGCAGGCTCGAAAGGCGCGCGATGCCTTCGGCGCCGCCGGGCGGGCACTGGTTGTAGTTCGCGTCGCCGGCGGCGATTGCCTCGGCGTACGGACGGCAGCCGTTATAGCCGCACTTCGTGCATTGCGTCTGGGGAAGCAGATCTTCGATGCGATCTGCGAGTGTTTTGGAGTCGGTCACGGTGACAACGGGCGCAGCGGCGCTGAATGGCTCTCGGCCGCGGCGGGCGCGGCCGGAAAGGTTTGCCAAAGCTCGATTATCGCCGATTTCCCGCATTGCGCTGGACGCCGTCTGTGCGCATAATCGAACCGCTTTTTTGCAGGGGCTCAGCAGGAGGGCGGCCGCACGCGGTGCGCCCGTTCCAGGGCGGCCGGCGCCGAGGCGGTGGGGGTGCCGGTCCGGATCACGCGGCTCACATAGCAAAACGCCACCATGAATCAGCCAAAAATCAAAAGAGATCCTGAAGGTACGCGCCGCCGCATCCTGATGGCGGCAGCCGAAGAGTTCGCGAGTGGAGGGCTGTTCGGTGCGCGCGTCGACCAGATCGCGCGCCGGGCCGAAACCAACGAGCGCATGCTCTATTACTACTTCGGCAGCAAGGAGCAGCTGTTTACGGCCGTGCTCGAACACGCGTTCTCCGCGCTGACCGAGGCCGAGCGCGTGCTCGATCTCGACGGCGTCGCGCCGGTCGAAGCCGTCACGCGGCTCGCGCATTTCGTTTGGGACTACTACCGCGACCATCCGGAGCTGCTCAGGCTCATCAACAACGAGAACCTGCACGAAGCGCGCTACCTGCACAAGTCGACGCGGATCCGCGAGATGATGTCGCCGATCGTCGCGAAGCTCGGCAACGTGCTGATGCGCGGCCAGAAGGCCGGGCTGTTCCGCGGCGATGTCGATCCGCTGCGCTTCTACGTGACGCTGTCGGGGCTCGGCTACTACATCGTGTCGAACCGCTTCACGCTGGCCGCGACGCTCGGTCGCGACTTCACCGACACCGACGAGCGCGCGGAGATGGTCCGGATGAACACCGAGGTACTGCTCGCGTATCTGCTGCGGCGCTGAGGCGCCGACAAGCGGCCGCCGGATGCAAAAACGCCGCCGTGCGCAGGCAACGGCGGCGTTTTTTCGTCGGAACGCGGTGCGTCAGGCGGCTTTGCGCGCGCGAACGGTCTTTGCGCGCGCGCTGCTGCCTGCGCGCTTCGCGGCCGGTGCGGCCTTGGCGGGGGCGGCGGCCGTGGCCGGTGCCTTCGCGCGCGGGCGCTTCGCCGCGGTGGCCCGCGCCGTTTCGACCTGCGCGTTGTTGGCCGGCACGGCGACGAGCGTCGTGGCCGCCGGCGCATCCGGGAGATCCTTCGTCGCGCCGTGCTTCGGCTCCGGCGCATGCTCGCGGATGAAGTCGCGCAGTTGCGGGTAGATGATCGTGCGCCAGCGGCGGCCCGAGAAGATCCCGTAGTGACCGCACTTCTCGGCGGTCAGGCTGCGGCGCTGGTCTTGCGGGATGCCCGTGCACAGCTCGTGCGCGACGTGCGTCTGGCCGCTGCCCGAGATGTCGTCGAGTTCGCCCTCGATCGTCATCAGCGCGGTGTGGTGGATGTCCTGCGGACGCACGCGCTCGCCTCCGACATCCCACGTGCCTTCGGCCAGCCGGAATTCCTGGAACACGACGCGGATCGTTTCGAGGTAATACTCCGCAGCCATGTCGAGCACCGCGTTGTATTCGTCGTAGAAATTGCGGTGCGCCTCGGCGTCTTCCTCGTCGCCGCGCAGCAGGCTCTGGTAGAAATCCCAGTGCGATTGCGCGTGCCGTTCCGGGTTCATCGCGACGAAGCCCGTGTGCTGCAGGAAGCCCGGATATACCTGACGGCCTTCACCCGGATAGTTCGCGGGCACCGTGTGGATCACGTTGTTCTCGAACCACGCGGTGGAGTGCTGCGTCGCGAGCGAATTCACCGACGTCGGGCTGCGGCGCGCGTCGATCGGGCCGCCCATCATCGTCATCGTGAGCGGCGTATCCTCGCCACGGCTCGCCATCAGCGAGATCGCCGCGAGCACCGGCACCGTTGGCTGGCACACCGAGATCACGTGCAGGTTGCGCGCGCCGATGTGACGGATGAACTCCTGGATATACGCGATGTAGTCGTGCAGGTGGAATGGGCCGGTCTCGACCGGCACCATCCGCGCGTCGATCCAGTCGGTGATGTAGACCTTGTGATCCTGCAGCAGCGTGCGCACCGTGTCGCGCAGCAGCGTCGAGTGGTGGCCCGACAGCGGCGCGCAGACCAGCACGACCGGCTCGTCCTTCAGTTGCGTGACGGCGTCGGCGTCGTCCGAATAGCGCTTGAAACGCAGCAGCCGGCAGAACGGCTTCTCGACGATCGTCTGCTCGACGATCGGAATGTTGTGGCCGTCCTTGACGATCTGGTGAAGGTTGAATTCGGGCTTCTCGTAATCCTTGCCGAGCCGGTACATCAGCTCGTAGGCGGCCGCCATGCGCGGCGCGCCCGGCATCAGCGAGAACGGGCTGGACGGATTGGCGAACGACTTGGAGGCGGCCTGGGCCCAGGCCGTAAGCGGGCTCAGCATGGCCCGCTGGAATTCATGCAGTTGGTAAAGCATGCAGACTACTCCCGCGTGGGGGACGGTGCGCAAGGGCGGCGTGGAGCGTCGCGGCGTGCCGTGTGGGTCAGCGGCCGGCCATGTTGCAATGCGGCCGGACAATCTCGTCGATCATATCGGACAACGATGGTTGGTGCAATGCAACATTTCCCCCGTTTTTCATCAAAATGTTGCGATTTGACGTTCTCTGAACAAGCCGCCCGCGCGCCGCTCAGCGCCCCGTCGCCACGGCAGGTGAGGGCTGGCCGGCCGCGCGTGCCATTGCCTCTTCGTGGTGCATCAGGTTCATCGCCGTGTGCACCAGCGCCACGTGCGAGAACGCCTGCGGGAAGTTGCCGACGAGCCGCCCCTCGACCGGATCGTACTCCTCCGCGAGCAGCCCGAGGTCGTTCGATAGCGAGAGCAGCCGGCTGAACAGCCGGTGCGCGTCGTCGATCCGGCCGAGCAGCGCGTAGTTGTCGACCAGCCAGAAGCTGCATGCGAGAAACGTGCCTTCGCCGGGCGGCAGGCCGTCGTCGTACTCGGTCGTGCGGTAGCGCATCACGAGGCCGTCGTGCAGCAATTCCCGCTCGATCGCTTCCACCGTGCCGACGATGCGCGGGTCTTCCGGCGGCAGGAAGCCGAGCAACGGCATCAGCAGCACGCTCGCGTCGAGTTCGTCGCTGCCGTAGCTCTGCGCGAACGCCTGCTTGCCTTTGTGCCATGCGTTGTCGCAGACGTCTGCATGGATCTGCTCGCGCAGCGCGCGCCAGCGGTCGAGCGAGCCGGGCAGCCGGAACATCTCCGCCGACTTGATCGCGCGGTCGAACGCGACCCACGCCATCACCTTCGAGAACGTGAAATGGCGGCGGCCGCCGCGGGTTTCCCAGATCCCCTCGTCGGACTCCTGCCAGATCTTTTCGAGATGGTCGAGCAGCGCACACTGCACGGACCAGACCGTGTCGTCGGCCTGCAGGCCGCCCACGCGCGCGAGGTGCAGCGCGGCCATCACCTCGCCGAACACGTCGAGCTGAAGCTGGTTCGCGGCGCCGTTGCCGACGCGTACCGGCTTAGAGTCCTGATAGCCGGGCAGCCAGTCGAGCTCCATTTCCGGCAGCCGGCGCTCGCCGGCGATCCCGTACATGATCTGGATCTGCTCGGGCGAACCGGCCATCACGCGGCCGAGCCACGTGCGCCACGCGCGCGCCTCGTCGTAGTAACCGCCGCGCATCAGCGCGAGCAGCGTGATCGTCGCGTCGCGCAGCCAGCAGTAGCGGTAGTCCCAGTTGCGGTTGCCGCCGATTTTCTCGGGCAGTGACGTGGTCGGTGCCGCGACGATGCCGCCGGTCGGCTCGTACGCGAGCGCCTTCAGCGTGATCAGCGAACGGCGCACGGCGGCCGCGTAGCGGCCCTGCACCTGGCAGCGGCCCGACCATTCGAGCCAGTAATTCTCGGTGCGCGCGAGCATCGATAGGGAATCGCGCGCGGGCGGCAGCCGCATGTGCGACGCCGCGTAGCTGAGCGAGAACGGCACGCGCTCGTCGGCGCTCACCGTGAATTCCGCGAGCGTATGGAGGTTCTTGCCGGTGAGCGGCACCGGCGTGCGCAGCACGACGGTGTCGGGGCCGGCGATCGCCTTCATGCCATCCTCGCGGGTCAGCTGCGTAACCCACGGGATCGAGAAACCGTAGTCGAAGCGCAACACGAGCTCCATGCGCATCTTCATCGTGCCGTGGCGGCCGACGACGATCCGCACGAGTTCGGACCAGCCGTTGCCGGGCGGCATGAAGTCGATCACGGTGACGGCGCCGTCGGCGCTTTCGTAATCGGTTTCGAGAATCAGCGTGTCGCCGCGATAGCGGCGTGTCGTGTGCGTGATCGCGGCGTCGGCGGCCGGAGCGAGCAGCCAGCGGCCGTGCTCGGGCGTGCCGATGAGCGCCGCGAAACAGGCGCCCGAATCGAAGCGGGGCCAGCACAGCCAGTCGACGGAGCCGTCTTTTGCGATCAGCGCGGCGGTATGGCCGTCGCCGACGAGGGCGTAGTCTTCGATCAGGGCAGGCATGGGCAGGCGTTCCTTGGGTATCGCGTTCACAATGCGGGCGGCCGCCGCCGGGCTTCACGTGCCGGCGCCCCGCCCCGTATACTCGGCCGGGCGGAGGAGCGCATGAACGGCCGGCGTTTCGTCCTATCTCAACACTTGAAGCGACTCGATGCAAGGAGGATTCAATGCCCAGCCGTTTACGCGAGCGTGACGCACGCGCTTCGACACGAGGGTTCCCGCTTAGGCTCGCTCACTGGATGAAAGGTTTCGCGATCGTGCTTTCCCTGTCCGCGACCCACGCATTTGCGCAGCAATCGCCCGCACCGGCCGACGGCGTCTACAACCTGCTCGTCGGCACCTATACGGGCGGCGGCAGCGACGGGATCTATGTTTACCGCTTCGATACCAGGACCGGCAGCGTCGCGCCCGTGTCGTCGGCGAAGACCGTGAATCCGTCGTACCTGTTGCCGAGCCGCGACGGTCGCACCGTCTACGCAGTCAACGAACTACCCGGCGACAACGGGCCGGCGACGCAGCGCGGCGGCGTCAGCGCATTCCGCTTCGACGCGAAGACGGGCGCGCTGACCTTCATCGACCGCGTGTCGTCGGAAGGGAACGATCCTTGCTATCTCGCGCTGTCGCCGGACGGCAAGACGCTCGTGACGGCCAACTATTCGGTCGCGGCGGATCCGGGCGGCAGCTTCGCGGTGTTTCCGCTGCGCGACGACGGCGCGGTCGGCCAGGCCGTGCTGACCGTGCATCACGAAGGCACGGGGCCCGTGAAGGGCCGCCAGGACGGCGCGCACGTGCACTCGACGGTGTTTTCGCCGGACGGCCATTACCTGTTCGTGCAGGATCTCGGCGCGGACAAGATCTACGGCTACCGCTATACGGTGGACGGCAGCCGCGGGCTGATCAGCCCGACCGACACGCGCTACACGCCGGTAAAGGCCGGCTCGGGCCCGCGTCACATGGTGTTCGGCGCCGACGGCCGGTTCGCGTACGTGACGAGCGAGCTCAACGCGTCGGTCGAGGTGTTCGGCTACCGCGACGGCAAGCTGACGCCGGTCGAAACCTTGCCGATGACGGCGCCGGGCTTCAAGGGCAAGGTCGGCGGCGGCGCGATCCACCTGTCGCCGGACGGCCGCTTCCTGTACGTGAGCAACCGCGGCGACGCGAACGACATCGTGATCTACGCGGTGAACAAGGCCGATGGCCGGCTGAAGCATGTCGGCCGGCAGTCGAGTCTCGGCAAGACGCCGCGCGAGTTCCTGATCGATCCGACCGGCAAGTGGCTGATCGTCGGCAACCAGGACAGCGACACGTTCTACGTGTTCCGCCGCGATGCCGAAACGGGGCAGCTCGGCCCGAATCCGCAGAAGGTCGCGGTCGGCAAGCCGGTCGACTTCAAGCTGGTGCCGATGCAGTAAAAATGAAACAGGGCGCTGCCGATGCAGCGCCCTTGGTTTTTCGGGGCGGTCGGTTTTCCGGTGCGCCCGCATCGGTTGGTGGCGGCCCACCGGCCGCCGCGCTCAGTCGGCCGCGGCCGGCACGAGCACTTCGCGGCTGCCGTTGATACCCATCGCCGATACGAGCCCGGCCGCCTCCATTTGCTCGACGAGGCGCGCGGCGCGGTTGTAGCCGATGCGCAACTGCCGCTGCACCGACGAGATCGACGCGCGCCGCGTGCGCACGACGAACGCAACGGCTTCGTCGTACAGCGGATCGGCTTCCGCGTCCGGCGCTTCGCCGAACAGGTCCTGCGTCGCGCCGTCGGCGGCCGGGCCGTCGAGGATCCCTTCCTCGTACTGCGGCTCGCCGAACTGCTTCAGGTACTCGACGATCCGGTGCACTTCCTCGTCGGCGACGAACGCGCCGTGCACGCGCTGTGGATAACCCGTGCCCGGCGGCAGGAACAGCATGTCGCCCATCCCGAGCAGCGATTCGGCGCCCATCTGGTCGAGGATCGTGCGCGAGTCGATCTTCGACGACACCTGGAACGCGACGCGCGTCGGGATATTCGCCTTGATGAGACCCGTGATCACGTCGACGGACGGACGCTGCGTCGCGAGGATCAGGTGGATGCCGGCTGCGCGCGCTTTCTGCGCGAGGCGCGCGATCAGCTCTTCGATCTTCTTGCCGGCGACCATCATCAGGTCGGCCAGCTCGTCGATCACGACGACGATCAGCGGCAGCTTCGACAGCGGCTCGGGATCCTCGGGCGTCAGCGAGAACGGGTTGCCGATCTTCTTTTCCTTCGCTTCCGCATCGCGGATCTTCTGGTTGAAGCCCGCGAGGTTGCGCACGCCGACGGCCGACATCAGCCGGTAGCGCTTCTCCATTTCTCCGACGCACCAGTTCAGCGCGTTCGCCGCGAGCTTCATGTCGGTGACGACCGGCGCGAGAAGGTGCGGGATGCCTTCGTAGACCGACAGCTCCAGCATCTTCGGATCGATCATGATGAGCCGCACGTCCTCGGGCGTCGCCTTGTACAGCAGCGACAGGATCATCGCGTTGATCGCGACCGACTTGCCCGAGCCCGTCGTGCCCGCGACGAGCATGTGCGGCGCCTTCGCGAGATCGGTGACGACCGGGTGGCCCGTGATGTCCTTGCCCATTGCGATCGTCAGTTGCGACGTCGAGTGCTGGTACTGGCGCGACTCGATGATCTCCGACAGACGGATCATCTGGCGCTTCGCGTTCGGCAGTTCGAGGCCCATGCAGGTCTTGCCGGGAATCGTCTCGACGACGCGGACCGACGTGAGGCCGAGGCCGCGCGACAGGTCCTTCATCAGGCCGACGATCTGGCTGCCGCGCACGCCGAGCGCGGGTTCGATCTCGAAGCGCGTGATCACGGGGCCGGCCGATGCGCCGACGACCGTCACCGGCACCTTGAATTCCTGCAGCCGTTGTTCGATCACCTGCGCCGTCTGGGCGAGGTGTTCGTCGGTGATCGTTTCGACGTCGTCGGACGCGGGCTCGAGCAGGTCGAGCGTCGGCAGTTCGACGCTGAACGACGCGGGTGCGTGGAATTCAAACGCGTTCGGACGCGGCGGGCGGGTGGGGGCGTCGGGGGCTGCTGCATCGGCTGCGGCCGGCGCGGCCGGTTCGATTGCCATGGTGGCGGTTGCGCCGATCAGCGGGGCAACGGGAATCGTCGGTACGGCAGCGACAGCCGCCGGCGTGGACAGGCCCGCGCCGGGAACGGTTGCTGCAGGCTGCGGTGCTCCGGTCGATGCGACAGCCGGCGTTCCGGACACATTCGATACGGACCAGCTTGCCGACGATGCGGCAGGGGCGGGCGGCGTTGTGAACGTCGTGGTTGTGATTGCTACAGGCGCAGGCGCAGGCGCGGTCGAACCGGATGTCGAACCCGATATGCCGGTCGTCGACGGCGTCGCGGCGGGCGCAACGGTCGATGCGGGAGTCGATGCGAGGGAGAGCGAACCGTAAGTCATGCCCGTGACACCGGCCGGCGTCGCCGCAGCGGCGGCCGGAGCCGTCGGTGCGGCGGCAAACGGTTGAGCTGCCGACGCTTTCGGCAATTCCGCGGAGACGGTGGTATTTGTCGTTGCAGGGTGCACCGTCGGCGGAATCGACGGCGTCCGCACCCAATCCGTCACGGGCACGGTGCGCTGGGCGATTGCCGACAGCGGCGCTGCACGCTCCGCCGCGTCCGGTCTGGCGACTACCGGTGCGGTATTCGATGCAGCCAGTGCCGACGTTGTCGCAAGCGGCGCGACCTCGGACATTGCACGCGCCGCGGTTCCGGCGATCGACGACGAGGGGAGGGCGGCAAACGGAGCGATGCCCCCGGCGGGTTTTGCGTCGGTGTCCGCATCGGCAGCGCCCTGCGGCACGCAGGCAGATGCAGTGCGATCGATTGCAGGAGCCGGTTGCGCGTCGTACCAGTTGTCGGTATCGATGGACGCAGCCGGCGTGCTTGCGACGACATCGTGAACCGCTTCGTCTTCCGGTTGCGCGGAGGCGACATTGGCCGGCTCCGATCCCGTCGCGTCCGCCAGCGACGCAGCGATCGGGTTCCGGGTCGATATGTCGAATGCGGAAACCGGCTGGCTGGTGAGGTCTTCCCACGGCGCGAGGTCGATGGGCGCGTCGAACGATGGCGCGGGCGCGATCCCGAATGCCGGCGCGGCGGGCGCATCGTCGACGTAACGAATCTCGTCGCCGGCGTGATGCGAAAACGCGGCATTGTCGATGGCGGTATTCGACAGCGCGTGCGGTGCCGCGTCGTCGAACGCCGTGGTGCCCAAATCGGCAACCGGAGTGTGGATGCCGGGCTCTGCCGGCACGAACGCATCCAGCACGATCGGCGCGCTGTCGTCGTACGCAGGCGCCGCATCGTGTTCGACCGGAACGCCGGCGTCATGGGCTGAGAGGTCGTGCGTTGCGGAGACGAACCCGTTCGACACGGCCGCCGATACCGGCGCGGCAACGCTGCCTGCTGCCGCGGCTACACCGGCCACGGCTGCGGCTGCGGCTGCGGCAGCCGCATGCGCTGCGTCCGACTGCGCACCACTCAGCGTCGCCCATTGCGCGGTGCTGGCCTCGATCGAGCGCAGCGTGTCGTGCACGCTCGGTGCCGGCGTGATCGGCGCCGCGGGCTTTTCCGTCCACGCATAGAGCGGCGCGCGCGCCGGCGTTTGCGGCGACGGGCGGCGTCGCGCCGTGTCCGGCGGCAGGCCGGCCGCGGCTGTTCCTGCGGCCGGGCGTACGGTCGGGCGGGGCGGCTGTGCGCTTGCTGGCCGCGGCGTGACCGTGGCGCGCGGAGCCGTCTGCTTCAACGCAGCGGTGGCCGGTCGCGCAGCAGTCGGCCGCGGGCGGACGGGTTCGAATCCGACAGGAAGCGGGGCTGGATCGGGGCGCGGCACTTGCGCGTTCGCCGCCGCGCGCGCGAGGCTGGCGGTGCTGCCGGCCGTGGGGGGCGGCATCGCGCTGGTCGGAATCGGCGCGGGCGGCGCCGGCACGCGCTGGGTCGCGGTCGGCTTCAACCAGCCCGACGGCGCGACGGGTTCCGCGTGCGGACGCGGGGGCGTCTTGCTGCGCGGCTTCGGCCGCGCCTGCGGGTCGGGTTTCCACAGCGTCGGGCGCGAATACCGGCCGTTCTGGCGCGGCGCCATCGAGTTGACGGTGTGCGCGGTGGTCGGCTGCACGACGTCGTCGTCGCGATGTAGCGCGCTGCGCGGCAGGTCGGCGATGCCGCGCGCGTCGTCGTCGCCGCCGTCGCGCGACAGCTTGACGCCGAACGACGTGTCGACCCAGGCGGCGAACTGCCGCCAGCCGATGCCGGTCAGCCAGGGCAGCCCGGCGAAGAACAGCACGACCATCGCGACCGGCGTGCCGATCGGGCCGAGCACGCGCGCGAAGCCCGCCGAGAATGCATGGCCGAGCGCGTTCGTGTCGGGGCCCGACAGCGCGCTCGTCAGCGTGCAGCTTGCAACGAAGACCGCGGCGAAGCCGAGCCACAGGCGGATCGAGCCGCGGCCGGCGAGCCCGCCGCCGCCGGGCAGCATTGCCTGCACGAGACGCCCGAAGAGAAGGAGGAACCAGACGGCGGAGATGCCGAACCAGCCGAAGACAACCGTGTGCATGCTTTGAAACAGGAGTGGGGAGGGGCGCGCGGGGCGCGACCCGCCGAGTTTAACCGGCCGGCGGACAAGACTCTAACGCGGCGTGAACTCGATTCACGCCGCGCGACGCGTGTGCCCGGCACACGCGTGTGGCGCGCAACGCGAAGGCGGTCGGTCGGCCTTCGCGCGCACCATGCATCAGGGGCTCCGGTGCGTGAAGGTCAGCGTTGCGCCGGCATCGGTCACGATCTGCAATTGCTGCGGCTCGCGCATCTGCACGCCGGTCTTCTCGATGTGCGCGAGCGCGTCGAGGTACGCGTGCTCGAGCTGGCCGCCGAGCGTATTCGGGCAGGCCATCCGCGTGCCGGCGAGCGGCCCGAAGCTCAGCAGGCCGTTCTTGATCGCGTAGGTGCCCATGTAGCGGTTGCAGCCCGAGAACCCGCTGGCGCGCCGGATGCCCGATTCGGTCGACAGCGCGAGCTTGATCGGCTCGCCGTTGTCGCCGTGCGGGACCGTGCGCGGCGTGCCGTCGGCGTTCAGCCAGCTGGTGAGTTCCCAGCGCGTATCGTCGAGCAGCTGGACGGCGGCCGGGTTGTACGGGTCGGGCGCGGGGGCGGCGGAATCGGGGTGGGTCGGCATCGCGCAGGCGGCGAGAAGCGTGGCAAGCGTCAACGCGCAGAGCGGCGCGCGCAGCGGGCGAAGCAGGCCGGTGCGTGCGCGTGCGGCTGCGAACAGGTGGGACATGAGCCTCGTTCCTCATCGGATTCTGATCAAGGCGTAAGAGTAACGCACCCGCCCCGCGGCAGGCGAGCCGACACTTCGCGCGTGAAAACGTTCGCGGCCGGCCCGCGAGCCGCCCGCGGCCGGGCGCCGGCGCGGCGAAACGCGCTAAACCGGTGCCGTGGCGCATGTTAACATCGAAGCCGTTTTCGTCCTCCACCAGAAGCGGGAAATCACATGCAGATCGGTCAGCGGCTCGGTACGCCGCTTTCACCTTCGGCCACGCGCGTCATGCTGCTCGGCGCCGGCGAGCTCGGCAAGGAAGTCATCATCGCGTTGCAGTGGCTCGGCGTCGAAGTCGTCGCGGTCGACCGCTATCCGGACGCGCCGGGCCATCAGGTCGCGCATCGCGCGCACGTGATCGACATGACGGACGCCGCCGCGCTGCGGGCGATCGTCGAGGCCGAGCGCCCGCACCTGATCGTGCCCGAGATCGAGGCGATCGCGACCGATGCGCTCGCGGCGATCGAGGCGGCCGGTCTCGCCGAGGTGATTCCGACCGCGCGCGCGACGCAGCTCACGATGAACCGCGAAGGAATCCGCCGGCTCGCGGCCGAGGAGCTCGGCCTGCCGACGTCGCCGTATGCGTTCGCGGAATCGTTCGAAGCGTTCAGCGCGGCCGTCGCGAAGATCGGCATGCCGTGCGTCGTGAAGCCCGTGATGTCGTCGTCGGGCAAGGGGCAGTCGGTCGTGAAGACCGAGGCCGACGTGAAGCCCGCGTGGGACTACGCGATGGCGGGCGGGCGCGTGAACCACGGCCGCGTGATCGTCGAGGGCTTCATCGATTTCGAATACGAGATCACGCAGCTGACCGTGCGCGCGATCGACCCGGCGACGCTCGGCACGCGCACCTACTTCTGCGAGCCGGTCGGCCACGTGCAGGTCGCGGGCGACTACGTCGAATCGTGGCAGCCGCAGCCGATGAGCGCGGTGGCGCTCGAGAAGTCGCGCGACATCGCGCACAAGGTCACCGAGGCACTCGGCGGGCGCGGGATGTTCGGCGTCGAGCTGTTCGTGCGCGGCGACGACGTGTGGTTCTCCGAGGTGAGCCCGCGGCCGCACGATACGGGCCTCGTCACGCTCGCGTCGCAGCGCCAGTCGGAATTCGAACTGCACGCGCGCGCGATTCTCGGGCTGCCGGTCGATCCGGCGCTCGGTACGCCGGCCGCGTCGGCCGTGATCTACGGCGGGCTCGACGAGCGCGGGATCGCGTTCGAAGGCGTGCGCGACGCGCTCGCGGTGCCGGGCGCCGACCTGCGCCTGTTCGGCAAACCGGAAAGTTTTGCGAAGCGGCGCATGGGCGTCGCGCTGGCGACCGGCGCGACCGTCGACGAAGCCCGCGAACGCGCGCAGCGCGCCGCCGCGGCCGTGCGGCCCGTGTCGGCCCGCTGACGGAACAAGGAGAGGACGATGGCGTCGAGGTGGCTGCATATCGGGAAGCTGGGCGCCGCGCTGGCGCTTGCCGCGAGTCTCGCGGGTTGCGGCCTCGCGGCCGCGCCGTGCCGGGTGGCATCGGCCGGGCTCAAGATCGTGCCGCTCGTCGGCCATGTCGCGGCCGCGCCGACCGACGCATGCGCCGACGTCATCGATCCCTGACCACGATACCCGACGCGATAACCAACAATAAACGCGCGCCCCGCGAGGGCGCGTTTCCACCCGTCTCGTGAGAGGACCTGCATGATTCGCCAAACCCTCGCCGCGCTCGCGCTCGCCGGCACCGCCGTTTCCGTCGCGCATGCCGCGCAACTGACCGTCGAGGAAATCGACGCCGATTCGCGCCAGCTGGCCGTCTACCAGTGCGCGAACCAGAAGCAGCCCGTGCGCGTGTCGTACTGGCTCGCGGGCAACGGTCAGAGCTTCGCGCTCGTGCCGGTCAACGGGCGGCAGTTGCTGTTCGTCGATACCGTATCGGCCTCGGGCGCACGCTACCAGGCCGGTCGCTATACGTGGTGGACGAAGGGCAAGGAAGCGACGCTGCGCGACGAGATCGCCGACCAGAAGGCGCCGCCGCTGCTTGCCGACTGCGTGCAGGTCGAGAAGAAAAAGAAGAAGGGCTGAACGCGGGGCACGATCGCGGAATGTGCCCGGTCAGTGTTTGCCGGCGGCGGGGCCCGAGGCCCGACACGCGGGCTGGCGGCGCGCGTTCGGGCAAGGCAACTCGCGATCGGACCCCTGATAT
This sequence comes from Burkholderia pyrrocinia, assembly GCF_003330765.1. Classification (NCBI taxonomy): domain Bacteria; kingdom Pseudomonadati; phylum Pseudomonadota; class Betaproteobacteria; order Burkholderiales; family Burkholderiaceae; genus Burkholderia; species Burkholderia pyrrocinia. The sequence goes on along the minus strand of NZ_CP024902.1, from coordinate 2,659,862 downwards.
TGCTCGCCAGCCGATCGGGATAGCTCGATCAGGCCGTCTGTCGGCCGCGCGGGCCGTACGGGCCCGCCGCGCGCACTGCCGTTGCGGCCGTTCGCGGCGTTGTCACGGACAGATGGCCGCGCAGTGCTACAATGTGCCCCTTTCCGCCGGCATTCGCGCCGAACGGAGTCCGCACGGCCTGGTGCCCGGTGTTCGAATTGAGCCGGTTCCAAGCGCCAGAGCGGCGCCGCGCGGCGCGCCGCGGCTCCGTCTACTTCCGAATTGTGATGAGCGCAGGCCCGGCTGGCCTGACGCACGATGTCCCCGCCGCGCCTTTTGAGCGAAACGCCACCATGTCCGATTCTGTCGCCAAGCCCGTCGACGCAACCTTCGACCAATTCGGCCTTGCCGCCGATATCCTGAAAGCCATTGCGGAGCAGGGCTATACGACGCCGACGCCGATCCAGGCGGAGGCCATTCCGGTCGTGCTCGCCGGCCGCGACGTCATGGGCGCCGCGCAAACGGGTACCGGCAAGACCGCGAGTTTCTCGCTGCCGATCATCCAGCGCCTGCTGCCGCAGGCCAGCACGAGCGCGTCACCGGCGCGCCACCCCGTGCGTGCGCTGATCCTCACGCCGACTCGCGAACTCGCCGACCAGGTCGCCGCGAACGTGCACGCGTATGCGAAGCACACGTCGCTGCGCAGCGCGGTCGTGTTCGGCGGCGTCGACATGAACCCGCAGATGGCCGAACTGCGCCGCGGTGTCGAAGTCCTGATCGCGACGCCGGGCCGGTTGCTCGACCACGTGCAGCAGAAGACGGCGAATCTCGGCCAGGTGCAGATCCTCGTGCTCGACGAAGCCGACCGGATGCTCGACATGGGCTTCCTGCCCGATCTGCAGCGCATCCTGAACCTGCTGCCGAAGGAGCGCCAGACGCTGCTGTTCTCGGCCACCTTCTCGCCGGAAATCAAGAAGCTCGCGTCGACCTACCTGCGCAACCCGCAGACGATCGAGGTCGCGCGCAGCAACTCGACGAACGCGAACGTCACGCAGATCGTCTACGACGTCGCCGAAGGCGACAAGCAGGCGGCCGTCGTGCAGTTGCTGCGCGATCGCGGCCTCAAGCAGGTGCTGGTGTTCTGCAACAGCAAGATCGGCGCGAGCCGGCTTGCGCGCAACCTCGAGCGCGACGGCGTGGTCGCATCGGCGATCCATGGCGACAAGACGCAGCTTGAGCGGATGCAGGCGCTCGACGCGTTCAAGCGCGGCGAGATCGAGGCGCTGGTCGCGACCGACGTGGCCGCGCGCGGCCTCGACATCGCCGAGCTGCCGGCCGTGATCAACTTCGACCTGCCGTTCAGCGCGGAAGACTACGTGCACCGGATCGGCCGCACCGGCCGCGCGGGCGCGACGGGCGATGCGCTGTCGCTGTGCAGCCCGAACGAACGCAAGCAGCTCGCCGATATCGAGAAGCTGATCAAGCGTCCGCTCGAGGTGCAGACGCTCGCGCTCGACAAGCCGGCACGCCATCGTCACGACGACCGTGGCGGCGAACGCAGCGGCGAACGTAGCGGCGAACGTAGCGGCGAACGTAGCGGCGGCGATCGCAACAGCGAGCGCGGTGGCGAACGGGGCGGCCGGCGCGATCGCGACGAGCATCGTGGTGCGTCGGGGCGGCGGTCGACCGGTTCCGAGCGCGGCGGCCATCACCGTCGCCACGAAGCGCCGGTCGACGATTTCTTCCTGAAGCCGTATGAGCCGTCGGCGCAGGCGAAGCAGTTGGACGACGCGCAGCCTGAGCAGCAGCCCGAGAAGAAAGGGCCGAAGCGCCAGGTTGCCGCGCTGCTCGGCGGGTTCGGGATGCCGCGCAAGCCGTCGGCGTAAGCCCGGCGGACGTGGCGGGGGCGGCGCGCGAGCGCTGCCGGAGAAGCGGGTGCATGCGATGAGCATGTGCCCGTTTTTTATTTGGGCCGCGATTGGGTGGGGGATCGGGAGCGGGCGCGGGTGCCGGCGAGCGATGCAGCCGGCATTCGATCACCGCGAAATCGGCTCGCTGCGCCTTAGCCGGCCAGCGGCCCGAAGCGCCGCGCCCACGCAGCCGTCGCGGCCGCGTAGAACGCATCCAGCGTCGTGTCGCCCGGTGCGCCATCGGGCGCGAGGCCGAGGTGCGCGGCCGCGGCCTGCAGCGCCGGCAGCGGATCGCCGTGTTCGAGTGCGGTCGCGCCCGTTTGCTTGCTGAGCTTCTCGCCGTTTGCATCGACGACGACGGGCACGTGCAGATATCGCGGCGTCGGCACGCCGAGGCAGTGCTGCAGATGGATCTGGCGCGCGGTCGAATCGAGCAGGTCGGCACCGCGCACGACGTGCGTGATGCGCGCATCGGCATCGTCGACGACGACCGCGAGCTGATAGGCCCATTGCCCGTCCGCGCGCTTCAGCACGAAATCGCCGACTTCGGTCGCGAGGTTCTGCGATTGCGCGTGCTGCCAGCGATCGTCGAACGCTACGATCGCGTCGTCGCCGTCGGGCACGCGCAGTCGCCATGCGCGCGCGGGCTTGCCGTGCAGGCCGGTGCGGCAGGTGCCAGGATACGCGAGCGTCGTGTGGCGCTCGTGCGCGGCGCGCAGCGAATCGGCGATTTCCTTGCGCGTGCAGCCGCACGGATAGACGCGCCCCGCCGCGACGAGCCGCTCGAGCGCGGTTGTGTAGGCGGCATCGCGCGTGCTTTGCCAGACCGGCGGCTCGTCGGGCGTCATGCCGAAATGCGCGAGCGTCGCGAGGATGGCGTCGGCCGCACCGGGCACCGTGCGCGGGCCGTCGAGATCCTCGATGCGCACGAGCCACGCGCCGCCGTGCGCGCGCGCGTCGAGCCAGCTCGCGAGTGCGCCGACCAGCGAGCCGAAGTGCAGCGGGCCGGTGGGCGACGGTGCGAAGCGGCCGCGATAGCCGTTCATCGGGGCGCGGGGCGCGCGGTTACGCGGCGCTGGCTGCCTGCGCGCAGGCCGGGCACGACTTGCCGGACACGTAGCTCGGCGATTGTTGCGCTTCCGGCGTGACGACCGCGCGGCACGCGTAGCACGTGACGTTCTCGGTGGGCTCGAGTTGCGGGTTCAGCGCGGTGCGGTAGTCGAACACGAAGCAGTCGCCGTGATAGTGCGCGCCGCCGACTTCCTCGAAGTACTTCAGGATCCCGCCTTCGAGCTGGTACACGTTCTCGATGCCGATTTCCTTCATGTGGATCGCGGCCTTCTCGCAGCGGATGCCGCCCGTGCAGAACGACACGACCGTCTTGCCGTCGAGATCGGCGCGGTTGGCATCGATCACTGCCGGGAACTCGCTGAACTTGTCGATCCGGTAGTCGAGCGCGTCGTCGAACGTGCCGACGTCGATCTCGAACGCGTTGCGCGTGTCGAGCATCACGACCGGACGGCCCGCTTCGTCGTGGCCGCGGTCGAGCCATGCTTTCAGCGTGCGTGCGTCGACCGACGGCGCGCGGCCGAGCTCGGGCTTGATCGCGGGTTTCTTCATCGTGATGATCTCGCGCTTCAGGCGCACGAGCATGCGGCGGAACGGCTGCGAGTCGGACAGGCTTTCCTTGAACTGCAGCGTCGCGAACTTGCCCTCGAACAGCGGATCGTGGCGAAGATAGTCGATGAACGCGTCGGCCGCTTCGCGCGTGCCGGCGATGAACAGGTTGATGCCTTCCGGCGCGAGCAGGATCGTGCCGCGCAGGCCGAGTTCGTTGCAGCGGGCGGTGACGAGCGGGCGCCATTGCTCGTTCGTGTCGAGCGACACGAAGTGGTAGGCGGCGAGGTTGACGATGGTCATGATGGTCCGACGGGAAAACGGCCGCGGCCGTGCGGCGGGCGCACGGCGGCCCGCAAAAAAGGGTGCGAAGCCGGGGCGATGATTCGAAAAACCGTATTATCCCGCAAACCGCTCGCACACCGGCATTCAGGGCCTTTTTCCCGTTATTAGCGGGAACAGGCCCTGACCATTTGACGAGCGGCGCGACGCGTCGTCGCGTGCATCGGCCGAACGGCCGGCGCGGGGATTTTTTGGGCAGCCTGCGCGGCGGGGCGGCTACAATAGCGCCCATGTCAGATCCCCGCTTCGTCCATCTCCGCGTTCACTCCGAATTCTCGATTGCCGACGGCATCGTGCGCCTCGACGACATCGTCAAGGCGGCGGCCGCAGACGGCCAGGGCGCGCTCGCGCTCACCGATCTCGGCAACGCGTTCGGCCTCGTCCGTTTCTACCAGGAAGCCCGCGGCAAGGGCATCAAGCCGATCGCCGGCTGCGACGTCTGGATCGCCAATCCGGACGATCGCGACAAGCCGTCGCGGCTGCTGCTGCTCGTGAAGGACAAGGTCGGCTACCTGAATCTCTGCGAGCTGCTGTCGAAGGCGTGGCTCACGAACCAGTATCGCGGCCGCGCGGAACTCGACGCGAGCTGGCTCGACGGCGAGCTCGCGCAGGGTCTGCTTGCGCTGTCGGGCGCGCAACAGGGCGACATCGGGCTCGCGCTCGCGGCCGGCAACGAGGAAGCCGCGCGCCGTCATGCCGAGCGCTGGGCGAAGGTGTTTCCGGGCGGCTTCTACATCGAGTTGCAGCGTTACGGCCAGCCGGGCGCCGAGGCGTACATCCAGCAGGCCGCGACGCTCGCCGCGTCGCTGAAGCTGCCGGTCGTCGCGACGCACCCGACGCAGTTCATGACCGACGACGATTTCACCGCGCACGAGGCGCGCGTGTGCATCTCGGAAGGCGACATCCTCGCGAACCCGCGGCGCCAGAAGCGCTTCACGACCGACCAGTATTTCCGCACGCAGGACGACATGGCCGCGCTGTTCGCCGACCTGCCGTCCGCGGTCGCGAACACGGTCGAGATCGCGAAGCGCTGCAACCTGAAGCTCGAGCTCGGCAAGCCGAAACTGCCGCTGTTCCCGACGCCGGACGGCATGTCGCTCGACGACTACCTGGTCCAGCTGTCGAAGGAAGGGCTCGAGACCCGGCTCGTGCAGCTGTTTCCGGCCGAAGCCGAACGCGACGCGCAGCGCGAAACGTACTACAAGCGCCTCGAATTCGAGTGCGGGACCATCACGAAGATGGGCTTTCCCGGCTACTTCCTGATCGTTGCGGACTTCATCAACTGGGCGAAGAACAACGGCGTGCCGGTCGGCCCGGGCCGCGGTTCGGGCGCCGGTTCGCTGGTCGCGTACGCGCTCGGCATTACCGACCTCGACCCGCTGCGCTACAACCTGCTGTTCGAGCGCTTCCTGAACCCGGAACGCGTGTCGATGCCCGACTTCGACATCGACTTCTGCCAGCACGGGCGCGACCGCGTGATCCAGTACGTGAAGGAGAAGTACGGCGCGGACGCCGTGTCGCAGATCGCCACCTTCGGCACGATGGCCGCGAAGGCGGCCGTGCGCGACATCGGCCGCGTGCTCGACCTCGGCTACATGTTCACCGACGGCATTGCGAAGCTGATCCCGTTCAAGCCGGGCAAGCACGTGACGATCGCCGACGCGATGAAGGAAGAGCCGCAGTTGCAGGAGCGCTACGACCACGAGGACGAAGTCCACCAGCTGCTCGATCTCGCGCAGCGCGTCGAAGGCCTCACGCGTAACGTCGGGATGCACGCGGGCGGCGTGCTGATCGCGCCCGGCAAGCTGACCGATTTCTGCCCGCTGTACGCGCAGGGCGACGACGGCGGCGTCGTCAGCCAGTACGACAAGGACGACGTCGAAGCCGTCGGCCTCGTGAAGTTCGACTTTCTGGGCCTCACGACGCTGACGATCCTCGACTGGGCCGAGCGCTACATTCGCCGCCTCGATCCGTCGAAGGCTGACTGGTCGCTCGCACAGGTGCCGCTCGACGACGCCGCGTCGTTCCAGATCCTGAAGAAGGCCAACACGGTCGCGGTGTTCCAGCTGGAAAGCCGCGGGATGCAGGGCATGCTGAAGGATGCGCAGCCCGACCGCTTCGAAGACATCATCGCGCTCGTGTCGTTGTACCGTCCGGGCCCGATGGACCTGATCCCGAGCTTCTGCGCGCGCAAGCACGGCCGCGAGAAGGTCGACTATCCGGATCCGCGCGTCGAACCCGTCCTGAAAGAGACCTACGGCATCATGGTCTATCAGGAGCAGGTGATGCAGATGGCGCAGATCATCGGCGGCTACTCGCTCGGCGGCGCGGATTTGCTGCGTCGCGCGATGGGCAAGAAGAAGGCCGAGGAGATGGCCAAGCATCGCGAGCTGTTCCGCGAAGGCGCCGCGAAGAACGGCCTCACGGCCGAGAAGGCCGACGAGATCTTCGACTTGATGGAGAAGTTCGCGGGCTATGGCTTCAACAAGTCGCACGCGGCTGCGTACGCACTGCTCGCGTATCACACCGCGTGGCTGAAGGCGCACCATCCGGCCGAATTCATGGCGGCCAACATGACGCTCGCGATGGACGACACCGACAAGGTGAAGATCCTGTTCGACGACTGCGTCGTGAACAACCTCGCCGTGCTGCCGCCGGACATCAACCAGTCGCATTACCGGTTCGAGCCCGTCGCCGAAGCCGACGGCAAGCGCTCGCGCACGATCCGCTACGGCCTCGGCGCAGTGAAGGGCAGCGGCCAGAACGCGATCGAGGAAATCCTGCGCGCCCGCGAGGAAAAGGCGTTCACCGACCTGTTCGACTTCTGCGAACGGATCGACCGTCGCGTCGTCAACCGCCGCACGGTCGAGGCGCTGATCCGCGCGGGTGCGTTTGATTCGCTGAACGCGAACCGCGCGCAGTTGCTCGCGTCGGTGCCGCTCGCGATGGAAGCGGCCGACCAGGCCGAGGCGAATGCGATGCAGGCCGGCCTGTTCGACATGGGCGCCGAGTCGCCGCACGCGCATGCGCTCGTCGACGAGCCCGCGTGGGACGACAAGCGCCGCCTGCAGGAAGAAAAGGGCGCTCTCGGCTTCTACCTGTCCGGCCATCTCTTCGACGCGTATCGCGACGAGGTGCGCCGCTTCGTGCGGCAAAAGGTCGGCGATCTGAAGGAAGGGCGCGACAAGCTTGTCGCGGGCATCATCGCGTCGCTGCGCACGCAGATGACCCAGCGCGGCAAGATGCTGATCGCGCTGCTCGACGACGGGTCGGGCCAGTGCGAGATCACGATCTTCAACGAACAGTTCGAGGCGAACAAGGCGCTGTTCAAGGAAGACGAACTGCTGATCGTGCAGGGGCAGGCGCGCAACGATGCATTCACGGGCGGCATCCGCTTCACGACCGACACGGTGATGGATCTCGAACGCGCGCGCAGCCGCTATGCCCAGGCCGTGCGGCTGACGATGAACGGCAACGCCGACGCGGGCGCGCTGCGCCGCGTGCTCGAGCCGCACGTGTCGAAGGACGATCCGGCGGCCGCGAACGCAGTCGAAGCGCCCGCGCCGCGCGGGGGCGGGCGCGACGGCGGCCGTCGCCCGCAGGCGCCGCTGCCGAACGGGCTCGCGGTCCAGATCCACTACAGCAACGCGCGGGCGCAAGGCGAAATGCGTCTTGGCGACGCGTGGCGCGTGAAGCCGAGCGACATGCTGCTCGCGGAGCTGCGTGCGGCGTTCGGCGGCAGCATCGTCGAAATCGCGTACTGACCCCCGACCGGACGGCTGTCGCGATACGCGGCCCGCAGCATCGCCATCGTGCGGTGCGGCGGGCCGTTTTCACGTCTTGGGGTAATCGGGTCTTGGGCCGGCCATCCGGACGCTATACAATCCGGCGCTAGCCGCGTGAACGCGGCGCCGGCCGCGGTTCATCCGACGGGCGGCGCCGGTATCGCGCGCATAAATGGGGGTGGATCCATGCGGCGAGCGGCAGCACGCGGCAGGGCCATCCCGGAACAGGATGCCGTGGAGCGGCCCGTCGCGACGATAAAAAACTGACAGTCACCACATGACCATGGCCAATGGGAACCCGACGCAGCGGATCCTCGTGATCCGGATTGATTTTCTGGGCGACATGCTGTGCACGACGGCGTTTCTCGGTGCGCTGAAGGAACGCTGGCCCGGCGCGGAACTGCATGTGGTCGCGAACCGCTACAACGCGGCTGCGCTGGCCGGAAACCCGGACGTGCACACGATCCACACGTACGTGTACAGCCGCGAATGCGAACGCAACGACCGTCCCGGGCGGATGCGCGCATTCTTCGACCGGCTGCGACTCGTGCGTCGCCTGCGTCGCCTGCGGTTCGACCTCGTGGTCGTGCCGAACGGCGGCATGCATCGCAGCAGCATGCAGTTCGCGCGCCAGCTCGGCGCGAAGGATTGCCGCTGGCACGATGCCGAGACCGAATTCGACGATCGCAAGCCCGAGCATGTCGCGCAGCGGCCGATGTGCCACGAGGCGCTGTCGGGTTTCCGGCTCGTGCCCGAACTCGGCCGCGCCGATCTCGACCGCCTCGAACTGTCGGTTCATCCCGATCGCACGCTGCAGGATGCGTGGCATCGCCTGCTCGGCGCGCGCACGAAGCCGCGCGTCGGGCTGTTCGTGTCGAACAAGGCGGCCGAGCGCCGCTGGCCGGCAGACCGCTGGCGCGACCTCGGCGAGCGGCTTGCACCGTTCGCCGACGTGATCGTGTTCCGTGAACCGGCCATCCGCAATGCGGCCGAGGACGACGCGTGGCGCGACGTGAGCGCGCGCCAGGTCGCGCCGTCGTCGGTCGCCGAACTGGTGGCCGCCGCGAGCCTGCTCGACGCGATCGTCTCGGCCGACAGCGCGCCCGTGCATCTCGCGTCGGCGCTCGGCGTGCCGGTCGCCGCGCTGTTCGAGGACCGTCCCGAGAAATACCTGCGCTGGCATCCGCTCGGCGTGCCGCACATGATCCTGCGGGCCGGCGCGACCGTCGACGCGATCGGCGTCGACGCAGTCGAGCGCGCCGTGCGTCATCTGCTGCCGCAGGCCGGCCATTGCGACGCGCCGGTGGCCGACGCGGGACAAGCGCGCCCAGCGGCCGCTGCGCCACCCGCGATCATGACGATCGCTTCGTAGCGCCGGAAGCACCGCGCACGGCGCAAGCACCGGCGCCTGCCGCCGTGCGACCCGCTGGCGGGGCCGCATCAGGGCCGCTGCGCGGCCGGTTCGCCATGCCGCGCCGGCTGCTGCAAAATCCTGTACATTGCCAGCCTTGTTCAGCCAGCTACACAGACCGATTGCCGTGGCCCTGTTTTCTTCCGCCCGCCCGCCCAGAACCATCCTCGTTGCCGCACCGCGCCGTATCGGCGACGTGCTGCTGACGACGCCGCTCGTGCGTTCGCTGAAGGCCCGCTGGCCCGATGCGCAGATCGACATGCTGGTGTTTCGCGGCACCGAAGGCGTGCTCGAGCACAATCCGGACGTGCGGCGCGTGATCGTCGTCGCGCAGCGCGCGGGATTTCGCGAGCGGCTGCGCGATGCGCTGTCGCTGTGGCGCCGCTACGATCTCGCGTGCGCGGCGCTGAGTTCCGACCGGCCGCGTTTCTATAGCTGGTTCGCGGGCCGCAAGCGGGTCGGCCTCGTCGATCCCGATCGTGTCACGTGGCTCACGCGGATGATGCTGAACGGGATCGCGATCAATCACCACGAATCCGCGCATACGGTCGTCAGCACGCTCGCGCTGGCACCCGTGATCGGCATCGAACCGGTGTCCGAGGTCGTCGCACCCGGCATCGGCGACGATCCCGCGCGGCGCGCGCGCTTCGACGCCTGGCTCGCCGAGTCGCCGGCGATCCGCGACGGCAAGCCACTGGTCGTCCTGCATCCGTATCCGATGTTCCGTTACAAGCAATGGCGGCTCGAAGGCTGGGTCGAGATGATCGGCTGGCTGCGCGAGCACGGCTTCGCGGTCGCGCTGTCGGGCGGCCCGGCCGACAGCGAGCGCGAGTATGCGGAGCAGGTCGCGGCCGAAGCGGGCGGCGACGTGCTGAACCTGGTCGGCCGCCTCACGTTCGGCGAGAGCGCGGAGCTCGTGCGGCGCGCGCGGCTCTTCATCGGGCCGGACACCGGCGCGACGCACGTCGCGGCCGCGACGGGCACCGACACGATCGCGCTGTTCGGCCCGTCCGACCCCGTGCGCTGGGGGCCGTGGCCGCAGCACTGGCCCGCGACCGAGAATCCGTGGCCGCTGCGCGGCTCGGGGCGGCACGGGAACGTGTGGCTGCTGCAGGGGGAGGGCGATTGCGTGCCGTGCCGGCACGAGGGCTGCGAGCGCAAGGTCGACAGCCGCAGCGACTGCCTCGTCAATCTCGGCGCGCAGCGCGTGAAAGCCGCGGCGGCCGAGATGCTCGGGCTGAATCCGCCGGGCCCGGCCGCGGCCGTCGTCGACACGTCGCGACTGCATCGCGCCGGATCCGACTGACGCGCGGGAGACGCGCGTTGTTTCTTCGTTCGCAGGCGGCTTGTTTCGACACGAGCCACGCAGCCCGCTCGCTATGACGGCGGCGGGCTTCCGCCGCCGCCGAAGCCGGCCGGCAGCAGAGCGTACGCCGTTGCGCGTTACGCGCTGCGCCGGATCGCCGACGTCTCGCGCGGCAGCGCCTCGCTGCGCTCGCCGCAACCGAGCAGGATGCCGGCCAGCAGCACAATCAGGTGCCCTTCGGCGAAATCGAGCAGCAGCGAATTCGCGAGACTGCCGATCGCGAAGATCGCGAGCCATGCGAGCAGCAAGTGCCGCGAGCGCGGATCGACCGTGCGGCTGCCGCGCGCGATCTGCACGATCAGGTTGATGAACAGCAGCACGCCGAGCGAGCCGAGCTGCACGGCCATCAGCATGTATTCATTGTGCGGGTTCGACGTGAGCTGGCCTTCGGCCGCCGTCTTGCCGGCCGTGAGCTTCTCGAATTCGGATTCGAGGCCGCCCGCGCCGTAGCCGATCACGGGGCGCTGACGATACAGCTCGAGCCCCTTCTTGTACCACTCGAGGCGCAGCCCGGTCGACGTGGCCGCATCGCTCTGCCGGTATTGCTGCACTTCCGTCACGACCTTCGTGAGCCGGCCGTTGTGAACCGTGCACGCGGCGACGACGAGCGCGACGCCGGCCAGGACGAGCACGCCGGCGGCGAGCGTCGCGCGCAGCGCCGACTGCCGGCGCAGCAGCAACACGAAGCGTGCGGCGACGACGAGGATCAGCAGCAGCGCGATGACCTGCCCGGTGCGTCCCTGCAGCATCACGAACACGTTGACGAGCGACCACACGGAGACGCCCGCATACGCGGCGCGGGACAGCGCCGTGCGGGCCGCAAGCGCGAGATCGGCCGCCTGGTAGAACAGCAGCGCGCCGAACATGCCGGCGGCGATGTGGTTCTTGAACACCCATGCGCGCGACAGCGGCAGATCGCTCGCGTGCGCGGGCCCGATCGCGGTCAATCCGAGATAGTTGGTCGTCGACAGCAGCAGGATCACGCACAGCGTGCCGAACCAGCAGCGCCGCACGATCGGCGCCCAGTTCGAATGACGGAACGCGAGCACGGCAAACGGCAGCAGCAGCAGCTTGTCGTACTTGGCGACCCAGTTCCACGCCTTGTTGTGGGGCGCGACCGTATACGTGACGCTGGCGGCCAGCGCGGCAAGGATCAGCAGCGCCGCGAGCGAAGCCGGGTCGGTGACGAACGAGCGCAGGTCACGCCAGAATTCGGGGGAGATCACGAGCGCGGCGGCGAACAGCCCGCAGAACACGTTGGTCAGCGCGGTCGAGACGGGCACCATGCAGAGCGCGGCGACGGCGAATGCGCGGGCGGCGGTCAGGCGCCGCGTGGCGGGAGCGGAAAACGAAAGCATCGGAACCTGTCGAATGGACGAATGCGGCTTGCGCACATCGTGCTGCGCGCCGCGCGTCCCGGGAGAGATCAGGGACGAACGGCGCAGTATACGCGAAGCAGGGGGTGTTTCCGTGCCGTTTTCGGGGCTCGATCAGCTGAACGCGCGCTTGATTCGCGAGCGCAGCAGCGCGCGCTTCAGGCGCCCTTCGACCGCCGGCGTCTCGAGCGCGATGCGCGTGCCGACCGGCTCGCCGCGATGCAGGTAGTAGCGGTCGAACGTCGCCTGGGTCATACCCCATTTGTTCAGAAACTGGCGGCGCCCGTCGTTCTTGACGATCTTGCCCGTGCTCTTCTGCTGGAAGTGGTAGACGAGGCTGTCGCCGACGCCGATGAAGATCCGGCAGCCGGCGTCCCAGAATTTCATCGAGAAGTCGTTGTCGCTGCTCATGCCGGGCGACAGTTCGCTGCTGTAGCCGCCGATCCGGTTCCACCAGTCGCGGTGCACGAGCGTCGGCGGCCAGGTCGAGCCGAGCCAGTCCGCGCGCGCGAGCCGCGGGGTGGCCTCGACGAGGCCCGCCGCGTCGAAATGCTCGACGTCGCGGCCGAAATTGCTGACGACGACGCACGGGTTGCGCGTGTCGACCGGCTCGACCATCGTGCCCGACAGCATGAAGAGGTCGGTCGGCATCTGTTCGATGCGGCGCACGAGCGCCGCGTCCCAGCCGGGGCAGCAGAACATGTCGTCGTTCATGTAGACGACGTAGTCGCGCGTCGCGCGCGCGGCGGCCAGGTTCACCGCATGGCAGATGCCGATGTTGGTCGGCGATGCGGTGTGCTCGATACCTTCGCTGCGCACCCAGTCGAGCGTGCCGTCCGAGCCGTCGTTCACGTGCACGATGATCTGGTGGTCGTGCGCGGAGTGGCGCCGCAGGCTGTCGACGACGAGCTTGAGGTACGGCAGGTTGTTCCAGGTCGGAATGATGATGGAGAACATGGCGGTCGGATTCGGTGGTCGTCGTGGCGGGCGGCGTGCGGCGCAGCCTCTCGGGCGGGCACGCGCGGCGCAGGCAGCCCGGCATTGTAACGCCGGGCCGGCCGCGTGCCGGCGGCCCGCGGGGCGGGCGTTCAGCGCGCCGCTGCGTGGCCGAGCTTCAGGAAGCGGTAATACACGGTTTCCGCGTTGAATACGGCGATCATGAAGCCCGCTCGACCGTCGAGGAACCCGCGCCGCAGCACGTAGGTGCGCACGAACGCCCATGCGCCGCGCGCGAGCGCCTTGCCGAAGCCGCCGCGCTGGCCGGCTGCGCGGCGCTGGCGCGCGCCGGCCGTCGAATACGCGTCGAGCTTGCGCACGACGGTTTCGAAGTCCTCGTACGAGTAGTGCATCAGCTTGCCGGACAGGCGCTGCGCGGCGGTATCGAACACGAGGCGCTCGTGCACGAGATCGTCCGAGAAACGCGCGGCGCCGCGCCGGAACAGGCGCGGCACCCAGTCCGGATACCAGCCGCTGTGATGGATCCACTGGCCGCAGAAGCTCGACAGCCGGTCGAGCGCATAGACCTGCGCGGCCGGCGCGCGGATCGCATCGCGGATCGACTGCGCGAGCGCCGGGCTGACGACCTCGTCCGTATCGAGGGACAGGATCCAGTCGGTGCCGAGTGCGTCGAGCGCGCGGTTCTTCTGCGGGCCGAAGCCCGGCCAGTCGCGCTCGACGATCACGCGCGCGCCGTGCGCCTGCGCGATCGCGACGGTATCGTCGGTGCTGCCGCCGTCGATGACGACGACATCGTCGGCGAACGACAGCGCATCGAGGCACTGGGCGAGCCGCGCGGACGCGTTGAGGGCGATGAGGGCGACGCCGAGGGAGGGTTCAGCCATGAAATCGTCGGAAAGGCGGAGAAAACGATGAGCGGCAGTATACCCGCGGCCCGGCCGCCGGCCGCATCGGCCATGACCGTGCCGGCGGGGGCGGTGCGGCTATAATGTTGAGCCCTTTTCGGCACCCGCCCGACAGGGGCGAAATCCCGGGCGGCCACGCGCCGGGCGCCGCATCGCGGCTCAAGAAGGATTGCCTTGGAAACCCAGAACACTCTTCGCAAACCGATGGACGGCACCGGCACCTCGCCGGTCACGGTCGTCAAGCGCCTGTGGCCGTACATCCGGCCGCTCATCGGCATCGTGGTGCTCGCCGTGATGACGATGGGCGTCGTCGCGGCCACCGAAGCAGGCATTCCGGCACTGCTCAAGCCGCTCCTCGACCACGGCTTCGGCGTGCACGGCAGCGATCGCGCGAAATGGTACGTGCCGATCGCGGTGATCGGCCTCGCGCTCGTGCGCGGCGTATCGCAGTACGCGTCGAATTACCTGCTCAACTACGTATCGAACCGCATCCTGCTGCAACTGCGGCTCGAGATGTTCCAGCGGATGATCCATACCGGCGCGTCGTTCTTCCAGCGCGAAACCGCGAGCACGGTGATCAACGCGATCGTGTTCGAGGTCAACCAGATCCTGTCGGTGCTGACGGGCGTGATGGTCACGCTCGTGCGCGACTCGCTGACGGTGGTGTTCCTGCTCGGCTACCTGTTCTACCTGAACTGGCGGCTGACGCTGATCGTCGCGGTGATCCTGCCCGGCATCGGCTGGCTCGTCAGCAAGATCAACCGCCGCCTGCGCCGCCTGAACCGCGAGCACCAGACGCTGACCAACGAGCTGTCGTACATCGTCGAGGAGACGGTCGGCGGCTACAAGGTCGTCAAGGTGCACAACGGCGAAGCGTACGAGACGGACCGCTTCACCGCGATGAGCAAGCGCCTGCGCGGCTACGCGATGCGCATGACGATCTCGGGCGGTCTCGCGCAGCCGCTCACGCAGTTCCTCGCGTCGATCGCGCTCGCGGTGGTGATCACGATCGCGGTCATGCAGTCGACCAACGACCAGACGACGGTCGGCGGCTTCGTCGCGTTCGTCACGTCGATGCTGCTGGTGATCTCGCCGCTCAAGCACCTGATCGACGTCAACCAGCCGCTGCAGCGCGGGATGACGGCCGCCGAGCTGATCTTCGGGCTGATCGACGAGCCGGCCGAGCCGCAGGGCGGCGGCCGGCCGCTGCCGCATGCGCGCGGCGAGATCGAGTTCCGCGGCGTGTCGTTCGACTATGGCGCGGCCGAGCGGCCGACGCTCGACCGCATCTCGTTCAAGGTCGCGCCGGGCGAGATGATCGCGCTCGCGGGCCCGTCCGGCAGCGGCAAGACGACGCTCGTGAACCTGTTGCCGCGCTTCTTCGACCCGACGGACGGTGCGATCCTGGTCGACGGCGTGCCGGTTTCCGACTACGACCTCCACGCGCTGCGCGGCCAGATGGCGATGGTCAGCCAGGACGTCGTGCTGTTCAACGACACGATCGCCGCGAACGTCGCATACGGGCAGACGCCCGACCGCGCGCGCGTGCAGGCCGCGCTCGAAGCCGCGAACCTCGCCGATGCGGTCGCCGCGATGCCCGACGGGCTCGACACGCTCGTCGGCGGCAACGGGATGCGGCTGTCCGGCGGCCAGCGCCAGCGGCTCGCGATCGCGCGCGCGATCTACAAGGACGCGCCGATCCTGATCCTCGACGAGGCGACGTCGGCGCTCGATTCGGAATCGGAGCGCCACGTGCAGGCCGCGCTCGAACGGCTGATGGAAGGCCGCACGACGCTCGTGATCGCGCACCGGCTGTCGACGATCGAGCGCGCAGACCGCATCCTCGTGCTCGAGGGCGGCAAGATCGTCGAAGAGGGCAGCCACGTCGAACTGCTGCGCCACGGCGGCCTCTACGCGCACCTGCACCGGATCCAGTACCAGCAGCAGGCGGCGTAACGCGCGGTCATGCGGCCACGCGATGCCGTGTGCTAGGCTTTATTGGGCAGGCCCGGTCGTTTCTTGTTCGACGTGACAACAAGGAGGGAAGGACAATGAAGAAGATGCAAGGCATGATGCTGGCCGCACTGATCGCGGCCGGTTGCGTCGCGACGGCGGCGATGGCGCAGGATCACGGCAACTACGACAATCGCGACAACCATGGCGGCCCCGGCATGCAGCGCGGCCACGGCCCGCAACACATGCCGCCCGGCCAGGGGATGCATCGGGAGGACGACATGCCGCAGCGCTGGGCCGACCAGCCGCGCCGCGACTGGCACAAGGGCGACCGGCTACCCAACGAGTTCCGCGATCGCCAATACGTGATCGACGACTGGCGCGGCTATCATCTGAGCCAGCCGCCGCGCGGCTATCACTGGGTCGGCGTCGGCGGCGATCACCTGCTCGTGCAGATCGGCTCGGGCATCGTGCTGCAGATCAACCCGTAACGTTTTTCGCCGTTCATCCGGCTGCCGGGCGTGTACCTGGCAGCCGCGTCACTTTGCCGCCGCGTGGCGGAACCAGCGTCGCTCGATTCTCGACATCACCCAGCACACGCCCAGCGCACACACGGTGCCGAGCGCCACCTCGCCGAGCCGCATCAGCGGAATGTCCCATAGCGGGCCGTTGCCCGGAAACAACAGCACGATCGTCGCGGTCACGCCGCCGAGCCGCGCCGCGCTGCCGACGTTCAGGCACCAGCAGCAGACGATCACGACCGCGACCGTGATCGCGTACGCGACGAGGCGGTCACCGCCGAGCGCCGCGCCGGCGAAGCCGAGCACGCCGCCGACCATCGCGCCGATGAACTGGTCGCGCGACAGCGACATCGTGTCCGAGTAGTTGTGCTGCGTGACGGCGATCGCGGTGATCGCCGCCCACACGGCCTGCTCGGTGTGCATCGCGCGGCCGATCGCATAGGCGAGGCATGCGCTGCAGACGGCCTGGAGCGCCATCAGCCCGCCTTGCGCGAGCCGTTCGCCGAATGACAGCCCCTTGAACAGATCGAAGATCGACTGCTGGATCTGCTGGCGGGCTTCGTTGAGTGTCCTGATCGTATCCATCATGAGTTGGCCAGGAAGCGGGTAACGGTGGCGCGCCGGCCTCAGTGCGCCTGTTCGGGCGATGCGGCGGCCGGTTCGTCGGCCGCCGCATCGCCGTTATCGACGCGCGTTTCGGGCATCACGAGCCAGACCAGCAGGACCGCGAGCGCGCCCGCGCCCGCGAGCCCGAAGAAGCTGACCGCGTTGCCGAAGTGATCGGCGACGTAGCCGGCCGCGGCCGTGCTGAGCGTCGCGCCGATCCCGGCCGCGAGCCCGAAGAGCCCGATACACAGGTTGTAGCGACCCTTGCCGCCCGCGACGTCGGCCGCGATCAGCGGCAGCATCACGCCGAATACGGCCGCGCTGATGCCGTCGAGCATCTGCACGGGCACGAGCAGGTACGGGCTGCTGACGCCGGCGAACAGCAGCGCGCGCACGGGCAGCGCGGAGAAGCCGAGCAGCAGGATCGGCCGGCGCCCCCAGCGTTGCGCAGAGCGGCCGACCCACGGCGACAGCATCGCGACGATCGCTTGCGGCACGATGATGCAGGCGGCGATCACGAGCTGTACGTTCTCGCCCATCCCGGCCGTGACTTCACCGGCGGCGAGGTTCAGCATCGCCGCGTTCGACAGGTGGAACAGCACCACGCACGCCGCGAAGATCAGCATCCGGCGGTCGCGCAGCAGTTCGAGCAGCGTTTCGCGTTCGCCGGCTTCGTCGTGGTCGTCGTCGGGCTTCGACGACTGCGGGATCACCTGGTGCGTCGGCTGGATCATCGCGAGCGCGAACAGCGCGGGCAGCGCCAGCACGGCGGTCAGCCAGAACACCGCGCGTGCGGAGAAGTACTCGCCGGTGAGCCCCATCAGGCCCGCCGCGATCGCGCTGCCGATCGACGCCCAGCGCGCGTTGCGGCCGAGCCGGTCGCCGAGGTCGGCGCGGCCGACGAGCGAGAACGAGATCGCGGCCATCGCCGGCACGAGCATGCAGCTCGCGAAACCGTGGAACACCTCGGCGGCAATCACCGGCACGATCGTCGGGCTCGACGCGAGCAGCACCGCGGACAGGATGATGGCCGCGATTGCCCACGCGGCCGCGCCTTTCTTGTTCTTCAGCGCATCGACGGCCGCGCCGCCCGGCACCTGGCTGACCATTGCGCTGATCGTGCCGATCGACAGCACCATGCCGATCTCGCCCTGCGTCCACTTGTGCGACGCGAGGTAGGACGCGATGAACGGGCCGAACCCGGTTTGAACGTTTGCAACGAAAAAGTTGAGCCAGTCGAGGGACCGCAGACTGCGCACGCTGACGGAATGCTTGATCGTCATCGGGTAGCACTCGCAGACGAAGCCGGCGCGGCGGCGGGGGCCGGCGGCGAGACCGCGACGATCGGCTTGTCGGCCGCGTAGGGCGGCGACGCCTTGATCTGTGCGTCGTTCAGGTCGAGCTGCGGATGCAGCGCCTTGTCGCGCGTGACGAAGCGCAGCGCGCCCCAACTCGCGGCGATCGAACGGCGGTCGGTATTGACGAGGCCGCCGAGGTCGAGCACGACGGCCTGCGGCTGCGCGGCGCGGTCGATCAGCACGTCGACGACGCGGCCGATCTTCGTGCCGTTCGGGCGTTCGACATCGCTGTCGAGCATCGGCAGTCGCGTCGCGGGCGAGGCCGCGGCCGAGCCCGACAGCGGCACGGCCTTCGGCCGCGCGGCCGGGGGCAGGTCGCCCGACGGCACGTCGAGCACGATCGGCTCCTGTTTGCCGCCCGGCGTGAAGCGGAACACGTTCCAGGGGAAGATGACCTTGCGGTCGCCGACGCCCATGAAGCCCTGCAGGTTGACGATCATCTCGCGCGGCTTGCCGCTCGCGTCGGCCACCATGTCGACCGCGCGGCCGATCACCTTGCCGTTGCGGCGCGCGACTTCGCTGTCGAGCAGCGCATGGATCTGGGTGCGGTCGAGCGCGCGCGTCGCGACGAGCGGCGCGGGAGGCGGGGGCGGCGGCGGGGGCGATTCGGGGCGCTGCACGGGCTTCGGCCGCGTCACCTCGCGGTGCGGCTTCTTCGGCGCTTCCGGTTCCTCCGGTTGCGTCGGCGCCGGCACGGGCGGCATCGTCAGCGGCTCGCCGGCGGTTTCCTCGACGGGCTCGACGAGCGCCTCGCTGATCGGCGCGGGCGGATTCTGGGTCGGCAGCAGCCCGCAGCCGGACAGCAGCGCGGCAGCGGCGAGAATCAGGAAGACCGTCGACGACGGAAACGACATGCGGAATGCGGGAAACGGAAGTCCGCCGCTCATTGACACTCACTCCATGGGTCGGGGGCGGCCCGAGGGCACGCGGCTGGCGATGGATGGCGGGTGCGGGCGGCGCACCACGCGAGGTGAGAGTTTAACGTGTCTTGCTTTCAGGACCGATTTCGATGGCGGATCGCAGGCGAGTGCGCGGGAAAGATGAAAGGGGGCGGGCCGGGCGACGTTCGCAGACCGCGAGGAGAACGGGCGTGCGGGCGGAGCGGCGGTGCAAGCTTGACGGCGGCAACATCGAACTCGGCTGCCCCGGCACGTTCACGGTGAAGGCGGCGGGCCATTCGTGGGGTGGCCCTGCCTTGCCGGGCGGTTTCGACGCCGGCTCGGCGCTTGGCTTGGCGCCCGCCCGTCGACGACGAGGCGGGCGCCGCGCGTGCCGTTCGCTTACTTGACCAGTGCGCCGAGCGTCGTCGTCACCGGGGCGAGCAGTCCGCCGCCGGTTTTCGCGATGGCGCCGCCGCCGGTGCCGCCCGTCAGCCCCGCAACCGGCGAGCCGCCGGCTGCGCCCGACACGGCGCCCGTCACGGTGCCGACCGCCGACGTGAGCGCGCCTGCCGGGTTGCCGCCGCCTGTCGCGCCGCCGAGCGCGCCGGTGGCGGTCGAGACGAGCCCGGTCACCGGCGCGAGCGGGTTCGTCGCCGCCGCGCCGCCGCCGAACAGCGTCGTGCCGGCGGTTGCCACCGTGTTGCCGGTGGCCGTCACGACGTTGCCGACGCCGGTCGTCAACGGATTGCCGCCGGTCTTCGCGATCGTCGTGCCGGCGCCCGCGATGCCGTTGCCGACCGTCGTCACGAGATTCGTGAGCGGCGCGCCGAGCGGCGTGCTCGATGCGACGGTCTGCGTGACCGAGCCGACCGTCGACGTGATCGGCGTGATCGCCGAGCTCGCGGCGCCCGTGACCTGAGCGACGGGCCCCGTCGACAGTTGCGTGCCGAGCGTCGCGCCGCCACCGGCGAGGGTGTTGCCGAGCATCGTGATCGCGCCGCCGACCGGCGACGTGACAGGCGCGAGCGGCGCCAGCGCCGACCCGCTCGCGCCGAGGCTCGATACGACGCCGCCCGTCGCGGCAACCGCGTTGCCGAGGTTCGTGACCACGCCGCCCGTGCTCGCGACCGTCGTGCCGACCGGGTTCGACGATGCGCCGAGCTGGCCGAGACCCGAGCCCAGGCCGGTACCGAGCGTCGTGACGGCCGCGCCGGCATCCTGCACGACGGTGCCGAGCCCTTGCGTGGTCGACGCGCTGGTGCCGGGCAGCGACTGGCCCGCGATCGTCGTGCCGACGCCCGATACCGCGCCGCCCGCGGCCGTCACGATGTTGCTCGACGCGTCGACGGTCTGGCCGAGCGCATTGGCGGACGTGCCGCTGCCCGACGTGCCGGTGCCCGAGCCGCTGCCCGTGCTGCCGACGGTCGAGCCGCTGCCGGAACCGCTGCCGGCGCCGTTGCCCGTGCCGCCCGTCGTGGCCGTCGTGTCGCCCGAACCCGATCCGGAGCCGCTCGTGCCCTGGCTCAGCGAGCCGGAGCCGCCGCACGCGGACAGCGATACCAGCGCCGCGACGGCCGCCGCGATCATAATCATTCGGAGTCCTGCTTGATGGATGGCTGGCGTGTTCATGTCGTCCTCGTCTCGATTGAAGAAATGGGTCAGGCGGTCTTCACGTGCGTCGCTGTGTCGCCGCCGCGAAGGTGAAGCGGCGGGCACCTCGGTTGTTGTCTCCCTGATTGACCTGTCGCCATGTCGCGTTGTCACCTGGTTTGGAATCCGGAACGCCTGCCGGTCGCGCGGGTTGCATTCTTTCGTATTGCTTGCCGATCGCGCCGGAAATCGTCGGATTCTTTGCGATCAGAGTAGGCCGACCGACGCAATACTTCCTTTAACCATCGTTAAATTGAAGTAAGCGTCCGATTCATGGCCGGAATCGGGGAAATCCCTGTCGACACGGCACGAAGGGTGTGGATCGGTGTTGGCCGCGCAGGGGGCGGGCGACGGCGGGCGTGTGGCGGGAGAGAGGCGGGAGAGAGGCGGGAGGCGACGTCCGGACCTGCCCGTCAGGGCGGGCCGGCGCGGAGGTCGCCAGGGTACGTCGAGAAAACGGAAAATCAGGCGTCCGGATACCACGCGTCGCTGAATTCGCTGACCTGGACGTCGGTCAGCTCCGGCCGTGCGGCCAGCCACGCGCGCACGGTTTCGCGATCCGCGTCGGTCGTCGTGCCGCGCGGCGCGCCGGAGATCAGGTAGGCGCCGATGCCTTCGTCCGCGGACGCGACGGTCAGGAGCCCGTTCGCTTCGACGAAGTCGATGAACGCGTCGATCAGTTGGCCGCGTTCGAGGTCGGTCAGCTCGTTGCGGTAATGCGCGGTTGCGTTGAACGAGAGTTCCTGGAACTCGGCGATATGGAGTTTCTTGCGCTGGCGGCGGTTGTGGCGTTGGCTCATGGTGTGTGACGAACGATTGCGAAAAGGGTAAAGGGAGGGGCGGCGGCGGGTGGCAGCGCGACATGCGCGGCCGGCCCGGGTGCCGCATCGAAGCGCTGCGCGGCGAGGCCGGCAGCGAACGGACAGAACGCCTACATCAGCACGATATCGTACTGCTCCTGGCTCAGGTTCGACTCGACCTGCAGCGACACCGGCTTGCCGATGAAGTCGATCAGCATCGCGAGATGCTGCGACTCCTCGTCGAGGAACAGGTCGATCACCTGCTGCGCGCCGATCACGCGGAATTCGCGCGGGTTGAACTGCCGCGATTCGCGCAGGATCTCGCGCAGGATGTCGTAGCACACGGTGCGCGGCGTCTTCACCTGGCCCTTGCCCTGGCAGGTCGGGCACGGTTCGCACAGCACGTGCGCGAGCGATTCGCGCGTGCGCTTGCGCGTCATCTCGACCAGCCCGAGCTGCGAGAAGGTATTGACCGTCACGCGCGTGCGGTCGCGCGACAGCGCCTTCTTCAGCTCGGAGAGCACCGCGTCGCGATGCTCGGCGTTCTCCATGTCGATGAAGTCGATGATGATGATCCCGCCGAGGTTGCGCAGCCGCAGCTGGCGCGCGATCGTGTGCGCGGCCTCGAGGTTGGTCTTGAAGATCGTGTCGTCGAAGTTGCGCGCGCCGACATAACCGCCCGTGTTCACGTCGATCGTCGTCATCGCCTCGGTCTGGTCGATCATCAGGTAGCCGCCCGATTTCAGGTCGACGCGGCGCGACAGCGCGCGCTGGATCTCCGTCTCGATGTTGTACAGGTCGAACAGCGGCCGCTCGCCCGTGTAGTGGTGCAGCTTCGGGCTCACGGCCGGCGTGAACTCGGACGCGAAGTCGAAGAGGCGCTGGTACGTCTCGCGCGAATCGACCTGGATGCGCGTCGTGTCGTCGTTCGCGAAGTCGCGCAGCACGCGCTGCGCGAGATCGAGATCCTGGTACAGCAGGCTTGTCGCCGGCAGCCGCTGCGCCTGCGCGACGATCGTCGTCCAGGTCTTGCGCAGGTACGTGACGTCGCCGGCCAGCTCGTCGGAGGTTGCATCCTCGGCGATCGTGCGCACGATGTAGCCGCCTTTCTCATCCGGCGGGATCACGGCCGTCAGCCGCGCGCGCACGGCCTCGCGCTCGGCCTCGCTCTCGATCTTCTGCGAGATGCCGATATGCGGCTCCTGCGGCAGGTAGACGAGCGTGCGGCCCGCGATGCTGACCTGCGTCGACAGTCGCGCGCCCTTCGTGCCGATCGGGTCCTTGATTACCTGGACCATCAGCGTCTGGCCTTCGAACACGGTCTTCTCGATCGGCTGGTGCGGCGTGTTCGACTGCGGCTCGCCCGCGACGCGCGGCTGCCAGATGTCGGCGACGTGCAGGAACGCCGCGCGCTCGAGGCCGATGTCGATGAATGCCGACTGCATGCCGGGCAGCACGCGCACGACCTTGCCGAGATAGATGTTGCCGACCCGCCCGCGCGACAGCGTGCGCTCGACGTGAAGTTCCTGCACCGAGCCTTGCTGGACGAGTGCGACCCGCGTTTCCTGCGGCGTGAGGTTGATCAGGATTTCTTCGTTCATGGTGGGATTCAGAAGGAGATGCGCGCGGTGCGTAGCAGCGCGGCAGTCTCAAAAAGGGGCAGACCCATGATACCCGAATGGGAACCGTCGATTCGCTCGATGAATTCGGCCGCGCGCCCCTGGATCGCATAAGCGCCGGCTTTGCCGAACGGCTCGCCCGTCTCGACGTAGCGCGCGTACGCGTCGCGCGACGCGGCCGCGAAGCGCACCGACGAGCGCGACAGCGCGGGCGGCAGCAGTTCGCCTTCGGCGCCGATCACCGCGACGGCGGTCAGCACGTCGTGCTCGCGGCCCGCGAGGCGCGTCAGCATTGCGAGCGCGTCGTCGGCGTCGGCCGGCTTGCCGAGGATCGCGCCGTCGATCGTCACGGTCGTATCGGCGACCAGCACGGGCGCGGCCGGCCTGCCGCTCGCGACAAGGCGCGCCCGCGCGGCTTCGGCCTTCGCGACGGTCACGCGCCGCACGTACGCATCGGCGGCTTCGCCGGGCAGTTCGGCCTCGAGCGCCTCGGCATCCTCGTCGGGGCGCGGCAGCAGCAGCTCGAAGCGTACGCCGATCTGCTGCAGCAGCTCCTGGCGGCGCGGGCTTTGCGAAGCAAGGTATAGGGTAGGGAAAAGCGCGGGGGACGTGCTGGACGGCATGGTGTCGTTATCTCGGTGAGCGCGCGCGGCGCGCGTGTCGAGGACGACGCGTCATGCGCGATGATAGGGATGATTCTGCGTGATGCTCCACGCCCGGTAAAGCTGTTCGGCGAGCAGCACGCGCACCATCCCGTGCGGCAGCGTCATGCTGGAGATGCGCAGCAGCACGTCGGCGCGCGCTTTCAGTTCCGGATCGAGCCCGTCGGCGCCGCCGATCACGAACGCGACGTCGCGGCCGTCCTGCTGCCAGCCGGGCAGCGCCTGCGCGAGCTGCATCGTGGTCCAGTCGCGGCCGCGCTCGTCGAGCGCGACGATGCGCGCGCCCTTCGGCAGCGCGGCCTCGATCTTCTGCCGCTCGGCGGCCATCACGCTTTCGGCGCTGCGGCTACCCGAACGCAGTTCGGGCTTGATCTCGCGCAACTCGATGCGCAGCTCGGGTGGCATCCGCTTCGTGTATTCGTCGAAGCCGGATGCGATCCAGCCCGGCATCTTGTGGCCGACCGCGAGGATGAAAAGCTTCATCGGGACGATTCGTAACGGCTTAACGGCGGCGGGCGGCCGTCTTGCGCGCCGGGCGTGCGGGCGCCGCTTCCTCGTCGTCTTCGTCTTCGCTGGCCGTGGCAAAGCCGTTCGAGCCCTTGCCGCCGCCGAGCTTCATCCGCACGGGCTTGTCGCCCCAGATTTCCTCGAGGTTGTAGTACTGGCGCAGCGCCGGCTGCAGGATGTGCACGACCGCGTCGCCGCAGTCGACGAGCACCCATTCGCCGGTTTCTTCGCCTTCGGAGCTGACGATGTCGCCGCCGGCTTCCTTGACCTTGTCGCGCACGTTCGACGCGAGGGCCTTGGTCTGGCGGTTGGAGGTGCCCGACGCGACGACTACGCGGTCGAACAGTTCGGTCAGGTGGCTGGTGTTGAACACCTTGATGTCTTGCGCCTTGACGTCTTCGAGGGCGTCGACGATGACACGCTGCAGTTTGCGGATATCCATGGATTCAGGAGTGGTAGAGACGATGTTGAAGAATATAGGCCCATACGGCGGCCGGCACATGTTCGGCCGACGCGTCGGGCATGTGCGCATGGCGCGCGATGCATTCGCGCAGGTGCGCGCGGATGTCGGTCGCGGCGATGTCGAACGCGAGGGTCGTGTCGATCAGCAGCCGGCCGGCCGGCGTGGCCTTCAGTACGTCGGCGCCGGCCTGCCGCGCGGCGATTTCCCGCGCGACGTCCGGCGACGCCGCGCCGAGCTCGAAGCCCGGGCGCGTCGACGCGCAGATGTGCGCGTAGTCGAACAGCTTGCGCCAGTCGCGCCACGTGTCGAGGCGCACGAGCTGGTCGGCGCCGATCAGCAGCGACAACGACGCATCCGGGCCGATCCGCTCGCGCCAGCGCGCCAGCGTCTCGACCGTGTAGGTCGGGCCGGCGTGCTCGATCTCGTCGGTGGCGACGGTCACGGTCACGCCCGGCACGGACAGCGAGCCGGCGGCCGCGCGCGTCATCGCGAGCCGATGCTCGGCGGCCGACACGTCGCGCTTCTGGTACGGCTGCCCGGCAGGCAGCAGCACGAGCTCGGTCAGGCCGAGCAGCTCGGCGAACCGGCGCGCGAGCGCGAGATGGCCGTCGTGGATCGGGTCGAAAGTGCCGCCCAGCAGGCCGATACGACGCGGCAGCGGGGCGGAGCGGGCGGTGGTGTCCAGAAACGCGTCCTTTTCTCGGGGCAGCGGGGCGCGCGGGCTCAGACCCAGTCGCGCGGCACGATGAAGTCGCTGTACAGGCGCGCTTCAGGCGTGCCCGGTTCGGGCTGCCAGTTGTAGCGCCAGTTCGCGACCGGCGGCATCGACATCAGGATCGACTCGGTCCGGCCGCCGCTTTGCAGGCCGAACAGCGTGCCGCGGTCGAACACGAGGTTGAATTCGACGTAGCGGCCGCGGCGGTACGCCTGGAAGTCACGTTCGCGCTCGCCGTACGGCAGGTCGACGCGGCGCTCGACGATCGGCAGGTAGGCCCGCAGGAACGCATCGCCGACGCTTTGCATCATGTCAAACGAGCGTTCGAAACCGGGCTCCGAGAAATCGTCGAAGAAGATCCCGCCGATGCCGCGCATCTCGTTGCGGTGCTTCAGGAAGAAATACTCGTCGCACCATTTCTTGAAGCGCGGGTAGAGCTCGACGCCGAACGGGTCGAGCGCATCCTTGCAGGTCTGGTGGAAATGCCGCGCGTCGTCCTCGAAACCGTAAACCGGGGTCAGGTCCATGCCGCCGCCGAACCAGAACACGGGCTCCTCGCCCGGTTTCGTCGCGATCAGCATGCGCACGTTCATGTGCACGGTCGGGCAGTACGGATTGTGCGGGTGCAGCACGAGCGACACGCCGAGCGCCTCGAAGCCGCGGCCCGCGAGCTGCGGGCGCGCCGCGCTCGCCGACGGCGGCAGCGCGTCGCCCGCGACGTCGGAAAAGCCGATTCCCGCGCGTTCGAACACGCGGCCGCCTTCGAGAATCCGCGTGCAGCCGCCGCCGCGCAGGCGTTCGGCCGGCCCGCGCTGCCATGCGTCGGTCGCGAGCGGCGTGCCGTCGAGCGCGCCGAGCGCGTCGGCGATGCGTGCCTGCAGGCCCTGGAGGTACGTGCGCACGCGCGCCACGTCGTAGGTCGAATCGGTCATGTCTGGACTGGGTGCCCCCGCCCGAAGCGGGGGCCGTAAAAAAGGCATCTGCCGGGCATTCTATCGAACCCCGGCAGAGAGGCCGCCGCCACGCGAGGGCGGGGCGGCGGTTGCGACGTCACGCGCTCTTGCGGTTGAGCGCGCGGAAGCCGATGTCGCGGCGGTACTGCATGCCTTCGAAATTGATCTGGTTGATCGTGTCGTACGCATGCTGCTGCGCTTCGCGCACCGAATCGGCGAGGCCGACCACGCACAGCACGCGGCCGCCGGACGTCACGAGCTTGCCGCCGTCGCCGAGCGTCGTGCCCGCATGGAACGTGACCGCCTGTGCGGTCTCGGCCGGGATCCCGTTGATGCGGTCGCCCTTGCGCGGTGCGTCCGGGTAGCCGTGCGCGGCCAGCACGACGCCGAGCGCGGTGCGGCGGTCCCAGTCGAGCTCGACCGTGTCGAGCGTGCCCGCGATCGCCTGCTCGACGACCTTCGAGAAATCGCTCTTCAGACGGGCCATGATCGGCTGCGTTTCCGGGTCGCCCATCCGGCAGTTGAACTCGAGCGTGCGCGGATTGCCTTCCTTGTCGATCATCAGGCCCGCGTACAGGAAGCCGGTGAAGCGGATGCCGTCCTTCTCCATCCCGCGCACGGTCGGCATGATGATCTCGCGCATCACGCGTGCGTGCATCTGCGGCGTGACGATCGGCGCGGGCGAATACGCGCCCATGCCGCCGGTGTTCGGGCCGCGGTCCTCGTCGAGCAGGCGCTTGTGGTCCTGGCTGGAAGCCAGCGCGAGCGCGTGCTTGCCGTCGACCATCACGATGAAGCTCGCTTCCTCGCCGTCGAGGAATTCCTCGATCACGACGCGCGCGCCGGCATCGCCGAGCTTGTTGCCCGACAGCATCATGTCGACGGCCGCATGCGCTTCGTCGAGCGTCATCGCGACGACGACGCCCTTGCCGGCCGCAAGGCCGTCGGCCTTCACGACGATCGGCGCGCCCTTCGCGTCGATGTACGCGTGTGCGGCGGCGGCGTCGGAGAAGGTGTCGTAGTCGGCCGTCGGGATGCCGTGGCGCTTCATGAACGCCTTCGCGAAATCCTTCGAGCTTTCGAGCTGCGCGGCTTCGCGGGTCGGGCCGAACACCTTCAGGCCGCGCGCGCGGAACAGGTTGACGATGCCGGCCGCGAGCGGCGCTTCCGGCCCGACGAGCGTGAACGCGACGCCTTCGCTTTCGGCGAAATCGGCGAGTTCGTCGAGCGACGTGATGTCGACGTTCTTCAGGCGCTCGTCCTGCGCCGTGCCGCCATTGCCGGGCGCGACGTAGACCATCTGGACGCGCGGCGACTGCGCGAGCTTCCACGCCAGCGCATGTTCGCGGCCGCCGGAACCGACGACGAGTAGTTTCATGGGATTCCCCGCAGACTAGAAAACAGGGCGGCCGGCACGCTCAGGCGCGCCGGCCGCGGAATCGGTCGGGCCGCCGCCGCGACAGGTGCACGGCGGCCGGCATTTCATTCGTCGACGATGACGGCGTTCGTATACACGTCCTGCACGTCGTCGAGGTTCTCGAGCGCGTCCAGAAGCTTCTGCATCTTCGCCGCGTCGTCGCCGGTGAATTCGACTTCGTTCTGCGGCTTCATCGTCACTTCGGCGAGCTCGGCCTTGAAGCCGGCGGCTTCGAGCGCGTCCTTCACGGCCGAGAATGCCTGCCAGTCGCACAGCACTTCGATCGAGCCGTCGTCGTTCGTGTTCACGTCGTTCGCGCCGGCTTCGAGCGCGGCTTCCATCAGCGCGTCTTCCGACGTGCCGGGCGCGAACAGGAACTGGCCGATGTGATCGAACATGAAGGCGACCGAGCCGTCGGTGCCCATGTTGCCGCCGAACTTCGAGAACGCGTGGCGGACCTCCGCGACCGTGCGGGTGCGGTTGTCGGTCAGCGTGTCGACGATGATCGCCGCGCCGCTGATGCCGTAGCCTTCGTAACGGATTTCCTCGTAGTTCGCGCCGTCCGCGCCGCCGACGCCACGGTCGATCGCGCGCTTGACGTTGTCCTTCGGCATGTTCGCGTCGGCCGCCTTGTCGACCGCGAGACGCAGGCGCGGGTTCGACGCGACGTCGCCGCCGCCGAGGCGCGCCGCGACCTGGATTTCCTTGATCAGGCGGGTCCAGACCTTGCCGCGCTTCGCGTCGGCCGCTGCCTTCTTATGCTTGATGTTGGCCCATTTCGAATGACCAGCCATACCTTTCTCCGTGCCCGGGCGCGCTGCGCGGGCGATTGTGCCAATGTGTCGTTGAATCGGCGGCCGTTTCGGCGGGCATGAAGCCGCGGGGCCGCGCGTGTCGAGTGGATCGGGATTTTATCACGCGGCGACCGTCGGTTCGGGGCCGCCGCGCATGGCCGAACGGCCAGAACGACCGCGGCGGCACGCCGGAAGGCGCGCGGCGCGGCCGCCGGCGGGTGTCAGTTCTTGGTGCCGAACAGGCGGTCGCCCGCGTCGCCGAGGCCCGGCACGATGTATGCGTGCTCGTTCAGGTGCGAATCGAGCGACGCGACGTACAGCTTCACGTCCGGGTGCGCGTCCTGGAACACCTGCACGCCCTCGGGCGCGGCGACCAGCGCGACGAACATGATGTTCGCGGTCGGCACGTTGCGGCGCTTGAGCACGTCGACCGCGTGCACGGCCGAGTAGCCGGTCGCGACCATCGGGTCGCACAGGATGAAGATGCGGTCTTCGAGGTCCGGCAGGCGGACGAGGTATTCGACCGGGCGGTGGTCTTCGGCGCGGTACACGCCGATGTGGCCGACGCGCGCGGACGGGACCAGGTCGAGCAGGCCGTCCGACATCCCGATGCCCGCGCGCAGTACGGGCACGATCGCGAGCTTCTTGCCCGCGATCACGGGCGAGTCGACTTCGACGAGCGGGGTTTCGACCCGCTTGGTCGTGATCGGCAGGTTGCGGGTGATCTCATAGCCCATCAGCAGCGTGATCTCGCGCAGCAGCTCGCGGAACGTGCGCGTCGACGTGTCCTTGTCGCGCATGTGGGTCAGCTTGTGCTGGATCAGCGGGTGATCGAGGATGAAGAGATTCGGGAAACGGCTGTCCTGTTTCATGACGGGGAGTGCCTTGGCGGCAAAAGAGGATCGGGGAGCGGCAGCGGGCGCCAAGCCGGCCGCGCGCTTATGGCCGCAATTTTACCAAGGCGCGCCGCGCGATCCGGATATTATCGACGTCTCACGACAAACCGCGCGCCGCGCGCGCCCGTTCGCCCGCCTGCGGGCGCTGCGGGGCCCGCGCCGGCGCGCGTCGCCACAGAGGAATCGACGATGGATCTCGGCATCGCAGGAAAGACCGCGCTCGTATGCGCGGCGAGCAAGGGGCTCGGGCGCGGCTGCGCGGAAGCGCTGGCCGCCGAGGGCGTGAATCTCGTGATCGTCGCGCGCACGCGCGACACGCTCGACGCCACCGCCGACGCGATCCGCGCGGCGTCGGGCGTATCGGTCACGGCGGTCGCGTGCGACATCACGACGCCCGACGGGCGGGCGGCCGCGCTCGCCGCATGCCCGCAGCCGGACATTCTCGTGACGAATGCGGGCGGCCCGCCGCCGGGCGACTTCCGCGACTTCTCGCACGACGACTGGATCCGCGCGCTCGAGTCGAACATGCTGACGCCGATCGAGCTGATCCGCGCGACCGTCGACGGGATGATCGCGCGCGGCTTCGGCCGGATCGTCAACATCACGAGCTCGGCCGTGAAGGCGCCGATCGACGTGCTCGCGCTGTCGAACGGCGCGCGCTCGGGGCTGACCGGCTTCGTCGCGGGGCTGTCGCGCAAGGTGGCGGGGCAGGGCGTGACGATCAACAACCTGCTGCCGGGGCTGTTCGACACCGACCGGATCGCGACGACGCTCGCCGCGTCGGCGAAGGCGCAGGGCGTGACGGTCGACGAGATGCGCGCGCGGCGCGCGAAGGACATCCCGGCCGGCCGCCTCGGCACGCGCGACGAATTCGGCGCGGCCTGCGCGTTCCTGTGCAGCGTGCATGCCGGCTATATCACCGGGCAGAACTGGCTGCTCGACGGCGGCGCGTATCCGGGCACGTTCTGACGCGCGCCGCCCCATTTACGACAACCCCTGCAGAACGAAGGAACCGGAGATGAGCAAACCCCGTATCGCACTGATTGCGCACGACGCGAAGAAGGACGAGATCGTCGCGCTCGCGGGCCAATACCGCGCGACGCTCGCGCAATGCCGGCTGGTCGGGACGGGCACGACGGGCGGCCGTATCGCGGCCGCGCACGGGCTGGAGGTCGAGCGCAAGCTGTCCGGGCCGCTCGGCGGCGACCTGCAGATCGGCGCCGAGCTGGCCGAAGGCCGCGTCGACATCGTCGTGTTCCTGCGCGACCCGATGACCGCGCAGCCGCACGACCCCGACATCACCGCGCTCGTGCGCGCCTGCGACGTGCACGACGTGCCGGTCGCGACCAACGTGGCGACCGCCCGGATGCTGCTCGACGATCTGGCGCGGAACATGCAGGACGTTTGTTAGGTGTTGGCCTGACCCGATTGCCCCTGCTGGCGGCAGGGCCATGCACGGTTGGCCGCCACGCGCGAGAATCGTGCGTCGCGACGCGCGTGCGCCGCCGGTTCCCGCATCCATCGGCCGGCCCGCGTATCGGCGACCCGAATTTTCCCTGACCGATCGAGAGACGAGGAGCGAAACGATGCCGAAAGCAATCCGATACGACCAGCCGGGCGGCCCGGACGTAATGAAGTGGGTCGATGTCGAGGTCGGCGCACCGAAGGCGGGCGAGGTCCGCATCCGGCAGCATGCGGTCGGGCTCAACTACATCGACGTGTACTTCCGCACGGGCCTTTATCCGCAGCCGCTGCCCGCCGGCCTCGGGATGGAGGCAGCGGGCGAGGTGACGGCCGTCGGCGACGGCGTGACCGCGCTGAAGGTCGGCGATCGCGTCGCGTATGTCACGCCGCCGCCGGGCGCGTATGCGCAGGAGCGCGTGCTGGCGGCCGAGCGCCTCGTGAAGCTGCCCGACGGCATCAGCTACGACGACGCGGCGTCGGTGATGCTGCAGGGCCTGACCGCGCACTACCTGCTGCGCCGCACGTATCCGGTAAAGGCCGGCGACACGATCCTGATCCACGCGGCGGCCGGCGGCGTCGGCCTGCTCGTGTGCCAGTGGGCGAAGGCGCTCGGCGCGACCGTGATCGGGACGGTCGGCTCCGACGAGAAGGCCGCGCTCGCGAAGGCGCACGGTTGCGATCACGCGATCGTCTATACGCGCGAGAACTTCACGCAGCGCGTGAAGGAGATCACGAACGGCGCGGGCGTGCCGGTCGTCTACGATTCGATCGGCAAGGACACGTATATCGGTTCGCTCGACTGCCTCGCGCCGCTTGGGTTTTTCGTCAGCTTCGGCAACGCGTCGGGCCCGCTGCCGCCGATCGACTCGAAGGAATTCTCGTCGCGCGGCTCGCTGTTCTTCACGCGGCCGACGCTGTTCTCGTACATCGCGAAGCGA
The DNA here is from genome assembly GCF_003330765.1 of Burkholderia pyrrocinia. Taxonomy (NCBI): domain Bacteria; kingdom Pseudomonadati; phylum Pseudomonadota; class Betaproteobacteria; order Burkholderiales; family Burkholderiaceae; genus Burkholderia; species Burkholderia pyrrocinia. Next base: position 2,628,017 of record NZ_CP024902.1, on the reverse strand, counting down.
GCCGATCTCGAAGCAGCGGCCGCCGAACTGTTCGACGTGATCCTGTCGGGCAAGGTGAAGACGAGCATCAACCAGCGCTATCCGCTCGCGGAAGTCGGCCGCGCGCATGAAGATCTCGAAGCGCGCAAGACCACCGGCTCGACGATCCTCGTTCCCTGACCCCTCCCTTCGTGCCGGCGCCACGCCGGCACGCGCCCTTGCGGGCGGCGCCGCGGCGCCGCCCGTCCCGCCGCCCATCTCCCCGCAGTCCTCCTCGATTCGCGCGTTTACACGTTTTTTATATCCGCCCCGATACCTTTGACCCGTCCTTTACGTGCGTTCCCATAAGGTTCTAGTCGTCTGATTTCGCTGACGGAGAACACAAAAATGGATGGGGTATTTATCGGCGCTCTGGTGCTCTTCACCGCGCTGATCCTCGGTTTGATTGCCGGTTGCGACAAGCTCGTGCAATACGGTCGCGGGGGGCGGGCATGACCTGGATGCTTTGGCTGGCGGGCGCATCGGCGGCCCTGCTGTTCGCGTATCTCGTCTTTGCGCTGCTGCGCGCGGAGGACATCGAATGAACGCGAACAACCTGTTTCAGACGGTGCTGTTCGTCGTCGTGCTGCTGGCGGCGGCCGTGCCGGTCGCGCGCTACCTGACGGGCGTGATGGACGGCAGCTCGCGTGTCGTGCGCGTGTTCGGGCCGCTCGAACGCGTGCTGTACCGCATCGCCGGCGTCGACGCCGGCAGCGAGATGAACTGGAAGCAGTACGCGATCGCGACGATCGCGTTCAACGCGCTCGGTGCGCTGTTCCTCTACGGCCTGCTGCGCCTGCAGGGCTTCCTGCCGGGCAACCCGCAGCAGTTCGGCGCGATGACGGTCGACGGCGCGTTCAACACGGCCGTCAGCTTCGTCACCAACACGAACTGGCAGGACTACACGCCCGAGCAGACCATCAGCTACCTGGCGCAGATGCTCGGCCTGACCGTGCAGAACTTCCTGTCGGCCGCGACCGGCATCGTCGTCGTGATCGCGCTGATCCGCGGCTTCGCGCGCCACACCGCGCAGACCATCGGCAACTTCTGGGTCGATGTCACGCGCGTCACGCTGTACGTGCTGCTGCCGATGGCCGCGATCGTCGCCGCGCTGCTGATGAGCCAGGGCGTGATCCAGAACATGAAGGCGTACCAGGACGTGCCGGTGCTGCAGGCGAGCACCTACGCGGCGCCGAAGCTCGATGCGCAGGGCAACCCGGTCAAGGACGACAAGGGCAACCCGGTCACGGTGCCGACGCCGCTCACGAAGCAGACGCTCGCGATGGGCCCGGTCGCGTCGCAGGAAGCGATCAAGATGCTCGGCACCAACGGCGGCGGCTTCTTCAACGCGAACTCCTCGCACCCGTACGAGAACCCGACGCCGTTCGCGAACTTCCTGCAGATCTTCTCGATCCTGATCATCCCGGCTGCGCTGTGTCTCGTGTTCGGCCGCGTGATCGGCGATCGCCGGCAGGGCATCGCCGTGCTCGCGGCGATGACGGTTGCGTTCGTGATCGCGATCGGCGTCGAGGTGAGCGCCGAGCAGGCCGGCAACCCGACACTCGCGGCGCTGCGCCCCGAAGGAAGTCCCCTTGGGGGACACGTCGACCAGTCGGCGAGCGCGCTGCAGCCGGGCGGCAACATGGAAGGCAAGGAAACGCGCTTCGGGATCGCGCAGACCGGCATCTTCACGGTCGCGACGACGGCCGCGTCGTGCGGCGCGGTCGACACGATGCACGATTCGCTGACGCCGCTCGGCGGTCTCGTGCCGATGCTGCTGATGCAGCTCGGCGAAGTGGTCTACGGCGGGGTCGGTTCGGGCCTCTACGGGATGCTCGTGTTCGCGCTGCTCGCGGTGTTCGTCGCCGGCCTGATGATCGGCCGCACGCCGGAATACGTCGGCAAGAAGATCGAGGCGTACGAGATGAAGATGGTGTCGATCGTCGTGCTGCTCACGCCGCTGCTCGTGCTGGTCGGCACGTCGATCGCGGTGCTGGCCGACGCGGGCAAGGCCGGCATCGCGAACCCGGGGCCGCACGGCTTCTCGGAAATCCTGTACGCGTTCAGTTCGGCCGCGAACAACAACGGCAGCGCGTTCGCGGGGCTGACGGTCGGCACACCGTTCTACAACTGGATGACCGCGATCGCGATGTGGTTCGGCCGCTTCGGCACGATCGTGCCGGTGCTGGCGATCGCCGGCTCGCTCGCCGCGAAGAAGCGCATCGCCGTGACGAGCGGCACGCTGCCGACCCACGGCCCGCTGTTCGTCGTGCTGCTGCTCGGCACCGTGCTGCTGGTCGGCGCGCTGACCTACGTGCCGGCGCTTGCGCTCGGCCCTGGCGTCGAGCACCTGATGATGTGGCTGGGCGCGTGATGCGCGCCCGCATGGTCACGCATTGAAAAGACTGAAAAGATTGAAGAGATCGCAATGACTCAACATTCCGCAACACGGTCCATGTTCGATCCGACGCTGCTACGTCCGGCGATCGTGGACTCGTTCAAGAAACTCACGCCGCGCACGCAGTTCCGCAACCCGGTGATGTTCTGCGTGTACGTCGGCAGCATCCTGACCACGATCCTGTGGATCGCGGCGCTCGTCGGCCAGGCCGAGGCGCCCGCGGGCTTCATCCTCGCGATCGCGCTTTGGCTGTGGTTCACCGTGCTGTTCGCCAACTTCGCGGAAGCGCTCGCCGAAGGGCGCTCGAAGGCGCAGGCCGCATCGCTGCGCAGCGCGAAGAAGGACGTGATGGCGAAGAAGCTCAACGAGCCGCATCCGAAATCGCCGATCCGCATCATGACCGCATCCGACCTGCGCAAGGGCGACGTCGTGCTCGTCGAGACCGGCGACGTGATCCCGGCCGACGGCGAAGTCGTCGACGGCGTCGCGTCCGTCGACGAATCGGCGATCACCGGTGAATCCGCGCCGGTGATCCGCGAATCGGGCGGCGACTTCTCGTCGGTGACGGGCGGCACGCGCGTGCTGTCCGACTGGATCGTCGTGAAGGTCACCGCGAACCCGGGCGAGGCGTTCCTCGACCGGATGATCGCGATGGTCGAAGGCGCGAAGCGCAAGAAGACGCCGAACGAGATCGCGCTGACGATCCTGCTCGTCGCGCTGACGATCGTGATGCTGCTCGCGACCGCGACGCTGCTGCCGTTCTCGACGTTCGCGGTCGACGCGATGAAGGCCGGCCACGTGGTGACGATCACCGTGCTGGTCGCGCTGCTCGTGTGCCTGATCCCGACGACGATCGGCGGGCTCTTGTCCGCGATCGGCGTGGCCGGGATGAGCCGGATGATGCAGGCGAACGTGATCGCCACGTCGGGCCGCGCGGTGGAAGCGGCCGGCGACGTCGACGTGCTGCTGCTCGACAAGACCGGCACGATCACGCTCGGCAACCGTCAGGCGTCGACGTTCGTGCCCGCGCCGGGCGTGACCGAGGAAGCGCTGGCCGATGCCGCGCAACTGTCGTCGCTCGCCGACGAAACGCCGGAGGGCCGCAGCATCGTCGTGCTCGCGAAGGAGCGCTTCAACATTCGCCAGCGCGACATGGCGCAACTGCATGCGACGTTCCTCGGCTTCTCCGCGCAGACGCGGATGAGCGGCGTCGATCTTTCCCCCGAGGGGACTTCCTCCGGGGCGCCCGGCCGCGAGATCCGCAAGGGCGCGGCCGACGCGATCCGCCGCTACGTCGAGGCGCACGGCAGCCGCTTCCCGGAAGAAGTGCGCCGCGCGGTCGACGAGGTCGCGCGCCGCGGCAGCACGCCGCTCGTGGTAGCCGACCTGCATGAAGGCGCGGCGCGCGTGCTCGGCGTGATCGAGCTGAAGGACATCGTGAAGGGCGGCATCAAGGAGCGCTTCGCGGAACTGCGCAAGATGGGCATCAAGACCGTGATGGTGACGGGCGACAACCGGCTGACGGCCGCGGCGATCGCGGCGGAAGCGGGGGTCGACGACTTCCTCGCGGAAGCGACGCCGGAAACCAAGCTCGCGACGATCCGCGAGCACCAGGCGGCGGGCCGGCTCGTCGCGATGACGGGCGACGGCACCAACGATGCGCCGGCGCTCGCGCAGGCCGACGTGGCGGTTGCAATGAACACGGGCACGCAGGCGGCGAAGGAAGCGGGCAACATGGTCGATCTCGACTCGAACCCGACCAAGCTGATCGAGATCGTCGAGATCGGCAAGCAGATGCTGATGACGCGCGGCTCGCTGACGACGTTCTCGATTGCGAACGACATCGCGAAGTACTTCGCGATCATTCCGGCCGCGTTCGTGACCACCTATCCGCAACTGAAGGTGCTCGACATCATGCACCTGACGTCGCCGGCGTCGGCGATCCTGTCGGCGGTGATCTTCAACGCACTGATCATCGTCGCGCTGATCCCGCTCGCGCTGAAGGGTGTCGCGTACCGGCCGCTCGGCGCCGCGTCGCTGCTGCGCCGCAACCTGCTGGTGTACGGCCTCGGCGGCGTGCTGCTGCCGTTCCCGTTCATCAAGCTGATCGACATGACGCTCGCCGCGCTCGGCTGGGCCTGAGGTCTTGAAGGAACCATCATGAAAACGTTGATTCGTCCGCTCGTCGTGCTCTTTGTCGTACTGACCGCCGTGACGGGGCTCGCTTACCCGGCCGTGATGACCGTGTTCGGCCAGGCCGTATTCCCGTCGCAGGCGAACGGCAGCCTGATCGAGAAGGACGGCAAGGCGGTCGGCTCCGCGCTGATCGGCCAGCAGTTCGATGCGCCGAAGTACTTCTGGGGCCGGCTGTCGGCCACGTCGCCGATGCCGTACAACGCGACCGGCTCCGGCGGCTCGAACCTCGGCCCGCTGAACCCGTCGCTCGCCGACCAGGTGAAGGGGCGCGTCGCCGCACTGCGCGACGCGGGCACCGACATCTCGAAGCCCGTGCCGGTCGATCTGGTGACCGCATCGGCGAGCGGCCTCGATCCGGAGATCACGCCGGCCGCCGCCGCGTATCAGGTCGAGCGCGTTGCGAAGGTGCGCAACCTGACGCCGGACGCGGTCGCGCAGCTCGTCGCCGCGAATACGACGGGCCGCCAGTTCGGGGTGCTCGGCGAGCCGCGCGTGAACGTGCTGAAGCTGAACCTCGCGCTCGACGCGGCGCAGGCCGCGCACTGAGCATGCGTCCGGGCTCCCGGGGCGACAGCCGGCGTGCGGCGCGGCCCGATCCGCGCCCGCAGCGCCTTTTCCCGACGGCGCGTGCGCCGTCTTTGCCTTTTGCGGCGATTTGGAACCACAATGCTCGTACTCGCGCGCATCCGGGCGCTCCGCCTTCCTGACGCATGAACCGTCCCGATCCCGACCAACTCCTCGACAAGCTGCAGCGAGACGAAGAAAAGCAGCGGCGCGGCCAGCTCAAGATCTTCTTCGGCGCATCCGCCGGCGTCGGCAAGACCTACGCGATGCTGCAGGCCGCGCGCCAGCGCCTGCAGGAAGGCGTCGACGTCGTCGTCGGCATCGTCGAGACCCACGGCCGCAGCGAAACCGCCGCGCTGCTCGACGGCCTCGACGTGCTGCCGCTCGCGCGCATCGACTATCGCGGCCGCACGCTCGCCGAATTCGATCTCGATGCCGCGCTCGCGCGCCAGCCGCAACTGATCCTCGTCGACGAGCTCGCGCATTCGAACGTGCAGGGCGCACGGCACCTGAAGCGCTGGCAGGACGTCTACGAACTGCTCGACGCGGGCATCGACGTGTATACGACCGTCAATGTCCAGCACCTCGAAAGCCTGAACGACGTGGTCGGCGCGATCACCGGCATCCGCGTGTGGGAGACCGTGCCCGACCGCGTGTTCGACGCGGCCGACGAGGTCACGCTCGTCGACCTGCCGGCCGAGGAACTGCTCGAGCGGATGCGCGACGGCAAGGTCTATCTCGCGCAGCAGGCCGAGCGCGCGGTGCGCAACTTCTTCCGCAAGGGCAACCTGATCGCGCTGCGCGAACTGGCGCTGCGGCGCACGGCCGATCGCGTCGACGCGCAGATGCGCGAATACCGCGCCGACCGTTCGATCCAGCGCATCTGGCAGGCGCGCGAGCGCTTGCTCGTGTGCGTTGGCCCGGGCGCGGAAGCGCCGACGCTCGTGCGCGCGGCTGCGCGGCTCGCCGCGAGCCTGAAGGCCGACTGGATTGCCGTATATGTGGAGACGCCGCGCCTGCAGCGGCTGCCCGACGCGCAGCGGCAGCGCACGCTCGACGCGTTGAAGCTCGCGGCCGAGCTCGGCGCGGAGACGGCCACGCTCGCCGGTGGCGATGCGGTCGCCGCGCTGATCGGCTATGCGAAGGTGCGCAACGTGTCGAAGATCGTCGCGGGCGGCTCGCCGAAGGTCGGGCTCGTGCGCCGCTTCGCGCGGCCGTTCGGCGAGCAGCTCGCCGAACGCGCGGGCGACGTCGACCTGATGCTGATCCGCGCGTCCGCGAGCGACGAGGCGCGGGCCGCGCCGCTCGACCCGCGTGCACGCGACTGGCGCGATGCGTTCGCGCAGTTCGGCACGCACCGTTCGCCGCCACGGCACTACCTGTACGCGGCCGCGATCTGCGCGGCGATCACGGTCGTCGCGAGCCTCGTGTCCGAGCGGCTCGACCTCACGAACCTCGTGATGCTGTACCTGCTCGGCGTCGTGTTCTCGGCCGTGCGGCTCGGGCGCGGCCCGGGCGTGCTGCAGTCGTTCCTGTCGGTGGCCGCGTTCGATTACTTCTTCGTGCCGCCCCGCATGTCGTTCTCGGTCAGCGATACGCAGTACCTGCTGACCTTCTTCGGGATGCTGCTGACGTCGCTCGTGATCAGCCACCTGACGTCGACGCTGACGCGCCAGGCGAGCGTCGCGCAGCGCCGCGAGCGCCGCACCGGCGCGATCTACGCGATGGCGCGCGAGCTGGGCGCGGCGCTGACGACCGAGCAGATCGTCGAGATCGGCAGCCGCCACGTAGGCGAGGTGTTCCGCGCGCGCGTCGCGTTCCTGCTGCCCGACAGCGCGGACAAGGTGCGGCAGAAGATCGAGGAACCCGACGCGGCCGTCACACTGACGGGCGCCGATCTCGACAGCGACGTCGGCCAGTGGGTGTACGACCAGCAGAAGCCGGCCGGCCGCGGCACCGACACGTTGCCGGCGACGGCCGCGCTGTACCTGCCGCTGAAGGCGCCGATGCGCACGCGCGGCGTGCTCGCGGTCGCGTCGCGCGAGCCGCGCGAACTCGAGGTGCCCGAGCAGCAGCGGATGCTCGACGCATTCGCCGCGCAGATCGCGCTCGCGCTCGAGCGCGTGCACTACGTCGAGATCGCGCGCGACGCGCTCGTCAACATGGAGTCCGAGCGGCTGCGCAACTCGCTGCTGTCGGCGATCTCGCACGACCTGCGCACGCCGCTCACGACGATCGTCGGCTTCTCGTCGATGCTCGCGAACGGGCGCTCGGCCGCGCAGGGCGGCGACGCCGTGGCGGCCGAGCGATTCGCGCAGCGCGAGGGCGAACTCGTCGACGCGATCCACGACGAGGCGCTGCGGATGACGGGCATCGTGACGAACCTGCTCGACATGGCGCGGCTGCAGGCCGGCAGCCTGCAGCTCAAGCGCCAGTGGTCGCTGCTCGAGGAGACCGTCGGCGCCGCGCTCGCCGCGTGCAAGCGCGTGCTCGCGCGCCATCCCGCGCGTGTCGCGCTGCCGGCGGACCTGCCGCTGCTGCAGATGGACGCGGTGCTGATGGAGCGCCTGTTCACCAACCTGTTCGAGAACGCGGCGAAGTACACGCCGCCCGACACGCCGATCGACATCGGCGCGGAGCGCGTGACCGACGACGGGCTGCCGTTCGTGCGCGTGCACGTCGACGATCACGGCCCGGGCCTGCCGGCCGGCATGGAAACGCGGATCTTCGACAAGTTCACGCGCGGCGAGAAGGAATCGGCGACGCCGGGCATCGGGCTCGGCCTCGCGATCTGCCGCGCGATCGTCGAGGCGCACGGCGGTAAAATCGGCGCGCTCAACCGCACCGCGCCCGACGGCCACGTGACGGGCGCGCGCTTCTGGTTCACGCTGCCGGTCGAGACGCCGCCTGCCGCGCCTGCCGTGCCCGACGACGAATCCGACGCGCCGGGCGCATCGTCCCCATCCGAGTCATTGCCAGACCATGAGTGAACCCAGCCTGACCGTCGTCCTGATCGAGGACGAAAAGCAGATCCGCCGTTTCGTGCGCGCCGCGCTCGAAGAGGAGGACATCGCGGTATTCGAGGCCGAGACGGGCAAGCAGGGGCTGATCGACGCGGCGACGCGCAAGCCCGATCTCGTGATCGTCGACCTCGGTTTGCCCGATACCGACGGCCTCGACGTGATCCGCGAGCTGCGCGGCTGGTCCGAGGTGCCGGTGATCGTGCTGTCCGCGCGCACGCAGGAAGAAGAGAAGGTTGCGGCGCTCGACGCGGGCGCCGACGATTACCTGACCAAGCCGTTCGGCGTGTCCGAACTGCGCGCGCGGATCCGTGCGCAACTGCGCCGGCGCAACCAGGGCGGCGCGAACGAGTCGCCGAAGGTAAGCTTCGGCCCCGTGACCGTCGATCTCGCACTGCGCCAGGTGTGGCGCGATAACGAGATCGTGCACCTGACGCCGCTTGAATACCGGCTGCTCGCGACGCTCGTGCGGCACGCGGGGCGCGTGCTCACGCACCGCCAGTTGCTGCGCGACGTGTGGGGGCCGTCACACATCGAAAGCCATCACTACCTGCGCATCTACATGGCGCACCTGCGCCAGAAGCTCGAGCGCGACCCGGCGCAGCCCGAGTACATCGTTACCGAGACGGGGGTCGGCTATCGGCTCGTCGGCGCCGCGTGACAGGCAACGCCCGGCGGCGGCGCACGCGGGCGTGACGCCGCGTGCCGGCAGGGTTGCGCCGACGCGACAGTCGCGCGGCCGATGCCGGCCTTGCACACCGGCCGCGCATTCCCCGTTATGCTGACCGTTCCGAGAACAACACGAGGAGCGTGCAATGTCCGTCCGTCTGACCGTCATCTGTGCGCTGGCGCTTGCTGCGCCCGGCGCGTTCGCCCAACCTCTGCCGCCGGGGCAACAGCCGCCCGCGCAGGCGGCGCTGGCCAATCCCGCGTCGGTCAACTGCGAGAAGCTCGGCGGTCGCCACGTGATCCGCAGCCTGCCGAGCGGGCAGGTCGGGATGTGCATGTTCAAGGATGGCCGCGTGTGCGAGGAGTGGGCGCTGTACCGCGACGACCGCTGCGTCGGCGGCGCCGCAGCGAAGCGCGTGTCGAACTGATCGGGCCCCGGATCGGCAACTGGCCGCGCGCCGCATCCGGCGAGTCCGTAAGCATCTTGTTATACTCGGCGCCGCCCGGGGACGACCCCGGGTCATTCGCCTCAACGGGGACGGCCCCATCCGATACGGAGTACGTCGAGATGGCGTGGGTATTGTTGTTGATCGCCGGTTTGCTGGAGGTGGCCTGGGCGGCCGGCATGAAATCGTCGGACGGCTTCACGAAGCTCGGTCCGTCGGTGTTTACGATCGTGACGGCGCTGGCCAGCTTCGGGCTGCTCGCGGTCGCGATGCGCCAGTTGCCGCTCGGCACCGCATACGCGGTATGGACGGGCATCGGCGCGGTCGGCGCGTTCGTGTTCGGCATCGTGATGATGGGCGAGGCGCTGAGCGTCGCGCGCGTCGCGAGCGCAGCGCTGATCGTCGCGGGGCTGATCGGCCTCAAGCTGTCGTCGGCCGCCTGACGTCGGCACCCGGGCGCGCGTGCGCCCGGGTGCCGCACCGCGGAATTGCGCCGACCGCCCGGATAGGCTGTCTATAATGGAACGCATTCGGGCCTGAATTCCGTTGCGCCGTTCGCGGCACGCGGTGCCGGTCGCCACGCGCCGCGCGGCCGGTCTGGCCGACCCGATCCGATCAATCGGCAAAGCGCACGGAAAGTGCAAGGAGAGGGCCATGATCGAAGCCATTTCGCTCGGCGCGGGGCTCGCGTGGGCGAGCGGCCTGCGCCTGTACCTGACGGTGCTGATCGCCGGCATGCTGGCGCGGGTCGGCTGGCTCCATCTGCCCGACACGCTTGCCGTCCTGATGTCGCCGTGGGTCATCGGCGCCGCGGCCGTGCTCACCGTCACCGAATTCCTTGCCGACAAGATTCCCGCGTTCGACTCGCTGTGGGATGCCGTGCACACCTTTATCCGCATCCCGGCCGGCGCCGTGCTCGCGGCCGGCGCGCTCGGCCATGCCGATCCGACCGTGCTGGCGGTCGCGGGGCTCGCCGGCGGCTCGCTGGCCGGCGCCGCGCACGTCGCGAAGGCCGGCACGCGCGCGCTGATCAACCTGTCCCCCGAACCGCTTTCGAACTGGGTCGCGTCGTCGACCGAGGACGGCCTCGTGGTCGGCGGGCTCGCGCTCGCGTTCTTCGTCCCGCTCGCGTTTCTCGTGCTGCTCGCCGCCTTCATCGCGGCTTCGGCCTGGGCGCTGCCGCGTCTGTGGCGCGGCGTGTCGGGCGGCTTTCGCGGGATGGCGAACCACATGGTGTCGCGGCTCAACTCGATCGGGGGTAAGCGCGATTGAATGGGCGGCAACATGCGGCGCAGCCGCCGGCCGGGCAACCCGGCCGTGACGTGTCCGCGCATGCCGGCCGCTTCGGCCTGCGCGACCTGATTCGCCAGGCTGCACGGATGACCGCGCGCGACTGGCGCGCGGGCGAGTTGACGCTGCTCGTGCTCGCGCTGGTGCTCGCGGTCGCGGCGCTGACGAGCGTCGGCTTTCTCGCCGACCGGCTGCGCCAGGGGCTCGAGCGCGACGCGCGCCAGATGCTCGGCGCCGATTTCGTCGTGCGCGCCGACCGTCCCGTCGATCCGTCGTTCGACCGGCAGGCCCGCGCGCTCGGCCTGCGTACCGCGACGACCGCGATCTTCCCGAGCATGATCGCGTCTGCCGCGGGCGGGCAGGCGACCGACGCGGCACCCTCGCGCCTTGCGGCCGTGAAGGCCGTGTCGCCCGGGTATCCGCTGCGCGGCGCGGTCGAGATCTTGCCTGCAGGCGCCGGCGCTGCGCACAAGGCGGCCGAGATTCCAGCGCCCGGCACCGTGTGGGCCGATCCCGCGCTGCTCGACGCGCTGCACCTGAAGGCGGGCGATGCGGTGCGCGTCGGGCTGCGCACGTTTACGGTCGCCGCGTCGATCTCCCGCGAACTCGATCGCGGCTTTTCGTTCGTCAATTTTTCGCCGCGGCTGATGATGCGCGCGGACGAGCTCGCCGCGACGGGGCTCACGGGCTACGGCAGCCGCGTCACGTACCGGCTGCTGGTAGCCGGCGACGCCCAGGCCGTCGAGCGCTTCGAAGCGTATGCGCACGCGCGCGTCGACGGCGGGAAGCTGCGCGGCGTCGGTCTCGAGTCGTTGCAGGAAGGCCAGCCGCAGGTACGGCAGACGCTCGATCGCGCGCGCCATTTCCTGACGCTCGTCGCACTGCTGACCGCGCTGCTCGCGGCGGTCGCGATCGCGATGGCCGCGCAGCGCTACATGCGGCGCCATCTCGACGGCTGCGCGACGATGCGCTGCCTCGGCGTGAGCCGCCGCACGCTCGGCGCGCTGTTCGCGCTCGAATTCGTCGGCATCGGGATCGTGTCGGGCGCCGCGGGCGCAGTGCTCGGCTACGGCGGTCACTGGGCGTTGCTGGCCGCGCTCGGCGGCCTGATCGAGGTCGTGCTGCCGCCGCCCACGCTGTGGCCGGCGCTGATTGGCGTGGGCGCCGCACTCGTGCTGCTGCTCGGCTTCGCGCTGCCGCCGCTCGTGCCGCTCACGCGTGTGCCGCCGGTGCGCGTGCTGCGGCGCGAGTGGGGCGATGCGTCGCACACCGCATGGGCCGCGTATGCGATCGGCGTCGTGCTGTTCGCGGGGCTGCTGATCGTGGCCGCCGGCGACCTGAAGCTCGGCCTGATCGTCGCGGGCGGCTTCGCCGGCGCGCTGGTCGGTTTCGCGCTGATCGCGCGGCTCGTGCTGTTCGCCGCCGCGCGCGCGGTGCGCAACGCGCGCGTGGCCGCGGGCGTCGGCTGGCGCTACGCGCTCGCGTCGCTGCACCGGCGCGGCACGGCCAGCGCGCTGCAGATCACCGCGCTCGCGCTCGGCCTGATGTGCCTGCTGCTGATCGCGATCACGCGCAACGACCTCGTCGCGGGCTGGCAGCAGTCGACGCCGCCCGATGCGCCGAACCAGTTCCTGATCGACATCCAGCCCGACCAGCGCGACGACGTCGCGGCCTGGCTGGCCGCGCACGGCGTGCGCGATGCGGTGCCTGCGCCGATGGTGCGCGGCCGCCTCGTCGCGATCAACGGCAAGCCGGTGAATCCGGACGCGTACCCGTCCGACGAGGCGCGCCGGCTCGTCGACCGCGAGTTCAACCTGTCGTATACGACCGAGCTGCCGTCCGACAACCGGATCGTCGAAGGCGACTGGTTCGGCACCGAGGCCACGCCGCAGATCTCGATCGAGGCCGGCCTCGCGAAGACGCTGAACGTGAAGCCGGGCGACAAGCTGCGCTTCGACGTGACGGGGCTGACGGTCGACGCGCCGATCACGAGCGTGCGCAAGCTCGACTGGGGCACGTTCCGCGTCAACTTCTTCGTGCTGATGCCGCCGCCCGTGCTGAAGGATTTCCCGGCCATCTACCTCACGAGCTTCCATTTGCCGGCATCGGACGCCGCACTGCTCGATCCGCTGATCGCGCGCTACCCGAACCTGACCGCGATCGACGTCGCGCCGATCCTCGCGCAGTTGCAGCGGATGATGCTGCAGGTGGTCGGCGCGGTGCAGTTCCTGTTCGCGTTCACGCTTGCGGCCGGTGTGCTCGTGCTATATACGGCGCTCGCCGGCTCGCGCGACGAGCGGGTGCGCGAGGCCGCGCTGCTGCGCGCGCTCGGCGCGTCGCGTGCGCAGGTCAATGCGGTGCAGCGCGCCGAATTCGTCGTGGTCGGCGCGCTGGCCGGTGCGCTGGCGTCGGCGGGCGCGATCGCGGTCGGCTGGGTGCTTGCGTCGCGCGTGTTCGACTTCCGGCTCGCCGTCGATCCGTGGCTCGTGCCGGCTGGCATCGCGGCCGGCATCGCATGCGCCGGTGCGGCCGGCTGGCTGAGCCTGCATAATGTGTTGCGGCGCCCCGCGCTGCAGTCGCTGCGCGACGCATGAGCGTCGCCGGCGGCCCCGAAGATCCCGTTTTCCGACTATCCGTATGACCGATGTGAATGACGATGCACCGTCGCAGCCGACGGCGTTCGAGCTCGTGGGCGGCGAAGCCCGTGTGCGCGAAATGGTGGACCGCTTCTACGACCTGATGGACCTCGAGCCCGAGTTCGCGCAGATTCGCGCGCTGCACCCGGCGTCGCTCGACGGTTCGCGCGACAAGCTGTTCTGGTTCCTGTGCGGCTGGCTCGGCGGCCCCGACCACTACATCAGCCGGTTCGGCCACCCGCGGCTGCGCGCGCGGCACCTGCCGTTCCCGATCGCGTCGGTCGAGCGCGACCAGTGGCTGCGCTGCATGGCCTGGGCGATGGAGGAGGTCGGCTTGCCCGAGCCGCTGCGCGAGCGGCTCATGCATTCGTTCTACGACACGGCCGACTGGATGCGCAACCGGCCCGGTTGATCGACCGGTACGCCGCTGCCCGTGCGCGGGACGATCTGCGTCTGGGCGAGCGCGCCGCGCGGCGCGACACTGATTGTTTCTCCCATCGATACGAGGCTCGCCCGATGACGACACAAGCGCTGTTTCGCGAAGACGCGTACCTCACGCAATGCGATGCGGTCGTTCAGGCCGTCGGCGACGACGGCATCCGGCTCGACCGCACCGTGTTCTATCCGCTCGGCGGCGGCCAGGCCGGCGACACCGGCACGCTGACGCTGCCCGACGGCAGCACGATCGCGATCGCCGATACGCGCAAGGCGAAGTTCGACGGCGCGACGCCCGACGACGCCGTGCACGTGCCGGTACCGGGGCAGGAGGCGCGCGTCGCCGCGCTCGCGCCCGGCACGCGCGTGGTCGCGGAGATCGACTGGCTGCGCCGCTACCGCCACATGCGCCTGCATACGGCCGCGCACCTGATGTGCGCGGTGCTGCCGTACGCGGTCGACGGCTGCAGCGTGACGGCCGACTACGTGCGGCTCGATTTCGCGACGTCCGAAGCGATCGACCGCGACGACGTCGAGCGGCGTCTCGCCGGCCTGGTCGTCGGTGCGCACCCGGTCACGACCGAATGGATCACCGACGACGAGATGGCCGGGCGGCCCGAACTCGTGCGGACGATGAGCGTGAAGCCGCCGATGGGCCTCGGCCGCGTGCGACTGCTGCGCATCGAGCATGTCGACCTGCAGCCGTGCGGTGGCACGCACGTGCGCAACACGTCGGAAATCGGCGGGCTGCGGGTCGCGAAACTGGAAAAGAAGAGCGCGCGCACACGGCGCCTCGTACTGGAGTTTGCATGACGATCGACACCGGAAACGCGGGCGCGGCGGTGCTGGATCCGCACGCGCGGGAGATTCTGGATTTCTGGTTCGGCGAGCCGGGCTCGGCCGGGTTCGGGCAGGAACGTAAGGTCTGGTTCAACGGCGGCGCGGCGTTCGACGACCTGCTGCGCACGCGCTACGGCGCGTTGCTCGACGCCGCGTGCGACGGTGCATGCGATCACTGGGCAGGCTCGCCGTCGGGGGCGCTTGCGTTGATCGTCGTGCTCGACCAGTTCTCGCGCAATATGCATCGCGGCACGCCGCGCGCGTTTGCCGCCGATCCGAAGGCGCTTGCGCTCGCGCGCCGCGTCGTCGCGGCCGGCTGGGATGCGCAGTTGCCGAGCGGGCATCACCGTGCGTTCGCGTATCTGCCGTTCGAGCACGACGAGTCGGTCGAGAGCCAGCGCGAAGCCGTGCGCCTGTGCGCGGGCATTCGCGACGAGGCAGGGTGCGAGAGCTATCACCGCTTCGCGCTGCGGCATGCGGCCGTCGTCGAGCGCTTCGGTCGTTTTCCGCACCGGAACGCGATTCTCGGGCGTGCGTCGACCGATGACGAGACGGCGTTTCTTCGCGAGCCCGGGTCGTCGTTCTGAAGATCCGGGCCGTTGCGTGACGAGGGGAGGGGGCGAGCCCGCGGATTCGCGCGGGCGCCGCGCCATCCTGCGTTACTGCAGGTGCTGTTCGGGCGTACGCACGTAGACGCGCAGCAGTTCCTCGTTGTCGCCCGGGCGCGCGCCTGTCCAGAACAGTTTCCATTCGCTGCCGGGCGCCGGATCGACGGCCCGCACGCCCTGGACGATCATCCACGTGCAGCGCGTTGTCTTCGCGTCGTTGATCGGCGTGTGCTGGATGCCGGAGAAGTAGTACAGCATCGGCGCTTCCGATTCGCCGAGCCCGTGCAGGCTCGCCATGCAGTCGCCGTCGTTCCATTCGAGCGCGAGATGCGCGTTCAGGTCGTCGAACACCGAGCGATAGCTCTTCGCGATGTCGAGCCACGGCAGCAGCAGCGTATAGATGAGCCCCCATGCGACGAGCGCGCCTGCGCCCCACGACAGCGCGCCGCGCCAGAGGCCCGTCGTGCGCAGCTTCGGCAGCAGCGACAGCCAGCCGACCGTCAGCACGAGCGCGCCGATCACGAGCGCGGGCTCGATCGGCATCGTCCAGTCGAGCGGCAGCCAGCGGCCGAGCGGCGCGAGATCCGCACGCGACACGCCCGGATTGGCCATTACCGCCCAGATCGCCCATGCGAGCGCGGCGGCCGTGCCGAACAGGATGCGGCTCAGGTAATCCCATGCGAGATGCAGCCGGCGCGGAAGGCGTTCGATCGCCTGCGCGGCGACCAGCGCGAGCGGTGCGAAGAACGGCAGGATGTAGAGCTGACGCGACGTCGCGGACACTTGCAGCACCACGAGCCCGATGCCGGCGAACAGCACGGGCAGCGCGATGCGCGGCGTGCGCCAGTCGCGCCATGCACCGCGCGCGAGCGCAACGATCGCGAGCGGTGCGACCGGGAAGCCGACGAGCAGGAAGGCGCGCAGGATAAAGAAAGGCTTGTCGTTTTCCGCGCCCAGCTCGGGGACGGAGAAACCGAAGAAGCGGCCGACGTTGTTGTCCCAGAACCACGTCATGAACAGCGTCTCGGAGCGCAGGAACAGCGCGGTCGGCCAGATGAGCGCGAACGGCGCGAACACGAGCGCGGCGACGCCGAGCGCGCGTGCGAACGAGCGGGTGCGGCAGGCCGGGTAGAGCACGAGCGTGCCCGTGAGGGTGGCCGCGAACACGAGCGGCACGAACAGCCCCTTCGTCATCAGCGCGATGCCGACGCCCGCGCCGAAGATCGGCGCGGCCCAGCGGCCCGACGGCTGGACCGGCAGCCCGTGCCGCATTTGCTGCGCGCGCGCGACGTGCTGCATCACGAGTTCGAGCAGCCCGCAGAAGCCCATCGCCGTGCCGGCGAACAGCGCGACGTCCGTCATCATGTCGTGCATGTGCTTGATCACGACGAGCGTGCCCGCGCTCAGCACGACGGGGCCGATCACGCGCAGGTCGAACCAGCTGTCTGTGCGGTTGGCTACGCGCGCCGCGCGCGCGATGAAGCCGAACGCGAGCGCGGCGAACAGCGCGCTCGCGAGCCGTGCTGCGTCGTGCAGCGGCATCACACGCTGCAGCAGCCACGCGAGGCTGGTCGCGACCCACGCGTAAAGCGGCGGCTTTTCCATGAACGGCAGGCCGGCATTGGTGGGCACGACGAAGTCGCCGGTCTCGAGCATGTGCTGGATGATGCCGAACGTGTAGGTTTCGTCCTGTTTCCACGGATCGTGGCCGAGCACGCCCGGCAGCGTATACGCGCAGACCAGTGCGGCGACGAACAGCCAGGCCCGCCAGCCGAGCAGGAGCGAGCGGTCGCGGGTGGTGCCGGTCGCGGCCGTTGCGGCCACGGCAGGCGTACCGGCGGCGTCGGGCGTCGCGGTGAGGCCGGCGTCGGCGGTCGAGCGGGTGTGCGGGGCCGGAGCGGGCACAGACGTGCGTCGCCGGCTGGGCGCTGCGGTTCCAGGCATGGAAAAGATCTCGGGTCTGGGCGAGCCGGTTCGGCGACATGGGCCGGACCGATAAGTGCCATATCAAAGCGGCGACGGACAGGCGTGGATGACGACTGTCTGAACGTCCGCTAGTAGATCATGGAATTGTTACGGACGTTTACTGATAGTGTCACGGAATTGTGGAGATTTGTGGTGTCGTGACGACGAATTGATTCAGGCGGCGCTTTTGATGCGCCGCAAGTGCGGGTTACCGGCCGCCGCCGACGTCGAGCAGGGCGCCCGTCGTGTAAGACGCCGCGTCGCCAAGCAGCCAGACGATCGCTTCGGCGATCTCCTGCGCTTCGCCCGCGCGGCCGAGTGGCGTCTGTGCGCCGAGGCGGGCCGCCCGGCCCGGCTGGCCGCCGCTCGCGTGGATTTCGGTCTCGATCAGGCCGGGGCGCACCGCGTTGACGCGCACGCCGTGCGGGCCGAGTTCCTTCGCAAGACCGATCGTCAGCGAGTCGACCGCGCCTTTCGAGCCCGCGTAGTCGACGTATTCGTTCGGCGAGCCGAGCCGGGACGCGATCGACGACACATTGACGATCGCGCCGCCGCGGCCGCCGCGGTCGGTGGACAGCCGGCGCGCGGCTTCGCGCGCACACAGGTACGCGCCGAGCACGTTGGTGTCGAACATCCGCCGCAGCCGATCGGCCGGCATGTCGGCGAGCGGCATCGATGGCGCGACGATGCCCGCGTTGTTGACGAGCGCGTCGAGGCGTCCGAATGCGGCAGCGACGGTGTCGAACATCGCGACGACATCGGCCTCGTTCGCGACGTCGCCCGCAACGACGCACGCACGGCCGCCCGCGTCGCGGACGGCCTGCGCGGCGCGTTCGGCCGCCGCCGCGTCGCGCGCATAGTTGATGCCGACGTCCCAGCCGCGCTCGGCTGCGAGCACGGCGGTCGCGCGGCCGATGCCGCGGCTCGCGCCGGTGATGAGGACGGCCTTGCGGCCGGACGGTGAGGTCATCGCGTGCGGGTCCCGGGGAAGGTTACTTCGCCGAGTCGGGCGCCCACTTGTCGCGGGCGGGTGGCTGGTAGCGGCGCAGCCGCTCGATCAGTTCGACGGGTTCCGAATCGACGCACAGCGCGTCGAAATAGGCCGGCTGCATGAAACCCTCGTCGACCGTATGGCGCAGCAGTGCGATCAGCGGATCGTAGAACGAATCGATGTTGTAGAGCGCGACGGGTTTGCGGTGATAGCCGAGCTGCGCCCACGTGTAGACCTCGAAGAGCTCCTCGAGCGTGCCGGCGCCGCCGGGCATCGCGACGAATGCGTCGGCGAGGTCGGCCATCATTTTCTTGCGGTGGTGCATGTCGGGCACGACGTGCAGTTCCGACAGCCCCGTATGGCCGACTTCCTTGTCGACGAGCAGTTCGGGGATCACGCCGACCGCATGCCCGCCGGCCGCCATCACTTCGTCGGCGATCACGCCCATCAGGCCGACGCGGCCGCCGCCGTAGACGAGCGTGAGGCCTGCATCGACGAGCGCACGGCCGAATGCGCGCGCGGCGTCGGCATAGACGGGCCGCACGCCGGACGACGAGCCGCAGTAAACGCAGACTGCCTTCATTGCTTGGCGTCCTTGACCGGGGGCTGCCCAACGGTGACCGGCCCGCCGGCAGGGCGCGGCGAACCGTCGCGCGGCGGCAGGTAGTCGGTGAACTGTCGCTTGGGCAGCTTGCCGGAGACCAGATCGTCGAACAGCTGGCGCGAACGGCCGCGCAGGTACGGTGCCATCACGGAGATCACGTGCATGCTGACCTGGTGCAGTTCCTCGCGGATCGCGTCCTGGTCGTTGTATTTGCGCGGATGCATCACGTACTGATACGACAGCCAGTACGTCGAGATGACGGCCATGTTGGTCGCGATGACCTCGATCTCGGCGGGGGTCGCGACCATCTCGGCGTCGGACACGAGCAGCTCGCACATATCGTGCGCGAAGCGCACCTTGTGGCTGATGATCTGCTTGAAGTGCGTCTCGAGCGTGCGGTTGCGGGCGAGCAGGTCGTTGAGGTCGCGATACAGGAACCGGTAGGTCCACATGAAATCGGCCATGTACTGCAGGTACGACCAGGTTTCGTCGATCGTCGGACGATGATCTTCGGGGAAGCGCAGCCGCCGTTCGATCTGCTGCTCGAACTGCGCGAAGATGCTGTTGATGATGTCGTCCTTGTTGCGGAAATGGTAGTACAGGTTGCCTGGACTGATTTCCATTTCCTCGGCGATCGTCGTGGTCGTGACGTTCGGCTCGCCGATCTCGTTGAAGAGTTTCAACGACAACTCGAGAATCCGTTCGCGGGTGCGGCGGGGAGGTTTCGCTTCCATGTCGTCCGGCCCTGTGTGTGCCGGACTGGCGGGCGCTGCAATCGATGCTGCGAGATTCGTCCGGCGCGGGTTGCTGTTCTATGTCTAGCGGACGATTATAAACCGGGGTTTCGCCACATCGGGCGCATTTCGTGATCGCGGCCCCGCGCGGTGTATGGTGCAGCGCCGCACGCAGACGGTGCGGAAGGCGCCCGCCGGGCGGCCGTCTAGAAGCCGAGCCAGTGTGCGACGACCGGGCCGAGCACGAAGCCCCACGTCGTCACGCACGCGAACAGCGCGACCGTCACGGCCGCGCTGCCGAGGTCCTTCGCGCGCTTGGAGAGCTCGTGGCGTTCGAGCGAGATGCGGTCGATCGCGGCCTCGACGCTCGAGTTCAGCAACTCGACGATCAGCACGAGCAGCACCGAGCCGATCAGCAGCGCGTGCGATGCGGCCGGTACCGGCGCGAAGGCGCCGATCGGGAGCATCAGCGCGGCGAGCGTGAGCTCCTGGCGAAACGCGCTCTCCTCGCGGATCGCGACACGAAAGCCGTTCAGCGAATGCTTGAGCGCGTACCACGCGCGCGTAATGCCGCGGTGGCGCTTGTACGGGTTCGGCGGCAGCGGCGTCAGTCGATCGTCGGGGCCGAGCGGCTCGTGCGGGTCCGCTTCGGCGTGCGGCTCTTCTTCGTCGAACGGGCGGTGTCGTTGCTGCGTCGCGGCGGTGGGCGGGGTCTTGTCGTTCAGGTCTCGTTTCAAACGGCGGCACCTTCGGCTGGCGAGTACGCGGTCTTCGGCAGCGGCTTCAGATGCGACGCGAACTGCTCGGATGCCGCGCGCCACGAGAAGCGTTCCGCCCACGCGCGCGCCGTCGTGCGTTCGATCTTCAGCGCCTCGAGGCAGGCTTCCTGCAGGTCCTCGTGCATCGCGCCGGCATCGCTGTCGCCGAGCACGTCGATCGGGCCCGTGACGGGATATGCGGCAACCGGCGTGCCGCAGGCGAGCGCCTCGAGCAGCACGAGGCCGAACGTGTCGGTGCGACTCGGGAACACGAACACGTCGGCCGCAGCATACACCTTCGCGAGCTCGGCCTGTGACAGCACGCCGAGATAGTTCACCTCCGGATAGCGCGACTTCAGCTCCGCGAGCGCAGGACCCTCGCCCGCGACCCACTTCGAGCCGGGCAGGTCGAGGCGCAGGAACGCCTCGACGTTCTTCTCGATCGCGACGCGGCCCACGTACAGGAAGATCGGCCGCGCGGTATTGAGCACCTTCGATTCAATCGGCCGGAACACGTCGAGGTCGACGCCGCGGGTCCACAGCACGACGTTCGTGAAGCCGAATTTCTCGAGATCCTGCTTGACGACCGGCGTCGGCGCCATTACCGAGAGCGACGGGCCGTGGAACCAGTGCAGGAAGCGGTAGGTCGCGGCCAGCGGGATGCCGAAGCGCGCCTGCACGTATTCCGGAAAGCGCGTGTGGTACGCGGTCGTATACGGCAGCTTGTGCGTGCGCGCATAGCGTCGCGCGGCGAGGCCGAGCGGGCCTTCGGTCGCGATGTGCAGCGCATCGGGCGCGAACGCGTCGATCCGCGCGCGCAGCTTGCGGTACGGCAGGATCGACAGGCGGATCTCGGGGTAGGTCGGGCAGGGCACCGTGCGGAATTCCAGCGGCGTCAGCAGTTCGACGCGGTGGCCGAGCGCCGTGAGTTCACGCGACGTGCTCTTCAGCGTGCGCACGACGCCGTTGACCTGCGGTTCCCACGCGTCGGTGACGATCATGATCTTCATCGCGGCATGTGTCCTGTAAGTAGGGTTGTGTCAGGCAGTGGCCTTGGCCTTGCGCGACGTGGTCTCCGACGGCGCGGTGCGCATCACCGTCCAGTAGACGATCTTCAGTTCGCCTTCCATCGTTTCGACGAGCGCGGACAGGCTTTCGACCCAGTCGCCGTCGTTGCAGTACAGCACGCCGTCGATGTCGCGGATCTCCGCCTTGTGGATGTGGCCGCACACGACGCCGTCGCAGCCGCGGCGGCGCGCCTCGTCGGTCATCACGGTCTCGAACTGCGAGATGAAGTTGACCGCGTTCTTTACCTGGTGCTTCAGGTACTGCGACAGCGACCAGTACTGGAAGCCGAGCCGGCTGCGGATCCGGTTGAACCAGCGGTTCAGCACGAGGATCAGCGTGTAGAGCGTGTCGCCGAGGTACGCGAGCCACTTCGCGTGCTGGATCACGCCGTCGAACAGGTCGCCGTGCACGATCCACAAACGTTTGCCTGCGAGCGTCGTGTGGAACGCCTCGCCGCGCACCTGGATGTCGCCGAACGCGAGATCGCAGAACTGCCGCGCGCCTTCGTCGTGGTTGCCGGGGATGTAGACGACCTGGGTGCCCTTGCGCGCCTTGCGCAGGATCTTCTGCACGACGTCGTTGTGCGCCTGCGGCCAGTACCAGCCTTTCTTCAGCTGCCAGCCGTCGATGATGTCGCCGACGAGGTACAGGTATTCCGAATCGTTGTGGCGCAGGAAGTCGAGCAGGTACGGCGCCTGGCAGCCGCTCGAGCCGAGGTGGATGTCGGACAGCCAGATGGTGCGGTAGCGATGGGCGGACGGGTCGGGGTCGTCGTGCTGCGTGGCGTGCGCGGCTGGCGGTTCTTGCGACACCACGCCATCGATTGCGGCCGAGCCGGACAGGAAGGCGGTGGCGGCGCGGGCGCCGAGCGGGTGACGGAACAGGGAGGTCGCAGACGTTTTCTGGCCCATGCATGACTCGCGCCGGTTGACATTACCGGCATTCCGCCATGCGGGCGTGACTGTGCCGTGACAGTCACGAGACGTTCTTATTACGACCGCCGCAGGGTGTTTAGCAGTGAATGAAAGGGGGTTGTGTAATCTGTCGCACCAAACGGTCGGCGATTGTCCGGCAAGGCGTCAGGCCGGACGGGGGAAGCCTGGGCGAGCCGTTTTCGTATGGCGAATGCGGCGCGTCAGCGCGGCATGGCGACGACGCGCGTGCGTGCGATCCGGTCGTGCGGGAACTGGCGGCCGGCATGCAGCCGGGCGGCGCCGGCCCACGCGACGATCCACGCGGCGGCGAGCGCGAGCGTGACGGGCACCGACAGGCCGAGGAGCGGATGCAGCGCGAGCGGCGGCAGGAACCACAGCCAGCCGAGCGCATAGCGGACGAGCGCGTGGCCGGCGCTCAGCGGCCTGCCGCTCGACGATTCGAGCCGCAGCCGCCAGGTCTTCATCGGCAGCGTCTGGCCGCCGTGCGTCCAGAACCAGACGAAGTACGCGCCGACCACGAGCGCGACCCATGCGGAGAGCAGGTTGTGATGGACGAGGCCGTTGCGCTGCTGCGTCGCGAGGCTGAACGCGAGCCCGGCGAAGAACACGACGCCGAACAGCAGCACGCTTTCGTAGAGCAGCGCGGCGAGGCGCCGCCGCACGGACGGCGCGGCGGCCGGGGTCTCGGGTGCGCGGGCGTTCGCCACGGCCGCTCAGGAGCCCTTGAACAGCGAAGGCGCGTCGGCGGGCGACACCGGCGCCACGGCGGCTGGTGCGGATGCGGTGCCGGCTGTCGACGACGCGGGCACCGGCGTCGCGGCGGCGCCGGCCGATACGGGTGCCGGTGCGGTGGCAGCGCCGCTTGCCGGGTGTTCGTGCGAATTGACGAGGCGGCGGACGTCACGGTCGGCGACGGTCGGCGGTGCGCTGACGACGCTTGGCCGGCGGCGGCGCTCGGCGGCCGCGAGACGTTCCTTCTGCTCCTCGGGGAGTTGCTGGTAGGCCTTCCACGCGCGCTCGCGCGCCTGTGCGGAAAGCTCCTTCGCGCTCTGGTAGTTCTCGCGCGCGACGCGGCGCTGCTCGGGCGTCATCCGCGCCCATTCGGTCATCCGTTCCTGCAGGCGCTTTTGATCATCGGGCGTCAACTTCGCGAAACGCGACGCGATTTTCAGCCATTTTCGCTTGCGGGCATCACTGAAGCCGTCCCACTGGTCGGCGAACGGCGCAAGTGCCGCGTGCTGCGCCGGCGTGAGGCGCGCCCACGACAGCGGGCCGGTGGCGGCGGGCAGCGGCAGCGGGGGAAGTTCGGTGGTCGGCCCGGTCGCGGCCGACGCGGGTGCGGCCGGGCTGCTGGCCGCGGCGGCGGTCGTCGCAGGGGCCGGGTGGAATCGAGAATACGTGGCGACGTAGGAAACGGCGATCGCGATCACGCATCCGAAAAATACGGCCAGGCCGCGCTTCTGACTCACCCGTGCGATCCCCTCGTTATTGTCTGTTAGTGAGCGCGCGAAAGATACGCGTTGAACCCGTGATCGAGATACGCGTTGAGCGGCAGATCGTCGCTGAGCATCGCCGCGTCGATGTCGGCGAGTTCGGCGGTGCGCTGCATGTCTTCCCAGTAGGCGATGCCGACGAGCCCCGCGAGCAGCAACGCGAGCGGCCACGCGCGCAGCAGGCGGCGCGCGAACGAAGCCTGCGGGCGGCTCGTGGGCGCCGTGCCGTAGGCGCCGGCCGCGCCGGCGAAGGCCGGCACGAACACCGGCGCGGTCGCGGCTTCGGGCTTCTTGCGCGCGAGCGCAGCCCGGCGGGCGACGGCCAGCCGGTCGGTGGTCGCGGCAGGCAATGCGGCCGCGCGCTCGTCCAGCGCGCGGCGCACCTTCAGCGCGAATTCGTGTTCTCGGTTTGCGGGAGCGGAGCTCATAGCGTGATTCCTTTGGCCTTGAGCGCTTGCGCCAGGGTGTGGGTGGCTCGTGAGCAGTGCGTCTTCACGCTGCCTTCGGAGCACCCCATTGCGGCGGCAGTCTCGGCGACATCCATATCTTCCCAATAACGCATCAGGAACGCTTCCCGTTGACGCGTCGGAAGTTTCTGGATTTCTTCGTCGATCAGGGCCAGAACCTGCTCTCTTTCGAGGCGGTGCTCGCTGCTCTCGACGCCCGCGTTGTCGTTCGCGGATTCGAGCGTTTCGAGGGGGTCGAAGTCGTCGTCGTCGGTGTTGTTCAGCGACGAGAAGAGCGTAACCCAGGTGTTGCGGACCTTCTGCCGGCGGAACCAGTCGTGGATCGTGTTCTGCAGGATCCGCTGAAAAAGCAGCGGCAGCTCGGCCGCCGGCCGGTCGCCGTACTTCTCCGCAAGCTTGATCATCGCGTCCTGCACGATGTCGAGCGACGCATCGTCGTCACGCACGGCGTACGCAGCCTGCTTGAACGCGCGCCTTTCGACGCCCGCCAGAAAGTCGGCGAGTTCCTTGTCTGATGCCATTCCGTAAAGGTATGCGCTGCGGACTGCGGCGTGTGAAAGGTCGAAAAATTTCGTAAAACCCGCGGATGCTATCAAATTTTCGCGCCGCTTGGCACCGGGTTGGGCGCCGCACGTTGCGCGCGAGCCGCGGCGGCGGGGTGCCGGACGGCGCGCATGATGCGCTGCGGGATATTTTGCTTGACGACCCATTCGCGACCCGCTATCGTCAGCGATTCGCAACATGAAGTGATGGTCTCATTTGAGGCTGGCCCAAGAAGCCCGCCCTTCAAACTGGACGCGCCGCTTGAACCCGAGCCACAAGCCCGGCAGAGAGCACCCGATCAATTTTTTGCCGAAAATTCGAAAGGTCGAAATGAACATGCCCAGCGCGGAATTCTCCACGTCGGAACCCCTTTCCCCTCCCGATAGCGACTCCATCGGCGGTACCGTGCTCATGAAGGCACTGGCCGACGAAAACGTCGAATTCATCTGGGGCTACCCCGGCGGCTCGGTTCTCTACATCTACGACGAGCTTTACAAGCAGGACAAGATTCAGCACGTGCTGGTGCGCCACGAACAGGCGGCCGTGCACGCAGCCGATGCGTATGCGCGTTCCACCGGCAATGTCGGCGTCTGCCTCGTGACGTCGGGCCCCGGCGTCACCAACGCGGTGACCGGCATCGCGACGGCGTACATGGATTCGATCCCGATGGTCGTGATCAGCGGCCAGGTGCCGACTGCCGCGATCGGCCAGGATGCATTCCAGGAGTGCGACACCGTCGGCATCACGCGTCCATGCGTGAAGCACAACTTCCTCGTGAAGGACGTGCGCGACCTCGCGGAAACCGTCAAGAAGGCGTTCTATATCGCCCGCACGGGCCGTCCGGGCCCGGTGCTGATCGACATCCCGAAAGACATCTCGAAGACGCCGTGCCAGTACGAGCCCGTCAAGAGCGTGTCGCTGCGTTCGTACAACCCCGTCACGAAGGGCCATTCGGGCCAGATCCGCAAGGCCGTGTCGCTGCTGCTGACGGCGAAGCGTCCCTACATCTACACGGGTGGCGGCATCATCCTCGCCGACGCGTCGCGCGAACTGAACCAGTTCGCCGACCTGCTCGGCTACCCGGTCACGAACACGCTGATGGGCCTCGGCGGCTATCGCGCGTCGGACAAGAAATTCCTCGGCATGCTCGGCATGCACGGCACCTACGAAGCGAACATGGCGATGCAGCACTGCGACGTGCTGATCGCGATCGGTGCCCGCTTCGATGACCGCGTGATCGGCGATCCGGCGCACTTCGCGTCGCGTCCGCGCAAGATCATCCACATCGACATCGACCCGTCGTCGATCTCGAAGCGCGTGAAGGTCGACATCCCGATCGTCGGCGACGTGAAGGAAGTGCTGAAGGAACTGATCGAGCAACTGCAGACGGCCGAGCACGGCCCCGACACCGAGGCGCTCGCGCAATGGTGGAAGGACATCGAGGACTGGCGCTCGAAGGACTGCCTGAAGTTCGACCGCGAAAGCGAGATCATCAAGCCGCAGTACGTGGTCGAGAAGGCGTGGGAGCTGACGGACGGCAATGCGTTCGTGTGCTCGGACGTCGGCCAGCACCAGATGTGGGCTGCGCAGTTCTACCGTTTCAACAAGCCGCGTCGCTGGATCAACTCCGGCGGCCTCGGCACGATGGGCTTCGGCCTGCCGGCGGCGATGGGCGTCAAGATGGCGCACCCGGACGACGACGTGCTGTGCATCACGGGCGAAGGCTCGATCCAGATGTGCATCCAGGAACTGTCGACCTGCCTGCAGTACGACACGCCGATCAAGATCATTTCGCTGAACAACCGCTACCTCGGCATGGTCCGCCAGTGGCAGCAGATCGAATACAGCAAGCGCTATTCGCATTCGTACATGGATGCGCTGCCCGATTTCGTGAAGCTCGCCGAAGCGTACGGCCACGTCGGCATGCGCATCGAAAAGACCGCGGATGTGGAGCCGGCGCTGAAGGAAGCGCTGCGCTTGAAGGATCGCACCGTGTTTCTCGACTTCCAGACCGATCCGACCGAAAACGTCTGGCCGATGGTACAGGCCGGCAAGGGCATCACCGAGATGCTGCTCGGATCGGAAGATCTGTAACGGCGCGACGCGCGCTCAGGCCGGATGCGGCCGCCTTCACGAAGGGCGGTGCGGCACACGGCGGCGCGCGACGCGAGTGAATCGACACGGTACATTCTGGAAGAAGCGAACATGAGACACATCATTTCCGTCCTGCTGGAGAACGAACCAGGCGCGCTGTCGCGCGTGGTCGGTCTGTTTTCCGCACGCGGCTACAACATCGAAACCTTGACGGTGGCACCGACCGAAGACCAATCGCTGTCGCGGCTCACCATCGTTTCCATTGGCTCCGACGACGTGATCGAACAGATCACGAAGCATCTGAACCGCCTGATCGAGGTGGTGAAAGTGGTGGACCTGACCGACGGTGCACACATCGAACGCGAGCTGATGCTGATCAAGGTCCGTGCAGTGGGCAAGGAGCGCGAAGAAATGAAGCGGATGTCGGATATTTTCCGCGGCCGCATCATCGACGTGACCGAAAAGACCTACACGATCGAATTGACGGGCGCGAGCGACAAGCTCGACGCATTCATCCAGGGGCTGGACGCGAGCGCGATCCTCGAGACCGTGCGTACCGGCAGCTCCGGCATCGGACGCGGCGAGCGCATCCTGAAGGTTTGATGCCGAAATTGCCAAAGAGGCACGCCGGGTGCGCCGTCATGTCCCGGCCCGTAGTACTCCATCCGAACGAATTGTTGAATTTTTGAATTAGCGAAGGAACCATCATGAACGTTTTCTACGACAAAGACGCTGACCTCTCCCTCATCAAGGGCAAGCAAGTCACGATCATCGGCTACGGCTCGCAAGGCCATGCACACGCGCTGAACCTGAAGGAAAGCGGCGTGAACGTGACGGTCGGCCTGCGCAAGGGCGGCGCGTCGTGGAGCAAGGCCGAAAACGCCGGCCTGTCGGTCAAGGAAGTCGCGGAAGCGGTGAAGGGCGCGGACGTCGTGATGATGCTGCTGCCGGACGAGCAGATCGCGGACGTGTACGCGAAGGAAGTGCACGCGAACATCAAGCAGGGCGCGGCGCTGGCATTCGCGCACGGCTTCAACGTCCACTACGGCCAGGTGATCCCGCGCGCCGACCTCGACGTGATCATGATCGCGCCGAAGGCCCCGGGCCACACCGTGCGCGGCACGTACTCGCAAGGTGGCGGCGTGCCGCACCTGATCGCGGTTGCGCAGAACAAGTCGGGCGCGGCACGCGACATCGCGCTGTCGTACGCGGCAGCGAACGGTGGCGGCCGTGCCGGCATCATCGAGACGAACTTCCGCGAAGAGACCGAAACCGACCTGTTCGGCGAGCAGGCCGTGCTGTGCGGCGGTACCGTCGAGCTGATCAAGGCAGGCTTCGAGACGCTGGTCGAAGCAGGCTATGCGCCGGAAATGGCGTACTTCGAGTGCCTGCACGAACTGAAGCTGATCGTCGACCTGATCTACGAAGGCGGCATCGCGAACATGAACTACTCGATCTCGAACAACGCTGAATACGGCGAGTACGTGACGGGCCCGCGCGTCGTCACGGAAGAGACGAAGAAGGCGATGAAGCAGTGCCTGACCGACATCCAGACGGGCGAGTACGCAAAGAGCTTCATTCTCGAGAACAAGGCAGGCGCCCCGACGCTGCAGTCGCGCCGCCGCCTGACGGCCGAGCACCAGATCGAGCAGGTCGGCGCGAAGCTGCGTGCGATGATGCCGTGGATCGCGAAGAACAAGCTCGTCGACCAGACGAAGAACTAAGCACCGCGTGCTGTTCCGGCCCTTCGAGCGGAGGGTCGGTATCAAAAAGCCGTCCGAAGGCAGCAGTGCCCCGGGCGGCTTTTGTTATGCTACGGGCTTTGCAATTCACCGAACACAGAACGAATCCATGAACTATCCTCATCCGATCATCGCGCGCGAAGGCTGGCCGTTCATCGCGATTGCAGCCGTCATCGCGCTGTTGATCCACGCCATCGGGGGCTTCGGCTTCGCGTGGCCGTTCTGGCTGCTGCTCGCCTTCGTCGTCCAGTTCTTCCGCGATCCGCAGCGCCCGATCCCGGCGCAGCCGAACGCGGTGCTGTGCCCGGCGGACGGCCGCATCGTCGCGGTCGAGACCGCACAAGATCCGTACGCGAACCGCGAAGCGCTGAAGATCAGCGTGTTCATGAATGTCTTCAACGTCCATTCGCAGCGTTCGCCGGTCGATGGTGCGATCACCAAGGTCGAGTACTTCCCGGGCGCGTTCCTGAACGCGGCGATCGACAAGGCGTCGACCGAGAACGAGCGCAATGCGGTCGTGATCCAGACGGCGAGCGGCAAGACCGTCACCGCCGTGCAGATCGCGGGCCTCGTCGCACGCCGGATTCTCTGCTACGTGCGCGCCGGCGAGCCGCTGTCGCGCGGCCAGCGCTACGGTTTCATCCGCTTCGGTTCGCGCGTCGACGTGTACCTGCCGCTCGGCAGCCGCGCGAAGGTGTCGATCGGCGAGAAGGTCTACGCGTCGTCGACGATCCTCGCCGAGCTCGAACAGTAAGCGGCGGGGCGCACGATGGCCGCATTCAAACCGCGCCGGTCGCGCAACGGCACCAGCCAGCCGCCGCGGCCGTTCCGACGCAACAAGCCGATCACGCCCGATCCGGCCCCGCTCGAGAGCCGCCGCGCCGCGCGCCAGCGGTTCCTGAAGACGCGCGGCATCTACCTGCTGCCGAACGCGTTCACGACCGCCGCGCTGTTCTGCGGCTTCTTCGCGGTCGTGCAGGCGATGAACGTGCGTTTCGAGATCGCCGCGATCGCGATTTTCGTCGCGATGGTGCTCGACGGGATGGACGGGCGCGTCGCGCGCATGACGCATACGCAGAGCGCGTTCGGCGAGCAGTTCGACAGCCTGTCCGACATGGTGTCGTTCGGCGTCGCGCCCGCGCTCGTGATGTACGAGTGGGTGCTGAAGGATCTCGGCCGCTGGGGCTGGCTTGCCGCGTTCGTCTACTGCTCGGGCGCCGCGCTGCGCCTCGCGCGTTTCAATACGAACATCGGCGTGGTCGACAAGCGCTTCTTCCAGGGGTTGCCGAGCCCGGCCGCCGCCGCGCTGATCGCGGGTTTCGTCTGGCTCGCAACCGACAACCGCGTGCCGATGAAGCTCGGCTGGCTGCCGTGGGTCGCGTTCGTGCTGACCATCTACGCGGGCGTGACGATGGTGTCGAACGCGCCGTTCTACAGCGGCAAGGCGCTCGACGTGCGGCACCGCGTGCCGTTCGCGGCGATCCTGCTCGTCGTCGTCGCGTTCGTGCTCGTATCGTCCGATCCGCCGCTGATGCTGTTCTGCCTGTTCGTACTGTACGGGTTGTCCGGCTACGTGTTCTGGGCCTACATGGCCATCCGCGGGCGCGCGAATCCGGCGCGCTCGTCGCAGCGCGATCACTGACGCGCGATTTGCCCGGAAACGGCGGCCTCGGGGCCGCCGTTTTCATTTGCCCCTTTTTCGAACCGAACCGCCGGAATTCCGGGGTGCCGTCCGATTGCGCGCCCAACGGAATGCCGCTATAGTCTTTGGCATGACTGCATTTTCCCGCCTCTCCCTCCTTCTAGCCGGTGCGCCGCTACGCGCGCTAGCGTTGGCGCGCCTGCCGCGCTGACCGTTCTCGCCCTCCGTCAAGCTTCGTCTGTTGTTGAGCGTCGCCAGCGGTGGCGCGATCTCATTACGTTTGATTTCCGTATAAAGAGCCCTGGAGCCCCCCATGACAGACAAGCTGATCATTTTCGATACGACGTTGCGTGACGGCGAACAATCGCCCGGTGCGTCGATGACGAAGGAAGAGAAAATCCGCATCGCGAAGCATCTCGAGCGGATGAAGGTCGATGTGATCGAGGCCGGCTTCGCGGCCAGCTCGAACGGCGACTTCGACGCGATCCACACGATCGCCGGTCTCGTGAAGGACAGCACGATCTGCTCGCTGGCCCGGGCCAACGACAAGGACATCCAGCGCGCGGCCGACGCGCTGAAGCCGGCCGAGAGCTTCCGGATCCACACGTTCATCGCGACATCGCCGCTGCACATGGAGAAGAAGCTGCGGATGACGCCCGACCAGGTGTTCGAGCAGGCGCGCCTCGCGGTGCGCTTCGCACGCAAGTTCACTGACAACGTCGAATTCTCGCCGGAAGACGGCAGCCGCTCCGATCTGGATTTTCTCTGCCGCGTGCTGGAAGCCGTGATCGCCGAAGGTGCGACGACGATCAACATCGCCGATACGGTCGGCTACGGCGTGCCGGAACTGTACGGCCAGCTCGTGAAGACGCTGCGTGAGCGCATCCCGAACTCGGACAAGGCGATCTTTTCCGTGCACTGTCACAACGACCTCGGGATGGCCGTCGCGAACTCGCTCGCCGGCGTGAAGATCGGCGGCGCACGCCAGATCGAGTGCACGATCAACGGTCTCGGCGAGCGCGCGGGCAACACGTCGCTCGAAGAAATCGTGATGGCCGTGAAGACGCGCAAGGACTACTTCGGCCTCGACGTCGGTATCGACACCACGCAGATCGTGCCGACCTCGAAGCTCGTGTCGCAGATCACCGGTTTCGTCGTGCAGCCGAACAAGGCCGTGGTCGGCGCGAACGCATTCGCGCACGCGTCGGGCATTCACCAGGACGGCGTGCTGAAGGCGCGCGATACCTACGAGATCATGCGCGCGGAAGACGTGGGCTGGACCGCGAACAAGATCGTGCTCGGCAAGCTGTCGGGCCGCAACGCGTTCAAGCAGCGCCTCCAGGAGCTCGGCGTGTCGCTCGACAGCGAAACCGAACTGAACGCCGCGTTCATGCGCTTCAAGGATCTGGCCGACCGCAAGGCCGAGATCTTCGATGAAGACATCATCGCGATCGTCTCCGAGGAATCGGCGTTCGCGCACGAGCAGGAACACTTCAAGTTCGTGTCGCTGTCGCAGCACTCGGAAACGGGCGAGCAGCCGGAGGCGAAGGTCGTGTTCGGGGTCGAAGGCAAGGAAGTGACCGGCGAGGCGCGCGGTAACGGTCCGGTCGATGCGACGTTCAACGCGATCGAGAGCGAAGTCGGCAGCGGTTCCGAGCTGCTGCTGTACTCGGTGAACGCAATCACGACCGGTACGCAGGCGCAGGGCGAAGTGACCGTCCGGCTGTCGAGGAGCGGGCGGATCGTCAATGGCGTCGGCACCGATCCGGACATCGTCGCCGCGTCTGCGAAGGCGTACATTGCCGCGCTGAACAAGCTGCATTCGAAGGACGACAAGCTTAACCCGCAGCGCTCGTAAGCGCCGCGCGCTGCGCATCACCGGAACGCCCCGTGCGGCCCTGCGCCGCCGGGGCGTTTTTTCATCTGTCGCTCATTCGGCGGCCGGCGCGCGGAACAGCCAGCGGCGCGTGGCCGGACGGGGCGCCGGGCTGCGTCGGCGGAACTCGACCGCGATCCCGCGCCGCGGCGCATCGGTGACGAACGCGTCGAGCAGTTCGAGCACGTCGTGATCGATGTAGTCGGCGCGCGTCGCGTCGATGATCACCGCCGCCCGGTCCGGAATGTGCCGCAGGTGGTGCTTGACCTGCACCTTGCCGAGAAACGACACGTCCTTGCGGAACGACAGCAGGAAGTGGTCGTCGTGCTGCGCGAGCGTGACGGGACTCTTCAGGTTCGCGACGGCGACCGCCAGCACGCTGCATGCAAGGCCGAGCGCAATGCCGAACAGCAGGTCGACCGCGAGCACGCCGGCGATCGTCGCGACGAACGGCGTGAACGCGGCCGGCCCCTGCTTCATCACCGAGCGGAACAGCGCCGGTTTCGCGAGCTTGAGGCCGGTGTGGATCAGGATCGCGGCAAGGCTCGCGAGCGGGATCAGGTTGATTAGGCCGGTGAGCGCGAACACGCTCGCGAGCAGCAGCATCCCGTGGATGATTGCCGCCATCCGGCTTTGTGCGCCGGCGTTGACGTTCACCGAGCTGCGTACGATCACCGACGTGATCGGCAGGCCGCCGAACGCGCCTGCGACGAGATTGCCGACGCCCTGTGCCTTCAACTCGCGGTCGGGCTGGGTCGGCCGGCGTTTCGGGTCGATCTGTTCGACCGCTTCGAGGCTCAGCAGCGTCTCGAGGCTCGCGACGACCGCGAGCGTGATCGCGACGCGCCACACGTCCGGATTGACGAGCTGCGCGAAGTTCGGGCCGAGCTCCGCATGCTTGAGCGATGCCGCGAAGGCCGCGAGCGATCCGAGCTCGGGCAGGGTCACGCGATGGGCGGCGCCCGGTGCGACCGACGGCGCGACGACGCCCAGCACGAGCGTGGCACCGATGCCCAGCACGACGACCGCGAGCGGCGCGGGCACCGAGCGTACCAGCGCGAAGCGGCGCAGCGTGGGGGTGTCCCATGCGAACAGCAGCGCGAGCGAAGCGAGCGCGATGGCCGTGGCGGCCCATGCGATCGGCAGGCCCGGCCACGAAGCAAACGATTGCGCAGCCGAGCCGCCGATGCCGAAGGCGAACGGAATCTGCTTCACGATCAGTAACAGGCCGATCGCGGCGAGCATGCCCTTGATGACGGGCGACGGCACGTAGGCGGCGAAGCGGCCGGCGCGCAGCATGCCGAACCCGAACTGCAGCACGCCGGACAGCAGCACCGCGAGCAGGAACGCGGAGAAGCTGCCGAGTTGCGCGATCCCTTCGACGACGATCACGACGAGGCCGGCGGCCGGCCCGCTGACGGACAGCGACGAGCCGCTCAGCAGCGCGACGACGATGCCGCCGACGATGCCGGACACGAGCCCGGCGAACGGCTCTACACCGGACGCATTGGCGATGCCGAGGCAGAGCGGCAGCGCGACGAGGAAAACGACGATGCCGGCGACGATGTCGCGCGGCAGGGTGGACAAGCGCTCGTTCAGTTTCATGATTGGGGCGATTTCATTGGCGTAGGGGGGCGAGGTACGAGTCAGCCGAGCGCGGCGGCCGTCGCGGCCTGCACGGGTTCGACGTCGGCAGGCGGCGTCGCGTAGCCGGAATCGAGTTCCTGCAGGCGGCCGTCGGCGAGCGAAAAGATCCAGCCGTGCACGAGCGGCGGCCGTTCCCGGCCCCGCACGATCGGCGACGCGCGCAGCAGCCGCACTTGTTCGAGCACGTTCAGTTCGGCGAGGCGGTCGGCGGCGGCCGTGTCGTCGAGTCCGTCGAGCGTGTCGCGATGGCGCCGCGCGAGCGCGCAGAGCGGCGCGATGCGGCGCGCGACGTGCGGCAGGTCGGACGGCGGCGGCAGCAGCGACGCGCGCACACCGCCGCACCCGTAGTGCCCGCACACGATCACGTGGTCGACCTGAAGCACGCGCACCGCGTACTCGAGCACGCTGGCGGAATTGTCGTCGTCGGGATGGAACAGGTTCGCGATGTTGCGATGGACGAACAGCTCGCCGGGCGCGCAGTGTGTGATGGTTTCGGCCGGTACGCGGCTGTCGGCGCAGCCGATCCACAGCACGCGCGGGTTCTGGCCGCGCGCGAGCGCGTCGAAAAAGCCGGGCGTGTGTTCGCGCGTCTCGCGGGCCCACGCGATGTTGGCGACCAGCATGCTCTTGGGGCGATTCATGAGGACTCCTTTTTGATAAAGGCAAATAAATATCGGGCGAAGTGGTGCAATATGATTCTTTCTAAATTGAAAGGTTGAATTTCGACTGATATTAGGGGTATGCCCTAGCACTCTGGGTGCGTTGAAACAAATTGTTTCAAATTGACTTGACGTAGTGCATCGTATGCACCAACCCAACGCATGACATGCATTGGGCATGCCTGTTTCCACGCAAAGGCCCGCATGACGGGGATTTCAGCGTATTGCCATCGGAATGTCATCGATCGGAAAAGATTTCCGTCGTATTTCTTGAATTAATAAAATGACGGAAAAAAGGAAATGGCCATTCACGCAATAATTCGTGAATGGCCATTGTGAAAATTGCGCGTCAATGCGCAGTCGGTCAGAACAGGTTGCGGCGGTCGGGGTCGTGAAGCGGGTCCGGCGTTTTCTGCGTGATGCGCAGGATGCCCTGCGGATCGAAATAGAAGCTGTACATCATGTACCAGACGTTGTCCTCGAGGTAGCGGTACGTCCACACCTCGCGCTTCATCAGCGGGAAGTAGGACGTCTCGACGGGGCGTCCGAAATTGACGAGCACATCGGTCTTCGTCCACTTGCCGATCTCCGCGCGATAGAACTCGCTCGGCTGCAGCACCTGGCGCACGTTGACGATCTTGTGGGCCGCGTCGACGTCGGCGGCGACAGTGACTTCGCCCATCGGCTGGGTCGGCCACATCAGGCGCTTGCCGCCGCCGGGCAGGTCGTAGATTTCGCGCGGCGGGCCCATGCGCGCGACGATCGCCGACTCGTCCTGGCCGGCCTGGTATTGCTGCCACGGTTGCGCGCAACCGGCCAGCAGCGCTGCGGCGCAGGCGAACAGCACCGGCAGGTGCGCGTGAATGCGAATGCGCATGGGGGTTCTCCAGAACACGGAAACAATTCCCGTTGTATCACGGACGGCGCGCGACGGCGTATCGTGCGGAAAAAATCGGTGCGGATCGCCGGCGCTGCCGCGCTTGCGGCCGGCGGGGGCGCCGGCCTATGATCCGCGCTTCTCGGGCAGATTGAAGGGCAGGTAGCCGATGCAGGGGTGGAAGCGGTGCGCGCTCGCGTTGAGCGCGGGGTGGATGCTGGTGTCGTCCGCGTTTGCCGGGGGCGAGCCGGTGCGGATCGCGCTGATCGAAGGGATGTCGGGCCCGTTCGCGAACGCGGGCGCGGCGGTCGAGCGCAACCTGCGTTTCGGCGTCGAGCAGGTTAACGCGGCGGGCGGCGTGAAGCTGCGCGACGGCGCGCATCCGCTCGAACTCGTCGTGCTCGACAGCAAGGGCAGCCCGGAGGAGGCGCTCGTGCAGTTGCGCGCGGCCGCGGACCGGCATATCGGTTTCGTCGCGCAGGGCAACAGCTCGGCCGTCGCGGCCGCGCTCGTCGCGGCGCTCGACAAGCTGAACGCGCGCGATCCGGACAACCGGATGCTGTTCCTCAACTATTCGGCCGACGATCCGGCGCTGACCGGCGCGCGCTGCAGTTTCTGGCATTTCCGCTTCGACGCGCACGCGGGGATGCGGATGGCCGCGCTCGCGGACGTGATGGCGCGCGACCGCGCGCTGCGCAAGGTCTATCTGCTGAACCAGGACTACAGCTTCGGCCACGACGTCAGCACGTTCGCGCGGCAGGCGCTGGCCGCGCGGCGCCCGGACGTGACGATCGCCGGCGACGAATTCCATCCGATCGGCCGGATCAAGGATTTCTCGCCGTACATCGCGAAGATCCGCGCGAGCGGCGCGGACGCCGTCGTGACCGGCAACTGGGGCAACGACCTCACGCTGCTCGTGAAGGCGGCGCGTGAGCAGGGGCTGAATGCGAAGTTCTATACGTTCTACGGCAACAGTCTTGGCGCGCCGGCGGCACTCGGCGCCGCCGGTGTCGGGCGGGTCGTGGCCGTGGCGGACTGGCACCCGAACGCGGGCGGCGCGAAATCCGACGCGTTCTACCGCGCGTTCCGGACCCGTTTCCCGGCCGTGCAGGATGACTATCCGGTGCGACGGATGAGCCTGATGATCGAGATGCTGGCCGCCGCGATGAACCGCGCGGGTTCGGCCGACCCCGTTGCGGTCGCACGTGCGCTCGAGGGTTTGTCGTTCGACGACGGCTTCCACGCGGCGCGGATGCGCGCGCAGGATCATCAGCTGTTCCAGCCCCTTTACGTGATGGAGATGGACAAGGTCGGCACGCCGGGCGTGCGTTTCGACAACGAGGGTTCGGGCTACGGCTTCCGGACGGTGCTCGCGGTGCCGGCGCAGCGCACGGAGATGCCGTCGACATGCTCGATGACACGCCCGTGACAGAGGCGGTAGGAACGGTGCGGAGTTGTGCTACAATGCGCGCCGGTTGTAAGTCACGGCACGGCCATTCTTCCGTGTCCGCCTGTTCAGTTACAAAGGAAATCACATGTCTGTTGCAGATATCAAGAAGTCGGAAGTCGTTGCTCAGTTCGCACGCGGTACCAACGACACGGGGTCGCCCGAAGTCCAGGTCGCACTGCTGACCGCACGTATCGTCGAACTGACGGGTCACTTCAAGACCCACGCGAAGGATCACCACAGCCGCCGCGGCCTGCTGCGCATGGTGAGCCGCCGCCGCAAGCTGCTCGACTACCTCAAGGGCAAGGATGCCGACCGTTACCGCGCACTGATCGAGAAGCTGGGTCTGCGTAAGTAATCGAGGCGATTGCCGCCAGCAAGATGCCTGTGTCAGTCCGCTGATACAGGCATTTTGTTTTTGCGCGGTGCGTAGCGTCACACGCATCGCAGGCTGTCCGGCACGTTTGTGCAGGGCTGCCGCAACGGCTGATACCGGGGTCGGGATTTGTGTCATTCCAGCGCGTCGCTGCATGAGCGCTGCGCTGGAATGGCATAAAAAACACACCTTGCTCCGGGTGATTCGGTCGGGACGCCGCCGCGCGGGATGGCCGGCGCGGCGAATGAAATGCATGAATTCAAAGGAGCAACCATGTCCATGTTCAACAAGGTCGTGAAGGAATTCCAGTGGGGCCAGCACAAGGTGCGCCTCGAAACCGGTGAAGTCGCGCGCCAGGCAAGCGGCGCCGTGATCGTCGACATCGAAGATACCGTCGTGCTGGCAACGGTCGTCGGCGCGAAGACGGCGAAGCCGGGCCAGGATTTCTTCCCGCTGACCGTCGACTACCTCGAGAAGACCTACTCGGCCGGCAAGATCCCGGGCGGCTTCTTCCGTCGCGAAGGTCGTCCGTCGGAGCACGAGACGCTGACGTCGCGCCTGATCGACCGTCCGCTGCGCCCGCTGTTCCCGGAAGGCTTCTACAACGAAGTGCAGGTCGTGATCCACGTGCTGTCCGTGAACCCGGAAATCCCGGCGGACATCCCCGCGCTGATCGGCGCATCGGCTGCGCTCGCCGTGTCGGGCCTGCCGTTCAACGGCCCGGTCGGTGCCGCGCGCGTCGCGTACATCGACAACGCCTACGTGCTGAACCCGACGCGTGACCAGATCAAGGCGTCGAGCCTCGACCTCGTCGTCGCGGGTACGGAGCGTGCGGTGCTGATGGTCGAATCGGAAGCCGACCAGCTGACGGAAGAGGTGATGCTGGGCGCCGTGGTGTTCGGCCACGAGCAGATGCAGATTGCGATCGACGCGATCCACGAACTGGTGCGCGAAGGCGGCAAGACCGAGTGGGACTGGCAGCCGGCGCCGAAGAACGAGGCGCTGATCGCGCGCGTGACCGAACTGGCGCAGAACGACGTGCTCGCCGCTTACCAGCTCCGCGACAAGCAAGCTCGCTCGACAAAGCTGAAGGAAGTCTACTCGGCGACTTCGGCGAAGCTCGAGGAAGACGCGCAGGCAGCCGGTACGGTCGCGGCCGACAAGGCCACCGTCGGCAACGTCCTGTTCGACATCGAGGCAAAGATCGTCCGTTCGCAGATCCTGAACGGCGAGCCGCGTATCGACGGCCGCGACACGCGCACCGTGCGCCCGATCGAGATCCGCACCGGCGTACTGCCGCGCACCCACGGCTCGGCGCTGTTCACGCGCGGCGAGACGCAGGCGATGGTCGTCGCGACGCTCGGCACGAAGGGTGACGAGCAGATCATCGACGCGCTCGAAGGCGAGTACCGCGAGCGCTTCATGCTCCACTACAACATGCCCCCGTTCGCGACCGGCGAAACGGGCCGCGTCGGCTCGCCGAAGCGTCGCGAAATCGGCCACGGCCGTCTCGCGAAGCGCGCGCTGGTCAAGTGCCTGCCGAGCGCCGACGAATTCGGCTACTCGATCCGCGTCGTGTCGGAAATCACCGAGTCGAACGGTTCGTCGTCGATGGCATCGGTGTGCGGCGGCTGCCTCGCGCTGATGGACGCCGGCGTGCCGATGAAGGCGCACGTCGCGGGCATCGCGATGGGCCTGATCCTCGAAGGCAACAAGTTCGCGGTGCTGACCGACATCCTCGGCGACGAAGATCACCTCGGCGACATGGACTTCAAGGTGGCCGGCACCGAGCAAGGCGTGACCGCGCTGCAGATGGACATCAAGATCCAGGGCATCACGAAGGAAATCATGCAGGTCGCGCTCGCGCAGGCGAAGGAAGGCCGCATGCACATCCTCGGCAAGATGACGTCGGCGGTCGCGGGTGCGAACACGCAACTGTCCGAATTCGCACCGCGCATGATCACGGTCAAGATCAACCCGGAAAAGATCCGCGACGTGATCGGCAAGGGCGGTTCGGTGATCCGCGCGCTGACGGAAGAAACCGGCACGACCATCGACATCTCCGACGACGGCGTCGTGACGATCGCGAGCACGAACAGCGAAGGCATGGCCGAAGCGAAGAAGCGCATCGAGCAAATCACGGCTGAAATCGAAGTCGGCCAGGTGTACGAAGGCACGGTGCTCAAGCTGCTCGATTTCGGCGCGATCGTGAACCTGCTGCCGGGCAAGGACGGCCTGCTGCACATCTCGGAAATCGTCAACGAGCGTGTGAAGGACATCAACGACTACCTGAAGGAAGGTCAGCAGGTCAAGGTCAAGGTGATCCAGACGGACGAGAAGGGTCGCGTGCGCCTGTCGGCAAAGGCGCTGCTGAATGAAGCAGCGGCAGCGTCGCAATCGGACACGCCGCCGCAGCAATAAGCGGGCAGGCGGACCAGCGGCCGGCAGTGCGAAAGCGCGCCGGCCGTTTTTTCTGTAGCATCGTTGTGCGGCGCAGCAGCGCCGGCGAGGCGCCCATGCCGCGCGCACGGGTGCGTCATCCGATTCCGATCCTGGAGCGACCATCACCATGAAAGCCATCGAAATCACCGAATTCGGCGCCCCCGACGTGCTGAAGCTTGCGGAGCGTCCGCGCCCCGAACCGCAGCGCGGCGAGGTGCTGATCAAGGTGACGGCTTCCGGCGTGAACCGGCCCGACGTGTTCCAGCGCAAGGGTGCCTATGCGCCACCGCCGGGCGCGTCGGATCTGCCGGGCCTCGAGGTCGCGGGCGAGATCGTCGGCGGCGACCTGTTCGACGCCGCGCTGAACCCGTTCGGCCTGAAGCTCGGCGATCGCGTGTGCGCGCTGCTCGCGGGCGGAGGTTATGCCGAGTATGCGGTCGCGCCGCTGCCGCAATGCCTGCCGGTGCCCGACGGGCTCACCGATATCGAGGCCGCATCGCTGCCCGAAACGTTTTTCACCGTGTGGAGCAACGTATTCGACCGTGCGCAGCTCGGTGCGGGCGAGGGCGGCGAGCAGGAGACGCTGCTGGTGCAGGGCGGCTCGAGCGGCATCGGCGTGACGGCGATCCAGATTGCGCATGCGCTCGGCTTTCGCGTGTTCGCGACGGCCGGCACCGCCGACAAGTGCCGTGCGTGCGAGGCGCTCGGCGCCGAGCGTGCGATCAACTACAAGACCGAAGACTTCGTCGAGGTCGTGAAGTCGCTGACGCACGATCGCGGCGTCGACGTGATCCTCGACATGGTGGCGGGCTCGTACGTGCCGCGCGAGCTGTCCGCGCTCGCGGACGGCGGCCGTCTCGTGCTGATCGCGCTGCTGGGCGGCGCGAAGGCCGACGTCAACCTGGGCGAGATCCTGCGCCGTCGGCTGACGGTGACGGGTTCGACGCTGCGGCCGCGTCCGGTCGAGTTCAAGGCGCGCATCGCCGCGCAACTGAAGGCGCGCGTGTGGCCGCTGATCGCCGATGGCCGCATCAAGCCGGTGATCTATCGTGTGCTGCCGGCCGCGGAAGCCGCGCAGGCGCATGCGCTGATGGAAAGCAGCGAGCACACCGGCAAGATCGTGCTCGATTGGGGTACGAACGCCTGACGGCCCGCGCAGCCGGGCTTGACATGCGCGGTTTGACCGGTTCAAGCCGTGCGCAGTAAAATCGCCGGTTTGCTTCGCCAGATCAAACCTGACGGCCGGTTTCCGGCGCGTTAATGACACAGCGGTGACGAGACAGACACGATGTCGAAACAGAGAACGAAGCGGGTGATCGGCAACTGGAAGATGCACGGCCGGCTGGCCGGCAACCAGGCGTTGCTGAACGAAGTGGTGCAGGGCGCGGGCGCGGTGGCGGCCGAAACGTCGGTCGGCGTGTGCGTGCCGTTCCCGTATCTCGCGCAGGTTCAGGTGCAGCTCGACGGCGGCCGTGTCGCCTGGGGCGCGCAGGACGTGTCCGCGCACGAGCAGGGCGCGTTCACCGGCGAAGTGGCGGCCGCGATGGTCGCGGAGTTCGGTGCACGCTATGCGATCGTCGGCCACTCGGAGCGTCGCGCGTATCACGGCGAGCGCAACGAGACGGTCGCGGCGAAGACGCAGCGCGCGCTCGCGGCTGGCCTCACGCCCGTCGTGTGCGTCGGCGAGACGCTCGACGAGCGCGAGTCGGGTGCGACCGAGCAGGTCGTCGGTGCGCAGCTCGACGCAGTGCTGGCCGTGCTGACGGCCGACGAGGCTGCGCGCATCGTCGTCGCGTACGAGCCGGTCTGGGCGATCGGCACGGGCAAGAGCGCGACATCGGCGCAGGCACAGGACGTGCACGCGTTCCTGCGTGCGCGTCTCGCGGCAAAGGGCGCGGCGGACGTGTCCGTGCTGTACGGCGGCAGCGTGAAGCCGGACAACGCGGAAGAGCTGTTCGGGCAGCCGGACATCGACGGCGGCCTGATCGGCGGCGCGTCGCTGAAGGCGGAAGATTTCCTGGCGATCTGCCGGGCCGCGCGTTGAGCGGTCCGCGATCGAATTGAACCATGACGGCGGCCGGTCGATCCGGCCGCCCGATCCAATCGGGTGGGTGTGATGCTGTTATTCAAGACGCTGATTATTGTGGTGCAGGTACTGTCTGCACTCGGTGTGATTGGTCTCGTGCTGCTGCAGCACGGCAAGGGTGC
The DNA here is from genome assembly GCF_003330765.1 of Burkholderia pyrrocinia. Classification (NCBI taxonomy): domain Bacteria; kingdom Pseudomonadati; phylum Pseudomonadota; class Betaproteobacteria; order Burkholderiales; family Burkholderiaceae; genus Burkholderia; species Burkholderia pyrrocinia. The sequence continues at coordinate 2,586,329 of NZ_CP024902.1, read as the reverse complement.
CGACATGGGCGCTGCGTTCGGCAGCGGCGCCTCCGGCAGCCTGTTCGGTGCGACGGGCTCGGCGAACTTCCTGTCGCGCACGACGGGCGTTCTCGCGACGATCTTCTTTGTCGCGACGCTCGCGCTGACGTATCTCGGCTCGTACAAGTCGACGCCGTCGGCAGGCGTGCTCGGTGCGGCAGCGACCGCACCGGCATCGGCGCCTGCAGCATCGGCACCGGCTGTCGCGGCGTCCGCTGCGGCGGGTTCGGCTGCAAGCGCGCCGGGTCAGGACGTCCCGAAATAAAAGGTCAAATTTTTTGCGTTTGTGCGTTGAACAATTCTGGAAGTCGGGTTAGAATTTAATTCTTGAAGCGATTCGCGGGCAGTAAGCAGCACAACCCGAGTTGCATGCAGTGCCGACGTGGTGAAATTGGTAGACACGCTATCTTGAGGGGGTAGTGGCGAAAGCTGTGCGAGTTCGAGTCTCGCCGTCGGCACCAAAGTTACTCAATGCCAGCCGCTTCTAGTGGCTGGCATTTTTCATTTCTAGGGGGTGCTTGCGGTTGTCTTGCGATCGCATGCACTCCGAAATGATCCCTTCCGCCGGATAGTGGTATTCTCCGGACGCTCAGAACCAACCGATAGAGGATTGCCTTGAACCTCGCAGCCTATTACCCCGTCTTGTTGTTCCTCCTCGTGGGCACTGGTTTAGGTATAGCGCTGGTCAGCATCGGCAAGCTCCTTGGTCCCAACAAGCCGGACGTCGAGAAGAACGCACCGTACGAGTGCGGCTTCGAAGCCTTTGAAGACGCCCGGATGAAATTCGACGTCCGGTATTACCTCGTCGCCATCCTGTTCATCATCTTCGATCTCGAAACCGCATTCCTGTTTCCGTGGGGCGTCGCGCTCCGGGACATCGGCTGGCCGGGTTTCATCGCAATGATGATTTTCCTGCTCGAATTCCTGCTGGGCTTTGCCTATATCTGGAAGAAGGGCGGTCTCGATTGGGAGTGATGGGTTAATCGCCGGTTTGCATGGGCGGCCACGCTCGGTCGCTCGTCTGGAGTGGAAAGCAAATGAGTATCGAAGGGGTCTTGAAGGAAGGGTTTGTCACCACGACGGCTGACAAGCTGATCAACTGGACGCGTACCGGCTCGTTGTGGCCGATGACGTTCGGGCTCGCGTGTTGCGCCGTCGAGATGATGCACGCGGGCGCGGCCCGTTACGATCTGGACCGGTTCGGCGTCGTGTTCCGCCCGAGCCCGCGTCAATCGGACGTGATGATCGTCGCCGGCACGCTCTGCAACAAGATGGCGCCCGCACTGCGCCGCGTGTACGACCAGATGGCCGAGCCGCGCTGGGTGATCTCGATGGGGTCGTGCGCGAATGGCGGCGGCTACTACCATTACTCGTACTCGGTGGTCCGCGGCTGCGACCGGATCGTGCCGGTCGACGTCTACGTGCCGGGCTGTCCGCCCACGGCCGAGGCGCTGGTCTACGGCGTGATCCAGCTTCAGGCGAAGATCCGCCGCACCAATACCATCGCCCGTCAATAAAGCCCCGAGCGTCCCCTCAATATGGCAAGCAAAATCGAGACCCTCAAGGCAAACCTCGAAGCCGCGCTCGGCGCGCGCGTGGTGAGCCTCACCGAAGCGATCGGTGAACTGACGCTCGTCGTGAAGGCGAGCGATTACCTCGAAGTCGCAAAGACGCTGCGCGACGATCCGAAGCTCCGTTTCGAGCAACTGATCGACCTCTGCGGCGTCGACTACCAGACCTTCGGCGATGGCGCTTACGACGGCCCGCGCTTCGCGGCCGTGTCGCACCTGCTGTCGGTCACGAACAACTGGCGCCTGCGCCTGCGTGCATTCGCGCCGGACGACGACCTGCCGATCGTGGCATCGCTGGTCGACATCTGGACCTCCGCGAACTGGTACGAGCGCGAAGCGTTCGACCTGTACGGCATCGTGTTCGAAGGCCACCCCGACCTGCGCCGCATCCTCACCGACTATGGCTTCATCGGTCACCCGTTCCGCAAGGACTTCCCGGTGTCAGGCTACGTCGAAATGCGTTACGACCCGGAAGAGAAGCGGGTCGTGTACCAGCCGGTGACGATCGAGCCGCGCGAAATCACGCCGCGCGTGATCCGCGAGGATCGCTATGGCGGTCTGAAACATTAAGGGGGCGTCATGGCAGAAATCAAGAACTACACGCTCAACTTCGGCCCGCAGCACCCGGCAGCGCACGGCGTGCTGCGCCTCGTGCTCGAGCTCGACGGCGAAGTCATCCAGCGTGCCGATCCGCACATCGGCCTGCTGCACCGCGCGACCGAAAAGCTCGCGGAATCCAAGACCTTCATCCAGTCCGTGCCGTACATGGACCGTCTCGACTACGTGTCGATGATGGTCAACGAGCACGGCTACGTGCTCGCGATCGAAAAGCTGCTCGGTATCGAAGTACCGGAGCGCGCGCAGTACATCCGCGTGCTGTTCGACGAGGTCACGCGCGTGCTGAACCACCTGATGTGGATCGGCGCACACGCACTCGACGTCGGCGCGATGGCCGTGTTCCTGTACGCATTCCGTGAACGCGAAGACCTGATGGACGTGTACGAAGCGGTGTCCGGCGCCCGGATGCACGCGGCGTACTACCGTCCGGGCGGCGTCTACCGCGATCTGCCTGACGTGATGCCGCAATACAAGGCGTCGAAGATTCGCAACGAGAAGGCGCTCGCGAGGATGAACGAATCGCGCAGCGGCTCGGTGCTCGACTTCATCGACGATTTCTTCACGCGCTTCCCGAAGTGCGTCGACGAATACGAAACGCTGCTGACCGACAACCGGATCTGGAAGCAGCGTCTGGTCGGGATCGGCGTGGTCAGCCCCGAACGCGCGCTGCAGATGGGCATGACGGGCCCGATGCTGCGCGGCTCGGGCATCGCGTGGGACCTGCGCAAGAAGCAGCCGTATGAAGTGTACGATCGCATGGATTTCGACGTACCGGTCGGCGTGAACGGCGATTGCTACGACCGCTATCTGGTGCGCGTCGAAGAAATGCGCCAGTCGGTCCGCATCGCGAAACAGTGTATTGAGTGGCTCCGCAAGAATCCGGGCCCGGTGATGACGGACAATCACAAGGTTGCACCGCCGTCGCGCGTCGGCATGAAGACCAACATGGAAGACTTGATTCACCACTTCAAGCTCTTCACCGAAGGTTTCCATGTGCCGGAAGGCGAAGCGTACGCGGCGGTCGAGCATCCGAAGGGTGAATTCGGCATCTACCTCGTGTCGGACGGCGCCAACAAGCCGTATCGCCTCAAGATTCGCGCACCGGGTTTCGCGCACCTGGCGTCGCTCGACGAAATGGCACGCGGTCACATGATCGCCGACGCCGTCACGATCATCGGTACGCAGGACATCGTGTTCGGCGAAATCGACCGCTAATGGTTGCGCCGCCTGCGCGAGCGGGCGGCGAGCAGCAAGTCACACGCGATGCGCGCTGAACCGGCGCGGTTTCGCAAGCTGTCAACAGAGTGAGCGCCAGGTCTGCCGTCCATGCACCCCAGTGCGGCAGGTTGTTCGTTCGGTAGGAATTGAAAGAGTCGTGTCTGAAAATGATCTCAGCTGAAGGCCTGAAGGAAATCGATCGAGCGTTGACGAAGTATCCCGCCGATCAGAAACAGTCCGCCGTGATGTCGGCGTTGGCCGTTGCTCAGGAAGAGCACGGCTGGCTGTCGCCCGAACTGATGCAGTTCGTTGCGGACTATCTCGGCATGCCGGCTGTTGCCGTGCAGGAAGTCGCGACGTTCTACACGATGTACGAGCTCAACCCGGTCGGCAAGCACAAGATCACGCTTTGCACGAACCTGCCGTGCCAGCTTGGTCCGCACGGCGGCGCGGAAGCGACTGCCGACTACCTGAAACAGAAGCTGGGCATCGGCTTCGGCGAGACCACGCCCGACGGCAAGTTCACGCTGAAGGAAGGCGAATGCATGGGCTCGTGCGGCGATGCGCCGGTGCTGCTGGTGAACAATCACAGAATGTGCAGCTTCATGAGCCGCGAGAAGATCGACCAGCTGCTTGAGGAGCTCTCGAAATGACGTCCCTCCACGACCGTCACATCAAACCGCTGATCCTCGCTGGTCTGAACGGCGAGAACTGGCATCTCGAAGACTACGTTGCGCGCGGCGGCTACAAGCAGTTGCGCCGCATTCTCGAAGAAAAGATTCCGCCCGAGCAGGTGATCGCCGACGTGAAGGCGTCGGGCCTGCGCGGCCGTGGCGGTGCGGGTTTTCCGACCGGCCTGAAGTGGAGCTTCATGCCGCGTCAGTTCCCGGGGCAGAAGTACCTCGTCTGCAACTCGGACGAGGGCGAGCCGGGCACGTTCAAGGATCGCGACATCCTGCGCTGGAACCCGCACGCGCTGATCGAAGGCATGGCCATCGGCGCCTACGCGATGGGCATCACCGTCGGCTACAACTACATCCACGGCGAAATCTTCGAAGTGTATCGACGCTTCGAGGCCGCGCTCGATGAAGCGCGCGCCGCCGGGTTCCTCGGCGACCACATCATGGGCTCGGAATTCTCGTTCCAGCTGCACGCGCACCACGGTTACGGCGCGTACATCTGCGGTGAGGAAACGGCGCTGCTCGAGTCGCTCGAAGGCAAGAAGGGCCAGCCGCGCTTCAAGCCGCCGTTCCCGGCGAGCTTCGGCGTGTACGGCAAGCCGACCACGATCAACAACACGGAGACGTTCGCCGCGGTGCCGTTCCTGCTGTCCATCGGGCCGCAGAACTACCTCGAGATCGGCAAGCCGAACAACGGCGGCACGAAGATCTTCTCGGTGTCGGGCGACGTCGAGCGTCCGGGCAACTACGAAGTGCCGCTCGGCACGCCGTTCGCGACGCTGCTGGAGCTCGCCGGCGGGATGCGCGGCGGCAAGAAGATCAAGGCCGTGATTCCGGGCGGTTCGTCGGCACCGGTGGTGCCGGGCGACATCATGATGCAGACCGATCTCGACTACGATGCGATCGCGAAGGCTGGCTCGATGCTCGGTTCCGGCGCGGTGATCGTGATGGACGAGACGCGCTGCATGGTGCGCTCGCTGCTGCGCCTGTCGTACTTCTACTACGAAGAATCGTGCGGCCAGTGCACGCCGTGCCGTGAAGGCACCGGCTGGCTGTATCGCGTCGTGAACCGTATCGAGCACGGCGAAGGCCGCCAGGAAGATCTGGACCTGCTGAACTCGGTTGCCGAGAACATCATGGGCCGCACGATCTGCGCGCTCGGCGATGCGGCGGCGATGCCGGTACGCGGGATGCTCAAGCACTACTGGGACGAATTCGCGTACCACGTCGAGCACAAGCACTGCATGGTCGGCGGCCACGCGCCGCATGTGGCATCGGCTGCGGCTGCCTGAAGCGAAACACCCGGTTGCGGAATTTGAGCGCACGGTCGGGCGAAGGCGCGAACGGGCGGAAATAGGTTAAGGACCATTCACCATCATGGTTGAACTTGAAATAGACGGCAAGAAGGTCGAGGTGCCCGAAGGCAGCATGGTGATCCAGGCTGCGCACAAGGCGGATACGTACATTCCTCACTTCTGCTATCACAAGAAACTGTCGGTTGCGGCCAACTGCCGGATGTGTCTCGTCGAAGTCGAGAAGATGCCGAAGGCCGTGCCTGCCTGCGCGACCCCCGTGTCGGCCGGCATGATCGTCCACACGCAGTCCGACAAGGCCGTGAAGGCGCAGCAGTCGGTGATGGAATTCCTCCTCATCAATCACCCGCTCGATTGCCCGATCTGCGATCAGGGCGGCGAATGCCAGCTGCAGGATCTGGCGGTCGGCTACGGCAAGTCGTCGTCGCGCTACTCGGAAGAAAAGCGCGTGGTGTTCCACAAGAACGTGGGCCCGCTGATCTCGATGGAAGAAATGTCGCGCTGCATCCACTGCACGCGCTGCGTCCGTTTCGGCCAGGAAATCGCCGGCGTGATGGAGTTCGGCATGCTGGGCCGCGGCGAGCACTCGGAAATCACGACGTTCGTCGGCAAGACGGTCGACTCCGAGATGTCGGGCAACATGATCGACCTGTGCCCGGTCGGCGCGCTGACCAGCAAGCCGTTCCGTTACAGCGCCCGGACGTGGGAACTGTCGCGCCGCAAGTCGGTGAGCCCGCACGATTCCGTCGGCGCGAACCTCGTCGTGCAGGTGAAGAACAACCGCGTGATGCGCGTGCTGCCGTTCGAGAACGAAGCGATCAACGAATGCTGGATCTCGGACAAGGACCGCTTCTCGTATGAAGGCCTCAACAGCGAAGAGCGCCTGACGAAGCCGATGCTGAAGCAGGGCGGCCAGTGGATCGAGACCGACTGGCAGACCGCGCTCGAATATGTCGCGAAGGGCCTGAAGGGCATCGCCGCGGATCACGGCGCGAACGCGCTGGCGATGCTCGCGAGCGCGCACAGCACCGCTGAAGAGCTGTTCCTCGTGAAGCAGCTCGCCAACGAACTGAAGACGCCGAACGTCGATTTCCGTCTGCGTCAGCAGGATTTCTCGGCGCCGGTCCAGGGCGCACCGTGGCTTGGCATGCCGATTGCCGACCTGTCGAACGTGGACGCCGCGTTCGTCGTCGGTTCGTTCCTGCGCCGCGATCACCCGCTGTTTGCCGCCCGCCTGCGCCAGGCCGCGAAGAACGGCGCGAAGCTGCACTTCCTGCACGCGACCGGTGACGACGCACTGATCCCGACCGCGCAGCGCATCGTCGCCGCGCCGTCGGCATGGCTCGACGAGCTGGCCGGCATCGCCGCGGCCGTCGCGCAACTGCGCGGCGTCGCGCTGCCCGACACGCTGGCGGGCATTACGGCATCACCGGCAGCACAGGCTGTCGCCCAGTCGCTCGCGAACGGCGAACGCCGTGCGGTGCTGCTCGGCAACGTGGCCGTCCGCCATCCGGAATTCGCGAAGGTGCACGCCGTCGCCCAATGGATCGCCGACAACACCGGTGCCACGTTCGGCTTCCTGACGGAAGCGGCGAACACGGTCGGCGCGCACGTCGTCGGCGCGCTGCCGGGCGAAGGCGGCCTGAATGCACGCGAAGCGTTCGCCCAGCCGCGCAAGGGTTACGTGCTGCTGAACGTCGAACCGGAATTCGACACGGCTGATCCGGCGCAGGCGCTTGCCGCGCTGAACCAGGCGGAGATGGTCGTCGTGATGTCGCCGTTCAAGCACGGCCTCGACTATGCGGACGTGCTGCTGCCGATCGCGCCGTTCACGGAAACGTCCGGCACGTTCGTCAACGCGGAAGGCACGGTGCAAGGCTTCAACGGCGTCGTGCGCCCGCTCGGCGACACGCGTCCGGCATGGAAGGTGCTGCGCGTGCTCGGCAGCCTGCTCGGCCTGCCGAACTTCGAATACGAAACGGCTGAAGAAGTCCGTCTCGCGGCGCTCGGCGACGCGGGCGTCGCGAACCGCCTGTCGAACCAGACGTCGGTCGCACCGGCACGTGTCACGGCGCCGGCGGCCAACGGCGGTTTCGAGCGCCTGGCCGACGTGCCGATCTATCACGCCGACGCACTCGTGCGCCGCGCAGATGCGCTGCACCTGACGGCCGCCGCGAAGGTCGCGAACGCCGCGGGCCTGCCTGCCGCGCTGTTCGACAAGCTGGGCTTGAAGGAAGGCGACGCGGTGCGCGTGCGCCAGGGCGAGCGTGCGGTGCAGTTGCCGGCCGTGCGTGACGTGAATCTTGCGGAGACGGTCGTTCGCGTGTCGGCGGCGACGCCTGCCGGCGCAGCGCTCGGCGGTCTCTCCGGTGAACTGGTGGTGGAGAAGGCGTAAATGAGCTTGTTCGATACGATCAACTCTGGCGGAGCCGAACTTCTCGGCTTTGCGTGGCCGACGGTGTGGGCAGTCGTGCGCATCCTCGTCGTCTCCGTCGTGATCCTGCTGTGCGTCGCGTACCTGATTCTGTGGGAACGCAAGCTGATCGGCTGGATGCACGTGCGTCTCGGTCCGAACCGCGTCGGCCCCGGCGGCCTGCTGCAGCCGATCGCCGACGTGCTGAAGCTGCTGCTGAAGGAAGTCATTCAGCCGAGCGCCGCCAGCCGCTGGCTATACCTGATCGCGCCGGTCATGACCGTCGTGCCGGCGTTCGCCGTGTGGGCCGTGATCCCGTTCCAGGCCCAGGCCGTGCTCGCGAACATCAACGCGGGCCTGCTGTACGCGATGGCGATCTCGTCGATCGGCGTGTACGCGGTGATCCTCGCGGGCTGGGCGTCGAACTCGAAGTATGCGTTCCTCGGCGCAATGCGCGCCGCGGCGCAGATGGTGTCGTACGAAATCTCGATGGGCTTCGCGCTGGTGCTCGTGCTGATGACGGCCGGCAGCCTGAACATGTCGGAAATCGTCAATTCGCAGCAGCATGGCTTCTTCGCGGGCCACGGCGTGAACTTCCTGTCGTGGAACTGGCTGCCGCTCCTGCCGGCGTTCGTCGTCTACTTCATCTCGGGCATCGCCGAAACGAACCGTCACCCGTTCGACGTGGTGGAAGGGGAGTCGGAAATCGTTGCCGGTCACATGATCGATTACTCGGGCATGGCGTTCGCGCTGTTCTTCCTCGCCGAGTACATCAACATGATCGTGATCTCGGCGCTGGCCGCGACGCTGTTCCTCGGCGGCTGGGATGCACCGTTTGAATTCCTGTCGTTCATTCCGGGCATCTTCTGGCTGGTGCTGAAGGTCTTCGCACTGCTGTCGGTGTTCATCTGGGTTCGCGCGACGTTCCCGCGCTACCGTTACGACCAGATCATGCGTCTGGGCTGGAAGGTGTTCCTGCCCGTCACGGTGATCTGGGTGGTCGTGGTCGGCTTCTGGATGATGTCGCCGCTCAACATCTGGGTGAAGTAATCGGACGAAATCATGACGGCAATCCAACACTTCTTTAAGACTTTCTTCCTGACCGAGCTGCTGAAGGGGCTTGCGATAACGGGGCGTTACACGTTCAAGCGCAAGTTCACCGTGCAGTTCCCGGAAGAGAAGACCCCGATTTCGCCGCGTTTTCGCGGGCTGCATGCGCTGCGCCGCTATGAAAATGGCGAAGAGCGCTGCATCGCGTGCAAGCTCTGCGAGGCCGTGTGCCCTGCACTGGCGATCACGATCGAATCGGAAACGCGCGCGGACAACACGCGCCGCACGACGCGCTACGACATCGACCTGACGAAGTGCATCTTCTGCGGTTTCTGCGAAGAGAGCTGCCCGGTCGATTCGATCGTCGAGACGCAGATTCTCGAGTACCACGGCGAAAAGCGCGGCGACCTGTATTTCACGAAGGAAATGCTGCTCGCGGTGGGCGATCGCTACGAGAAGGACATCGCCGCAGCGAAGGCTGCCGACGCGCCGTATCGTTGATTGTGTTTGCAGTGCCGGCCCGAAGCACGGGCCGAGCCGCCGCGACGGGTGCGGCACGCGAGAGCGTCCCGCAAGCCGCGCCTGACTATGGCCTAACGATGAACCGGTAATCATGGAATTCACGACCGTACTGTTCTACATCTTCGCGCTGCTCCTGGTGGTATCAGGGCTGAAGGTGATCACTTCGCGCAACCCGGTGGCGTCTGCGCTCTTCCTTGTGCTGGCGTTCTTCAACGCTGCCGCGATCTGGATGCTGCTGGAAGCGGAGTTCCTCGCGATCCTGCTGGTGCTGGTCTACGTGGGCGCCGTGATGGTGTTGTTCCTGTTCGTCGTGATGATGCTGGACATCAACATCGACTACCTGCGTCGCGACTTCAAGCGCTTCGTGCCGATGGCGACCGTGGTCGGCGCGATCATCGTGATCGAGACCGCGCTGATCCTGTGGCGCGGCTACGGCGACACGCACACGGTGCACGCGATGGCGACGGGCGAGATGGCCAACTGGTCGAACACGCGACTGATCGGCAAGGTGATCTACACCGACTACATCTTCGCGTTTGAAATCGCCGGTCTCGTGCTGCTGGTCGCGATCATTGCAGCAATCGGGCTGACCGAGCGCAAGGGCAAGGACAGCAAGCGCCAGCGCGTGTCGGATCAGGTCAAGGTGCGCCGCGACGACCGCGTGCGCCTCGTGAAGATGGAAGCGGAAAAGCCGCAGCCGGAAACGGCGCAGAGCGAAGCCGGCACGAGCACCAACGGCTAAGCGGAGGAAAGAAAAACCATGTTGACTCTTGCTCATTACCTCGTGCTCGGCGCGATCCTGTTCGCGATCAGCATCGTCGGGATTTTCCTGAACCGCCGCAACATCATCATCATCCTGATGGCGATCGAACTGATGCTGCTGGCGGTGAATACCAACTTCGTCGCGTTCTCGCACTACCTCGGCGATGTGCACGGCCAGATCTTCGTGTTCTTCGTGCTGACGGTCGCCGCAGCGGAAGCCGCGATCGGTCTCGCGATTCTGGTGACCCTGTTCCGCAAGCTCGACACGATCAATGTCGAGGATCTCGATCAGCTCAAAGGTTAATCTCAGGCAACGCTGTTATGTCAACGACACTCAATGAAAACCTGCTGCTGGCGATTCCGCTCGCTCCGCTGGCCGGCTCGCTGATTGCGGGGCTGTTCGGGAACGCAGTCGGGCGCAAGGGCGCACACCGGATCACGATCCTCGGCGTAATGATCGCGTTCCTCCTGTCGGCGAAAGTCTTCTTCGACGTGATAGGCGGCGCGAGCTTCAACGCGACCGTCTACGAATGGATGAACGTCGGCTCGCTGAAGCTCGAAATCGGCTTCCTCGTCGATTCGCTGACCGCGATGATGATGGTCGTCGTGACCTTCGTCTCGCTGATGGTGCACATCTACACGATCGGCTACATGGCGGAAGAAGACGGCTACCAGCGCTTCTTCTCGTACATCTCGCTGTTCACGTTCTCGATGCTGATGCTCGTGATGAGCAACAACTTCCTGCAGCTGTTCTTCGGCTGGGAAGCAGTGGGTCTGGTGTCGTACCTGCTGATCGGCTTCTACTTCACGCGCGAGAGCGCGATCTACGCGAACATGAAGGCGTTCCTCGTGAACCGCGTGGGCGACTTCGGCTTCCTGCTCGGCATCGGCCTGCTGCTCGCATTCGCCGGCTCGATGAACTACGGCGAAGTGTTCGCGAAGCGCGCTGAGCTCGCGAGCCTGCACTTCCCGGGCACCGACTGGGGCCTGCTGACCGTCGCCTGTATCTGCCTGTTCATCGGCGCGATGGGTAAATCGGCACAGTTCCCGTTGCACGTGTGGCTGCCGGACTCGATGGAAGGCCCGACCCCGATCTCGGCGCTGATTCACGCGGCGACGATGGTGACGGCCGGCATCTTCATGGTGTCGCGCATGTCGCCGCTGTTCGAGCTGTCGGACACCGCGCTGTCGTTCGTCACGGTGATCGGCGCGATCACGGCGCTGTTCATGGGCTTCCTCGGCATCATCCAGAACGACATCAAGCGCGTCGTCGCTTACTCGACGCTGTCGCAGCTCGGCTACATGACGGTCGCGCTCGGCGTGTCCGCATACCCGGTCGCGCTGTTCCACCTGATGACGCACGCGTTCTTCAAGGCGCTGCTGTTCCTCGGCGCCGGCTCGGTCATCATGGGCATGCACCACGACCAGGACATCCGCAACATGGGCGGCCTGCGCAAGTACATGCCGATCACGTGGATCACGTCGCTGGTCGGTTCGCTCGCGCTGATCGGCACGCCGTTCTTCTCGGGCTTCTACTCGAAGGACTCGATCATCGACGCGGTGAAGCTGTCGCACCTGCCGGGTTCGGGCTTCGCATACTTCGCGGTCGTTGCGAGCGTGTTCGTCACGGCGCTGTACTCGTTCCGCATGTACTTCCTGGTGTTCCACGGCGAAGAGCGCTTCCGCAAGCCGAAGCATCCGGAATCGCCGATGGGCATGGCGGCCGCGCACGGTCACGACGACCACGGCCATGGCCACGGTCATGACGACCACGCGCATGAGCCGCACGAGACCCCGTGGGTCGTGTGGGTGCCGCTGGTGCTGCTGGCGATCCCGTCGGTGATCATCGGTGCGATCGCGGTCAGCCCGATGCTGTTCGGCGACTTCTTCCAGCACGGCGTTGCATTCGACAAGGTGATCTTCATCGGCGAAAACCATCCGGCGCTGGCCGAGATGGCCGAGGAGTTCCACGGCTGGGTGGGCATGGGCCTGCACTCGGTGTCGGGCCTGCCGGTCTGGCTCGCGCTCGCCGGTGTCGTCGTCGCATGGTTCCTGTACCTGAAGCGTCCTGAGCTGCCTGCCGTGATCCGCCGCGCGTTCGGTCCGATCTACACGCTGCTGGACAACAAGTACTACATGGACAAGATCAACGAAGTGGTGTTCGCCCGCGGTTCGGTGGCGATCGGCCGCGGCCTGTGGAAGGAGGGTGACGTCGTGGTGATCGACGGCCTCGTCAACGGCAGCGCCAGGTTCATCGGCTGGTTCGCCAGCGTGATCCGCTTCCTCCAATCCGGTTACATCTATCACTACGCGTTCGCCATGATCATCGGCATGCTGGGGCTCCTGACCCTGTTTGTAACGCTCGGCGGCAAATAAGGCGGGGGACAACTAATGCACGCTTTTCCGATTCTCAGTACCGCGATCTGGCTGCCGATCGTTTTCGGCCTCCTCGTGCTCGCGGTGGGTAACGACAAAAATCCGGGGACGGCCCGCTGGGTTGCGCTGATCGGCTCGCTGCTCGGCCTTGCGGTCACGATCCCGCTGATCACGGACTTCGACTCGAGCACGGCTGCGCTGCAGTTCGTCGAGAAGTCGACCTGGATCGAACGCTTCGACATCTCGTATCACCTCGGCGTCGACGGCATCTCGATGTGGTTCGTCGTGCTGACCGCACTGATCACGGTGATCGTCGTGATCAGCGCATGGGAAGTGATCACCGAGAACGTCGCGCAGTACTTCGCGGCGTTCCTGATCCTGTCCGGGATCATGATCGGCGTGTTCTCGGCGGCCGACGGCCTGCTGTTCTACGTATTCTTCGAGGCGACCCTGATCCCGATGTACATCATCATCGGCGTGTGGGGCGGCCCGAACCGCGTGTATGCGGCGTTCAAGTTCTTCCTGTACACGCTGGCCGGCTCGCTGCTGATGCTGGTCGCGCTGATCTACCTGTACACGGAAACGCACTCGTTCGACCTCGCGACGTGGCAGAACGCGAAGATCGCGATGACGCCACAGATCCTGCTGTTCATCGCATTCTTCCTCGCGTTTGCGGTGAAGGTGCCGATGTGGCCGGTGCACACGTGGCTGCCGGACGCGCACGTGGAAGCGCCGACGGGCGGCTCGGTCGTGCTGGCCGCGATCATGCTGAAGCTCGGCGCGTACGGTTTCCTGCGCTTCTCGCTGCCGATCACGCCTGACGCGAGCCACTTCCTGGCGCCTGTCGTGATCACGCTGTCGCTGATCGCGGTGATCTACATCGGCCTCGTCGCGATGGTGCAGGCCGACATGAAGAAGCTGGTCGCGTATTCGTCGATCGCGCACATGGGCTTCGTCACGCTCGGCTTCTTCATCTTCAACCAGCTCGGCGTCGAAGGCGCGATCATCCAGATGATCTCGCACGGCTTCGTGTCGGGCGCGATGTTCCTCTGCATCGGCGTGCTGTACGACCGCGTGCACTCGCGCCAGATCGCCGACTACGGCGGCGTCGTCAACGTGATGCCGAAGTTCGCGGCATTCGCGATGTTGTTCTCGATGGCCAACTGCGGCCTGCCGGGTACCTCGGGTTTCGTCGGCGAGTTCATGGTGATTCTCGCGGCCGTCCAGTACAACTTCTGGATCGCATTCGGCGCGGCATTCACGCTGATCCTCGGTGCTGCATACACGCTGTGGATGTACAAGCGCGTGTACTTCGGCGCGGTCGCGAACGATCACGTCGCCAAGCTGAAGGACATCGGCCGTCGCGAATTCGTGATGCTGGCCGTGCTAGCCGCGTTCACGATGCTGATGGGTCTGTATCCGAAGCCTTTCACCGACGTGATGCACGTTTCCGTGGAAAACCTCCTCTCCCACGTCGCGCAGTCCAAGCTGCCGCTGGCCCAGTAATCGCGAGTGGAGGAACTCAAGATCATGAACGCTCCTATGAATGTCCTGTTGCCTGATGCGCTGGTGATGGCCGCCATCGTCGTCGCATGGCTGAACGACACCTTTACCGGTGCTTCCGGCCGCCGCCTGACTTATCTGATCGCGGTCGTATCGTCGGTCGTCGCCGGCGTGTGGTTCGCGGTGCAGGCGCTCGACCCGCAGCAGTACTACTTCTTCTCGAAGATGGTCGTCGTCGACTCGTTCGCGAGCATGATGAAGGCCGTCGTGTCGATCGGGTTCGCGGTCTCGCTCGTCTATTCGCGCAAGTACCTCGAAGATCGCGACATGTTCCGCGGCGACGTGTTCCTGCTCGGCATGTTCTCGCTGCTCGGCCAGCTGGTCATGGTGTCGGGCAACAACTTCCTGACGCTGTACCTCGGTCTCGAACTGATGTCGCTGTCGCTGTACGCGATCATCGCGCTGCGCCGCGACGCCGCGCAGTCGAGCGAAGCCGCGATGAAGTACTACGTGCTGGGCGCGCTTGCGTCGGGCTTCGTGCTGTACGGCATCTCGATGCTCTACGGCGCGACCGGCTCGCTCGAGCTGGGCGAGGTGTACAAGGCGGTCGGCGGCAACACCGACGCAGCCGTGCTGATGTTCGGCGTGGTCTTCATCGTCGCCGGTATCGCATTCAAGCTCGGCGCCGTGCCGTTCCACATGTGGGTGCCGGACGTCTACCAGGGTGCACCGACCGCGATGACGCTGTTCGTCGGCGGCGGCCCGAAGGTTGCCGCGTTCGGGTGGGGCCTGCGCTTCCTGGTGATGGGCCTGCTGCCGCTCGCGCAGAACTGGCAGACCGCGCTCGTGATCCTCGCCGCGCTGTCGCTGATCGTCGGCAACATCACGGGTATCGTCCAGCGCAACATCAAGCGGATGCTCGCGTACTCGGCGATCTCGAACATGGGCTTCGTGCTGCTCGGCCTGCTCGCGGGCATCGTGAAGGGTGACGCGGCGGCACCGGCGAACGCATACAGCTCGGCGATGTTCTACGCGATCGTCTACCTGATCACGACGCTCGGCTCGTTCGGTGTGGTGATGCTGCTCGCGCGCCGCGATTTCGAAGCGGAAACGATCGACGACTTCAAGGGCCTCAACAAGCGCAGCCCGGTGTTCGCGTTCGTGATGATGGTCATGATGTTCTCGCTGGCAGGCATCCCGCCGACCGTCGGCTTCTACGCGAAGCTCGCCGTGCTCGAGGCGACCGTCAATGCCGGTCTCACGTGGCTGGCCGTGCTGGCCGTGATCACGTCGCTGTTCGGCGCGTTCTACTACCTGCGCATCGTGAAGCTGATGTACTTCGATGCACCGCAGGATGCGACGCCGATCACGGGCGATTTCTGCAAGCGCACGATCCTCGTGCTGAACGGCCTCGCGGTCGTCGTGCTCGGCCTGATCCCGAGCCCGCTGCTGACTGCCTGCCTGCAGGCGATCCGTCACACGCTGCCGCTGTAATGTCGGCAGCCGGCTGGTTTATCGTGCTGTTGGCGCTCGTATGCGCCAACCTGCCGTTCCTGAACCAACGCCTCTTCGCCGTCGTGCCGTTCGGCGCGGCGAAGAAGAGTGCGTGGGTGCGGATCGGCGAGTTGATCGTGCTGTACTTCATCGTCGGCGCGCTCGGCTTCTGGCTCGAGTCGCGCGCCGGCAACCGCTTCGAACAGGGCTGGCAGTTTTACGCGATCACGTTCAGCCTCTTCATCGTGTTCGCGTTTCCCGGCTTCACGTTCCAGTATCTCGTCAAACGACGCTGACGGCTCCGGCCGTCCGTCGTGCTCATTCAGGAGCCGCCGATGGCCGAACTACCCAATCACGACGCCGCACTGACCGAAACCTGCCTCGAGAGCGAGGCGATCTTCGACGGTGCGTTCCTCAAGCTCAAGCGCGACACCGTCCGTCTGCCGGACGGCAAGCGGGCCACGCGCGAATACGTCCAGCATCCGGGCGCGGTGATGGTGATCCCGCTGTTCGACGACGGCCGCGTGCTGATGGAAAGCCAGTTTCGCTACCCGATCGGCAAGGTGATGGCCGAATTCCCGGCCGGCAAGCTTGACCCGAACGAAGGCGCGCTCGCGTGTGCGGTGCGCGAACTGCGCGAGGAAACGGGTTACACGGCACGCGAATATGTGTTCCTGGCCCGGATTCACCCGATCATCTCCTATTCGACCGAATTCATCGACCTGTATCTTGCGCGCGGGCTGACGGCCGGCGAACGCAAGCTCGACGAAGGCGAATTCCTCGAAACCTTTACCGCGACGCAGTCCGACCTGCAGGAATGGGTGCGCACGGGCCAGATCTCCGACGTGAAGACGATCATCGGCACGATGTGGCTCGACAAGGTGCTATCCGGCACGTGGCCGCTCGGGCCGGTTCTGACGCCCTGAGCGCGGCGTCAGCGGCGGGTGGGGCGCCGCGTTACAATTCGGTGACGCGGCGCTTCCGCGTCGCGCGATCGGTATTTAGCACGATCGTTCACAAAACCGCTTTTTGCGCTACACTCGTCACACGCCCTGATTCAGCATGAAGGTCCTCGATTTACAGTGCCCGCACGGTCATCGGTTCGAAGGCTGGTTCGCTTCCGCCGATGAGTTCGAAGCGCAGTTGTCCCGCAAGCTGGTCGAATGTCCGGTGTGCGGGACGACCGAGGTCAACCGTCTGCCGTCGGCGCCGCGCCTGAACTTGTCGGGCGCGACGCAGGCACAGCCGGCCGATCCGCGTGCGCTGCAGGCGCAGGTGATGCGCGCGCTGCGCGAGGTGCTGGAGAAGACCGAGAACGTGGGCGAGCGCTTCGCCGAGGAAGCGCGGCGCATCCATTACAACGAGGCGCCGGCACGCAGCATTCGTGGCGTCACGACGCCGGAAGATGCGCAATCCTTGGCCGAAGAAGGCATCGACGTGATGCCGCTGCCGATTCCCGCCGCGCTGAAAGAACCGCTGCAATGACGTACGCAGCGGTTCCTTGCCGGGCCGGACGGCCGCGGCGAGGAGACACTGCGCATGGATCTGGATTATTCCCCCGCTGACGACGCGTTCCGCGTCGACGTCCGCGCCTGGCTCGAGGCCAACCTGCCTCATGCACTGCGCGCCAAAGTACTCGATCACAAACGACTCGACCGCGAGGATTTCGCGAGCTGGCACCGGATTCTCGGCCAGCGCGGCTGGTCCGCGCCAGCGTGGCCGGCCGAATACGGCGGCCCGGGCTGGAACGCGACGCAGCGGCACATCTGGGATGAGGAGTGCGCGCGGATCGGTGCACCGACCGTGCTGCCGTTCGGCGTGTCGATGGTCGCGCCGGTGCTGATGAAATACGGCAGCGAAGCGCAGAAGCGCCACTATTTGCCACGTATTCTCGACGGCTCGGACTGGTGGTGCCAGGGCTACTCGGAGCCGGGTTCCGGATCCGACCTCGCGTCGTTGCGCACGCGCGCCGAGCGCCATGGCGACCACTACGTCGTCAATGGCCAGAAAACCTGGACGACGCTCGGCCAGTACGCCGACATGATGTTCTGCCTCGTGCGCACCGATCCGGCCGCGAAGAAGCAGGAGGGCATCTCGTTCCTGCTGATCGACATGAAGACGCCCGGCATCACGGTGCGCCCGATCGTCATGCTCGACGAGGACCACGAGGTCAACGAGGTGTTCTTCGAGGACGTGAAGGTGCCGGTCGAGAATCTCGTCGGCGACGAGAACCGCGGCTGGACCTACGCGAAATACCTGCTTGGCCATGAGCGCACCGGCATCGCGCGCGTCGGCGCGTCAAAGCGCGAGCTCGCATTCCTGAAGCGCGTGGCGTCGAACCAGCGCAAGAACGGCAAGCCGTTGCTGGCCGATCCCGTGTTCGCCGCGAAGGTCGCGGCGCTCGAAGTCGAGTTGATGGCGCTCGAGGTGACGGTGCTGCGCGTCGTCAGCCGCGAGACGAGCGGCAAGGGGCCGGGCCCCGAGGCGTCGATGCTGAAGATCAAGGGCACCGAAGTGCAGCAGGCGCTCACCGAGCTGATGTTCGACGCGATCGGTCCGCTCGCCGCACCGTTCGACGTACCGTTCCTCGACGGCGAGCGCGAGCACAGCATCGCGGGCGACGACGATGCGGCGCCGCTCGCCGCGTACTACTTCAATTATCGGAAGACGTCGATCTACGGCGGTTCGAATGAAATCCAGAAGAACATCATCGCACAGATGATTCTGGGTCTGTGAGCCGGTTCGAGCGTGATGCATGGGCAGAGGAGTAAGTGCTGAAGCACTCACTCGCTCCGACCGCGAAGCATGGGATCAGAGTAGATGCTAAAGCGCTAACTCTGATCGACCGCACAGCATGGGATCAGAGTAAGTGCTAAAGCACTAACTCTGATCGACAGGAGACAACGATGGATTTCAGTTTTACCGATGAGCAGCAGCAGTTCGCCGACGCGCTGCGCCGTTATCTCGGCGAGCAATACGGTTTCGACGCGCGCCAGGCAATCGTGCGCAGCGACACGGGCGTGTCGGACACGCAATGGAGCGCGTTCGCCGAACTGGGGTTGACCGCGCTGCCCGTGCCGGACGCACAGGGCGGCTTCGGCGGCGGCCCGGTCGACATGCTGGTTGTGATGCAGGAGCTCGGCCGCGCGCTCGTGATCGAGCCGTACTGGGCAACGGCGGTCGGCGTCGAGGCATTGCGCATCGCCGGCTCCGGCGCAGGCGAGGATGCCGCGCTGCTGGAAGCGGTCGCGCAGGGACAGAAGCGCGTGGCGGTCGCGTTCCACGAACCGCATGCACGTTATGACCTGTTCGAGCTCGACACGCATGCGCGCGAGCAGGGCGGCACGTACCGGCTGACCGGCACCAAGTCGGTCGTGCAGCACGGCGCACAGGCGCATGCGTGGATCGTGCCTGCGCGCGTCGACGGCGGCGGCATCGGCCTCTTTGTCGTTGAGCAAGATGCAGCGAACGCGAAGATGGTCGACTATCGGACGATCGACGGCCAGCGCGCCGCGACGATCGAATTCAATGAAACGCCTGCCCGACGGCTGACGGGCGGCGCGCGCGACGCGGCGGCGCTCGAGCAGATTGCCGATTACGCGACGTTCCTGCTGTGCGCGGAAGCGGTCGGCGCGCTCGACGAACTGAATCGCGCCACGGTCGAATACACGAAGACGCGCGAGCAGTTTGGCGTGCCGATTGCGCGTTTCCAGGCGCTGCAGCACCGGATGGTCGACATGCTGATCCATGCCGAGCAGGCGCGTTCGCTGACCTACCTGGCAGCGGTGCGCTACGCGAGCAGCGATGCCGATGCGCGACGTAAGGCCGTGTCGGCCGCGAAAGCGCGTGTCGGCGCGGCCGCGCGCTTCGTCGGGCAGCAGGCCGTCCAGCTGCACGGCGGCATGGGCGTGACCAACGAGGTTGCCGCCGCGCACCTGTTCAAGCGGCTGTCGATCATCGAAACGACGCTCGGCGATACCGATCATCATCTTGCCCGCATCGCGGCACTACCCGATTTCGCACAGGCCGACGTGGCATGACGGCGACGCGCGAGCGCGCCGTACAAGGAGACACAGAGTGGGAATCAGTTACGAAGATCTGGTGGTCGGCAGCACCACCGAAGTGGGCCGCTACACGTTCGAGCCCGACGACATCAAGGCGTTCGCGAAACGCTATGACCCGCAGCCGTTCCACCTCGACGAGGAAGCCGGGAAAGCATCGCCGTTCGGCGGGCTCGTCGCGAGCGGCTGGCATACGTGTTCGGTGTTCATGAGCCTGCTCATCAAGAAGCTGGGACCGGACTCGACCAGCATGGGTTCGCCCGGCATCGATTCGATTCGCTGGCTCAAGCCCGTGCGCGCCGGCGACACGATCACGATGCACCAGAAGATCCACGACAAGCGCGTGTCGGAGAGCAAGCCCGATCGCGGCATCGTGTCGACCGAATGGATCGGCGTCAACGGCAGCGGCGAGACGGTGATCACCGTGCATACCAAGGTGATCTTCGGGCTGCGCCATCCGGGAGGCACGAACGCATGACCGACGTGACATTGCCGCTGATCGCGTCGGCGCAGGCGCTGCAGGCACGGGTCGGCGCGGAGCCGCTCGCGAGCGGCTGGATCGCGATCGACCAGCATCGCGTCGATGGTTTCGCCGACGCGACCGGCGATCATCAATGGATTCACGTCGATCCCGAACGCGCGCGGCGCGAGTCGCCGTTCGGCGGCCCGATCGCGCACGGGTTCCTGACGCTGTCGCTGATTCCTGCGTTGATGACCGACGCGATGCGCTTCGAGCAGAAGATGGGCGTGAACTACGGACTGAACCGCGTGCGGTTCCTGAAGCCGGTGCCGGTCGGTGCGCGCGTGCGCGCGCTGTTTGCCGTGAAGGAAACCGCCGAGGCCGCGCAGGGCGGCGTGCAGGTGACCTGGTCGGTGTCGATGCAGGTCGAGCGTCCCGACGCGCCGCTGCTTGTCTGCGCGGCGGAATTCATCACACTGCATTACTTCTGAAGCGCGGGGCGGCATGCACGGATGCCGCTCCGCCCGTCACGTGCGTGTCAGTGCTTCGCGTATTGCGTCGCGCCGAACAGCACCTCGCGCGCCTTGTCGTCCTGCAGCGCCTTGCGCATCGATGCGAGCACTTCGACACCGCGCTGCACGGCCGGTCGTGCGGAAATCGCCTCGTGCCAGCGCTTCACGTTCGGCAACTCGTCGAGCACGATGCCCTGGTTTTGCCACGAGCGCGTCCACGGGAACGTCGCAATGTCCGCGATCGTGTACGCGTCGCCCGCGAGATATTCGGATTCGCCGAGGCGCTTTTCCATCACGTTGTACAGGCGCTTCGCTTCGTTCGTGTAGCGGTTGACCGCGTACTCGATCTTTTCCGGCGCGTACAGGCGGAAGTGGTGCGCCTGACCGAGCATCGGGCCGACACCGCCCATCTGGAACATCAGCCACTCGAGCGTCGCATAGCGCGCGGCCGGATCGGTCGGCAGGAACTTGCCGGTCTTCTCCGCGAGATAGATCAGGATCGCGCCCGATTCGAACAGCGAGATCGGCTTGCCGCCGGGGCCATCCGGATCGACGATCGCGGGGATCTTGTTGTTCGGGCTGATCTTCAGGAATTCCGGCTCGAACTGGTCGCCCGCACCGATATCGACCGGATGCACACGATAGGCGAGGCCTGTTTCCTCGAGCATGACGTGCACCTTGTGGCCGTTCGGGGTCGCCCAGCTATAGACGTCGATCATCGTCAACTCCTGTGTTGCATGCGCGAAAACGGCGCCGGCAGCGCGCCGCGACAGGCGGCCATTAGAGCATGGATCGACGCGGGCTGCTGACGACGGAAACGTGTCCGCCGATGCGTATGCGTATGCGCGGGCGGGCGGGAGATCGTCGCCGACATCGAGCGCGTTGATGCAGCCGGTCGCCTGCGACAGATGACCGATGAACCGGCGCTGGCCGGGCACCGTCGCATGCGACAGCAGCGCGCAGTTGACGCCGCCGTGCAGCACGAGCAGCGCCGTATCCCACGAGCGCTCGGCGCGGAGCGCGTCGAGCGGCGGCAGCACGCGATCGATCAGTTCCCCGATCGTCTTGCCGCCGAGAAAGCGCGTCGATTCCGGCTCGATGCCGTCGAGCACGCGCAGGAACGCGTCGCGATGCTGTTCGGGCGGAGGAGTGTCGGACAGGTGGCCGCCGCGAATCTCGCGCCGTGCCGCATCAGGTAGATGCGGCGGCGGCGAGGCAATTCGAAACAGGACATGGCGGATCAGCGCTTGTAGCGCGGCTGGCGTTTCTCGAGAAATGCGGTGATGCCTTCG
Source organism: Burkholderia pyrrocinia (assembly GCF_003330765.1). Taxonomy (NCBI): domain Bacteria; kingdom Pseudomonadati; phylum Pseudomonadota; class Betaproteobacteria; order Burkholderiales; family Burkholderiaceae; genus Burkholderia; species Burkholderia pyrrocinia. Next base: position 2,564,463 of record NZ_CP024902.1, on the reverse strand, counting down.
AGCCCGTCCGCATGATGCAGCGATGCGACGAAATGATCGCGCTCGGTGCCGAGATGCGGTTCGAGCGGCTGCATCGTCGCGTCGTCGAGCAGCGACTTGATGCGCGTGAGCGCATTCGGCGAGATGCCGGCGAGTGCGTCGGCCCATGCCAGCGCGTCGGTCAGTGCCGCGCCGGGCACGGCGAGCCGATTGACGACGCCGAGCGCATGCAGGCGTTCGGCGGCGACCGGCTTGCCTTCGAACAGGATCTCGGCCGCGATCGCACGCGGCAGCGCGCGGGCGAGAAACCACGAGCCGCCGCCGTCGGGCGTAAGGCCGACGCGCGCGTACGACATCACGAATTTCGCATCGTGCGCGGCGACGATCAGGTCGCACGCGAGCGCGAGCGAGAAGCCCGCGCCGGCCGCGGCGCCTTCGACCGCCGCGATCACCGGCTTCGTCGATGCGTGGATTGCCGTCACCCATGCGCCGAGCTGATCGATGCTGTCGGCCTGGTAGGACGGATCCTTCGAACGGTTGTCGAGCAGCCGGTTCAGGTTGCCGCCTGCGCAGAAGAAGCGATCGGCGCCCGTCAGCACGACTGCGCGAATCCCGGGATCGCGCTCGGCAGTGGCGAGCGCTTCGACACCGGCCGCGTACATGTCGGGATGCAGCGCGTTGCGTGCGCCGGGATTGGATAGCGTGAGGACGAGCGTCGAATCGCTCTCGGGCGGACGCGAGGCCAGCAGTTCAGCACTCATGCGAGCGTGTCTCCATCGGATGGCGGGGCTGCGGCGCTGCACGTATTGTGCGGACAGGCGCGGCTGACGCCGCAGCGGATGTAATGTTGTCGTGACGGACACGAAACTTGCTTTAGACTAGCACGAACGTGCTTTTCAGCGCGACGAATCCCGATGCGGCCGGCATCGTTGCGGCTGCGCTTCAGCAAGGAAGGAGACTCCGATGCTACAGCTGTGCGGTATCCCGTTGTCCAACTACTACAACAAGGTGAAGTTCGTTCTGCTCGAGCACGACATCCCGTTCGAGGAGTCCGTGTGCGGTTTGCCGATCAGCGATCCGGCCCAGCTTGCCGATTCGCCGCTCGGCAAGATTCCGTTCCTGAAGACCGAAGAGGGCGCGCTGTTCGAGTCGCAGGTGATCGTCGAATACCTGGCGGCGCGCTATCCCGAGAAAGCCATTTTCCCGGCAGGGCCGTTCGCAGCCGCGAAGGTGCGCGAACTGGTCGAGACGCTCGAGCTGTATCTCGAATGGATGGCGCGCGAGGTCTATACGGAAGCGTTTTTCGGCGGCAAGGTCAGCGACGGGATGAAGGCGCACGTCGAGAAGCGCCTGCCGCGCGCGATCGATGCGTTCAAGCAGATGACGCAGTTTTCGCCGTATGTGCTCGGCGAGTCGTTCAGCCTCGCCGACATCGCCGCATCGATCCATCTGCCGGTCATCGGGATGGCGACGAAGGCCGTGTTCGGACGCGATTTCCTGCTCGATGCAGGCATCGACTGGAAGGCGCACGGGAAGAAGGTCGGTGAGCGTGCTGCCGCGCAGCGCGTGGCAGCCGATCGCAAGGCTTATATCGAAGCGACGAACGGCGCGCGTTCGTAAGTGCGGTTCCGCCTGGGCGGCGCGTGGCCGCCCGTACGGGACTTACAGGCGGGCGAGCCGTTCGAGCGCGGACGCGAGCGTGCTTTCCTGCTTCGCGAAGCAGAAGCGTACGACCCCCGATTCGTGCGGCTTGTGATAGAACGCCGATACCGGAATGGCGGCCACGCCGATCTCCGACGTGAGCCACTTCGAGAATTCCGCTTCGGGCAGGTCGCTGATCGCCGAGTAATCGACGCACTGGAAGTACGTGCCCGGGCACGACAGCAGCTTGAAGCGAGTGCGCTCGAGGCCGGCACGGAAGAAGTCGCGCTTCTTCTGATAGAAGCCCGCGAGCGCCAGGTACGGCGCCGGGTCGCGCAGATAGTCGGCGAGCCCGATCTGCATCGGCGTGTTCACCGTGAATACGTTGAACTGGTGGACCTTGCGGAATTCCGCGGTCAGCGCGGCAGGCGCCGCGACGTAGCCGACCTTCCAGCCCGTCACGTGATAGGTCTTGCCGAAGCTCGACACGATGAAGCTGCGCGAGGCGAGTCCCGGATAGCGCGCGACGCTCTCGTGGCGCGCGCCGTCGTAGACCATGTGCTCGTAGACCTCGTCGGACAGGATCAGCACGTTGGTTCCGCGCACGATATCCTCGAGCTTGCGCATGTCCGCCTCGCGCCACACGGTACCCGTCGGGTTATGCGGCGTGTTGATCAGGATCATGCGCGTTTTCGGCGTGATCGCGGCCGCGAGCCGGTCGAACGGGATCGCGTAGTCGGGCGCCTCCAGCGTGACGAACACAGCCTTGCCGCCTGCGAGTTCGATCGACGGCAGGTAGCTGTCGTAGGTCGGTTCGACGACGATCACTTCATCGCCCGGATGCACCGCGCACAGGATCGCCGTCAGCAGCGCCTGCGTCGCGCCGGCCGTCACGGTGATTTCGGTGGCCGGATCGTAGCGCCGGCCGTAGACCTGGGCGATCTTGTCGGCGATCGCGTCGCGCAGCGGCGCGACACCGGCCATCGGCGGATACTGGTTGTGCCCGTCGCGCATCGCTGCCGCGACCGCGTCGACGATGCGCGGATCGCAATCGAAATCCGGGAAGCCCTGGCCGAGGTTCACGGCGCCTTTTTCGGCGGCAAGTGCGCTCATGACCGTGAAGATCGTCGTGCCGACGTTCGGCAGGCGCGAGGGGAAAACGGGAGTCGTTGGCATGTCTGAAGGAGCGTTCATCGATACGGTCGAAATCGGGTGGTGCGGCGTGCGTCAGGTTGGCGTGGCAGTGGCGGTCGGTGCGGCGTCGAGTGCGCAGGCCTCGGCAAACGGCGCGGGCTGTGCGATCCGGAAGCCGAAGTCGCGTGCGGTGCGCTTCGCGAGCTTCAGCAGTGCGCGGTCTTTCGAGACGAGCCACTCGGCCTGCGCGGCGCGGGCGAGTTCGAGAAACTTCTGGTCGTCGCGGTCCTTGCACTTCGGCAGCGGCGGCGCGTCGGCGTCGACGGGCGGCGGCTCGACGAGGCTCGCGAGGCGGGCGACGGTCGCGAGCGCGGCGGCCTTGTCGATCGCGCGCGCCTGGAACTGCGGATAATCGAGCACGTACTCGAGTTCGGTCAGGCAGCGGCCGTCGATCACGGCGGCAAGCGTGCCGCGCTCGAGCGCGGCACGGATCGGGCGCGTAGCGGGGTCGTCGAATACGAGGATGTCGATCCAGACGTTCGAGTCGAGCACGACGCGATGTGCGGCGTGCGGGGCGAGAGAGCAGGTCATTCGTTACAATCGGTGGTTTTCGTCTGACCGCAAGGCACGGCGTGCCAGCGAGCCTCTATGATAATCGTTCTCTCTCCCGCCAAATCCCTCGACTATGATACGCCCGCGCATGTCCAGTCTTACACGAAGCCTGCATTCGTCGACGACGCGTCGGAGCTGATCGACGGCCTGCGCAAGCTTTCGCCGCAGGACATCGCGACGCTGATGGATATCTCCGATCCGCTCGCGCGCCTGAACTTCCAGCGCTACGCGGACTGGTCGCCCATCTTTACGCCGGCCAATGCGAAGCAGGCCGTGCTCGCTTTCAACGGCGACGTTTATGAAGGATTCGACGCAAAATCGCTGTCGTCCGTCGATCTCGACTATGCGCAGCAGCACGTGCGCGTGCTGTCGGGCCTGTACGGGCTGCTGCGTCCGCTCGACCTGCTGCAGCCGTACCGGCTCGAGATGGGCACGCGCTTCGCGAACGCGCGCGGCAAGGATCTGTACGCGTTCTGGGGTGACCGCATCACGCGGGCGCTGAACGAGCAGCTCGAGACGCGCAGCGGCGCGGCGCGCGTGCTGGTCAACTGCGCGTCGACCGAATACTTCAAGTCGGTCAAGCCGAAACTGCTGGCGGCGCCCGTCATCACGCCGGTGTTCGAGGACTGGAAGGGCGGCCGCTACAAGATCATCAGCTTCCATGCGAAGCGCGCGCGCGGCCTGATGGCGCGTTTCATCGTCGAGAACCGCATTACCGAGCCGAAGGCGCTGAAGGATTTCGCGACGGAAGGCTATGCGTTCGACGCGGCTGCGTCGAACGATTCGACTTACGTATATCGCCGGCGAGTCGGCGAGTGACCATGCCGGCCGTGCACGAGATGGCCGGCACATGCATGAGGCCGGGCGGCACACTGCCTGTTCCGGTCGACAGCTTTGCATGGGACCGGAGTAAGTGCTAAAGCACTGAGTCTGGTCGACAGCTTTGCATGGGACCGGAGTAAGCGCTAAAGCACTGAGTCTGGTCGACAGCTTTGCATGGGACCAGAGTAAGTGCTAAAGCACTAACTCTGGTCGACAGCTTTGCATGGGACCAGAGTAAGTGCTAAAGCACTAACTCTGGTCGACACAGGAGAGACAGATGACCCTTTCGATCACCAGCAATTTCGACGCAGGCGCAATCGACGTCGTGTCGTGCGACAGCCCCGACGCGATTCGGCTGCGTGTGCGCGGCGACAGCCGCTCGGAATTCGCGCAATGGTTTTATTTCCGCCTGACCGGTGCGCGCGGCGAGCGGTGCGTGATGACGTTCGAGAACGCGGCCGAATGCGCCTATCCGTCGGGCTGGCGCAACTACAGCGCGGTGGCGAGCTACGACCGGGTCGACTGGTTCCGCGTGCCGACGACGTTCGACGGCAAGACGATGACCATCGACCATACGCCGGAGTTCGACAGCATCTACTACGCGTATTTCGAACCGTACTCGGAAGAGCGTCACGCGGCATTTCTCGGCGCGGTCCAGCAGTTGCCGCAGACGAGCGTCGTCGAACTCGGCCGCACGGTCGAAGGCCGTCCGATGTCGCTGCTGACGCTCGGCACGCCGGAAACCGGCGGCGCGCCGAAGAAGAAGGTTTGGATCATCGCACGCCAGCATCCCGGCGAGACGATGGCCGAGTGGTTCGTCGAAGGCCTCGTCAAGCGGCTGGCCGGATGGGGCGACTGGGCCGGCGATCCGGTCGCGCGCAAGCTCTACGATCGCGTGACGTTCCACATCGTCCCGAACATGAACCCGGACGGTAGCGTGCACGGCAACCTGCGCACCAATGCGGCAGGCGCGAACCTGAACCGCGAGTGGATGGCGCCCGATGCCGAGCGCAGCCCCGAGGTGCTGGCCGTGCGTGACGCGATCCACGCGATCGGCTGCGACATGTTTTTCGACATTCACGGCGACGAGGATCTGCCGTACGTGTTCGTCGCCGGTTCGGAGATGCTGCCGAGCTTTACCGAGCAGCAGGGCAAGGAGCAGACCGCGTTCATCGACGCGTTCAAGGTCGCGAGCCCCGACTTCCAGACCGAGCATGGCTATGCGGCGAGCAAGTACAAGGAGGACGCGCTCAAGCTTGCGTCGAAGTACATCGGCCACCAGTTCGGCTGCCTGTCGCTGACGCTCGAGATGCCGTTCAAGGACAACGCGAACCTGCCCGACGAGCGGGTCGGCTGGAATGGCGAACGCAGTGCGGCGCTCGGCGCGGCGATGCTGGCCGCGATCCTGGTGCACGTCGACACGTTCGCGTAAGCGTATCGTCGTCGTATGAAAAAAGCCGGGGCATCTCAGGATGCGCCGGCTTTTTTGCTTCTGTTGTTGCTGCTCCGCCGTATCAGGATTTCTTCGCGGTTTTCTTCTTCACGGCTTTCTTCTGGCCGCCCGATTTCGTCGTTGCGACGGCCTTCTTGCCGGGGCGGCCCGATGCCTTCGCCTTGACCTTGCCTCGGTGCGACTTGCCCTTGAACTTCTTCGTCGACGACGTGGAGCGTTCGACACGCGGCTTCAGCGGCGGAACGGGGTCGTTCCAGCTGAACGCGAGCATTTGCTGGCCGACATAGCCGCAACGGAATTTCAGCGGCGTCGGGTCGCCGCCGTCGCTGTGGATGCCGAGTCCGTCGACAGTGACGATGTTGTCGACCTTCACGCGTTGCTTGCCCTGGTCGAACGAGTCGTTCCATGGCGTGATCGTCGCGTTGCCGCTGTCGAATGCGTTCGGCGCAAAGTCGACGCGGTCGAAGGCCGACGACGTGCTGGCGATGAAGCTGCCGTGCGCCGCACAATCGGCGGCGAGCGGATCGGCATGCATTTCGTTGACGAATTTGTTGATCAGTTCGGAGCGCTGGTCGAGCAGGTCGGCGAATGCCGGAGTCGGAAGCGCAAGCGACAGGCCCGCGATACAGGCTGCCAGCTTGCCGAGCGCCCGGAAAATCCGGAGCGAGGCAGGTGAGCTGTCCATCTGGTTATTGGTGAGGAGCGAATGAGACATCGGGCACGTATAGATGCCCGATGAAGAACAGGAGTTCAATCTTAGCGTAAAAAAGTTGTGCGGCAGTAGATGGCGTACTCTCCCGCGCCGCGGAAGGTGCCGCCGGCACGCGTTGACGGTGCCCGGATCCGAAGGAAATTCAGGCGCGCGGGCCGCCGAGGCGATAGCGCCGGACGTCGAAGGTCGTGACCCACGCAGGGCGATAGACGGCGATGAGTGCCGTCGCCATGCCGGTGAACCATGCTTCGCCAAGCGCGAGCAGCGCAGTGTTCAGCAGATAGCCGGCCGGAATCACGACGGGCACGCCATCCGCGAGGGCGAGCTGGACACCGGCCGCGGCGGCGGCGACCGCGATGATCGCGATGGCCGGCGACAGGAATCCCTGGCCGGTGATGAACGACGCGAGGTTGTGCGGCAGCCATGCGAGCGCGGCGCGCTGCAGCAACGCCGACACGGCGACAGGCAGCGCGCCGTAGATCAGATAGGTCAGGCCAATGCCCTGCCACGGCGCGTCGAAGATGATCGCGGCAACCGCCGTGACGGCGCCCATCGCGATCAATGCGAGTGTCCAGTCGAACAGCGTGACGAGCAGCGTTGCGCCAAGCAGATGCATGACGATGCCATCGTCGAGCCACGCATTCGAGGCCCAGAGGACCGCAATCGCAGTGACGAGCGCGAGCCACACGTGCTGGAGCGTGGCGTCCTGCAGGCGCACGAAGGGGCGATTCCAGATCGCGAGCGCGAGCAGCGCCACGGCGGCGATCCAGCCACCGATGCCAATCCAGAGCGGAAGCGGTGTGAAAAGAAAACCCATGCGTTCATATTACTCGTTGAGCATCAAAGGTGGGAATCCGCACATGTCGACCGTCGCAATATCGAGACTGTTTGCCTAGCGTTCGCGCCGGAACCGCGCCGGCGGTTCGGCGGCGAGTGGCAGGTCCTGCGCGTCGGCATTCGCGGCCGGCAGCGGGTACGGATGGTCGTTCCGTTGCGTACGCAGTGGAACCGTGCCGCGTTCGCCGATGGCCGGCTTGCGCGCGCGGCTGCGGTTGGCCAGCAGCACCTCGAGGTGGGGCGACAGCCAGCCGTTGTAGATCGCGACCGCGGCGGCGCGGTTCGCGGCGCCAAGCTGCTGGAAGATGCTGGCGAGGTGGATCTTCACGGTGCCTTCGCTGATGCCGAGGGTGCGGGCGATCATCTTGTTCGTGCTGCCCATGTGGACGAAGCGCATGATCTGCGCTTGCCGCGGCGACAAGAGGCCGCTCGGCGGGCGGCGTGGAAGCGATCCGGCGAGCGTCTGGAAATGGGCATCGTGGCGCGCCGCGGCCGTGGAGGGCAGCAGGCTGAGGGCAATCGGCGGGATGTAGTGTCCGCCCAGCAGCACCATCTCGAGCGCACGCACGATCAGGTGCGGCCGCGTGGAATGCGGGATTACGCCCGCGACCCCATAGTTGAAGAAGCGCTGGATGGCTTCCGGCGAGGCTTCGTCGATCAGAACGGCGGCGGGTGTCGGCGAGCACGCGCTGCAAAGCGCCTGAAGCTCACTGAGCCGGCCAACGTCCAGCCAGTCGATCGCGACGAGGTCGAAACGCTGGGTGCGCAGCAGCCGGCGCGCCTGGAATCCGTCGGGCGCATCGTTGATGCTGGCGTGACGGTCGATCTGCCGCAATAGGGCCTTCAGTCCGTCACGCCGTTCGGCGTCTGAATTGAGCACCAGGAACCGCATATTCAACCTCCGTAAGGGTGAGTCATTGATCTGCTGTCGGGTATGCGTCGGCCCCGATAATGACAAAAACCTTACACGATGTCTGCTTGGCTGAAAGGCTTAGGAAAAGTCTGAAATTTTGAGCGACGGAATATCGGACAAGAAAAAAGCCGCTCCGGAGGGAACCGGGAGCGGCTTCGGACGGGCAGGCCCGTTCGGGCCTGCGGTGCGGGTCAGTGGAAGTGCGGCTGGGCGGGCGATGCGTCTTCCGGCATTTCCGCATGGACGATTTCGCCGAGCGGATCTGCGTAGAGCGGCACGCCGCAGTCATCGCAGTATTCGGGTTCGAAGCGGCCCGCATGCCGGCGGACGTCGGTTACGCCGCATTCCTTCAGCAGGCTGACGATTTCCTCGAGCGGCCCTTCGATCGGCGCTTCGCCTTCGAGCGTCGCGTTGTCGGTCGACACGTCGCCGTTTTCACGGCCGTAGAGCGGCCACACGACACCGTAGATCACGTCGTTGCTGGCACGCCGCGTGAAGCCGACGCGATATTCGTCGATACGGCGTTCGCCGAAGCCCGCGACTACCGCGCGCAGCTCCTGCGGTGCCGCACCAAGTGTGTCGAAAAGATAACGAATGGCGGTTCGCACCGTGTGCGGGCGAATGCGTTCGTCCGCATCCCGGCAGGCCGAATAGTACGCGTCCGGAAGCAGGCATTCGAACTCGCATCCGGGCAGTGCGATCGACAGGTTCGGGCCGCCCTGGGCCGTCCATTGCTCGAGGCACTGGCCGCGCTCGATCCGGCTGCCGCTTTCTTCTTCCTGCCAGCGGAACAGCGGCGTGCCTACGGGCGCGGCGACGACGGCGAGCAGGAAGCGCGGGTCGGCCAGGATCGGCGAGGTCTCGGGCAGGTCGCCGAAGCTCAGCTTGGGCGTGTGCTGACTAATCGCCGCATGTGCGAGTTGCTGGGCAAGCCGGTAGGTTTCGACGTGGTGCCGCGGCAACTGGTCGATGCTGTAGAGGAACGGCGCAAGCCCGACGAGTGTGCCGTTCGCGAGGACATGGGCCTGCAGGTGCGCTCGCAGCGCGTCGGCAACGTCGCCCTTGAGCGGGCCCGACGGAATCATGTAGCGCGTCCAGGCGAGAACCGGGACGGCGACCAGCAGCGCATCGTACGGTTGGCCGTCGTGCTCGATCACCATCGACTCGCTGTGCGTCTCGGCCATGTCGGCGAGCGCGCCGTACGCATCGGGATGATTCTGCTGAAGATGGTCGAGCGCTGCGTCGAGTGTGGTCTGGTTGCCGTTGCGGACAATCTTGGCGAGCAGCGCATCGAGCTTCGCTTCCCAGAAGCGATCCTCGATGCGGCTGCCCGAGGCGAAGAGCGCAAGCGACAGGCCGACCAGTTTGTCGGCATCGGGGGGGAGGCGTTTGGCGATTCGCTGGCGCATATTAAACACGTATATAGAAAGAGGCGAAGAACCTCACATTCTAGTCCGTTCTTTGCACCATAAGCGGTCTCGTGTCCAAGCATGGCCAGACGGCTGAATTGCGGCTTTTGTAAAAAAGTTGCTTCAAACCCCTTGCGCGAATGTCACGTGCTGCATAGAATCACGCCTCTTTCGCGCTAACGGAAACGCGGCGCGGAAGAGGGAAAGCGAAGTCGGTGGTGTGCAGCGGTTGAGGCACGCGGCTGGCGCAGGAAGATGGACCCCGCAGTCGCAACGAAGTGGTTAAAAAGTTGTTGACGATCTGCGAAACACGGTTCATAATCTCGCTTCTCTGCTGCTGAAAACGCAGCGCTGCTGAGAAACGAAACGGTTCTCGCAGACATGCTCTTTAAAAATTAACAGCCGATAAGTGTGGGCGCTTGATGGAAGCGAGCTGATCCTCGGATCAGAAAGCGAAAGTATCAAGAGTCTCACACTAAAGTAAGTCAGGTTCATGAAGCAATTCATGTTCCTGTCAGCTTTGAGTGAGCGACCGGTTCTTAACTGAACCGAAAACAGTAACAGGTTTAAACTGAAGAGTTTGATCCTGGCTCAGATTGAACGCTGGCGGCATGCCTTACACATGCAAGTCGAACGGCAGCACGGGTGCTTGCACCTGGTGGCGAGTGGCGAACGGGTGAGTAATACATCGGAACATGTCCTGTAGTGGGGGATAGCCCGGCGAAAGCCGGATTAATACCGCATACGATCTACGGATGAAAGCGGGGGACCTTCGGGCCTCGCGCTATAGGGTTGGCCGATGGCTGATTAGCTAGTTGGTGGGGTAAAGGCCTACCAAGGCGACGATCAGTAGCTGGTCTGAGAGGACGACCAGCCACACTGGGACTGAGACACGGCCCAGACTCCTACGGGAGGCAGCAGTGGGGAATTTTGGACAATGGGCGAAAGCCTGATCCAGCAATGCCGCGTGTGTGAAGAAGGCCTTCGGGTTGTAAAGCACTTTTGTCCGGAAAGAAAACCTCTGCCCTAATACGGCGGGGGGATGACGGTACCGGAAGAATAAGCACCGGCTAACTACGTGCCAGCAGCCGCGGTAATACGTAGGGTGCGAGCGTTAATCGGAATTACTGGGCGTAAAGCGTGCGCAGGCGGTTTGTTAAGACCGATGTGAAATCCCCGGGCTCAACCTGGGAACTGCATTGGTGACTGGCAAGCTAGAGTATGGCAGAGGGGGGTAGAATTCCACGTGTAGCAGTGAAATGCGTAGAGATGTGGAGGAATACCGATGGCGAAGGCAGCCCCCTGGGCCAATACTGACGCTCATGCACGAAAGCGTGGGGAGCAAACAGGATTAGATACCCTGGTAGTCCACGCCCTAAACGATGTCAACTAGTTGTTGGGGATTCATTTCCTTAGTAACGTAGCTAACGCGTGAAGTTGACCGCCTGGGGAGTACGGTCGCAAGATTAAAACTCAAAGGAATTGACGGGGACCCGCACAAGCGGTGGATGATGTGGATTAATTCGATGCAACGCGAAAAACCTTACCTACCCTTGACATGGTCGGAATCCTGCTGAGAGGTGGGAGTGCTCGAAAGAGAACCGATACACAGGTGCTGCATGGCTGTCGTCAGCTCGTGTCGTGAGATGTTGGGTTAAGTCCCGCAACGAGCGCAACCCTTGTCCTTAGTTGCTACGCAAGAGCACTCTAAGGAGACTGCCGGTGACAAACCGGAGGAAGGTGGGGATGACGTCAAGTCCTCATGGCCCTTATGGGTAGGGCTTCACACGTCATACAATGGTCGGAACAGAGGGTTGCCAACCCGCGAGGGGGAGCTAATCCCAGAAAACCGATCGTAGTCCGGATCGCACTCTGCAACTCGAGTGCGTGAAGCTGGAATCGCTAGTAATCGCGGATCAGCATGCCGCGGTGAATACGTTCCCGGGTCTTGTACACACCGCCCGTCACACCATGGGAGTGGGTTTTACCAGAAGTGGCTAGTCTAACCGCAAGGAGGACGGTCACCACGGTAGGATTCATGACTGGGGTGAAGTCGTAACAAGGTAGCCGTATCGGAAGGTGCGGCTGGATCACCTCCTTTCTAGAGCTATCTCGCAAAGTTGAGCGCTCACGCTTATCGGCTGTAAATTAGGACAGACTCAGGGGTCTGTAGCTCAGTTGGTTAGAGCACCGTCTTGATAAGGCGGGGGTCGTTGGTTCGAATCCAACCAGACCCACCAATTGTCTGACGTGCCGGTGATCGTTAGCGCTTTAGCGCTTACGAGTACCCCATGCCAACAGGCTATACACCTGAGGAAGTCTCTGTACATGGGGGCATAGCTCAGCTGGGAGAGCACCTGCTTTGCAAGCAGGGGGTCGTCGGTTCGATCCCGTCTGCCTCCACCAATCACCAACGCTAAGTGCTTGGTTCAGACACTGAACCGAGAATTTTGCATTGGCGATTGAGCCAGTCAGAGTGATATGAGTGAAAACCATATCGGCTGTCGTTCTTTAACAATCTGGAAGAAGTAAGTAATTTGGATAGCGGAAGCGTCTTGAGATGGACGTGAAAGTTATCCGGGTTGTGATTGTATCGATGTATCTCAAGATGATTCGAACTTCATGTTCGGCTCAATTGGAATACGGCACAAATGCGAGAACTCAACCTGTAGCGACTGTAGCGTCGAAAGATGAGACAGACTCGTTATAGGGTCAAGCGAACAAGTGCATGTGGTGGATGCCTTGGCGATCACAGGCGATGAAGGACGCGGTAGCCTGCGAAAAGCTACGGGGAGCTGGCAAACGAGCTTTGATCCGTAGATGTCCGAATGGGGAAACCCACTCCTTTTGGAGTATCCATGGCTGAATACATAGGCCATGTGAAGCGAACGCGGTGAACTGAAACATCTAAGTAACCGCAGGAAAAGAAATCAACCGAGATTCCCAAAGTAGTGGCGAGCGAAATGGGATGAGCCTTGTACTCTTTATTTGTATTGTTAGCCGAACGCTCTGGAAAGTGCGGCCATAGCGGGTGATAGCCCCGTAGGCGAAAACAGTATGAAAGAACTAAGTGTACGACAAGTAGGGCGGGACACGTGAAATCCTGTCTGAAGATGGGGGGACCATCCTCCAAGGCTAAATACTCGTGATCGACCGATAGTGAACCAGTACCGTGAGGGAAAGGTGAAAAGAACCCCGGGAGGGGAGTGAAATAGATCCTGAAACCGCATGCATACAAACAGTCGGAGCCTCGCAAGGGGTGACGGCGTACCTTTTGTATAATGGGTCAGCGACTTACGTTCAGTAGCAAGCTTAACCGTATAGGGCAGGCGTAGCGAAAGCGAGTCCGAATAGGGCGTTCAGTTGCTGGGCGTAGACCCGAAACCAAGTGATCTATCCATGGCCAGGATGAAGGTGCGGTAACACGTACTGGAGGTCCGAACCCACTAACGTTGAAAAGTTAGGGGATGAGCTGTGGATAGGGGTGAAAGGCTAAACAAACTTGGAAATAGCTGGTTCTCTCCGAAAACTATTTAGGTAGTGCCTCGTGTCTCACCTTCGGGGGTAGAGCACTGTCATGGTTGGGGGGTCCATTGCGGATTACCCCGCCATAGCAAACTCCGAATACCGAAGAGTGCAATCACGGGAGACAGACATCGGGTGCTAACGTCCGGTGTCAAGAGGGAAACAACCCAGACCGCCAGCTAAGGTCCCCAAATATAGCTAAGTGGGAAACGAAGTGGGAAGGCTAAAACAGTCAGGAGGTTGGCTTAGAAGCAGCCACCCTTTAAAGAAAGCGTAATAGCTCACTGATCGAGTCGTCCTGCGCGGAAGATGTAACGGGGCTAAGCTATATACCGAAGCTGCGGATGCGAGCTATGCTCGCATGGTAGGAGAGCGTTCCGTAAGCCTGCGAAGGTGCGTTGAAAAGCGTGCTGGAGGTATCGGAAGTGCGAATGCTGACATGAGTAGCGATAAAGGGGGTGAAAGGCCCCCTCGCCGTAAGCCCAAGGTTTCCTACGCAACGTTCATCGGCGTAGGGTGAGTCGGCCCCTAAGGCGAGGCAGAAATGCGTAGCTGATGGGAAGCAGGTCAATATTCCTGCACCATTGTTAGATGCGATGGGGGGACGGATCGCGGAAGGTTGTCCGGGTGTTGGAAGTCCCGGTCGCTGCATTGGAGAAGGCGCTTAGGCAAATCCGGGCGCGGGATTCAAGGGTGTGGCGCGAGCTCCTTCGGGAGCGAAGCAATTGGAAGTGGTTCCAAGAAAAGCCTCTAAGCTTCAGTCTAACGATGACCGTACCGCAAACCGACACAGGTGGGCGAGATGAGTATTCTAAGGCGCTTGAGAGAACTCGGGAGAAGGAACTCGGCAAATTGGTACCGTAACTTCGGGATAAGGTACGCCCTTGTAGCTTGATGCCCCTGCGGGCAGAGGGTGAAGGGGTTGCAATAAACTGGTGGCTGCGACTGTTTAATAAAAACACAGCACTCTGCAAACACGAAAGTGGACGTATAGGGTGTGACGCCTGCCCGGTGCCGGAAGATTAAATGATGGGGTGCAAGCTCTTGATTGAAGTCCCGGTAAACGGCGGCCGTAACTATAACGGTCCTAAGGTAGCGAAATTCCTTGTCGGGTAAGTTCCGACCTGCACGAATGGCGTAACGATGGCCACACTGTCTCCTCCCGAGACTCAGCGAAGTTGAAGTGTTTGTGATGATGCAATCTACCCGCGGCTAGACGGAAAGACCCCATGAACCTTTACTGTAGCTTTGCATTGGACTTTGAACCGATCTGTGTAGGATAGGTGGGAGGCTATGAAACCGGAACGCTAGTTTCGGTGGAGCCGTCCTTGAAATACCACCCTGGTTTGTTTGAGGTTCTAACCTTGGCCCGTGATCCGGGTCGGGGACAGTGCATGGTAGGCAGTTTGACTGGGGCGGTCTCCTCCCAAAGCGTAACGGAGGAGTACGAAGGTACGCTAGGTACGGTCGGAAATCGTGCTGATAGTGCAATGGCATAAGCGTGCTTAACTGCGAGACCGACAAGTCGAGCAGGTGCGAAAGCAGGTCATAGTGATCCGGTGGTTCTGTATGGAAGGGCCATCGCTCAACGGATAAAAGGTACTCTGGGGATAACAGGCTGATACCGCCCAAGAGTTCATATCGACGGCGGTGTTTGGCACCTCGATGTCGGCTCATCTCATCCTGGGGCTGTAGCCGGTCCCAAGGGTATGGCTGTTCGCCATTTAAAGAGGTACGTGAGCTGGGTTTAAAACGTCGTGAGACAGTTTGGTCCCTATCTGCCGTGGGCGTTGGATATTTGAAGGGGGCTGCTCCTAGTACGAGAGGACCGGAGTGGACGAACCTCTGGTGTACCGGTTGTCACGCCAGTGGCATCGCCGGGTAGCTATGTTCGGAAGAGATAACCGCTGAAAGCATCTAAGCGGGAAACTCGCCTTGAGATGAGATATCCCTGGGGACTAGATCCCCTTGAAGGGTCGTTCGAGACCAGGACGTTGATAGGTCAGGTGTGTAAGCGCAGTAATGCGTTCAGCTAACTGATACTAATTGCCCGTAAGGCTTGATCCTATAACAAGTCTGTCTCGATAGCCGTTAGCGCTTCAGCGCTTACGGATATCGAGCGTCGAGTGCGAGGCACTCGATGTACGACGGTTGAAGTACCGCGTACGTGTGAGATGCAACCTCACAACCCAAAATTACTGCTTCTTCCGAGATTGGTCGCGCTGCGAAGCAACGCGACACCCCTCTTTGCCTGATGACCATAGCGAGTCGGCCCCACCCCTTCCCATCCCGAACAGGACCGTGAAACGACTCTACGCCGATGATAGTGCGGGTTCCCGTGTGAAAGTAGGTAATCGTCAGGCTCCCTAAGCCAGAAACCCCCGCCCGAAAGGCGGGGGTTTTTGCATTTCAGCGGCCAAAATGATAGCCGGGCGGGGCTACACGCGCTCCATTCATCGCATCCGCTCGGCACACGCCAGATCAGCCATCCTCCATCTTGCTGCCAGCCCCCATCGCGGAACGAAACCGCGTGATTTGATACGATCGAAATGTCGTCGGCGATTGCGTTCGTCGACGTACATGTTCGAAACCGAGGCTTGATGGAGAGGGCGGGGAATGAATATCGGCGACGCGTCGCGCGAATCCGGAGTCAGCGCAAAAATGATCCGGTACTACGAACAGGTCGGGCTTCTTGCGCCGAGCAAGCGTACCGACGCCGGCTACCGGATCTACGGCGCGGATGAAATTCATATCCTGCGCTTCATCCGTCAGGCACGACGGCTTGGTTTTCTCGTCGAGGACATCCGCAAGCTACTGATGCTCTGGCAAGACCGCTCCCGCGCCAGCGCCGAAGTGAAGTCGATCGCCCTCGAGCACGTGGCCGAACTCGACAAGCGCATCGCGGAACTGAGCGACATGCGCGATACGCTGGCCGACCTGGCCGCGCACTGCCATGGTGACGGGCGGCCCGAGTGCCCGATTTTGGCGCGCCTGGCCGACCCCGTCAGTGAACCAGATTAGTGCGTGCACTCGAGTCCCGAAATGGGCTCCCGATTCAATTTCTATAAAAATCAATGGGTTGAGATCGGTTGGCGCGTGACTATTCCGAATGGGAATGGCTTCCATGCAAGTATTTCACTAGCATCTTGGTGCGGCATCGCTATAATTCGGGATAACCCTATACGGGAAATCCCTGAATCTCGATTCACCAGGGGTCCCTCTTCCTTGGAGAACGTCATGATCGCCTACATCGTCGAAAAGCTGAGCAACTGGTTTGAATCCGCAGAACGTGAGCGCCGTGAGGCTTACCTCGCCACGTCGTCGGACATCGTCCAGCTCGAGCACCGTATCCGTTCGCTCGAAACCAACGGCTACTCGCTGTAATCGGAGTCACCGTCAGGTGCCGTGTGGCACCGAACGATAAGCAAGCCCCGTATTGACGGGGCTTTGTTTTTTTGTGCGCCGGATCTGGCGAAATCGTCGACGCGGCGCTATGGTATGGACCTGCTTTTCATCCTGAAGGACACGATCATGCGCTTGCGTCTCGATGTGCGTCTCAGTGCCCGCGCGCGTCTCGCTCTGGGCGCGGCAGTGCTTGTCCATGGCGTCGCGGCCGGTGCCGCGACGTCGTCCAAACCGCTGATTCTCGATACGCAACGCGGTATCCAGGACGGCAAGGGCGGGTTGGTGTTGCAGACAGCGCCTTTGTCTTCCGAGCCTATTGTCGAGCCGGCGGGCATGCGGGCTCCGGCCGGGCAAGCGCCGAACACGTCGGTTCCGCTGTTCGTCGCGCCGTATATCAATGTTCCCGGCGGGGGCGCACCGCCAGCCAACCAGCCGAGGCTCATGCCGAGACCGCAGCCGTAACGGGCGGTCGCCCGATCAGTTTCCGCGGTGCTCGATCTGACAGCGAGCGCCGCTATCCTGTCCCAGCGTCTCGACCAGATAGGGCAATGCCTCTTTCATGCTCTGTGCGAGCGTATACGGCGGATTCAGGATGAACATCCCGCTGCCGTAGAGGCCCAATCCGTCAGCAGGCGGATTTGACACCGTCAGCGTCAGGTGCAGCCAGTTGTTCGGTTGCAGGCGCTTCAATTGCTCGGGAAATCGCTGCGATTCCGTCCGCGTGACCTGCGGATACCAGACCGCATAGCAGCCCGTCGCGAAACGCTTCAGACATTCCGTCACGCAGCTCACCGTGCGCACGTAATCCTTCTTGTCCTCGTAGGACGGGTCGATCAGCACGAGCGCGCGTCGCGGCGCCGGCGGCAGCAGCGCCTTGACGCCCTCGAAGCCGTCGCCGGCGAAGATCATCGCGCGTCGCCCCGCGTCGCGGAAATTGTGGCGCAGCACGTCGATTTCCGTCGTGTGCATTTCGAACAGGCGCATGCGGTCCTGTTCGCGCATCGATCGCCATGCGATATACGGGGAACCAGGGTAGAAGCGCAGCTCGCCGTCGTCGTTCAGCGCGCGTACTTCGTCCACATAGTCGCCCAGCGCTTCCGGAAGGTTCTTATCGTTCCACAGCCGGCCGATGCCGGTGTCGAATTCCGCCGTCTTCGCCGCGTAGCCGTCGCGCAGCGAGTACACGCCCGCGCCTGCGTGCGTGTCGATGTACCAGTACGACTTGTCTTTCTTGTTCAGGTAGCGCAGCAGTTGGACGACGACGGCGTGCTTGAGCACGTCCGCGTGGTTGCCTGCGTGAAAACCGTGACGATAACTGAGCATGGCGGGCTGCCTGAAACGGAAGGTGAATCGGTGAAAGCGGTCGATCGTGCGCGGCCGTCAGGCCGGGCGCCGATGCGGCCGCGTATTGTACGCGAGTGGCCGTGAGCCGCCTTACTCGTATGCGCCGCCGACCACCTCCTCGATGCGTTGCTTCATATCCGGCGTCAGCTTCGCGGCAACGTCGAGCGCGCGCATGTTGTCGCCGATCTGCTCGATCCGCGATGCGCCCGTGATGACCGAACTCACGTGCGGATTCGCGAGCACCCACGCGATCGCGAGCTGGCCCGTGCTGCAGCCGAGGTCGGCCGCGATCCCGCCGAGCCGTTCGACGATTTCGTTGCTGGCCTGATCGGTCAGCCGGTCGCGCATCCAGTCGTAGCCCTGCAATTGCGCGCGGCTGCCGGCCGGCACGCCGTTGCGGTATTTGCCGGTGAGAAGGCCCGATGCCAGCGGGCTCCAGGTCGTGAGGCCGAGGCCGTAGTCGTCGTAGAGCCGCGCATATTCCTGCTCGACCCGAGTACGGTGGAACAGGTTGTACTGAGGTTGCTCGACGACCGGCCGGTGCAGGTGATGCCGTTCGGCGATCTCGCATGCGGCGCGGATCTCGTCGGCGCTCCATTCCGACGTGCCCCAGTACAACGCCTTGCCGCGCGCGATCATGTCGCTCATCGCCCAGACGGTTTCCTCGATCGGCGTATGCGGATCGGGACGATGACAATAGACGAGGTCCACATAGTCGAGCTGCAGCCGGCGCAGCGACCCGTCGATTGCGTTCAGCAGGTATTTCCGGTTCAGCGTGTGATACTGGTTCGGTGCTTCCGCGAGCCCCCAGAAGAACTTCGTGGACACGATATAGCTGATGCGCGGCCAGTCGAGCGACTTGAGCGCCTGGCCCATGATCTCCTCGGATTTGCCGCCGGCGTAGACCTCGGCGTTGTCGAAGAAATTGACGCCCGCGTCGCGTGCCGCAGCGAGGCATTCGCGAGCGGTCCGCTGGTCGACCTGATTGCCGTACGTGACCCACGAACCGAGCGAGAGCGCGCTGATCTGCAGGCCGGAACGGCCTAGCCGTCGATAGTGCATGCGAATCTCCTGCGTGACAGAACCGACCTTAAGCTTAGACGTTTTGCGCGCGAACGGCGCGGCTGATCGTGCACAATGACGGCTGGCCCGCCGGTACGATCGCGCGACGAAAGCGGATGCGGCGGGCGCGTGCTTGATCAATCCGACAACGGGAGGAGACGGACATGGCAGCAGATCTGAGCGGCAAGACCGCAGTCGTCACGGGCGCCGCGAGCGGCATCGGCAAGGAAATCGCACTCGAGCTCGCCAAGGCTGGCGCGGCCATCGCGATCGCCGACCTGAACCAGGACGGCGCGAACGCGGTCGCCGACGAGATCAACAAGGCGGGCGGCAAGGCGATCGGCGTCGCGATGGACGTGACGAGCGAGGAAGCGGTCAACAGCGGCATCGACAAGGTGGCCGAGACGTTCGGCTCGATCGACATCCTGGTATCGAACGCGGGCATCCAGATCGTCAACCCGATCGAGAACTACTCGTTCTCCGACTGGAAGAAGATGCAGGCGATCCACGTCGACGGCGCGTTCCTGACCACGAAGGCTGCGTTGAAGCACATGTACAAGGACGATCGCGGCGGCGTCGTGATCTACATGGGTTCGGTGCACTCGCACGAAGCGTCGCCGCTGAAGTCGGCGTACGTGACGGCCAAGCACGGGCTGCTCGGTCTGGCGCGCGTGCTGGCGAAGGAAGGCGCGAAGCACAACGTGCGTTCGCACGTTGTGTGTCCGGGCTTCGTGCGCACGCCGCTGGTGGACAAGCAGATTCCGGAGCAGGCGAAGGAGCTCGGGATCAGCGAAGAGGAAGTGATCAAGAAGGTGATGCTCGGCAACACGGTCGACGGCGTGTTCACGACGGTGCAGGACGTCGCGCAGACGGTGCTGTTCCTGTCGGCATTCCCGAGCGCCGCGCTCACGGGCCAGTCGGTCGTCGTCAGCCACGGCTGGTTCATGCAGTAATGCGGGCGCGGGCGGTGTAGGCGGTGTAGCTACCCGCCGGCGAACGGCACAAAAAACGCGCTCCGGGGAGCGCGTTTTTCATTTCGGCAGGGCGGGGCCGGTGACGGCTGCCGCCCGCTGGTGCCGAGTTACTTCAGGACGGCTGCGACTGCATTGGCGACCACGTCGAGGTTGCGCGTGTTCAGCGCTGCGACGCAGATCCGGCCCGTGCCGACCGCATAGATGCCGAACTCGTCGCGCAGGCGATCGACTTGCGCTGCGGTCAGGCCGGAATACGAGAACATCCCGCGCTGCGCGTTGATGAAGCTGAAGTCGCGGTCGGTGCCGCTTGCCTTCAGCCGCTCGACGAGGCCGTTGCGCATCGCGCGGATGCGATCGCGCATTTCACCGAGTTCCTGTACCCACGCAGCGTGCAGTTCCGGCGAGGCGAGCACCGCTGCGACCACGGCGCCGCCGTGGGTCGGCGGGTTCGAGTAGTTCGTGCGGATCACGCGCTTCAGTTGCGACAGCACGCGCGTCGCTTCTTCCTTGCTCGACGTGATGATCGACAGCGCGCCGACGCGCTCGCCGTACAGCGAGAACGACTTCGAGAACGACGACGACACGAATGCGTTCAGGTCGGCCGCGGCAAACAGGCGCACGGCGGCGGCATCGGCCTCGATGTTTTCGCCGAAGCCCTGGTAGGCCATGTCGAGGAACGGTACGAGGTTGCGCGCCTTCACGACGTCGACGATCTGCTGCCATTGCGCGTCGGTCAGGTCCACGCCGGTCGGGTTGTGGCAGCACGCGTGCAGCACGACAACCGTGCCCGCCGCGTAGCCGTTCAGCGCCGACAGCATGCCTTCGAAGTTCACGCCGTTGGTCGCGGCGTCGTAATAGGGGTACGCGACGACTTCGAAGCCGGCCGCTTCGAACAGCGCGCGGTGGTTTTCCCAGCTCGGATCGCTGATCGCGACCTTCGCGTTCGGGTTCACGGTGCGCAGGAAATCGGCGCCGATCTTCAGCGCGCCCGTGCCGCCCAGTGCCTGCGCCGTGACCACGCGGCCCGCAGCGATCAGCGGCGAATCGTTGCCGAGCAGCAGCTTCTGCACGGCCGCATCGTAGGCGGCGATCCCGTCGATCGGCAGGTAGCCGCGCGGCAGGCCGGCTTCGACACGCACCTTCTCCGCTTCGCGAACCGCGCGCAGCAACGGAATCTTGCCTTCTTCGTTCGTGTACACGCCGACGCCGAGGTTGACCTTGGTCGGACGCGCATCGGCGTTGAAGGCTTCGTTCAGGCCCAGGATCGGGTCGCGGGGAGCAAGCTGGACAGCGGAGAAGAGCGACATGATGATTCGGCAGTAGTGGAAAGAGGGTCAGGCTTTCAACGGGCGGGCCGGGCGTGGCGAACCGCGTGCGGGCAGGCACGACGCCGGAAAGCGCAGCAGCCTGACATTGTAGCGAATTCACGCTGGCGGGGGCGGCGATTCGGCGGCGAATCGCGATTTCCGGCGGTCGTCGCGCGTCAGGAGCCGACAGCAGTTCACCCGGCCGCGAAGCGCTAGAATGCTTTCTTTGCCCTCGCACCGGCCGCATTCCATGTCCGCACACCATGCCGAAGTCGGCGACGCGCTCGACGAATCGAAATTCGTGACCTTCGAAGGGTCGCCGTTCCAGTTGTACCAGCCGTATCCACCCGCCGGCGACCAGCCGACCGCGATCGAGACGCTCGTCGAAGGCATCGGCGACGGCCTTGCATTCCAGACGCTGCTCGGCGTGACGGGTTCGGGCAAGACCTTCACGATGGCGAACACGATCGCGCGGCTCGGCCGTCCGGCGATCGTGTTCGCGCCGAACAAGACGCTCGCCGCGCAGCTCTACTCGGAGTTCCGCGAGTTCTTCCCGCGCAACGCGGTCGAGTACTTCGTCTCGTACTACGACTACTACCAGCCTGAGGCATACGTGCCGCAGCGCGACCTGTTCATCGAGAAGGACTCGTCGATCAACGAGCACATCGAGCAGATGCGGCTGTCGGCGACGAAAAGCCTGATGGAGCGTCGCGACGTGGTGATCGTCGCGACGGTGTCGGCGATCTACGGTATCGGCAACCCGTCCGAATACCACCAGATGATCCTGACGCTGCGCACCGGCGACAAGCTCGGCCAGCGCGACGTGATCGCGCGGCTGATCGCGATGCAATACACGCGCAACGACCAGGATTTCCAGCGCGGCACGTTCCGCGTGCGCGGCGACACGATCGACATCTTCCCGGCCGAACACGCGGAAATGGCCGTGCGCGTCGAGTTGTTCGACGACGAGGTCGAGGCGCTGCACCTGTTCGACCCGCTGACGGGCCGCGTGCGGCAGAAGATCCCGCGTTTCACCGTGTATCCGTCGTCGCACTACGTGACGCCGCGCGACACCGTGATGCGCGCGGTCGAAACGATCAAGGACGAGCTGCGCGAGCGGCTCGAGTTCTTCCACCGCGACAACCGGCTCGTCGAGGCGCAGCGGCTCGAGCAGCGCACCCGTTTCGATCTCGAGATGCTGCAGGAGCTCGGCTTCTGCAAGGGCATCGAGAACTACTCGCGGCATTTCTCGGGCGCCGCGCCCGGCGAGCCGCCGCCGACGCTCGTTGATTACCTGCCGCCCGACGCGCTGATGCTGCTCGATGAATCGCACGTGCTGATCGGCCAGCTGAACGGCATGTACAACGGCGACCGCGCCCGCAAGGAGAACCTCGTCAACTACGGGTTCCGGCTGCCGTCGGCGCTCGACAACCGGCCGCTCAAGTTCCCCGAGTTCGAACGCAAGATGCGCCAGGTGGTGTTCGTGTCGGCCACGCCGGCGGACTACGAGAAGCGCGTGACGGGGCAGATTGCCGAACAGGTCGTGCGGCCGACCGGGCTCGTCGATCCGGAAATCGAAGTGCGGCCGGCGAGCTCGCAGGTCGACGACGTGCTGACCGAGATCAACGCGCGCGTGAAGGCCGGCGAGCGCGTGCTGATCACCGTGCTGACGAAGCGCATGGCCGAGCAGCTCACCGAGTTCCTGGCCGACCACGGCGTCAAGGTGCGCTACCTGCACAGCGACATCGACACGGTCGAGCGCGTCGAGATCATCCGCGACCTGCGGCTCGGCACGTTCGACGTGCTGGTCGGGATCAACCTGCTGCGCGAGGGCCTCGACATTCCCGAAGTGTCGCTCGTCGCGATCCTCGATGCGGACAAGGAAGGCTTCCTGCGCGCCGAACGCTCGCTGATCCAGACGATCGGCCGTGCCGCGCGAAACGTGAACGGCAAGGCGATTCTCTATGCCGACAACATGACCGAGTCGATGAAGCGCGCGATCGGCGAGACCGAGCGGCGCCGCGCGAAGCAGATCGCGCACAACGAGAAGATGGGCATTACGCCGCGCGGCGTCGTGAAGCGCATCAAGGACATCATCGACGGCGTCTACAACGCCGACGAGGCGCGCGCGGAGTTGAAGGAGGCGCAACAGCGCGCGAAATTCGAGGACATGTCGGAAAAGCAGCTCGCGAAGGAAATCAAGCGTCTCGAGAAGCAGATGTCCGATTACGCGAAGAACCTCGAGTTCGAGAAGGCCGCCGCGACGCGCGACCAGCTTGCGCTGCTGCGCGAGCGCGTGTTCGGCGCGAACGTCGGCGATCACGTCAACGGCGGCCGGTAAGTCTTTCCAAGCGTCACAGAAACCTTTCGGTAACGGGCCTGTAAGCCTTGTCGGATCAGGGGTTTACACGGCTTCCCGTTTGTTCCGGAACGGGTTCGGTGCTAAACTCCATAATTACTGAGAATTGTTCGCATTAACGTTCTTGGTCGCGTTAGTGTTTCCAGCGAGCCGCCCCGGCGGCGGCCCGCACGTCGTCAGATAGTCAGACAAATAACAAGGAGTGTCCATGTTGGGTTCTTCGTTCATCCGCACGACGGTTGCGGTAGCGGCGGCGCTTGCCGCGATGTCGGCCTCGGCTGCCGAATATCCGATCGGCAAGCAGCAGATCCAGGGCGGCATGGAAATCGGCGCGGTGTACCTGCAGCCGATCACGATGGATCCGGAAGGGATGATGCGCAAGGCGTCGGATTCCGACGTCCACCTTGAGGCCGACATCCATGCGGTCAAGAACAACCCGACGGGTTTCGCGGAAGGCGACTGGATGCCGTACCTGCAGGTCACGTACAAGCTGACGAAGCAGGGCGACACGAAGTGGAAGGCTGAAGGCGACCTGATGGGCATGGTCGCGAGCGACGGTCCGCACTACGGCGACAACGTGAAGCTGAACGGCCCGGGCAAATACCACCTGACGATGGTCGTCAAGCCGCCGATGCAGTCGGGTCACATGGCATTCGGCCGTCACATCGACAAGGAAACGGGCGTGGGCGCGTGGTTCAAGCCCATTACCCTCGAGTACGACTTCCCGTTCGCCGGTATCGGCAAGAAGGGCGGTTACTGATCGATGGCATCACGAACGGCGCGCTTCGGCGCGCCGTCGGCGTAGAGAATCCAGAATGAAAATTCCCCAGAAAATCGTTGCCGCAGCCGCTGCGTTGTGGCTTGCCGGTGCAGCGTACGCTGCCGATCTGCCGACGTTCAAGCTCGAGATGGCGGACGGCAAGCTGAATCCCGCCCGCATCGAAGTGCCGGCCGGCCAGCGTTTCAAGATCGAGATCAAGAACACCGGCAAGGGCGCTGCCGAATTCGAGAGCGTGCAACTGCGCAAGGAGAAGGTGCTTGCGCCGGGCGCCGATTCGTTCGTGGTCGTCGCCCCGCTGTCGCCGGGCGAATACAAGTTTTTCGACGATTTCCACCAGCAGGCGCAGGGCGTGATCGTCGCGAAGTAACGCGTTTTATCTGCGCGCAGGTGCACCTATCCCTTGCGCCGCGCGTCGGGAGGTATCGATGGGTCAGATCTTGTTCATCGTCTGGCGGGAGAGCGTCGAAGCGCTGCTCGTCGTCGGCATTCTCTATGCATGGCTGAAAAACGGCGACGACGACGCGCGCCGCGGCCTGCCTTTTCTCTGGGCCGGCGTCGGTGTCGGCTTGCTGATGGCTGTCGGCCTCGGCGCCGCGCTGGTCGGTTTCACCGAAGTGCTGTCCGGTGACGCGCAGGACTACTTCCAGACTGCCATGGTGCTGATCGCATGTGTGCTGATCGTGCAGATGGTGCTGTGGATGCGCCGGCACGGCCGCACGCTGAAGCGCGACATGGAGCAATCGCTGCAGCAGAGCACGCGCGATTCGAACTGGTGGGGCGTCGCCGTGCTGGTCGCGCTCGCGATCGCGCGGGAAGGCAGCGAGACGGTGATCTTCCTGTACGGCCTCGGGTTCGGCCAGTCGGGCCACGTCGGCGGCAGCCAGATGCTCGCGGTCTTGATCGGCCTCGGCCTCGCGTTTTTCACGTTCTATTTGCTGCAGCTCGGCGGCAAGCACTTCTCGTGGCGGCATTTCTTCCGCGTCACCGAAGTGATGCTGCTGTTCCTCGGCGCGGGTCTGTTCCAGACCGGCGTCGACAAGCTGATCGACAAGGAAATCCTGCCGCTCGGCATTTCGCAGGTGTGGGACACGTCCGCGGTCCTCGATGATTCGGGCACGTTCGGCTCGCTCGTCGCGACGCTGACCGGTTATCGCGCGCACCCGGCACTGACCAACCTGGTCGCCTATGCGGTGTACTGGGCAGTCGTCTGGCTGCTGATGAAGCGCGCGAGCCGTCGTCCGGCCGTCGCCGCAGGCCGCGCGGCATGAGCGTTGTCGCCGCAACCAAGCCGGGCTGGCTCGCGCAGGCCGGCCAGTGGATGCAGCGCCACGGCGGGCTGATCCGCGGCATCCAGTGGGTCGTCGTCGCCGTCTACGCGTTTCTGATCATCGTGCCGGCGGTATTGCCGCTGCCGGACGATTCCGCGCATCTGTGGAGCAACCTCACGCTCATCGCGCAATTCGCGTTCTGGGGCATCTGGTGGCCGTTCGTGCTGCTGTCGATGGTGATGCTCGGTCGCGTCTGGTGCGGCGTGCTGTGCCCGGAGGGCGCGCTCACCGAATACGCGAGCAAGTTCGGCCGCGGCGGCCCGATTCCGCGCTGGATACGGTGGGGCGGCTGGCCGTTCGTCGCGTTCGGGATCACGACGATCTACGGGCAGATGGTGAGCGTGTACCAGTACCCGCTCGCGGTGCTGTTCGTGCTGGGCGGCTCGACCGTCGGCGCGATCGTGATCGGTGTGCTGTACGGCCGCGAGAAACGCGTGTGGTGCAAGTACCTGTGCCCGGTCAATGGCGTGTTCGGGCTGCTCGCGCGGCTCGCGCCGATGCGCTACAAGGTCGACGAGGATGCGTGGCGCCGTTCGTACAAGAATGGCGAGCACGGCCATCGCGTGATTCCGATCAACTGTGCGCCGCTCGTGCCGTTGCGCAGCATGAAGGGTGGAGCGGCGTGCCATATGTGCGGCCGCTGCAGCGGGCACCGCGACGCGATCTCGCTGTCGTTGCGCTCGCCGTCCGACGAAGTCGTGAACCTCGGCGCGCAGCAGGCGAACCCGTGGGACACCGCGCTGATCCTGTACGGCCTGCTCGGCGTCGCGATCGGCGCGTTCCACTGGACCGTCAGCCCGTGGTTCGTGCAGATCAAGCAATGGCTCGCGGGCTGGCTGATCGACCGTGACATCACGTGGCCGCTCGAAACCAATGCGCCGTGGATCCTGCTCACGCACTATCCGGATCGCAACGACGTATTCTCCTGGCTCGACGGCGGGCTGATCGTCAGCTACATCGTCGGCACCGGGCTCGTGTACGGCACGGCGCTGCTGGTGCTGCTGGCCGCTGCCACGCTGATGCTCGGCCGTTTCGATCGCGTGCGGCTGCATCACCTCGCACAGGCGCTGATCCCGATAGCGGGCGCAGGCGTGTTCCTCGGGCTGTCGGCAACGACGCTGTCGTTGCTGCGCGCCGAGCATGTGCCGCTCGGCTGGGCGACCGATGTGCGCATCGCGATCCTGGTCGGCGCCAACGCATGGAGTGCGTGGCTCGCGTGGAAAGTGACAGGGCGCTATGCGGCGTGGCCGCGCCGGCTCGCGGCATTCGCGTGGTTCGCCGTCGGGCTTGCCGTCGTCGACAGCGCATGGTGGTTGATGTTCTGGGGTTTCTGAAGCGGCTCGTGTGCCGCTTCGGCTGTCATGCATTGACGCAGTAACGCGGGTGGCGTGTTTCACGCATTGGCCACCCAAACAAAAAAGCGACACGTCGAAGGACGTGTCGCTTTTTTTTTTCCTTGTGCGAGAACCAAAAAAGTGGCTTGGCTTGCTGCAACGGCTGCTTGAGTGTGTTTGCACGAAGGGGTCTAGATCTCGCGTGCAAGCCGTTCCGCTGGCTAATGCCCAACACCTCTCAGGGAGGTGGTCCCCACAATACTCTGTCGTTACTTCGTCAGGATCAGTTTGCCGAGCCGTGTGGCGCGCAACTGATAGGTCTCTCCGTTATGCGCGATGCTGATGTGGCTGTGGCCTTGCAGCAGCGCATCGCTGCTGAGGACCCGCGTGCCTGCATCGCGGTTGCCGGCGGGCTTCGCCGGCGTGGTGACCGCTGCCGTCTTCTGACGGCTGCTGCTTGCCGTGCCGGTCGTGTGGCGCAAGGTCAGCGTGGTCGGGCGGATGGTGTCGGTCATTCGTTTGATCGGTGACTGTCGATGCGATGGAATGAATTCTAAATGATAATTATTCCCATTTACAAAACTCTTTATCGATCGAAACGCAAGACCTGATAGGTTGCGTCAAAGGGGCGGCCCGCAGGCCGCCGCCGGGTTCAGTGCAGCGGATCGGGATCCTTGCGGCCCTGGACATATTCGCGGATCAGGCGGACCGTGTCGATATCCGACGTGCGGTACGCTTCCTTGACGATCCCGTGCGTCTGCCGCGCGTCTTCGCTGTCGTCCGTGACGGGCAGGGTCGTGCGGTACTCGAAGCGCAGGAACAGCGCGTGGTCGTCGCGCTCCTCGATCGTCATCGTCAGCGAGCCGCCGATCTCGCCATCGGCCGCGCGGATGTCGTAGCGGACCTGCTGGTTCGGCGTGAACGTGACGTGATCGCGCACGGTCGCATGTCCGTAGTGCAGTTCACGTTCGAGCGTCGTGTCCGTCCGTTCGTGGACGACGCAGCTGTCGAGGCCGAGCACGAACAGTTGCGGCTGCTCGGCGCGCAGCACGAGACCTTCCCAGAGCTGGTCGCGGGTGAGGGTCGGCACGGCCGGATCGTCGGAGTTGATCTGGATCAGATGTTCGAAGTTCAAGGGAACGGGTTCCTTCTGATGGCGGGCGGCCACATGGTTCAAGAAGTCATTGTGACGCAAAACCATCTGTTTCGCGGCACCTGCGGCCCCCGATCGGGCGTCACGCTTCGATGCGGCCCATGCGGCCGGTCTGGTAGTCGACGACGGCCTGCCGGATCTCTTCCTCGGTATTCATCACGAACGGGCCGTAGCGGACGATCGGCTCGTTGAGCGGCACGCCGCCGATCAGCAGCAGGTCGAGCGGCGTGTCGCCGGCGGCGAACGTGACCGTGTCGCCGTCGTCGCCGTAGACGATCATGTGCCGTGCGTCGACAGCCTGCCTGTCGGGCCCGTAGAGGCCCGTTCCGTCGATCGGATAGGCAAACACGCGATAACCGGCCGGCACGGGCTGCGTGACCGTCGCGCCGGGTTCCAGCGTGAAATGCTGGTAGAGGATCGGCGTGCGCGTCTCGATCGCGGCCCGGACGCCGAACGCTTCGCCGGCGATGACGCGCACGCGCGCGCGACCATCCGGCGACGTCGCGGTCGGGATGCGGTCGGCCGGGATCTCCTGGTAGCGCGGCGCGATCAGCTTGTCGCGACGCGGCAGGTTGACCCACAGCTGGAAGCCGTGGGAGCGGCCGCCTGCCTGCGCGAACGCCGGATCAGGCATCTCGCTGTGCACGACGCCGGCGCCGGCCGTCATCCACTGCACGTCGCCGGGGCCGAGCGTGCCGGCATGGCCGGACGAGTCGCGATGGCGGAAGCGCCCGTCGAGCGCGTAGGTCACGGTCTCGAAGCCGCGATGCGGATGGTCGGGCGCGCCCTTGGCTTCGCCGGGGGCGTAGTCGACGGGGCCCATTTCGTCGAGCAGCAGGAACGGATCGAAATCCATCAGCAGCCGGGTCGGGAACGGACGGTGAACCACGAAGCCGCCGCCTTCGGTGGTGCGAAGCGCGGGGTACGTACGGTCAAGCGAGCGAGCGGTCGTCATGGGGAGGCCCTCGAAATCATCGGAATAGCGTTATTTTTGAAACATAGCGCTATTATATTGGGCGTTTTACCGTTCGATTTGCGACCGCTCGCAATGGATTGTTCTGAAATTGGAACGATGACATGAATCTCGATGCACATAACCTGAACGACCTCATGTACTTTTCGCAGGTCGTCGAACATGGCGGTTTCTCGGCCGCGGAGCGCGTGCTGGGTATCTCGAAATCGCGCCTGTCACGGCGCCTGACCGAACTCGAGGCGGCGCTCGGCGTGCGTCTGCTGCAGCGCTCGACGCGCAAGCTCGCGCTGACCGAGGCGGGGGAGCTGTTCTACCAGCATTGCCAGGCGATGCTTGCCGAAGCGCAGGCCGCGATGAACGCGGTGCAGCAGTTGCGTGCGTCGCCGCGCGGCTCGGTGCGTGTCAGCGTGCCCGTCACGCTGTCGCAGACGATGCTGTCGCGCATCCTGCCCGAATTCCTGCGCCGTTATCCCGAGGTGAAGGTGCACGTCCGCGTGACGAATCGCGTGATCGACCTGTTCGAGGATTCGATCGACGTCGCGTTGCGCGTGCGCTCGGAACCGCCGCAGAACGCCAACATCGTCGTGCGGCCGCTGTGGCGCACCGAGCAGATGCTGGTCGGCGCGCCGAGCCTGCTGAGCCAGAATGCGCCGCCGCTGGTGCCGGACGACCTGACCGGCTTCGAGACGCTCGATACGCCGAGCGTCGACGGGCGGCACGTGTTCAACCTGATTGCGCCGGACGGGACGCGTCATGTGCACGAGCATGACCCGCGACTCGTGACGGCCGACCTGATGACGATCCGCGAGGCCGTGCTCGACGGCCTCGGCATTGCGGCGCTGCCGGAGATGATGTACGGCAATGCGCTGCGTGCAGGGCAACTGTCGCCCGTGATGCCGGGCTGGACGCTGCCGGTGCCGCAGCTGTATGCGGTGTTCGTGTCGCGGCAGGGGATGCCGCCCGCGGTGCGGGCGTTCGTCGACTATCTGGTCGAGAAGCTCGATCACGGCGCCTACAAGGAGCCGGGTTGTCCGGAGCGCGCAAAGAAGGAAGCGGCGGCCGATGTTTCGGCGACCTGAACACGGCGTGCTCGACGAAGCAAATTTGTTTTGTCATTGAAGCGTCGCCTGCAATCGCAAGTTTCAATCGCCGGGGCCTTGAATGCGCGCGCGTGCGGGCCTATATTGAAATCCCATTTCGTGAAGGAAGTTCTGAGCGAAATCAGGTGGCCGCATATATTGCGAGCCAGATAGGGCAGAAAGCGCAGTCCGTGCAGACCACGGTAGCCGCATTTGCGTTGCTCGAGGCGCAACCGATACCGCCGAAGAGCCCGCCGCCCGAAGGCGCCCGCGTGCGCATGAAAAAAGGCCTTCATCTGGCGATGAAGGCCTTTTACTTTGGGGGTGGCCGGCGAGGTACGCCCGGTTAGGGGTGGCCGGCAAGGTACGCCCGGTTAGGGACGCCCCCGGCGAGGGGCGAGACGTGTGCGCGTTACTTCGCTTTCGCGGCCGGCGCGGTCACGAAGCCGAGCTTCGTCAGGCCGCCTGCCTGCGCATCCGACATCACTTCGGCGACGTGCTCGTATGCAACCTTGCGGTCGGCACGCAGGTGCAACTCCGGCTGCGGCTTGCGTTGCGCCGCTTCCGCGATGCGTGCCTGCAATTGTTCGCGCGTGACCGTGTGGTCGTCCCACAGGATCGTGCCGTCGCCCTGGATCGCGACGTCGACCGTCTGCGGCTTTTCGTCGACGGGCTGGCTGCTGGCGTGCGGCAGGTCGATCTTCACCGCATGCTGCATCGCCGGGATGGTCACGAGAAAAATGATCAGGAGTACGAGCATGACGTCGACGAGCGGCGTCATGTTGATCTCGCTCATCACGGCATCGTCGTCATCGTCGCTGAAACCGGTGTTCATTGCCATGGTTCACCCCGCCTCAGCTGGCGCGCGCGAGACGCAGGCCGTCGCGCGTCGACGACGATGCGAGGCTCGCGCCCGTCACGAAGTACGCGTGCAGGCCGTGCGCGAAGCGACGCAGCTTGCTGACGACACCCTTGTTCGCGCGGGTCAGTGCGTTGTAGCCGAGCACGGCCGGGATCGCGACGAACAGGCCGAAGGCCGTCATGATCAGCGATTCGCCGACCGGGCCCGCGACCTGGTCGATCGACGTCTGGCCGGTTGCGCCGATCACGAGCAGCGCGTGGTAGATCCCCCAGACCGTGCCGAACAGGCCGACGAACGGCGCCGTGCTGCCGATCGACGCGAGGATCGCGAGACCGCTCTGCATGCGCGAGATGCCTTCGTCCATCGTGTCCTTCAGGCAGCGCGTGACCCAGTCCGACACGTCCATGCGGTCGTGCAGGTGCGGTTGCGTCTGGTGGTGATGGTCGGCGGCTTCCTTGCCCGACAGCGCGAGTGCGAGGAACGGGTTGTCGTTCGGCGTCGATGCGGCGAGCCCGAGCTTCTTGATGCCGTCGTCGAAATCGTCCGAATGCCAGAACGCCTGTTCGGCGTTCTTCGTGAGGCGGTTCAGGCGAATCACGTTCCAGCCCTTGACGACGATCACGATCCACGACAGGACCGACATCACGAGCAGCGTGATCGCAATGGCGCGCGTGACGAAATCACCTTGCGCCCAGACGTGCGCGATACCGTAGCTTTGCATTTTTCTTTCCTTTGAATCTTCCGGATGAGGCAGGTTAGTCGGTGAGCCCGAAGTTATAGGGCTGTGTGCGGGCGGCGCGGATCGCCTGGCCGTTCTCGATGTACGGACGGCAGGAGGTGGCGCGCATCGCGTCGAGTGCGGCTTCGTCGAGGCGCGGATAACCGCTGCTCTTCTGCAGGTCGATGCTTTCGACCTTGCCGCTCGTGCCGACGACGAAGTGGACGTAGGCGGTGCCCGTTTCGCCGCGGCGGCGCGACATCGACGGGTAATCGGGCTTCACGAAATTGCATTGCAGCGTCGGCACGTTTTTCGGTGCGCTGACCTGCATCGTTTCACGAGCCGGGCCGGGCGTGGCCGCAGGTGCGGCGGCGGCGGGCGCAGCGGGTGCCGGTGTGGGATCGGCTGCCGGCGCGGGCGTCGGCGACGGATCGGGCGACGGCGCGACCGGTGTCGGCTTTGCTGCCTTCTGTACCGGCTTCGGCTCGACCTTCGGCTTCACGTGCGGCACGGGTTTCGGCGGCGCGGGCTGCGGGATCGATTCGGCCGCGACCTGCTGGGCGATCGGCGCAGGCGGGATGAGCTGCGCGGTGATCGACTGGACCTCGACCGATTTCGGCGGCGGCGCGTTGCGATGCAGCCAGGCGGCCGTCAGCATGATCGCGTGTGCGGCAAGCACACCGACCGCGACGACGATCACTCGGGGATTCATACGTGGTGCAGCCGGCAAGACGCCGGCAGGAGCGGAATGCGAAGCCTGCATGTTAGCTTGAAAGAATGATGTCGCACCCGGGGCGCGGCGGGTGAATCGGCATCACTTGCGGAAGATCAGCAGCGAGATGCAAACGGTGGTCACAAATCCGATCAGCAATTCCATGACAGGCTCCTTGGCAGGTAAGCCGCTGGCTCGCGCAGACGGTGGCTTGCTGACGGTCAAGACAAAAAATGCGGCCGGGGCCGCATGCGCACACTCGGCGCGGGTCAGGCGGCCTTGCGTTCGTAGAACGTGACCGGGATCGGGTGAGCGTGATGCTCGACACCGCACCGGCTCGCGCAGACGCCTTGCTCGGCCATGAGGTCGCGTACGGACTCCTCGCACTTGCCGCAGCACGTGGCCACACCGAGCTCGAACTGGAGTTCATCGAAAGAGTTCACGCCCTCTGCGAGGGACGCGCGAATCTTGCGATCGGAAACAGACTTGCACACGCAGACGATCATGATGAGTTGCGATAGCTAACGTTAATGCGAATTATTATCATTAATTTTGCGGACGTTGACAAGCCTGGGCCGGGCTTTTTTTAAGGTCATCGGACCCTTGAAACGGCGGAGGCGGCGGAACGGTGGCGGGAGAGGACGTGCCGGCCCGCGTCAGGCGGTCGCGCAGGCGCGCGCGTTCGGCGAGGAAATGGTGACGGATTCGACCGGCGCATCGAGGCCGAGCAGCGTCGACGCGAGTGCCTGCAATTGCCGGCCGTCGCCGGTCGAGCAGAAGCGGGGCGGCGCGACAGGTGTGCCGGCGGGCGCGCACAGGCCGTGCTGGTCGAGCACGCGCACGAGCTGGCGCGCGATCGCGTCGCTCGTGTCGATGATCGCCATGCGGTCGCCGACAATGTCACGAATCGTTGCGGTGAGGAACGGGTAGTGCGTGCAGCCGAGGACGACCGTATCGGCGCCGTCGTCCAGCATCGGCTGCAGATAGCTGTCGAGCAGCGCGCGCAGCGCGGGCGAGCCCGTGTCGCCGCTCTCGATCGCCTGTACGAGCCCGTGGCCCGGCTGGCAGATGAAGCGGCAACCGGCGCCATGACGTTCGAGCAGCGTCTGGAACCGGGTGCTGCGCAGCGTCGCCTGGGTGGCGAGCACGCCGGCGACGCCGCTCGCGGATTGCTGGACGGCCGGCTTGATGCCCGGCTCGACGCCGACGAGCGGGATCGCGAGATGTTCGCGTACCGCCGCGATCGATTGGGCGGTCGCCGTATTGCAGGCGACGACGAGCGCCTTCGCGCCCTGCCGGACAAACCACTCGCCGATCGCGAGCGTGCGCTCGGTGATGAATGCGTCGTCGCGTTCGCCGTACGGGATGTAGCGCGTATCGGCGGTGTAGACGAACGACTCGCCGGGCAGGTGCGCGCGCACGGCGCGCAGCACCGACAGGCCGCCGAGCCCCGAATCGAAGATTCCGACAGGAGCGGCGGGGTGCATCGCGGCAGCGGCTGGCTGGTTCGTCATCGTCATGCGGACGGCGCGGCGGCGGGTGGGGTGATTACTCGGCCGAACCCATCATCGTTTGCTGGTAGTTCTGCAGGCCGACCTTGCCGATCAGGTCGATCTGCGTTTCCAGCCAGTCGATGTGCTCTTCGGTGTCGTCGAGGATCTTTTCGAAGATCTCGCGCGACACATAGTCGCGAACCGATTCGCAGTAGGCGATCGCTTCCTTGCACGTGGTCTGCGAGATCTGTTCGAGCTTCAGGTCGCACTTCAGGATTTCTTCGGTTTCCTCGCCGACGAGCAGCTTGTGCAGATCCTGCAGGTTCGGCAGGCCGTCGAGCATGAACACGCGCTCGATCAGCCAGTCGGCGTGCTTCATTTCGCCGATCGACTCGTCGTATTCGTGCTTGCCGAGCTTGTCGAGGCCCCAGTGCTTGTACATGCGGGCATGCAGGAAGTACTGGTTGATCGCCGTGAGCTCATTCTTCAGTTGGGCGTTCAGATATTCGATGACTTTCTTGTCGCCTTGCATGGCTGTTCCTTGTTCAGTGGGGCTTCAGAAACCGAACGATAATCGCTCGAACGAGAAAAGCCAAGCCTCGGAGCCTTGTCGGGCCTGCCTTTTGCGTGTAATGAGAATCAGCCGTGAATAACCGGCTGCGCACCATAATGAGAATGAGAAGTGGAAAGGCCGGACTCCCGTCCGGCCTTTCGTTCGCGCTTAAGCGGCTGCGACCGGGATCTTGCCGATCTTCGCCTGCCATTCCTTCGGACCGGTCTGATGCACCGACGTGCCCGACGAATCGACAGCAACCGTTACCGGCATGTCCTGCACGTCGAACTCGTAGATCGCTTCCATGCCGAGGTCTTCGAATGCGAGCACCTTCGCGCCGCGGATCGCCTTCGACACGAGGTAAGCCGCGCCGCCGACCGCCATCAGGTATGCGGCCTTGTGCTTCTTGATCGCATCGATCGCGACCGGGCCGCGCTCGGCCTTGCCGACCATCGAGATCAGGCCCGTCTGCGCGAGCATCGTCTCGGTGAACTTGTCCATGCGCGTGGCCGTGGTCGGGCCTGCCGGGCCGACCACCTCGTCGCGCACCGGATCGACCGGGCCGACGTAGTAGATCACGCGGTTCGTGAAGTCGACCGGCAGCTTCTCGCCCTTCGCGAGCATGTCGGCGATGCGCTTGTGCGCGGCGTCGCGGCCGGTGAGCATCTTGCCCGACAGCAGCAGCGTCTGGCCCGGCTTCCAGTTGGCGACTTCTTCCGGCGTCAGTGTGTTCAGGTCGACGCGCTTGCTGGTTTCCGTGTTCGGTTCCCACTGGACCTTCGGCCAGGCGTCGAGCGACGGCGCCTCGAGCTTCGCCGGGCCCGAGCCGTCCAGCACGAAGTGCGCGTGGCGCGTTGCCGCGCAGTTCGGGATCAGCGCGACCGGCTTCGATGCCGCGTGCGTCGGTGCAGCCATGATCTTCACGTCGAGCACGGTCGCCAGGCCACCGAGACCCTGCGCGCCGATGCCGAGCGCGTTGACTTTCTCATGCAGTTCGACACGCAGTTCCTCGACCCAGTCCTGCGGGCCGCGCGCGATGATTTCCTGG
Source organism: Burkholderia pyrrocinia (assembly GCF_003330765.1). NCBI lineage: Bacteria > Pseudomonadati > Pseudomonadota > Betaproteobacteria > Burkholderiales > Burkholderiaceae > Burkholderia > Burkholderia pyrrocinia. The sequence continues at coordinate 2,528,941 of NZ_CP024902.1, read as the reverse complement.
ATGTCGATCGGATCCATCAGCGATTCCTTCGCCATCAGCATCGCCTTCTCGGCGGTGCCGCCGATGCCGATCCCGAGCATGCCGGGCGGGCACCAGCCCGCGCCCATCGTCGGGACCGTCTTCATCACCCAGTCGACGATCGAGTCGGACGGGTTCAGCATCACGAACTTCGACTTGTTCTCCGAGCCGCCGCCCTTCGCTGCAACCTGCACGTCGACCTTGTCGCCCGGCACGATCTCGTAGTGAATCACGGCCGGCGTGTTGTCCTTCGTGTTCTTGCGGGCGCCTTCCGGCGGATTGACGATCGACGCGCGCAGCACGTTGTCCGGATGCGTGTAACCGCGGCGCACGCCTTCGTTGATCATGTCGGTGAGGCCCATCGTCGCGCCGTCCCAGCGCACGTCCATGCCGACCTTCACGAAGATCGTGACGATGCCCGTGTCCTGGCAGATCGGACGCTTGCCTTCCGCGCACATGCGGCTGTTCGTGAGGATCTGCGCGATCGCGTCCTTCGCGGCCGGGCTTTCTTCCAGCTCGTACGCGCGGCCGAGGGCCTGGATGTAGTCGAGCGGGTGGTAGTAGCTGATGTACTGCAGCGAATCCGCGATGCTCTGGATCAGGTCTTCCTGTTTGATGACGGTCATGGCTGAGACTCTGTGAGGACTGTGGGGAATGCGTTTTATGCGTTGACGGCTGCTTCGGCCGGCTTGCGGGACACGGCCGCGGCGGGCGCATGCGCCTCGTGGAAATGGGCGGGATGCGTGTGCGTCGTCAGGCGGTCGACCCACGCCATCACGAGCGCCGACACGAGGAACGACACGTGAATGATCACCTGCCACATGATCGCGTGCATCGTGTGCTGGTCGGGGTTGATGAACGTCTTCAGCAGGTGGATCGACGAAATGCTGATCAGCGCCATCGACAGCTTGACCTTCAGCACGCCCGCATTCACGTGGTCGAGCCACTCGGGCTCGTCGGGGTGGCCCTCGATGCCGAGGCGCGACACGAACGTTTCGTAACCGCCGACGATCACCATGATCAGCAAGTTCGAGATCATCACCACGTCGATCAGGCCGAGCACCGCGAGCATCACGCTGACTTCGTCGAGGCTGGTGGCATGCGACAGCAGGTGCCAGACTTCCTTCAGGAACAGGAACACGTAGACGGCCTGCGCGACGATCAGGCCCAGGTAAAGCGGAACCTGGAGCCAGCGGCTCATGAAGATCAGCGCGGGAAGCGGGCGAAGCGGGCGACGGGAGGGGAGGCGGCCAGGCGAATGCGGGGCGGACATGATGGAGGGTCGGGCGCGGTGCGCAGGTATCGGGGGTAATCTTGAAAAGGCGCGCTATTGTAACGCGTCGGCCGGCGCGACTGCAGCGACGCGCCGGCGCTGCCGGGGACGGATCAGGATGCGGCGGCCGGCACGCGTTTCATGCGCAGGCTCGCGAGCACGATGCCGGCGACGACGCACGCGAGCGCGATGCCATGCGCGAGCGTCGGGCGCTCGCCGAGGAATGCGATTCCATAGGCGGCTGCGGCGATCGGCAGCACCGCGCTGAACACGCCGGCGAGGCTGCCCGGCACATGCCGGATGCCTTTCATCCACAGCCAGAACGAGAAGATGCTGGCCGACAGCCCGTACCAGACGACGAGCGCCCAGGTGCCGGCCGGCACGCTCGCGTAATCGAAGTGCCACAGCGCCGTCGCGCCGAGCGGCAGCATCAGGAACAGGCCGAACAGGTGCGTATACGCGCAGATGTCGATCGGCGCGAGGGTTTGCGTGAGCCGGCGCGACAGGATCACGTAGATCGATTCGCAGCACACCGCGCCGAGGATCAGCAGGTTGCCGGTCAGCGAGCCGGACGCTTCGCCGTGGGCGCCGTGCCCGGCAGCGCTGCCGTTGGCGAGGTTGATCGTCACGATGCCGGCGATCGCGAGCGCGATCGATACGAGCGCACGGCCGTTCGGTTTTTCGCGCAGGATCAGCCACGCGAACAGTGCGACGATCGCGGGGATCGTGCTCGTGATGACGCCGGCCGCCACCGCGCTCGTGCGCTGCACGCCGTTGAGCATCAGCAGCGTGAACATGAAGGTGCCGAAGAACGCCTGCAGGAACAGGTTCAGCCACTCGCCGCGCTTGACCGCGCGCATCTTCACGGGGCTGAACAGCGGCCACAGCACGGCGATCGCGATCACGAAACGCAGCGTGGCGAGGATGGCGATGGGGACGAATGCAACGATGGATTTACCGATACCGACGTTGCTGCCGACGAACAGCATCGACAGGATGAGGAAGAGGGCGTAGCGATTCAAGCTGGAATCCGGGAGGCGAGTTCAGTTAGGATTGTAGGGTCGCGGTTGTAACAGCGTAAAGCGCCGCCCGGCGTGCGAAACGGTCATGCCGCGTAAGTGACGGGTAAGTTGGAGCGCTTATCGTGGAAACTGCCGGGCCGCACGTTCACCGTCGCGTGATGTGGTGCGGTGCAGCATCGCGCGCAGCCTTTGCGGCCGTGCGCGGGCGGGTGGGAGACAGCGGCGCGCATGCGCCGGCAAGACGCGCGGCGCGCACGATCGCGCCGCCAGAGGATTCATGTTCACCAAGGGGTAGTCGATGTCTGCGATTGAATCGGTTCTTCACGAAACCCGCCAGTTTGCGCCGCCCGCGGCGCTCGAGAAGGCGGCAACCATTTCCGGCATGCCGGCCTATCGCGCGCTCGCCGCCGAGGCCGAACGCGATTACGAGGGCTTCTGGGCGCGTCTCGCGCGCGAGGGCCTCGCGTGGCACAAGCCGTTCACGAACGTGCTCGACGAGTCCAACGCGCCGTTCTACACGTGGTTCGACGACGGCGAGCTGAACGCGTCGTACAACTGCCTCGACCGCCACGTCGAAGCCGGCAACGGCGAGCGCGTCGCGGTGATCTTCGAGGCCGACGACGGCACCGTCACGCGCGTCACCTATGCGGATCTCCTCGCGCGCGTGTCGCGCTTCGCGAATGCGCTGAAGAAACGCGGGATCGCCAAGGGCGATCGCGTCGTCATCTACATGCCGATGTCGATCGAAGGCATCGTCGCGATGCAGGCCTGCGCGCGCATCGGCGCGACGCACTCGGTCGTGTTCGGCGGCTTCTCCGCGAAATCGCTGAACGAGCGGCTCGTCGACGTCGGCGCGGTGGCGCTCATCACCGCCGACGAGCAGGCGCGCGGCGGCAAGACGCTGCCGCTCAAGAGCATCGCCGACGAGGCGATCGCGATGGGCGGCTGCGAAGCGGTGAAGAGCGTGATCGTCTATCGCCGCACCGGCGGCAAGATCGACTGGCATGCAGGCCGCGACCTGTGGATGCACGAGCTGGCGGACGGCGAGTCCGACCGCTGCGAGCCGGAATGGGTCGGCGCCGAGCATCCGCTGTTCATCCTGTATACGTCGGGCTCGACCGGCAAGCCGAAGGGCGTGCAGCACAGCACGGGCGGCTACCTGCTGTGGGCCGCGCAGACGATGAAGTGGACCTTCGACTGGAAACCCGACGACGTGTTCTGGTGCACGGCCGACATCGGCTGGGTCACCGGCCACACGTACATCACGTACGGCCCGCTCGCCTGCGGCGGCACGCAGGTCGTGTTCGAAGGCGTGCCGACCTACCCTGACGCCGGCCGCTTCTGGAAGATGATCGGCGATCACAAGGTCACCGTGTTCTATACCGCGCCGACCGCGATCCGTTCGCTGATCAAGGCGGCCGAGGCCGACGACAAGGTGCATCCGAAGAGCCATGACCTGTCGAGCCTGCGCATCATCGGCACGGTCGGCGAGCCGATCAATCCGGAAGCGTGGATGTGGTATCACAAGCACGTCGGCCAGGAGCGCTGCCCGATCGTCGACACGTGGTGGCAGACCGAGACGGGCGGCCACATGATCACGCCGCTGCCGGGCGCGACGCCCACCGTGCCCGGTTCGTGCACGCTGCCGCTGCCGGGCATCATGGCCGCGGTGGTCGACGAGACGGGCCAGGACGTGCCGAACGGGCAGGGCGGCATCCTCGTCGTCAAGCGCCCGTGGCCCGCGATGATTCGCACGATCTGGGGCGACCCGGAGCGTTTCAGGAAGAGCTACTACCCCGAGGAACTCGGCGGCCGGCTGTATCTTGCCGGCGACGGCACGGTGCGCGACAAGGACACCGGCTACTTCACGATCATGGGCCGGATCGACGACGTGCTGAACGTGTCGGGCCACCGGCTCGGCACGATGGAGATCGAGTCGGCGCTGGTCTCGCACGAGCTCGTTGCCGAGGCGGCGGTGGTCGGCCGTCCGGACGATACGACGGGCGAGGCCGTGGTCGCGTTCGTGGTGCTGAAGCGCGCGCGTCCGGAAGGCGAGGAAGCCGCGGCGCTCGCGAAGACGTTGCGCGACTGGGTCGGCAAGCAGATCGGGCCGATCGCGAAGCCGAAGGAGATCCGCTTCGGCGACAACCTGCCGAAGACGCGCTCGGGCAAGATCATGCGGCGACTGCTGCGCTCGCTCGCCAAGGGTGAGGCGATCACGCAGGACACGTCCACGCTCGAGAACCCGGCCATCCTCGACCAGCTCATCGAAGTGCGCTGATCGCACCGGTTGCGCGTCACGCGCATGAGCCCCTGCGCGGCAATCCCGATTGCCCGCGCAGGGGCTTTTTGCTAAACAACGGCATGACCGTTCCGACCCGTCCCGCGCGTGCCGCGCCGCCGCCCGTTCCCGAGCCGCTCGCGCGTGCCCACGCGCGCTACTGGCGCTTCAATGTCGCGCTGATCGCGGTGCTGATGGCGATCGGCTTCGCGGTATCGTTCGTCGTGCCGTTCTTCGCGCCCGCGCTCGCGGGGGTCCGCTTCGCCGGTTTCAGCCTGCCGTTCTATGTCGGCGCGCAGGGCGCGATTCTCGTGTATCTCGTGCTGATCGTCGTCTATATCGGGCTGATGCAACGCGCGGACCGTACGCTGCGCCGCGCGTACGACGACCATGCGGCGCGTACCGGCAACGCACATGGCGGGCGCTGATTCATGCTGACGCATCGACTGATTCGCGCGTACGCGCTCTACACGCTGGGTTTTCTCGGGTTCGTGCTGCTGATGTGGCGGATCGAGCGCGCGACCGGCTCCGGCGTCTGGATCGGCTACGTGTTCCTGTTCGTGCCGATCGCCGTGTATGCGGTGATCGGGCTGCTGTCGCGCACGTCCGATCTCGTCGAGTACTACGTGGCCGGGCGGCGCGTGCCGTCCGCGTTCAACGGGATGGCGACGGCGGCCGACTGGCTGTCGGCCGCGTCGTTCATCGGCCTTGCCGGATCGCTTTACTCAACCGGCTACGACGCGCTTGCATACGTGATGGGCTGGACGGGCGGGTTCTGCCTCGTCGCCTTCCTGCTCGCGCCTTACGTGCGCAAGCTCGCGCGCTACACGATTCCCGATTTTCTCGGCACACGCTTTTCGAGCACCGCCGTACGTGCGCTGGCGGCCGGTGCGGCGATCCTGTGTTCGTTCGTGTATCTGGTCGCGCAGATCCAGGGGATCGGTTTGATCGCGACGCGCTTCATCGGCGTCGATTTTGCGATCGGGATCTTCTGCGGGCTCGCGGGCATTCTCGTGTGCTCGTTTCTCGGCGGGATGCGCGCAGTCACGTGGACGCAGGTCGCGCAGTACATCATCCTGATCAGCGCGATCCTGATTCCGGTGTCGCTGATTGCGATGAAGAACGGGCTCGGCCCCGTGCCGCAGTTCAATTACGGCAAGCTGATGGAGCGTGTCGCGGCGCGCGAGGCGCAGGTGCGCGATGCGACCGGGGAGCAGCAGGTGCGCGACGCGTACCGCCGACAGGCCGCGGACATCCAGACGCAGCTCGACCGGCTGCCGGCGTCCTATGCGGACGCACGCAGGCATCTCGTCGACCAGCTTGCCGACCTGCGGCGCCACAACGGGCCGCTGCGCGAGATCAGCCAGCGCGAGCGCGAACTGGCCGACTTCCCGCGCGATCCGGCGGCGGCGCGCGTCGCGTGGACGCAGGCGCGCGACGATCTGCTTGCCCGAGCCGAGCCGCCCGTGCCGATGCACGAGCCGTTTCCCGCCGCGAGCGACGACGAACGCAAGCCGCGCGAGCGGAATTTCCTTGCGCTGCTGCTGTGCCTGTCGATCGGCACCGCGAGCCTGCCGCACATCCTGACGCGCTACAACACGACGACGTCGGTCGCGTCGGCACGACGCTCGGTCGGCTGGACGCTGTTCTTCATCGCGCTGTTCTACCTGAGCGTGCCGGTGCTCGCGGTGCTGATCAAGTACGAGATCCTCGCGAACCTCGTCGGGCGGCCGTTCGCCGAATTGCCGGCGTGGGTCACGCAGTGGCATCACTTCGAGCCCGACCTGATCAGCGTGGTCGAGGTGATTCGCGACGGCATCGTGCACTGGTCGGAAATCCAGATGCAGCCGGACATGGTCGTGCTGGCCGCGCCGGAGATCGCGGGGCTGCCGTATGTCGTGTCGGGACTGATCGCGGCCGGTGCGCTTGCCGCGGCGCTGTCGACCGCGGACGGGTTGCTACTGACGATCGCGAATGCGCTGTCGCACGACGTCTATTACTGCATGGTCGCACCCGAGGCATCGAGCCAGCGGCGCGTGACGATCTCGAAGGTGCTGCTGCTCGGTGTCGCGCTGTTCGCGTCGTATGTCGCGTCGCTCAGTACGGGGAAGATCCTGTTTCTCGTCGGCGCGGCGTTCTCGCTCGCGGCATCGAGCTTCTTTCCGGTACTTGTGCTCGGGGTGTTCTGGAAGCGTACGACGACGCGCGGCGCGATTGCCGGGATGGTGACGGGGCTCGCGGTGTGCGTGTACTACATCGTGTCGACCTATCCGTACTTCACGCAATTGACGGGCTTCGCGGGACGCACGTGGTTCGGGATCGAGCCGATCAGTTCGGGTGTGTTTGGTGTGCCGGCGGGGTTTGTGGTGGCGATTGTGGTGAGTCTGTGCGATCGGCCGCCGGATGAGTATACGCGGGCGTTGGTGGATTACATTCGGCATCCGTGAGGGCGGGGGGGCGGACGGATGTGGGGCGGGCCGGCGGGTCCAAAAGAAAAGCCCCTTGATTCATCGAGAAATCAAGGGGCTTCATGCATTCTGGCGGAGAGAGGGGGATTCGAACCCCCGATAGGCTTACACCTATACACGCTTTCCAGGCGTGCGACTTAAACCACTCATCCATCTCTCCGGAAGTCCGAGAGTATAGCAAACTCTGGCCGCGGCCCGCCACTCCCTTCCACGCCCTTCAGAAATCCGTCGTCATCGACAACCACACCTGCGTCAGATACCCGCCGATTGTCGACGACCCGCACGATTTGTTTGCGACGTTACGCACGGTTGCACGGAACGTCGTCTTCGGCGCCCGCGATCTGCGGCACGCCTTTCCACGGTTCGCCATGCAAGATCGACGTCGCACAGCCGCCCAACGAGCATCGGGATGACCGTGCGATCATTGGCCGTTCGTATTCGTCGCAACAAATCGGGCGCGACGGTTGCGGCCCGAGTGGCCGGTGACGACGATGCCATCCGTTCGCACGGCCCTCTTCAGAAGGAACGCCACGCCATGTCGCTCTCCGCCTTGCTCGCATTTGCCCTGATCCTGTCCGTCGGCGTCGCGACGCCCGGCCCGACGGTGTTGCTCGCGATGAGCAACGGTTCGCGGTACGGATTGCGTCACGCGATGGTCGGCATGCTCGGCGCCGTCACGGCCGACATCGTGCTCGTCGCGCTGGTCGGGTTCGGCCTCGGCGTGCTCCTCGACGCGTCGGAAACGGCGTTCGTGACGCTGAAGCTGCTCGGTGCGGCGTGGCTCGCGTACGTGGGCATCCGGATGCTGATGTCGAGCGGTCGATCCACGGTTGCCCAGGAACTCGAGCCCCCGACGCCCGATCGCAGGACCGCCTTCCTGAAGAGCTTTTTCGTCGCGATGAGCAACCCGAAGTACTACCTGTTCATGTCCGCGCTGCTGCCGCAGTTCGTCGACCGGTCGCATGCGATCGCGCCGCAATACGCGATCCTCGCGGCGACGATCGTCGCGATCGACGTCATCGGGATGACCGGCTACGCGCTGCTCGGCGTGCATTCGGTGCGGGTATGGAAAGCGGCCGGGGAGAAGTGGCTGAACCGGGTCAGCGGGTCGCTGCTGCTGATGCTTGCGGGGTATGTCGCGCTGTATCGCAAGGCCGCGAACTGAAGCGGCGATGCAACGGGATATCGGCACGCTGAAGCCGGCGCGGCGATGAAGCCGGTCGATCGCTTTACGCTCGAGACGCACGACGGTCCGTATGAATCGTGGCCGTCACGCACGCATGTGCTCGTGGGCGGCGTGCGTTCCGGTCTCGCCGTTTCCGGCTACGTGCTGCTTCGCCAGTTCGAGACGCCGGCAGCGTATCTGCTCGTCACCGACTATGACTGCCCGTTCGAGGAAGCCGTCACGTTCACGCTTGTGTCGAAGGATCCGCTGAAGGTGCGCGCGCAACGCACGGTCGGCGCGATGTATGCGTCGTGCCATCTGGACGTCATCACGTGGGCCGACGACCGGCATTTCAGCGCGACGTTCGTGGATATCGACGGACGATGGGATTTCACGATTCGTGACCTATCCGTGCCGTTCATCCTGCCTCGGCTCGGCATGAATCACGTGCAGGGTCGGTAACGCGCGATCGACGCTCGCGAGTGCTTCGTCCGCGCACACGCGCTGTCTGAAATCCGCAAAAAACCGGGGATTTCATTTTTCTTTCGTATTGATCAGACATGTAAGCTTGAATGTGCCCGAATCTTGCGTGGCTAACGCGCATGGCGGCAGGAGTGGCGGCGGTCGAGCGGTGCGTCCGCGCACTTCATTACAAAATGAATGGAAATTGAAAGAATTCATTCCCTTGACGCACCGCACCGTCGCCATTTATTGTCCGTCTGCCGCCCGTGAGAGAGCACGACGGCAACCGCGGATGCGCGCCTCGCGCGCACGACAACACGTAGCAAAAAGCAGAAAAGGAAACGTGGTAGCCACATGAAGCCGCTATTCGACGACAAGAAATCCGATGCGGTCAGCGATCGTCCTTCCACCCCGTCTTTGTCACCCGTCGCAGTGCCTGCCGTCGCCGTCGTGCCGGCAGCGCAGCCGACGGAGCACGCGCGCCTGATCACCGTCGACGAGATCGACCAGCTCGGCGCGACGCAGGGTACGCGGATCGCCGCCTTCTCCCAGCAGATTCTCGCGAGCGTCCGCGCGTCGGATGCCGACCAGTTCGGCGACAAGCTCAACGAACTGATCGCGACCGCGAAGGGGCTCGACCCGCGCGGCGCCGACAAGGGCGGGCTGCTCACGCAGGTCACGCGGCTGTTCCGCTCGACCAGGGAGAAGCTGCTGTCGCAATACGAGTCGGTGAGCAAGCGGATGGACACGCTCGTCGTCGAACTCGAGAACCATGCGCAGCGCCAGAAGGCCGGCATCGACGAGCTCGAGCGGATGTACAACGACAACTACGCGTTGCACCAGGAACTTGCGCAGTCGAAGGCGCACGGCGAAACGGCGCTCGCGACGCTGCGCGCGCATCTCGCGGCCGGCCAGCAACAGGCCGACGACGCATTCGGCGCGCAACGCCTGCTCGACGTGAAGCGCAAGGTCGATGCGCTCGAAAGCAAGCTCGACGACCTCGATCGCGCGATGCTGATGTCGAAGCAGCTGGCCCCGCAGATCCGGATGGAGCAGGACCAGAAGCGCACGCTGACGTCGAAGTTCATGACGATCAAGACGGTGCTGATCCCCGCGTGGACCAACGCGTTCGCGCTCTACCTCGAGCAGCTCAGCACGAAGCGCGCGGCGGCGCTCGCGAACGCGACGTACGACGCGGCCGACGAAGCGATCCGCGCGCAGGCCGACCTGAATCGCCAGAACGCGCAGGAAGTCGCGAAGCTCGGCCAGCGTCCGGTGATCTCGACCGACACATTCGAATACGCGCAGCAGCAGCTGTTCGGCGCGTTCGACGACGTCACGCAGATCATCGCCGACGGCAAGCGCCAGCGCGAGCAGGACGCGCCGCGCCTGCGCCAGCTCGAACAGGACCTGATCACCCGATTCGCTCCGAAGCACAACTAAGAGAACTGAGAGAACACCGCATGATTACGCTTGAGAAACGCGCGGCGAAGGTCGCGATCGTCCTCGAAAAACGCCAGATCCTGAAGCCGCCCGTCGTGCGCGTCGGCGCGGCGCTCGACATCTCGGGCTCCGCGAAGCCGCTTTACCAGTCGGGCGTGATCCAGGAGACGCACGACCGGATCCTCGGCATCGCACTGAAGTTCGACGACAACGGCGAAGTCGACACGTGGACCTTCACCGAAGGCTACGACCGCCTGCCGACCGCGACGCCGGACAACTACGGCTCGTACATTTCCGATCATGTGCTCAACGCGCGGATCGACAAGTGGGGCGGCACGCAGTACGCGCCGGTGATGAACGACATCGTCGATTTCTTCTTCCGCGCGCCGGAGCCGGACCCGAAGCGCGAAGAGAAGCGCGGCTTCCTGAGCCGGCTGTTCGGCGGCGCGGACGAAGCGCCCGCGCCGGCCGCATCCGCGCCGGTGAACGGCCATCTGCCCGCTTGGGTGCTGTTCGTGACCGACGGCCAGAACCCGAAGAACGACCGCAAGCGCGTGCGCCAGCTGCTGGCCGAGTCGCAGCACTTCCCGCTGTACTGGTCGCTCGTCGGTGTCGGCGATCCGAGCGAATTCGGCTTCCTCGCGGAAATCGCGGACGAGATGCCGAACGTCGGCTTCCTGCATCTCGAATCGCTCGACGTCAGCGACGAACAGATCTACGAACAGCTGATCACGCAGGAATTCTGCGACTGGGTGCGCGCGAAGTAGGCGCGGCCTGCAAGCCTTTTTATCCCGAACTCGATTACCCCCATCATGTTGAAAGACTTCAAGATCCCGCTGTCGCTCACGGTGCTCGCGCTGGTCGCGGCCTATCTCCTCGGCGGCGTGAAGGACATGCTGATCGTCGCTGTCCTGTGTGTGCTCGAAATTTCGCTGTCGCTCGACAACGCGGTCGTCAATGCATCGGTGCTCAAGAACTGGTCGGAGAAGTGGCGCAACCGCTTCATGGTGTTCGGCCTGCCGGTCGCGGTGTTCGGCATGCGGCTGGTGTTCCCGCTGCTGATCGTCGCGGTGATCGGCCACATCGGCCTGTGGGACGCGCTGACGCTCGCGGTCGAGTCGCCCGAGAAATACGCGGCGGTGCTGACGTCCGCGCATCACGAGGTGTCCGCGTTCGGCGGCGCGTTCCTGCTGATGGTGTTCTTCAAGTTCATGCTCGACACCGAGAAGGACGAGCACTGGATCGGCTTCCTCGAAGGCCCGATGCGCCATCTCGGCCGCATCACGGCGCTGGAAGTGGCGCTGACGCTCGCGATCGTGATCGTCGCGTCGTTCTACGTGCCGGCGGCCGAGCAGGTCAGCTTCCTGCTCGCGGGCGCGTTCGGCGTGATCGGCTTCGTGATCGCGCACGGCGTGGGCGACCTGGTCGGCGGCGGGGAGACGGGCACGCGCGTGGTGCGCGAAGGCGTCGCGGGTTTCATGTATCTCGAAGTGCTCGATTCGTCGTTCAGCTTCGACGGCGTGATCGGCGCGTTCGCACTGTCTAACAACATCTTCCTGATCGCGCTCGGCCTTGGCGTCGGCGCGGCCTATATCCGGGAGATGACGCTCGTGCTGCTGAAGAAGGGCACGCTCGCGCAGTACCGCTATCTCGAACACGGCGCGTTCTGGGCGATCGGTGCGCTTGCAACGATCATGTTCCTCGGCGTGAAATTCGACGTGCCCGAGGTTGTCACGGGCCTGATCGGCGCAGCGATGATCGCCGCAGCCGTGTGGTCGTCGATCGTCGTGCAACGCAAGGAAGACCGGACCGCGGTGGCGAGCGAGTAACCGCGAGTCACGCGCGGCACGGAAACCATCAACGAGGGGCCGCGCAGGGCGGCCCGGCATTGCCGCCGGCGCAACGGCGGTTCCAGCAGAAGAGGTTCAGATGATCAATTTGTCGAAAGGCGGTCGCGTCAACCTGTCGAAGGAAGCGCCCGGCACGCAGAAATTCCGCATCGGTCTCGGTTGGGACGCGAACGCAACGGACACGGGCACGGATTTCGATCTCGACGTGTCGGTGTTCCTGTGCAAGTACGACGCGCAGGGCAATCCGAAGCTGATCTCGGATCAGCACTTCGTGTTCTACAACAGCGAAATCCGCACGATGGAGCGCAAGGAAACCTTCATCCAGCCGGGCGACGATTTCCCGAAGCGCGGGATGCCGGCGTCGAAGTGCATGGGCGTCGTGCATAGCGGCGACAACCGCACGGGCAGCGGCGACGGCGACGACGAAGTGATCTTCATCGACATGACGAAGCTCGCGGCCGACGTCGAGGAAATCTCGGTGGTCGTGACGATCGACCAGGCCGAAGCGCGCCGTCAGAACTTCGGGCAGGTTCGCAACAGCTACATCCAGATCGCCGACGAGGTGTCGGGCGCGGTGATCGCGAAGTACGCGCTGGAGGAAGACTTCTCGATGGAGACGTCGGTGCAGGTCGGCAGCTTCTATCGCCGCGACGGCCATTTCATGTTCAAGGCGGTCGGCGCCGGCTACAACCGCGGCCTGGGCGACTTCGTGCGCGCGTACGGCGGCGCGGTCTGACTGGCGGCAGCCCGGCGGCGTGCGGGAAGCCGCCGCGCCGGGCAGGATGCAGCGATGACGAATCCGTCCGACGAGCCGAAGCGGCTCGAGTTCGATACGACGCCCGAGCGCACGCCCGGGCGTCTTGCGTTCGATGCACCGCCCGCGGCCGGTGCGCCGGCCGCGCGTGCGCCCGACCGGCCGGCGCCGCAGGCGCTCGACTTGGGGCCGGCGCCCGACAAGGCCGTGCGCGCGGCGCCTGCCGATGCGGTCGGCCGCGCGCTGTTCGGCGAATCGAATCACCCGCAGCTCGAATCGTGCTTCCGCGCCGCGCAGGCCAGCTTCCCGAATCTCTATCCCGACTACGCGCCGCGCATCGAGCGGCACATCCGGCAACTGGTGCCGCTCAAGCTCGCGACGGTCGCGACGATCGGCGACGGCGCGCTGGAGGCGGCGGGCAACCTCGTCGAAGCCGTCGCGGCGACGACGCGCGAATTCAACGAACTCGGCGCGGCCGACATGATGGCCGGGATGCTCGCGCAGGCGACGCGCAAGGCAGGCATGTTCGAACGCTGGTTCGGCGCGGCGTCGGGCCATGTCGATTACCGCGCGGCGCTTGGGGCGCTCAAGCAGTCGCTCGGCTTCTTCCCGCGCCGCACCGAGGAGCTCGCCGCGAAGGTCCGCCATGCGGAAGAAAACCTCGTGGTCGTGCTCGCGGCGCTGAGCGCGGTGTCGGACGTCGTGCGCGTGCCGGACGACGCGGGCGTCGAGCGCACGCTGTTCGACCGCCGCAACATCGTCGGGCAGGCCGTCCAGCAGATCCGGATGCAACCCGCGCAACTGCGCGGGCTCGACGAGCGCGTGACCGATCTGCTGTCGCGCGCCGACCATCTGATGAACGTCGTGCTGCCGGCGGCGCTGGCGGCTCGGCCGCAGCGCTGAGCGAGCGGTACGAACCCGCGCGCTTCGGCGCGCGCGTTCGCTGCGCGGGTCGCGCTGCGTCACGCCATTTCGCGCGCGCCGGCGCGAGTCTGCTATCTTCCCGGGCATCTCATCGCTTTCCCGCCGATTCTCCATGACTGACCGCATCGTCGCCGCGTTCGATTTCGACGGCACCATCACGACTACCGACAGCTTCCGCCATTTCGTCCGCTACGCGGTCGGCACGCCGCGCTTCGCATGGGCCGGGCTGCGTGCGCTGCCATGGATCGTCGCGATGAAGGCCGGGCTGCTGTCGCGCGGCGACGCGAAGGCGAAGTTCGCGTCGTTCGCGTTCGGGCCGATCCGCGAGGACGCGCTCGACGCGCAGGCGCGCACGTTCGTCGACGCCTATCTGCCGCGCCTTGTGCGTCCGGAAATGCTCGAGCGCATTCGCGAGCATCAGGCGCGCGGGCACGAAGTCGTGCTGGTCAGCGCGTCGCCGTCGTTGTATCTGGAGAAGTGGGCGAAGACGGCCGGCTTCGACACCGTGCTCGCGACGCAGCTTGCGTTCGAACGCGGCGCGTTCGCCGGGCGGCTCGACGGCGAGAACTGCTGGGGGCCGCAGAAGGTCGTGCGGCTGCGCGGGTGGTGGGGCAACCGGCCGCCAAAGCAGCTGTTCGCGTACGGCGACAGCCGCGGCGACAAGGAAATGGCCGAACTCGCGAACTGGTCGTGGATTCGTGGGCAGGGGCCGATGCCGCCGATTGGCGATTGATGTGCCGTGATCGAGCGGCGCGGCGGGCCTCCGGGCGCCGGCGTTACGCGTCGGCCGGTGCGTGGCGCGCGCCGCGCGACGGTCGATAAGCACTCCAGCGATTCGCGCGCGCGAACGTGCCGACGTCGTTGAAGCGCACACCCACTTCGCGCAGCGCCGCATGCGCGGTTCGCGCAGTCAACTGCCGGATGTAGAACGGGTCGCGCACCACGAAGTGATGGATCGCGTGCGTGCTGCCGAAATTGAAGCAGAACAGCTGGAACGGCAGCATCCACCACGGGTTGAGCACCTGCGTCTGCTGGATCACGTTGCGCGAATCGATGTCGCCGAAGTAGTGCATGTTCGAGCTGACGAAGTTGATGCAGAAGCTGCGCACGAAGTTCGGCCCGAGCCACACCACAGCGAGAAAATCGACGACCCCCATTGCACGCTCGACGATGGCCGGCACCGTCGCCGCATGGCCGAATGCATGCAGCGCGAACAGGCCGACGTGATAGACGATGAACGTGTGCCACAGCGCGTAGTACAGGTGACCGACCGGCATGTACGACGACACCTGCTCGACACGCAACTGCACGCGTTCGGCCGCGTCCTGCACCGGCTGTGCGGCGACATACTGCTTCACCTTGCGGCGCATCGCGGTGGGCCGCAGCACGACGGCGAGCATGCCGTCCGCGATCATCAGCAGGCGCTTCACGCCCCAGCGCTCGCCGTTGGTGATGCCGAATTCCTCGAGATCCGATTCGCCGCCCGACACCTTGTGGTGATGCAGGTGCATGCGCCGCCGCGTCCACGGATTGATCGTGCCGGGCCGCGTGAGCCAGCACAGCGCCATCATCAGGTGATAGGCCCACGGCGTCTTCTTGAAGTACATCAGGTGGATCAGGTCGTGCTCGAGCTCGTGGATCAGCGACGTGACGAACGCGGCGAGCGGCAGCGCGACGTACCACGCGATCGCGCCGCGCGCATACAGCCACGCGATCGCGAGCATCGCGCTCACCGATGCGGCCATCACGGTCGCGCCGACGAGGTTCTGGCGGTCGAGCAGCGGAAAGCGCGCGCGGATCGCATCGCTCGCGGCGTTGACCTCGCGGCGGACATACGCGACCTTGTCCGCGTCGTTGCGAAAGACGGCTCGTGCGGGTTGGCTCATCGAACGGAATCCCTGCGGAAAGAGTGGGGCGCAATGCCGATGGGACAAGCATAGGCGCGCGCCGGATCGCACGCGAGGGCCGCGGGTGCCAATGCTGGTGTCATTTCGGGCCAGGATGTCCGGCGAGCGGGCATCCGACGCCGTGCTGCGCGGCTAGAGTGCCGCCGTGGTGTCATGGCGGGCCAGCGACGCTACAATCCGCCGAAACCGCTCCGGAGTCCGCCGCATGGCCCTGTCCGCCCCGGATGCCGCGCGCCAGCTGAACAAGGCGACGGTGTCGTCCGCATATGCGCTGTTCATGCTGATGCTGGCCGAGGAGCGCGGCATCGATGGCGGCCGCATTCTGGCCGGCTCGGGCGTCGAGCGTGCCCGGCTTGCGCAGCCCGATGCGCGCATCACGCCGCTGCAACAGGCGGCGATCGTGTTCAACCTGCTCGACGCGACGGACGACCCGTCGATTGCGATCGAGATCGGCCTGCGCAGCAGCCTGACGAAAGCGGGCCTGATCGGCTTCGGGCTGATGAGTTGCGCGACGCTCGGCGAGGCGATCGCGCTCGGCATCCGCTACCTGCCGACGCGCGTGCCGTTTTTCTCGGTGCGGCTTGCGCAGCTCGACGGGATCGTCGACATCGACGTGCTCGAAGCGTTTCCGCTCGGCCGGCTGCGCCAGTTCGCGGTGGAAAACTTCCTGGTCGAGACCGCGATCCTGTTCAATTCGCTGCTGTATCCGGCACCGGGGCGCACGCTGCAGTCGCGCGCCGAACTCCACTTCGAATGGCCCGAGCCGTCGTGGTTCGAGCGTTATCGCGCGCGGCTGCCGCGCTGCCATTTCGACGCGAGCGCGAATCGGATCCGCTGCGACGCCGCGCTGCTCGACGAGCCGATCGGCACCGCGAACGCGCATACCGCGCAGATGATCGTCCAGCAATGCGAGGCCGAACTCGCGCGGCTCGGCTACGCGGAAAGCATCGTCGAGCGCGTGCGCAACCTGCTGATCTGCGGCGATGGCGGTTATCCGTCGGTCGACGACGTCGCGCGCGAGTTGCATGTGTCGGCGCGCACGCTCAAGCGCAAGCTCGCCGAGTACGGCGCGGCCTATTCGGCGCTGCTCGACGAGATCCGGCTGCGCGACGCGCTGCGGTTGCTCGAGGGCACACGCCTGCCGGTCGACGAGATCGCGGCGCGCGTCGGTTATACGGACCGCGCCAATTTCACGCGCGCGTTCAAGCGCTGGACGGGCGTCGCGCCGAGCGAGCGGCGCTGAACGCAGGCATGAACCGGCCGTCGGGGCCGGCTTGCCGGATCCCGGGCCGGTGTCGCTTCGTCAGACGATCGCGATCCAGTTCGCGCCGCGCCCGCCCGGCACGCGTGCGTGCAGCGACAGCGCGCCGTCGTCCGGTGCGATCGCATACACCGATACGTGTTCAGACTGTTCGCCGCACGCGACGAGCCAGCGCCCAGACGGGTCGATCGCGAACCCGCGCGGCTGCGTCTCGGTGGCGGTCGCGTGCGCGGGCTCGAACGTGCCGTCGGCAAGGCGGTGATAGCAGAGCAGCTGGCTCGACGTGCGTTCGCTGACATACGCGAAGCGTTCGTCGGGCGTCAGATGGAGATCGGCGGCCCAGACGGAAGGTTCGGCGGGCGCGGGCGGCCGCGCATGGCCTTGCGCGAGTCCGGCGACGGCCGGGTGGCGCGCGCTGACATGCGCGTCGCCGAGCCGGCCGCTGTCGGGATCGCGCGCGAAGGTCGCGAGCGTGGCCTGGAATTCGCTGACGACGACGAGCGTGCGGCCGTCGCGCGCGAATTGCAGGTGGCGCGGGCCGAAGCCGGCCGGCACGCGCGTTTCGCCGTGTTCGAGCATGCGCAGGCCGGCCGCGTCCTCGACGAGCGCGAAGCTGAACACGCGGTCCGAGCCGAGCGAACTGACGTACGCGAAACGATTGTCCGGCGACACGACGACGGCATGCGCGTTCGCGATGCCGCCGGCGACCTGCAGCGGCGCGCCGTCGCCGTCGCGCACGCGCGCGGCGTCGTAAAGACTCAGCGAATTCCCGCCATACGACGCGCCGAGCAGCCAGCGGCCGCTGCGGTCGAGCGACAGGTACGCGTGGCTCGCGTCGATCGCGGTCGCACCGATGCGCGCGAGCGCGCCGGTGGCCGGCATACAGCGGAACGCGACGATGGTCGGCTGTTCGCCGCGCGTCGCGACGTAGAGCCGCGCGCGGTCGGCCTGCACGGCGATCGGCATCGCGACGTCGGCGGCCGGGTAGCGGGCGAGCGGCGCGAGCGTGCCGTCGGCCGCGAGGGAGAACGTGGCGAGGTCGCCGTCGGCGGCATTCGAGACGACGACGGTCAGGCGGTCAGTGTTCGGCATGGCGGAGCATCGAAGCGTTCGTGAAGGACTCGTCGGCCGGCAGGCCGCGCGGCGGATCGCTGCGCCGGTGCGTGCGTGCGAACAGCGCGGCGACCGCGGCGACGAGGGAAGCGATCGCGAGCGCATACAGCCCGCCTGTGATCGAACCAGTATGTTGCTTCAGATAGCCGAATGCCGTCGGCGCAACGAAGCCGCCGAGGTTGCCGACCGAGTTGATCAGCGCGATCACGGCCGCGGCCACGCGCGTGTCGAGGTAGCCCTGCGGGATCGGCCAGAACAGCGACGACGCGGCCTTGAAGCCCAGCGCGGCGAAGCAGATCGACGCGAACGACCACACGGGATCGTGCGACGTCGACGCGAACAGCCCGCATGCGGCGAGCACGAGCGCGAACGCGAGCCAGCGTTGCGGATGCTTCCACTTCGACGACAGCACCGCGAAGCAGTACATCGCGCCGATCGCGATCATCCACGGAATCGTGTTGTACAGGCCGACCTGGAAATCGGTGAGGCCGCCCATCTTGCGGATGATCGTCGGCAGCCAGAACGTGGCCGCGTAGATCGTCAACTGGATCGAGAAATACAGGAAGCAGAACAGCATGATCTGCGGATCGCGCAGCAGCGCCGTGGCGCGCACGGGCACGTTCGAGCGCACGTCGCGCGTCGCGCGTTCCGCGTCGAGCGCCGTTTCGAGCGCCGCGCGTTCGTCGGCCGTGAGCCACGTCGCGTCGCGGATATGCGATTTCAGCAGCAGCCAGCTCGCACCGCACAGCGCGACCGAGAACAACCCTTCGATCAGGAACATCCATTGCCAGCCTTCGAGGCCGAAGCCGCGGATCGACAGCAGCGCGCCGGTGACGGGCCCGGACAGCACCGATGCGAACGCGGAGCCGCCGAGGAAGATCGCCATCGCCTTGCCGCGCTCCTGCGGCGGCAGCCATTGCGACAGGTACAGCACGACGCCGGGGAAGAAGCCGGCCTCGGCCACGCCGAGCAGGAAGCGCAGCGCGTAGAACGACGTGTCGTTCCACACGAACGCCATCGCGGCCGCGACGATGCCCCAGGTCGCCATGATTCGCGCGAGCCACACGCGTGCGCCGTAGCGCTGCATCAGCAGGTTCGACGGCACTTCGAACAGCGCATAGCCAACGAAGAACAGCCCGGCGCCGAGCCCGTATGCGGCCGCGCCGATGCCGATCGACGCTTCGAGGTGGCGATCGACGAAACCGACGTTCACGCGGTCGATGTAGTTCGCGATGAACATGATCAGCACGAGCGGCAATACATGCCACTTCACTTTCGAGACGGCGGACGCGAGCGGGTCGCGTCCGGGCAGGGCGGGCGAGGGCGGGTTCAAGGGTGTCTCCGGTCAAGCGGCGGCGGACGGGGCGGCAGCCCGCGTCGGCGTCTGGGTGGCGGTCAATGTAGTATGTCGTCGTATAACATGGTACGCCTGAGCACCCACGAAGACGTCGCGGGTTTACCCGGGAATTGCGCAAATATTGGGGAATGTCACGACGCCGGATCGGTATTCATTCATGTCTGATGACGTATGACATCGGCTGAGATAACGCCGATCGCCGCGCGGCCGATCGGCGCCTGCTACGCCATCGACACGACGCTGTTGAGCAGCGTCTTCACGAGCACGGCCTGCCGCGTCGCGCCCGTTTTCGCGAAGATGCCGCGCAGGTGCGCGCGCGCGGTGTTCTTCGTGATGCCGGTCGCGGTGGCCGCCTCGTCGAGCGTCAGCCCGTCGACGAGCAGCAGCGCGATTTCGGTCTCCATCGGCGTGAGCCGGAACAGCCGGTGCAGCATGTCGCGCGACGTCTGCGGCGACGCCGTCGGATCGCGGACGAACACCGCGACGGCCGGCCGATGCTGGCGATCCTCGGCGCCGCGGTAGGGCGCGAGCGGTCGCAGCAGCACGCTCAACGGCATCGCGCCGCCGGGGCGCGACAGCGTGGTGGCTTCGATGCGCACGAGCGCGCCCGCACGGAAATGCTCGAGCGCGGCCTGCAGCGCCTTCTGCAGCCGGCGCTCGTCGAGCGGGCACGACGCGTGGAGCCGCTCCTGGCGCACGCACAGCCCGTCCTGCTGCTCGATCAGCCGCTCGGCGATGCGGTTGCGCTTGATCACGCGGCCGTCCTCGTCGACGATCGCGGTGCCGACATCGAGCCGGTCGACGGTGCCCGCGTACAGCGCGCGTTCGGCATCGAGCACGTCGAACGCCGCGTGCAGCTCGACTGCCCGCTGCAGGTGCGGCAGCAGCGTCGCGACCTGCGCGCGTTCGGCCGCGTCGAAATCGCGGCCGCCGTGCGCACGGCTCACGAAGAACGCGCACTCGACGCCGCGTTCGCCGCGCAGGTTCGCGCCGAGGATGTAGCGCAGGTCGAGCGGCTGCAGGTACTGCCGGTAGAAATCGTGCGCGCGCCACGCAGTTTCGCCGAACAGCCGGTCGGCCGTGAAGACCTGGCCGGGCGGGTGGTCGAGAAACGGGCACAGCGCATAGAACTGCTCGCTGTACGACGGCTCGCCGGGCAGCAGCGGGCCGTGCGTCGATGCGTTGATGATGAGCCCGTGCCGCGAGCCGCCCGGATTGCGCAGCACGAGCGTCGTGAAGCTCGCGTCGAGCCGCACGCGGACCGCTTCGAGAAAGCCGGCCCACGGGGTCGCTTCCGACGGGCCCTGATAGACGAGCCCGAGCCACGCGCTGAGTTCGCGCGCCGTCCACGCGGCGTCGTCGAAACCGTCGTGCGTGGCCGTGTCGCCGGGCGCCAGCGCGATCTGCATGCTCGTGTTCTCCTGGGTCGGGATGAAGGGTTCCCGACCCAGCATACCGGCCAGCCGGCGGCCCGCGTCATCCGAACGGAGTAGACGACGCGGGCTTGCGGGAAACCCGCATGCGGCGCTTACGCCGTGCGCTCGCGCAGCAGGTACGCGACGATGCGGTCCGCCGCTTCTTCAGGCGACTCGGCCACCGTATCGACGCGCAGCTCGGGCTGCGCGGGCGGCTCGTACGGCGAGTCGATGCCCGTGAAGTGCTTCAGCTCGCCGCGCCGCGCTTTCTTGTACAGGCCCTTCGGATCGCGTTCCTCGGCAATCGCGAGCGGCGTGTCGACGAACACTTCGACGAACTCGTCGGCGCCGACCATCGCGCGCGCCATGTCGCGCTCCGCGCGGAACGGCGAGATGAACGACACGAGCGTGATGAGCCCCGCGTCGAGCATCAGCCGCGCGACTTCGGCGACGCGCCGGATGTTCTCCACACGATCGGCCTCGGTGAAGCCGAGATCGCGATTGAGCCCGTGCCGCACGTTGTCGCCATCCAGCAGGTACGTGTGCCTGCCGAGCGCGTGCAGCCGCTTCTCGACGAGGTTCGCGATGGTCGACTTGCCGGCGCCCGACAGCCCCGTCAGCCACACGATGCGCGGCGTCTGCGCCTTCTGCACGGCGCGCGCGTCGCGATCGACGTCGACGGCCTGCCAGTGCACGTTGTGCGCGCGGCGCAGCGCGAAGTGCAGCATCCCGGCGCCGATCGTGTCGTTGGTGAAGCGGTCGATCACGATGAAGCCGCCCGTATGGCGGTTCCGGTCGTACGGATCGAACGCGACGGGCCGGTCGAAGCTCAGGTTGCACACGCCGATCTCGTTGAGCGCGAGCGTGCGCGCGGCGAGATGCTCGCGCGTGTTCACGTCGATCTTGTACTTCGGCGTCGCGCAGGTCGCGCCGACCGTCTGCGTGCCGAGTTTCACGAGATACGGGCGGCCGGGCAGCAGCGGCTCGTCGTGCATCCACACGAGCGTCGCCTCGAACTGGTCGGCCACTTCGGGCGGCGCGTCCGCGCGCGCGATCAGGTCGCCGCGGCTGATGTCGATCTCGTCGGCGAGCGTGAGCGTCACCGCGTCGCCGGCGCGCGCGATGTCGCTTTCGCCGCGCTGCGTGATCACCGACGCGACGCGGCTCTCCTGGCCGGACGGCAGCACGCGCACGCGCTCGCCGACGCGGATCTCGCCCGACGCGATGCTGCCCGCATAGCCGCGGAAGTTCAGGTGCGGGCGGTTGACCCACTGCACGGGCAGCCGGAACGGCTCGTCGCGCGTCACGCGTGCGGCGAGCGGCAGGTTGTCGAGATGCTGCATCAGCGTCGGGCCCGCATACCACGGCATCCGCGTGCTCGGCACGATCACGTTGTCGCCGCGCAGCGCCGACATCGGGATGCTGACGATCTCCGGCAGCCCGAGTTCGGCCGCGAATGCGCGATAGTCGGCATCGATGCGGTCGAACACGGCCGGGTCGTAGTCGACGAGATCCATCTTGTTGATCGCCAGCACGACGCGCTTGATGCCGATCAGCGCGACGAGATGGCTATGGCGGCGCGTCTGCGTGAGCACGCCCTTGCGCGCGTCGATCAGGATGACTGCCAGATCGGCGGTCGACGCGCCGGTGATCATGTTGCGCGTGTACTGCTCGTGGCCGGGCGTGTCGGCGACGATGAACTTGCGCCGCGCGGTTGCGAAGAAGCGGTACGCGACGTCGATCGTGATCCCTTGCTCGCGTTCGGCCGACAGGCCGTCGACGAGCAGCGCGAAATCGAGTTCGCCGCCTTGCGTGCCGACCTTCTTCGAATCGGCCTCGAGCTGCGCGAGCTGGTCGTCGAACAGCAGGTTCGATTCGTAGAGCAGGCGGCCGATCAGCGTGCTCTTGCCGTCGTCGACGCTGCCGCACGTGATGAAGCGCAGCAGGTCCTTGGTTTGCGCGTCGTCGGCGGCGGACGCGGCAGGGGCGGGGCGCGCGAGCGTGTCGCGCGCGGTGAGAACGTGTGCCATCAGAAATAGCCCTCCTGTTTCTTCTTTTCCATCGAACCGGCCGAATCGCTGTCGATCAGCCGCCCCTGGCGCTCGGACGTGCGCGTCTCGCGCATCTCCTGCAGGATGTCGTCGAGCGACGTCGCGTCGCTGTCGATCGCACCCGTCAGCGGGTAGCAGCCGAGCGTGCGAAAGCGCACCTTGCGCATCTGCGGCACTTCGCTTTCACGTAGCGGCAGGCGTTCGTCGTCGACCATGATCAGCGCGCCGTCGCGCTCGACGACGGGCCGCACCTTCGCGAAGTAGAGCGGCACGATCGGGATGGCGTGAAGCTGGATGTACTGCCAGATGTCCAGCTCGGTCCAGTTCGAGATCGGGAACACCCGCAGGCTTTCGCCCTTGCGCTTGCGCGCGTTGTACAGCGACCAGAGTTCGGGGCGCTGGCGCTTCGGGTCCCAGCGGTGCTGCTCCGAGCGCAGCGACACGATGCGCTCCTTCGCGCGCGACTTCTCTTCGTCGCGTCGTGCGCCGCCGAACGCGGCGTCGAAGCCGTAGTGATCGAGCGCCTGCTTGAGGCCCTGGGTCTTCCACACGTCGGTGTGCACGGCCGAGCCGTGCGTGAACGGGTTGATGTGGTTCGCGACGCCGTCGGGGTTGATGTGCACGCGCAGGTCGAGGCCGAGGCGCGCGGCCGTCTCGTCGCGAAACGCGATCATCTCGCGGAACTTCCAGGTCGTATCGACGTGCAGCAGCGGAAAGGGCGGCTTCGCCGGGTAGAACGCCTTCATCGCGAGATGCAGCATGACCGAGCTGTCCTTGCCGATCGAATACAGCATCACCGGGTTCTCGCTCTCCGCGACCACCTCGCGCATGATGTGGATGCTTTCGGCCTCCAGTCGCTCCAAGTGGGTCAACATCGTTCGTCTCCTTGTTTCATGCCGGCGCCGCGCGACATGTGCGGCGTTTCGTGCATGACGCCAACGGTATCGAGCACAGCGCATGTCGCTCTTCGTCCGGGTGGACTAAACCGCGGCGCGGCGGCGCAGCGGATCTTTCCTTAGTCCACCCGGACGAAGTGGCGCACGGCGCCGGCGCTTAAGGTGAGCGCTCGACCATCGGCGGAGACGACACATGACGGACGACACACGTGCCACGCAATTGCTTTCGGGCCAGACCTGGGCCGATTTCTGCGACACCCTGAAACGCAGCGGACAACAGATCCTGCGCGCCGAGGCGCCGGACGATCCGCTCACGCGCGCGGAAGGGTTCCGCTACCTGAGCCGGCTGATGCGCATCGCGCTCGAAATGCACGTCGAGTTTGCCGACGGCGCATGGCCCGGCTTTTTCTCGCCGTCGCACGAGACCGCGAAGATCGGTGCCGACAATCCCGACAACCTGTACCAGTACGCGCGCCTCGACGGCCGCTGCGAATACCGCGTAACGGGGCGGCGCGGCACGGTCGCGTACCTGAGCTTCGGCACGCAGAAGGGCGGCTACGAGACCGACGGCAAGATGCTGCAGACGGGCTTTATCGACGCGAAGCAGCTCGAGATCGCGCCGGACGGCAGCTTCGAGATCGTGCTGGGCGAAACGCCGCGCGCCGGCAACTGGGTGCGCATGGAGCCCGGCACGAATGCGCTGCTGGTGCGCCAGACCTTCCTCGACCGGCGCGCGGAGACGCCCGCGCAACTGAAGATCGAGCGCATCGGCGCGCAGGACCGACCGGCGCCGCTCGACCCGCTCGTGCTGCAGGGCGGCCTCACGCGCGCCGCGCAGTTCGTCGAGCAGACGTCGAAGTTGTTCGCCGACTGGGCCGCGAGCTACCGGTCGCACGTGAACGCGCTGCCGCCCGCCGACCAGGCGCTGTGCCAGTCGGTCGGCGGCGACCCGAACATCTACTACTACCACTCGTGCTGGTCGCTGGCCGACGACGAAGCGCTCGTGATCGACGTCGATACGGTGCCCAACTGCGATTTCTGGAACGTGCAGCTCAACAACTACTGGATGGAGTCGCTCGACTACCGCCATTTCGACATCTGCGTGAACAAGCACAGCGCGCGGCCGAATGCCGGCGGCGGCGTGACGGTGGTCGTCGCCGCATCGCAGCCGGGCGATGCGAACTGGCTCGATACGGCCGGGCATCGCACCGGCACGATCTGCTGGCGCTGGGTCGGTGCCGCGCAACCCGTGCATCCGCGCACGCGCGTCGTGAAGCTCGCCACGCTGAAGGAGGCCGTATGAACGCACCGCTCGACTCGATCCGCACGCTGCTTGACGCCGACGGGCTGATTGCCGAGGCCGTGTCACGCACGGGCGGGCTCAACGCGTTCGGCGACGGGCCGTATCGCGAGGCGCTCGACGTGATGTGCGCGTCGCTGATCGACGAAGCGAAGCTGTCCGCGCGCGGCGCGGCGATGATGCGCGAGAAGCTCGTCGGCCAGCTCGTGAACCGGCTCGTCGTCGAGGATTACTTCCGGCGTCATCCGGAGATCGCGGACATCGCGATCGACGATCCGCTCGTGATCGTCGGCCTGCCGCGCACGGGCACGACGCTGCTGCAGCGGCTGCTGGCCGTCGACCCGCGCTTTCATTCGGCCGCGTGGTGGGAAACGCGCTACCCGGCGCCGCTCGCCGGCGAGACGCTCGACGCGCCGACCGTGCGCATCGCGCGCGCGCAGGCCGAGGTCGCGATGATGATCGACTGCATTCCGCAGATCCTGACGATCCATCCGCTAGACGCGATGCTCGCCGACGAGGAGTTCATGCTGATGGAGCACGCGTTCGTGTGCGCGATGGATTCTTACGCGAACGTGCCGGGCTATACGGCGTGGCTCGCGAAGCAGGATCTCACGCCGGTCTACACGTACCTGAAGCGCATGCTGCAGTTCCTGCAGTGGCAGAAGGCGCGGCGCGGCGTCGCGCCGGCCGAGCGCTGGCTGCTGAAGACGCCGCAGCACCTGCATGCGCTCGACGTGTTGTGCTGCGTGTTTCCGCGCGCGCAGGTCGTGCTCACGCACCGCGATCCGGCGCAGACGATTCCGTCGATGGCGAGCATGGCGCACACGTTGTGGCAGATGTATGCGGACGATCCGGATCCGCTCGCCGTCGGCGCGCAGTGGAGCGCGGGAATGGCGCGCGCGATCGGCGCGGCGATGACGGCGCGCGACGCGCTGCCGGCCGACCGGTTCCTCGACGTGCGTTTCGAGGACACCGTCTCGAATCCGCTCGGCGTCGTGGAGGCCGTGTACGGTTTCGCCGGCATGCCGCTCGATGCGCGGCAGCGCGCGGCGATGACGGACTGGATGGCGCGCAACGGCCGCGACAAGCGCGCCGCGCACGACTATTCGATCGCACGCTTCGGCTTCACCGATGCGCAGCTCGCGCGCGACTTCGCCGCGTATCGCGCGCGGCATCTGCGGGCGGCCGGTTGACGGCGGCGCCCGCGAGACGAACGACAACCAGGAGACAACCCATGTTGCTGAAGGACAAGATCATCGTGATTTCCGGGATCGGGCCGGGGCTCGGCGTGAAGCTCGCCGTCGAGGCCGCGCGCGAGGGCGCACGCGGCGTGGTCGTCGCGGCGCGCACGATGGAAAAGCTCGACGACGCCGAAGCACGGATCCGCGAACTTGGCGTCGATTGCGACGTGCTGAAGATGAAGACCGACATCACCGATCGCACGCAATGCCGGCAGCTCGCGACGCAGGCCGTCGAGCGCTTCGGCCGGATCGACGCGCTCGTGAACAGCGCGTTCGTGCACGGCACGTTTCCGGAGCCGGTGGACGAAGCCGACCTCGACGGCTGGCGCACGGTGTTCGACACCAACGTGTTCGGCACGATGGCGCTCACGCAGGAAGTCGTGCCGCACATGAAGCGGCAGCAGCGTGGCGCGATCGTGATGATCAACACGCAGGCGACCCGCAAGCCTTTTGCAGGGGAAGCCGGCTACGCTGTATCGAAGGGGGCGCTCGCCGTTGCGGCAAAATACCTGGCGCGCGAACTCGGCGTGCACGGTATTCGCGCGAACAGCATCCACATGGGCTGGATGTGGGGCGTGCCGACGCAGACGTATTTCCGCCAGGCGGCGGACGAATACGGGATGACGGAGGAGCAGATCATCGCGCCGATCGCGTCGAACATCGCGCTCGCGAAGCTGCCGACCGACGACGATTGCGCGCGCGCGGCGCTGTTCCTCGCGTCGGACTATGCGAACGCGGTGACGGGCGCGACGCTCGACGCGAACGGCGGCGATTTCATGCCTTGACGATGGAGTAACGGATCATGCAGGACAACCCACACACGCGGCATTTCTTCGCGTTCAACGGCGACGCGGACGGCCTGTGCGCGCTCCAGCAACTGCGGCTCGCGGAGGGCGGGCGCGGCACGCTCGTGACCGGCGTGAAGCGCGACATCAAGCTGCTCGAGCGGATCGACGCGCGGGCAGGCGACATCGTCACCGTGCTCGACGTGTCGCACGACCAGAACCGCGACGCGTGCGCGCGGCTGCTGCGCAGCGGCGCGACGGTCCGCTATTTCGACCATCACTTCGCCGG
Source organism: Burkholderia pyrrocinia (assembly GCF_003330765.1). NCBI lineage: Bacteria > Pseudomonadati > Pseudomonadota > Betaproteobacteria > Burkholderiales > Burkholderiaceae > Burkholderia > Burkholderia pyrrocinia. The sequence goes on along the minus strand of NZ_CP024902.1, from coordinate 2,501,666 downwards.
CGAGCTGCCCGACGATCCGCGCTTCGATACGCATATCGACACGGCGGCCGACGTCTGCACGAGCGTGCTCGTGGACCGCTATCTCGGCGGCCGGCACGTGCGCTGGGCGATCGTCGCGGCATTCGGCGATGAACTGCCGGCGCTCGGCGGCGCGCTCGCGCGCAAGCACGGGATCGACGAGGCCGAGCGTGGCACGCTCGCTGAACTCGGGCTCTACCTGAACTACAACGCGTACGGCGATTGCGTCGGCGATCTGCACTTCGATCCGGCGGCGCTCGCCGACGCGATGTTGCCATGCGTCGATCCGCTCGATTTCGTGCGCGAGACCGCCGTGTTCGCCGCGCTGCGCGACGGCTACCGCGATGACATGGCGCGCGCATGCGCGCTCGCGCCGCTGCGCGAGGTGCCGGGCGCGACGCTGGTACGGATGCCCGATCATCCGTGGGCGCGGCGCGCGACGGGCATGCTCGCAAACGAGCGGATGCGCAACGCGCCGCATGCGGCGCTCGCGGTGCTGTCGCCGCGCGCGGACGGCGGGCTCGTCGTCAGCGTGCGCGTGCCCGACGGCCGGCCGCTCGGCGCCGACGAGTTCTGCCGCGGCTTTCCGACCGGCGGCGGGCGCAAGCGCGCGGGCGGCATCAACCATCTGCCGGAAGCCGAGTTCGACGCGTTCGTCGCGCGTTTCGAGGCGGCGTTCCGGCTCGATTGACGAAACGATATTGGCGACGCGCGCGCCGTGCCGCCATGGCACGGCGCGCGCGTCGCGGCCGGATCAGCCGGTCGCGCCCGCGAGTACGGCCGGCACGTTGTGGCCGTAACAGCGCTCCTCGACGCGCTCGGCGATGCGCCAGCCCTGCGCGGTGCGCACGAGCCGGTCGACGTACCACAGCCCGAGAAACATCACCTGCGTGCCGCCGTCCGGCAGCGCGATTTCCATCGGATTGAAGCAGATCGTGCGGCCGCGCGCGGTATCGCCGTCGAGCCGGACCGACAGGTTGCCGACCATGTGCTGGTACTGCGGAAACTGCGGCAGCACGGTGCGCAGCCAGGCCTTCACGTCCGGATAGCGGCCGGCGATGCCGCCCATCGCGCGATAGTCGATCGCCGCATCGGGCGTGAACACCGCATCGAGCGCGTCGAAGTCGCGCGTATCGATCGCACTCGAATACGCGACGATCAGTTCGCGGATGTCGTGATGGTCGGAGAGCGTTTGCAGATCGGGCATCGGCCGCTCCCGGTCACGCGCTGTTGCGCCGGCGCGCCGCATGCAGCGCTTCGGCGCGCTGCTTCACGTCGCGCGCGCACTGGTCGAAGCCCTGTTTCACCCACGCACCGTGGTGCTGCATGATCGTGTCCGCGTTGACGCCGAGGAACTGGTCGGTCGTGACATAGCGGCAGCGCTCGGCGCCGTCGGCGTCGATGTACTGGTCGCGGCGCGCGGCGTCCTTGTTGTCGTCGGTCGGGCGCTGCTCCCACGACAGCAGGCGCTCGGGCTCGCAGGCGACGAGAATCTCGCTGACGGGAATCACGGTCTCCGTGCCCGGAATGCGAACCTGCATGTGCACGAAATCGCCGAGCTTGCCGGTCGTTTCGAAGCCGACGCAAAACGTGTTCCATTCGCCGTAGCGCGGGAAGTCGGTCAGCACTTCCCAGACGACGGAGGCCGGCGCGTCGATGTCGACGGTGATCGAGGTGACGAGATTCGAGGGTTTGGTCATGGCGGCGTATCGGGTGAGGCTGCGAGCGCGCCCGGGTGCCGGGCGCCGCAGCGGTCGGAAGGGTCCGCGCCAGCATTGGCCGGCGCGTATGGTTGGGGGTGCCGGTATCGGCACGGCACGTGCCGCGCATCGCGGTGTACCCGACATCGAGCGTAGGCCGGCGCACGCGGCGGAGAATCGTCGGAATGGACTAAGGCGTTTCACCGGTCGTGCGACGCGGTGCGATTGCCGTGAACGTCATCGGCCACGGCGCGTCGAGCGTCGACACCGCGCGGCGCAGCCGCGACAATACGTGTCCCGTTCCGCTTTGAGCATCGAGGTGCCCGTGCCCGCCAAGTCGTCCGTTGCTCCCGCGATCGTCTGGTTCCGCGACGATCTGCGCGTGACCGACCAGCCTGCGCTGACGCGCGCGGTTGCGTCCGGCCGGCCGCTCGTGTGCGTGTTCGTCGACGATACGGGCGACGGCGCGGGGCGTCCGCTGGGCGGCGCGGCGCGCTGGTGGCTGCACGGGTCGCTGGCCGGGCTCGACGCCGCGCTCGCGCGTCATGGCGGGCGCCTGCTGCTGTTGCGCGGCGATGCGCCGCGCGAGATCGAGCGCATCGTGCACGACACGGGCGCGGAAGCCGTGTACTGGAACCGCCGCTATGCGCAGCCGCAGCGCGATGCAGACGCCGCGCTGAAGGCGTCGCTCAGGGCGCGCGGCGTCACGGTCGAGAGCAGCAACGGCAGCCTGCTGAACGAGCCGTGGGAGGTGCTGACGGGCAGCGGCGCGCCGTACCAGGTGTTCACCGCGTACTGGCGCGCGGCGCGCCGCGATCGCGCCGTTGTCGCGCCGCTGCCGGAACCCGAACGGATCGTGTTTCATCCGTGGCCGGCAGCCGTGCGTGACCGCGCGCTGGCGCTCGACGCGCTTGCGCTGCGCCCGCCCGTGCCGGACTGGGCCGGCGGCCTGCGCGACGCGTGGCCGGCGCCCGACGAAGCCGGCGCGCACGAACGGCTCGACGCGTTCCTGACGGCATCGCTCGCCGGCTATGCGGATGCGCGCGACCGTCCCGACCGGCCCGCGACGAGCCGGCTGTCGCCGTTTCTGCGCTTCGGCAACGTGTCGCCGCGACAGGTGTGGCACGCGGTGCAGGGCGCCGCTCACGCGGGCGGCGCGGCGTGCGCTGCGGGTGCCGACAAGTTCCTGAGCGAGCTCGGCTGGCGCGAATTCAGCTACGCGCTGCTGTACCACTTTTCGGCGCTCGCGACCGACAACTTCCGCGCGCAGTTCGACGCGATGCCATGGCGCGATGATCCCGCCGCACTGCGCGCATGGCAGCGCGGGCTGACCGGCTATCCGCTCGTCGATGCGGGCTTGCGCGAGCTGTGGACGACCGGCTGGATGCACAACCGCGTACGGATGGTCGTCGCGTCGTTCCTCGTCAAGCATCTGCTGGTCGACTGGCGCGCGGGCGAAACGTGGTTCTGGGATACGCTGGTCGACGCCGATCCCGCGAACAACGCGGCGAGCTGGCAATGGGTGGCCGGTTGCGGCGCCGACGCCGCGCCATATTTCCGCATCTTCAATCCGGTCGCACAGGGCCGGAAGTTCGACCCGGACGGCGCGTATGTGCGGCGCTGGGTGCCCGAACTCGCGGGCCTCGACACTGCGTCGATCCATGCGCCGTGGGAAGCGTCGCCGCTGCAACTCGACGCGGCCGGCGTGCGGCTCGGCGTCGACTATCCGGTGCCGCTCGTCGATCATGCGGCCGCGCGGGGCCGCGCGCTCGATGCGCTGGCCGCATTGCCGAAGCGTCGCTGACCGTTCGCCCGCGCGGCGCGGTTCGCCGGGTCAGTTGCAGAACGCGACGTGTTCGAGCAATGCGTATGCGACGCCCGAATCGAAGTAGGCCGCGCCGCACCACGCGACGAACGCGAGTGCGCCAGCGGCCAGCGCCGCGCGGGTCATGCCCATGCCGCGCTGCCCGACGCGGGCCGCGCGATGCGCGCGTCGTCGATCGGCAGGTGCAGGAGCGCCGCGAGCACGCCGAGCGCGATCGAGCCGATCCACAGCGGCAGGTACGAATGCGTTGCGTCATACACGAGCGCGCCGAGCCAGACGCCGAAGAAGCTGCCGAGCTGGTGCCCGAAGAACACGAAGCCGAACAGCGTCGCGATGTAGCGCACGCCGAACACCTGCGAGATCACGCCGTTCGTCAGCGGCACCGTGCCGAGCCACGTGAACCCCATCACGGCCGCGAACACATAGACGCTCGCGGGCGACAGCGGCGCGGCGACGAACGCGGCCATTGCGAGCGCGCGCACGAGGTACAGCACCGACAGCACGTACTTGCGCCGCAGCAACCCGCCGAGCTGGCCGCACGCATAGGTGCCGGCCACGTTGGTCAGCGCGATCAGCGCGAGCGCGACGCTTGCGTGGCGCGCCGGCAGCCCGTGGTCGAGCAGGTACGCGGGCAGGTGCGTCGCGATGAACGCGAGCTGGAATCCGCACGCGAAGAAGCCCGCATTCAGCAGCCAGAAGCCGCGATGTGCGAACGCCTCGCGTACCGCTTCGCCGATCGACTGGTCGGGGCCGGCGGCGGCAGCCAGCACGGGCCGCTCGCGCAGCAGCACGGCGAGCGGCGCGAGCAGCGCCGCGACGAGCGCCAGCGCGATGAACGCATGCCGCCAGCCGACACCGCCGATCAGTTCCTGCGCGACGGGCACCATGCAGAACTGGCCGAGCCCGCCGATCGCGCCCGCGACGCCGAGCGCCCAGCCGCGCCGGTCGGGCGGAAACAGGCGGCTCAGCGCACCGTAGATCGACGCGAACGCCGAGCCCGACAGCGCGATGCCGATCACGAGCCCGGCGCCGACCGTGAACAGGCCGGTCGATGCCGCATGCGCCATCGTGACGAGCCCGGCCGCATACAGCAGCATCCCGGCGACGATCACGCGCACCGAGCCGAAGCGGTCGGCGACCATCCCCGTGAACGGCTGCGCGACGCCCCAGATCAGGTTCTGCAGCGCCAGTGCGAACCCGAACGCTTCGCGCGACCAGCCGTGGTCGAGCGACACGGGCGCGAGGAACAGGCCCTGCACGTGGCGGATGCCGAGCGCGGCACCCATGATCAGGCCGCCCGCCAGCACGGGCAGCCAGCGGCGTCGGACTTCCTGCTCGATCGGGGTCATGCGTGTCTCCGGATGAAGGTGCGCGGCGAAACGACTGCGCTCGATCCGATTAGACGATCGGGCCGGTCATCGCTCAAGCGATCATTCGGTCAGGTTGGCATGCGTGTGGGGAATGCGATGACGCGCGAACGGGGGGCGGCAGCGATCGGCCATGGCCCGGTTGATCCGGAAAGCCGGCGCCGGCTTACGCCGACGCCGTGTCGTGCGCGCGCATCGCCGCGTCGCATTCGGCCGCTTCGGCGAGCATCCAGTCGCGCACGTCGGCGACTTCGCGGCGCGGCGCCGGATCGTGCTGGAACAGCCAGTAGCCGTACGCATCCGACAGCGCCTGAGTATGCGGCCCGAGCACTGCGAGCCGCCCGTCCGCGAGCATCGGCGCGACCAGCGCGAGCCGTCCGAGCGCAACGCCCTGGCCCGCGATCGCGGCCTGGATCACCTGGTCGTACTGGTTGAAGCGCAGCACGCCTTTCGGGCGCGCGTCGCCGAGCCCGGCCGCGTGCAGGTGCGCGTGCCACTGCAATTGCGGTTGCGGCGGCCCGTCGAATTCGAGCAGCACGTGGTCGGCGATCGCGGCCGCGCTCGTGACCGGCCGCGCGGCGAGCGCCGGATGCGCGACCGGCACGACGATCTCGTCGAACAGGCGCAGCGCGCCGGTCGGGGCGCGATCGCGTGGGCAATAGCGGATGCCGAGGTCGATGCCTTCGGCGCGCAAATCGAGTACCTTGTCGTTCGCGGCGACGCGCAGGTCGATCCCGGGCAGGCGCGCCTGCAGCCGCCCGAGCCGCGGCAGCAGCCACAGCGCGGTAACGCCGATGCTCGCGGTGATCGTGACGGGCTGGCGCTCGCGCGCGGCGGCGAGCGACGCGACCGTGTCCTGCAGGCTGTGCAGGGCCGCATCCGCGACGCGGAACAGCCGCTCGCCTTCCGGCGTGAACGCGATCTTCCGGTAGCCGCGCTGCAGCAACGCGACGCCGAGATGGGCTTCGAGCGCATGCACCTGGCGGCTGACCGCCGATTGGGTGACGCACAGGTCCTGCGCGGCGAGCGTGATGCTCATGCGGCGACCGACGGCGACGAAACCGCGGACGAGGTCGAGCGACGGGAGACGGACGAGCGGCGTTGACATGCGTATGACTCATGCGAACGGAGCAGCAAGATTGGTTGAGAACACGGGGCGCGTCAAGTTCAATGGAGGCTGGCCGATGGGTGCGGGTGGCGGTTCGCGCCGGCCCGGATCGCGAAGCAGGGGGCCAGGGCAGGCGTTAAAGCGCTAACTCTGGCCGACCGCGAAGCATGGGATCGCAGTAAGCGCTAAAGCGCTAAAGCGCTAACGCTGACCGACCGCGAAGCATGGGGCCAGAGTAAGCGCTGAAGCGTTAACTCTGGCCGACAGGAGACAGGATGACGATTTCGAACGAAGAAGGCGGGGCGGCGCAGCGTGATCGCGCGGCGGGCGCGCTGCCGCCCGAGCCCGTGACGCTGCGCGCGGCCGACGGCTATGTGCTACGCGGCCATGTGTGGCGCCATCGCGGCGGCGGTGCCGTGCGGCCCGTGACGGTCATCAATTGCGCGACGTCGGTGCGCTGCGACTATTACTTCCGTTTCGCGGCCTGGCTGTTCGCGCAGGGGCGCGACGTGCTCGTCTACGACTATCGCGGCATCGGCGGATCGCGCCCGGCGCGGCTCGCGAAGCTGCGCGCGAACTGGCTCGACTGGGGCAGGCTCGATTGCGAGGCCGCGCTGCACTATGCGCGCGCCGCGTTTCCGGGCCAGCCGCTCGACGTCGTCGCGCACAGCATCGGCGGCTGCGTGCTCGGGCTCGCGGGATCGAACGTGCATGTGCGGCATGCGGTGACCGTCGGTGCGCAGTATGCGTACTGGCGCGATTACCTGCCGGCCGAGCGGCGCCGCATGTGGTGGAAGTGGCATGTCGCGATGCCCGCGCTCGCGGCCGTGTTCGGCTATGTGCCCGCGAAGCGGCTCGGCTGGATGGAGGACACGCCGCGCGGCATCGCGCTGTCGTGGGCGCGCTCGCGACCGCGTTTCGAAGACATTTATACGGGCGGCCTGCTCGACGAAAGCGCCGTGAGCCGCGCGGCGCTGCCGGCGCGTTTCGCGGGGCTGTCGGCGCCGATGCTCGCGATCGGCCTCGACGACGACGCATTCGGCACGGTCGACGCGATCGAGCGGCTGGTCGGCTACTACGCGGGCAGCGACGTCACGCACCTGCGGATCGCGCCGGGCGACATCGGCGTCGACGCGATCGGCCATTTCGCGTTTTTCCACAGCCGTTTCACCGACGCGCTGTGGCCCGTCGCGCTGTACTGGCTGCAGCACGGCGTGCTGCCGGCCGATGCGCCGGGCGCCGTGCACGCGCTTCATCCGGCGTCGCGCAGGCGGACGGCAGGGTCCGGCGTGCCGGGCGTGGCCGCGAACGGGTGACCTGGCGCGTGCGAACGCATCGCGCCGTGCCGATTCGCTTCCTTACCCTGCCGCGCCGGTCGTCGGCCGCCGGCCGGCGCGATCGATTAACATCGGACGTTTCATTCCACAGCACAGGCTGCCGCGTGCCGATGTCCATTCCGTCCGATTCCGCTTCCCCGTTCGACACGCCCCGCGCGTGGCGCGTGCAGGCGCTCGACGTGCCGCCCGCCGCGTCTCGCGCCGGCGTGCGGATCGCGCGCGTCGATTTCGACTGGCGCGTGCCGCTTGCGTCGCCCGCGTATGCGGCGCTGAGCGATGGCGAGCGCGCGCGGGCCGCGCGCTTCATGCGGCACGAGGATGCGGTGCGCAGTGCCGCGACGCGCGCCGCGCTGCGCGACCTGCTCGGCGCGGCCCTCGGTGTTGCGCCGCACGCGGTCGCGATCGTCGTCGACGAATCGGGGCGGCCGTCGCTGGACCCCGCGCATGGCACCGGGCTCGACTTCAACGTGTCGCACGCGGGCGATCATGCGCTGCTCGCGTGGGTGCCCGCGGGCCGCGTCGGCGTCGATATCGAGTGCTGCAACCGCGCGGCCGACTGGCGCGCGCTGACGCGCGAAGTCTGCGCACCCGCCGAGGCCGCGTATCTCGACGGCCTGTCCGCCGATGCGCGCGCGGACGCGTTCATGCGCGTGTGGTCGGCCAAGGAGGCGCTGCTCAAGGCGCTCGGCACGGGCATCGTCGGCGGGCTGCGCGCATTCGCGGTCGTGCCGCCGCGCGATGCGGCGACCCCCGCGACGACGATCGTCGAGCCGGCCGCGCCCGCCGCCGGCGTCGCAGCGTTCGACGCGGCCTGGCTCGACGCGGCGCCCGGCTACGCGGCGTGTGTTGCGTGGACGCGCGTGAGCCGGCGTCCACGCGCGGCGCTCATTCGAGCGGCGCGTCGTTCGGCGCCGCATAGCGCGCCTTGATCACGTCGCTCATCGGGAAGTCGAACGACAAGCCCTTCGGCGGCACCGGCTTCATGAACCACTTGTCGTACAGCGCATTGATCTCGCCGCTCTTCATCAGCTGGACGAGCACGCCGTCGACGAGCGCCTTGAACTGCGGATCGTCCTTGCGCAGCATGAATCCGTAGGCTTCCGACGATTGCGGCGTGCCGACGAGCCGCCAGTCGGCCGGCTTCGCGGCGAGCTGGCGCACGCCCGCGAGCAGCACGTCGTCCATCATGTACGCGGCCGCGCGGCCCGATTCGAGCGTGAGGCGTCCTTCGCCGTAGTCCTTCGCGCTGATGATCTGCATGTTCATCTTCTTTTCCTCGTTCATCTTGCGGAGCAGGCGTTCGGACGTCGTGCCCTGGTTCGTCACGACCGTCTTGCCGGCGAGGTCGGGAAAGTCGCGGATGCCCGACGTCGTGCGCGTGAGCAGGCGCGTCGTCGCGACGAAGAAGGTGGTCGAGAACGCCACCTGCGCGTGGCGCGCAGCGAGGTTCGTGGTCACGCCGCATTCGAGATCGACGGTGCCGTTCTGCACGAGCGGGATGCGGTTCTGCGACGTGACCGGGATGAAGCGCACCTGCAGGTCGGGCTTGCCGGTGCGTGCCTTTACGGCGGCGATCACGCGGTCGCACAGGTCCTGCGAGAAGCCGATCACCTTGCCGCTCGCGTCGACGTAGGAGAACGGCACCGACGTTTCGCGGTGGCCGATCGAGATCAGGTTGCTCTGCCGGATCTTCTCGAGCGTGCCGGAAAGCGGCTCCGCGGCGAGCGAGGCGCCGCATGCGAGCGCGCACGCGGCGACGAGCAGGCGGCGGCCGAACCGGGCGGCGAATCGTGACGGGAAGTTCATGGCGGGTCTCCTTGGCGAGTGGTGATCCGTATGTTGACAGTAACAAAATAATTGCAACATATGTTAAGACCCGGATCCCGCGGGCCGGTCCGGCGGCCCGAGCCGGACATCAGGGAAACTCCCAAGTCGAAATCGATGAAAAACTGGTTGTCTAGACAAGTTTGGGTGGCTACACTGCAATCCATTCCGAACTTGTCTAGACAGGATTGCTCACATGATTACGTTGACCCCCGGCCACCTGACCCTCCCGCAACTGCGCCAGATCGCACGCGAATCCGTGCAACTGACGCTCGACCCGGCCAGCTTCGCGAAGATCGACGCCGGCGCGAAGGCTGTCGCCGACATCGCCGCGAAGGGCGAGCCGGCCTACGGCATCAACACGGGCTTCGGCCGCCTGGCCAGCACGCACATCCCGCACGACCAGCTCGAACTGCTGCAGAAGAACCTCGTGCTGTCGCACGCGGTTGGCGTCGGCCAGCCGATGGAGCGCTCGTCGGTGCGCCTGCTGATGGCACTGAAGCTGTCGAGCCTCGGCCGCGGCCACTCGGGCATCCGTCGCGAAGTGATGGACGCGCTGATCAAGCTGTTCAACGCGGACGTGCTGCCGCTGATCCCGGTGAAGGGCTCGGTCGGCGCATCGGGCGACCTCGCGCCGCTCGCGCACATGTCGGCGGTGCTGCTCGGCGTCGGCGAAGTGTTCATTCGCGGCGAGCGCGCGAGCGCGATCGACGGTCTGCGCGTCGCGGGCCTCGCGCCGCTGACGTTGCAGGCGAAGGAAGGCCTCGCGCTGCTGAACGGCACGCAGGCATCGACGGCGCTGGCGCTCGACAACATGTTCTCGATCGAAGACCTGTACCGCACCGGGCTGGTCGCGGGTGCGCTGTCGGTCGACGCGGCAGCCGGCTCGGTGAAGCCGTTCGACGCGCGCATTCATGAGCTGCGCGGCCATCAAGGCCAGATCGACGCGGCCGCGGCCTACCGCGACCTGCTCGAAGGCTCGCCGATCAACCAGTCGCACCGCGACTGCGACAAGGTGCAGGATCCGTACAGCCTGCGCTGCCAGCCGCAGGTGATGGGCGCGTGTCTGGACCAGATGCGCCACGCGGCCAACGTGCTGCTGATCGAGGCGAACGCCGTGTCGGACAACCCGCTGATCTTCCCGGACACCGGCGAAGTGCTGTCGGGCGGCAACTTCCACGCGGAACCCGTCGCGTTCGCGGCCGACAACCTCGCGCTCGCCGCAGCGGAAATCGGCGCGCTGGCCGAGCGCCGTATCGCGCTGCTGATCGACGCGACGCTGTCGGGCCTGCCCCCGTTCCTCGTGAGGGACGGCGGCGTGAACTCGGGCTTCATGATCGCTCACGTGACGGCCGCCGCGCTGGCGTCGGAGAACAAGACGCTCGCGCACCCGGCGTCGGTCGATTCGCTGCCGACCTCGGCGAACCAGGAAGACCACGTGTCGATGGCGACGTTCGCCGCGCGCAAGCTCGCCGACATCGCGGACAACACGAAGCACATCCTCGCGATCGAACTGCTGGCCGCCGCGCAGGGCGTCGACCTGCGCGCGCCGTACCACACGAGCCCGAAGCTGGCGCCCGTGATGGAAACGATCCGCGCCAAGGTCGAGCATTACGAGCTCGACCACTACTTCGCGCCGGACATCGCGGCGATCGCGAAGCTGGTCGGCGAGCGTGCGTTCGCGAAGATCAGCCCGTTCTCGTTCGCATCGGAACAGTAAGCCCATGAGCGCGCCGGTCTACCAGGAGATCAAGGATTTCGTCCTGGCCCGCATCCACGCCGGCGAGTGGGAGGAGGGCGACCAGGTGCCGTCCGAGAACGAGCTGGCGCGCGAGTTCAAGGTTGCGCGCATGACCGTCAACCGCGCGCTGCGCGAGTTGACGGCCGAGCAGGTGCTCACGCGCATGAAGGGCGCCGGCACCTACGTCGCGCGGCCGAAGTACGAGTCGACGCTGGTGGCGATCCGCAGCATCTCGGAGGAGGTCGGCGCGCGCGGGCATGCGTATCACGCCAGCGTGCTCGGTCTCGAGACGATCCGCGCCGACGAGGCGCTCGCCGACGAGATGCAGGTGGCCGTGCGCGCGAAGCTGTTTCATTCGCAGGTGCTGCACTTCGAGAACGACGAGCCCGTGCAGCTCGAAGAACGATGGGTGAATCCGGCGGTCGCGCCGGATTACGCCGAGCAGGATTTCACGAACACGACGCCGAACCTGTACCTGATGCGCGCGGCTCCGCTGCAGCGCGTCGAGTACCGGATCGAAGCGGCGGCCCCGGCGCCGGAGCGGCGCGAGCAGCTGCGGATGGACGACGTCGAGCCGTGTCTGGTTTTACATCGGCGCACCTGGTCGCAGGGCGTCGTCGCCTCGGTGGCGAATCTGTGGCATCCCGGCAGCCGTTATCGCTTCACCGGGCATTTCTGATTCCTATTTGATAGTCATTTTCCTTCGGGAGCAGTCGTCATGAACCATCCGAAACACATCGATCCCCGTCTCGATCCGACGCGCACGATCCGCGCGCCGCGCGGCAGCGAGAAGACCTGCAAGACCTGGCTGGCCGAAGCGGCCTACCGGATGCTCCAGAACAACCTGGATCCGGAAGTCGCCGAGCACCCGCATGCGCTCGTCGTGTACGGCGGCATCGGCCGCGCGGCGCGCAACTGGGAATGCTATGACCAGATCCTCGCGTCGCTGAAGGACCTCGAAGAGAACGAGACGCTGCTGATTCAATCGGGCAAGCCGGTCGGTGTGTTCCGCACGCACAAGGATGCGCCGCGCGTGCTGCTCGCGAACTCGAACCTCGTGCCGCACTGGGCGAACTGGGATCATTTCCACGAACTCGATCGCAAGGGCCTGATGATGTACGGCCAGATGACGGCCGGCAGCTGGATCTACATCGGCAGCCAGGGCATCGTGCAGGGCACCTACGAAACCTTCTTCTCGGTCGCGAACCAGCATTTCAACGGCGATCCGTCGGGCCGCTGGATCCTGACGGGCGGCCTCGGCGGGATGGGCGGCGCGCAACCGCTCGCCGCGACGATGGCCGGCTTCTCGATGATCGCGGTCGAATGCGACGAGACGCGCATCGATTTCCGCCTGAAGACCCGCTATGTCGACAAGAAGGCGACGACCATCGACGAAGCGCTCGGCATGATCGAGGAAGCGAAGCGCACGGGCAAGCCGGTGTCGATCGGCCTGCTCGGCAACGCGGCCGACGTGTTCGCGGAATTCGTCAAGCGCGGCGTCACGCCGGACTGCGTGACCGACCAGACGAGCGCGCACGACCCGATCAACGGCTACCTGCCGCAAGGCTGGACCGTCGCGCAATGGCGCGAGGCGCAGAAGGTCGATCCGCAAAGCATCGTGAAGGTCGCGAAGCAGTCGATGGCCGTCCAGGTGCGCGCGATGCTGGCGCTGCAGGAACGCGGCGCGGCGACGCTCGACTACGGCAACAACATCCGCCAGATGGCGCTGGAAATGGGCGTCGAGAACGCGTTCGATTTCCCGGGCTTCGTGCCGGCGTACATCCGTCCGTTGTTCTGCGAAGGCAAGGGCCCGTTCCGCTGGGTTGCGCTGTCGGGCGATCCGGAAGACATCTACAAGACCGACCAGAAGGTGAAGGAGCTGATCCCCGACGATCCGCACCTGCACAACTGGCTCGACATGGCACGTGAGCGGATCGCGTTCCAGGGCCTGCCGGCACGGATCTGCTGGGTTGGCGTGAAGGATCGCTACCGCCTCGGTCAGGCATTCAACGAGATGGTCAAGAACGGCGAACTGAAGGCGCCGATCGTGATCGGCCGCGACCACCTCGACACGGGTTCGGTCGCGAGCCCGAACCGCGAGACGGAATCGATGAAGGACGGTTCGGATGCCGTCAGCGACTGGCCGCTGCTGAACGCACTGCTGAACACGGCAGGCGGCGCATCGTGGGTGTCGCTGCACCATGGCGGCGGCGTCGGCATGGGCTTCTCGCAACACTCGGGCGTCGTGATCGTCGCCGACGGTACCGCCGAAGCGCACGAGCGTCTCGGCCGCGTGCTGCTGAACGACCCGGCGACGGGCGTGATGCGCCATGCGGATGCCGGCTACGAACTCGCGCAGCAGACGGCCCGCGAAGCCGGCCTGAAGCTGCCGATGCTCGGCCGCTGAGCATGACGGCGCTCGACCAGGCGCCGGTGAACGCGACGCTGGCCGCCGCGCTGATCCGCGCAGCGGATCTCGTCGCGTCGCCGTGGAAGAACGGCGGCGGCGTGACGCGCGAGATCGGCGCGTTCCCGCCCGGTGCCGCGCTCGACGCATTCGCGTGGCGCGTGAGCGTCGCAGACGTCGGCACGGCCGGGCCGTTCTCGCGTTTCGACGGGATCGATCGCACGCTCGTGCTGCTGTCCGGCGCGGGCATGACGCTCGCCGAGGAAGGCGGCGCGCGCCACGTGCTCGACGCACCGCTGGCCCGCGCGGATTTCGCGGGCGAAACGGCGATCGACGCGACGCTGCACGACGGCGCGACGCGCGACTTCAACCTGATGACGCGCCGCTCGACCGCGCACGGGGCGCTCGACGTGTGGCGCGCAGGCGCGCACCGCATCGAGCGGGCTGACACCGTGCTGCTGTTCTGCGCGGCCGGCACGGTCGAGATCGCGATCGACGGTGCACGTTACGCACTGGAAGAAATGGACACGCTGCGGCTCGACGGGCCGCAGCGTGCGTTTGACGTCGTCGTGAGCGGTAGCGGCGCGCTGCTCGCCGTATCGCTCGCCATCGGCGAACGAGACTGAACGCATGAAACCGACTGTCTGGCATCACCTGAGGCTGTGTCCGCACGGCCATCCCGACGAGACGATCGACGACGCGGCGATCGCCGTCGACGAAACCGGCACGATCGTCTGGCTCGGCACGTTGTCCGCGCTGCCGCACGGTTATGCGCACTGGCAGCGCGAGGATCTGCACGGCGCGTGGGTGACGCCGGGCCTCGTCGACTGCCATACGCACCTCGTGTACGGCGGCACGCGTGCCGACGAATTCGCGCAGCGCCTCGCGGGCGTCAGCTACGAGGAAATCGCGCGGCAGGGCGGCGGTATCGTGTCGACGGTGCGTGCGACGCGCGCGGCCGACGAGACGACGCTGTTCGTGCAGGCCGCCGCGCGCCTGCAGCCGCTGCTCGCCGAAGGCGTGACCGCGATCGAGATCAAGTCGGGCTACGGGCTCGACCTCGCGAGCGAGCGCAAGATGCTGCGCGTGGCGCGCCAGCTCGGCGAGCGCTTCCCGGTCACGGTCTACACGACCTTCCTCGGCGCGCATGCGCTGCCGCCCGAATATGCGGGCCGTGCCGACGCGTATATCGACGAAGTGTGCGAGCGGATGCTGCCGGCGCTGGCCGACGAGGGCCTCGTCGACGCGGTCGACGTGTTCTGCGAACGCATCGGCTTTTCGCTCGCGCAGACCGAGCGCGTGTTCGAGGCCGCGACGCGGCGCGGGCTGCCCGTGAAGCTGCATGCGGAGCAACTGTCGAACGCGGGCGGCACGGCGCTTGCCGCGCGCTACCGCGCGCTGTCCGCCGATCACCTCGAATTTCTCGATGAAGCGGGCATCGAGGCCATGAAGGCGGCCGGTACGGTCGCCGTGTTGCTGCCCGGCGCGTACTACTTCATCCGCGAAACGCAATTGCCGCCGATCGAGCTGCTGCGCAAGCACGGCGTGCCGATCGCGCTCGCGACCGATCACAACCCCGGCACGTCGCCGCTCGAATCGCTGCTGCTGACGTTGAACCTCGGCTGCACGCTGTTCCGCATGACGGTGCCCGAGGTGCTGCAGGGCGTCACGCGCCATGCGGCCGCGGCGCTCGGCCGCGCGGATCGCCACGGCGCGCTCGAGGTCGGTCGCCAGGCCGACTTCGCCGCGTGGTCGGTCGGCTCGCTGTCGGAACTCGCCTACTGGATCGGCCGGCCGCTGTGCGAGCAGGTCGTACGCGGCGGCACGACCGTGTTTCGTCGCATGAATGGATAGCCTTATGACCGATACAACGTTGTTCGCGGACCACGCTTATCTGCCCGATGGCTGGCGCCGCAACGTGCTGCTGCGCTGGGACGCGGCCGGCACGCTGACCGGCGTGACGCCCGACACCGACGCACCGGCCGGCGTCGCGCGCGCGGCCGGGCCGGTGCTGCCCGGCATGCCGAACCTGCATTCGCACGCGTTCCAGCGCGCGATGGCAGGGCTGACCGAATACCGCGCGAATCCTGCCGACAGCTTCTGGAGCTGGCGCGACCTGATGTACCGCTTCGCACTGAAGATCACGCCCGACGCGCTCGCGGCGATCGCGCGCTGGCTGTATGTCGAGATGCTCAAGTGCGGCTACACGTCGGTGTGCGAATTCCACTACGTGCATCACGCGCAGGACGGCTCGCGCTATCCGCACATCGCGGAACTCGGCACGCGCGTGGTCGACGCCGCGCGCTCGGCCGGCATCGGCATCACGATGCTGCCCGTGTCGTACCAGTTCGCCGGCTTCGGCAACAAGCCGCCGCGCGACGACCAGCGCCGCTTCATCAACACGCCCGAAGGCCTGCTCGAACTGCTCGACGCCATGCGCCGCGCGGCACCCGAACACGGCGGGCTGCGCTACGGCGTCGCGCCGCACTCGCTGCGCGCGGTGTCCGAGAACGGGCTGCGCGTGCTGCTCGAAGGCCTGCCCGACGACGCGCCCGTGCACATCCATATCGCCGAGCAGACGGCCGAAGTCGACGACTGCGTACGTGCATACGGGGCGCGCCCCGTGCAATGGCTGCTCGATCGCTTCGACGTCGATGCGCGCTGGTGCCTCGTGCACGCGACGCACGTCGATGCGGCCGAAACGGCAGCGCTCGCGAAGCGTCGCGCAGTCGCCGGCCTGTGCCTGACGACCGAAGCGAATCTCGGCGACGGCGTGTTCCCCGCCGTCGACTATCTCGCGCAGGGCGGCGTGATCGGCGTCGGCTCGGACAGCCATGCGTCGGTCGACTGGCGCGCCGAGCTGCGCCTGCTCGAATACGGGCAACGGCTCGTGCACCGCGCGCGCAACGTGCTGGCCAGCGACACGCAGACGCATGTCGCCGATCGCCTGTTCGACGCATCGCTCGCGGGCGGCGCACAGGCCAGCGGGCGGCGCGTCGGTGCGCTGCGCGAAGGCTGCCGCGCCGACTGGCTCGTGCTCGATCCCGATCATCCGGCGATCGCCGAACACGGCAGCACGGCGTGGCTGTCGGGCATCGTGTTCGCCGAGCACGGCGAGACGCCCGTGCTCGACGTCTACACGGGCGGTGAACGCGTCGTGAGCGGCCGCCGCCATCGCGACGAAGCCGTCGCGTATGCCGACTACCGCGCCGCGCTGGCGCAACTGCTGCGCTGACGCGCGGCAACCGGCGCACGCCGCACGCGTGCGCCGGCAGACTCTTACGGTGATGCGACATGACTGAACAACCGGCTGTATTCACGCTGAAGCAGGGCACGCTGCCGCTGCTGATCTCGATTCCGCACGCAGGCACGCACATCCCCGACGACATCGCCGCGACGATGACGCCCGACGCGCGCTTCGTCGACGATTGCGACTGGCATCTCGAGCGGCTGTACGGGTTCGCGGCGAGCCTCGGCGCATCGATCCTCGTGCCGTCGCACGCGCGTTACGTCGTCGACCTGAACCGTCCGCCCGACAACGAGAACCTGTATCCGGGGCAGGACACGACAGGGCTCGTGCCGGTCGATACGTTCGACAAGGCGCCGCTCTATCCGGCGAATGCGCTGCCCGGCAACGACGAGATCATGCGTCGCCGCGACCGCTACTGGCTTCCGTATCACGATGCGCTGCAACGCGAGATCGCGCGCCTGAAGCGCGAGCACGGCCGCGTGCTCGTGTGGGAAGCGCATTCGATCCGCTCGCACGTGCCGCGCTTCTTCGACGGCCGCCTGCCGGACTTCAACTTCGGCACGTCGAGCGGCGCGAGTGCCGCGCCGGGTCTCGCGGAGGCGCTGGCCGCGCGCGCGCTCGCGCATGGCGGCTATACGGCTGTCGCGAACGGGCGCTTCAAGGGCGGCTACATCACGCGTCACTACGGCGTGCCCGACACCGGTGTCGAGGCCGTGCAGCTCGAGCTGTCGCAGATCACCTACATGGAAGAAACCCGCCCGTACGCGTACGACGAAGCGCGTGCGGCGCGGATCGTGCCGCTGCTGCAGGCGCTCGTCGAAACCGCGCTCGCGCATCGCTGAGCGCGGGCCGCCCGCTTGCGGCGGCGCGGCGGAGCAGCGGGCCGAGGCCCGCCGGCGCGCAGTGGGCGTACCGATGCAATGCACAACACGGCATCGATCCTGGCGATCGATGCCGTTTTTTTCGTCTGATCGATGTCGTCATCGGCACCTGAAAATTTGACGCAATTTTTAGGTGATATAAGCTGAATGTCAGGAAGTCGTCACGCGCGCACCGGCGGCGAGGCCATCGATCATGGCCGCACCGCGCCGGAATCCGTTGCGAGACCTCTTGCTGACGTGTCGCCGAGCGGCATTGCGACACGTGTCCTGCCTCCATCAGTCAGTCGAGTACGATCGTGAAAGCCGCCAGCCCTTCGATACGCCGGACGCGAAGTCCGTCGGCGGGCGCGCCGCCTCAGGCCGGGCCGATCCGGCACGCTGATCGCGGCGCGCGTGCCGCCCCTTTACGCGAGCCTCGTTTCTTCGCCATTTCCCATCGCGGCCTGCGCCGCTTCAACCTCATTGCCGCGCACGTGTTCAGCGCGGTGCAGTGCGACGGCAGCGCATCCTTGTTGCCCTAGCGTCCTTTTCCGCTTCCGTTCCGGGCCGCACTACCTGTTGCCGCATCGTCCGCGCGGCAGGATCGCGCATGCGTCGCGTCGCGATGTGCGCGTGCGGCGCAACCGCGGACCTTCATCGTTCCGCGCGCGAGCGTTCCGCGCGCGATTACCGAAGAGACGCCCATGCGTGCGCGCCCGATCGTAGCCGTCACCGCCGACCGCATCCTGCGCGGTGCGCATCCGAACCACACGGCGGGCGAGAAGTACCTTGCCGCGCTCGTCGACGGCGCCGGCGCGCTTGCGTTCGTGCTGCCCGCGCTGGGTGCGCGCCAGCCGGCCGACGCGATCGTCGCGGCGGTCGACGGGCTGCTGTTTACCGGCAGCTATTCGAACGTCGAGCCGCACCATTACGGCGGCGCCGCGAGCGAGCCCGACACGCTGCACGATCCCGCGCGCGATGCGACCGCGCTGCCGCTGATCCGCGCGGCGATCGACGCGGGCGTGCCCGTGCTCGCGATCTGCCGCGGCATGCAGGAGCTGAACGTCGCCTACGGCGGCACGCTGCATCAGCGGCTGCATGCGACGACCGGCTTCGACGACCATCGCGAACGGCCGGCCGATCCGCTCGAACGGCAGTACGGCCCCGCGCACGTCGTGCAGCTCGCGCCGGGCGGCCTGCTGCAGCGGGTCGCGCGCGGCGCGCACGAGGCAACGGTCAATTCGCTGCACGACCAGGGCATCGCGCGTGTCGGCGCGGGGCTTGTCGTCGAAGCCAGCGCGCCCGACGGACTGGTCGAGGCCGTCAGCGTGCTCGGCGCGCGCGCGTTCGCGCTCGGCGTGCAGTGGCATCCCGAATGGCGCTACGCGGAGCAGCCGCTGTCGCGCGACATCTTCGCGGCATTCGGTGCGGCGTGCCGCGCGCGCATGACGCATCGCATTCATGCGGCCGGCGGCGCGATGTCGTCGCCGGCCGCATCCGACGTCGACTGAAAGAGGCCGATCATGCAACCCGAACTGAGCGAATTCCTGCGACAGCACCGCATCACCGAGGTCGAGGCGATCATTCCCGACATGGCCGGCATCGCGCGCGGCAAGATCATTCCGCGCAACAAATTCGAATCCGGAGAATCGATGCGCCTGCCGCAGGCCGTGATGGTGCAGACCGTCACCGGCGACTATCCGGAAGACGGCACGCTGACCGGCGTGACCGATCCCGACATGGTGTGCGTGCCCGATGCGTCGACGATCTGCCTGATTCCGTGGGCCGTCGATCCGACCGCGCAGGTGATCCACGATTGCGTGCACTTCGACGGCTCGCCGGTCGAGATCTCGCCGCGCTTCGTGCTGCGTCGCGTGCTCGACCTGTACCAGGCCAAGGGCTGGAAGCCCGTGGTCGCGCCCGAGCTCGAGTTCTATCTCGTCGACATGAACGTCGATCCCGACCTGCCGCTGCGCCCGCCGGTCGGCCGCACGGGGCGTGCGGAGACCGGCCGCCAGTCGTATTCGATCGAGGCCGTCAACGAATTCGATCCGTTGTTCGAGGACATCTACGAGTACTGCGAGATGCAGGGCCTCGATATCGAGACGCTGATCCACGAGGTCGGCGCCGCGCAGATGGAGATCAACTTCGTGCACGGCGACGCGCTGCCGCTGGCCGACCAGGTGTTCCTGTTCAAGCGCACGGTGCGCGAGGCCGCGCTGCGGCACAACATGTACGCGACCTTCATGGCCAAGCCGATGGAGAACGAGCCGGGTTCCGCGATGCACATCCACCAGAGCCTCGCGGATGCGCGCACGGGGCGCAACCTGTTCGCCGACGAAGACGGCGCCGTGTCGCCGCAGTTCCACAGCTACCTCGCGGGGCTGCAGAGGTACACGCCGGCGCTGATGCCGATCTTCGCTCCGTACATCAATTCGTACCGCCGGCTGTCGCGCTTCATGGCCGCGCCGATCAACGTGCAGTGGGGCTACGACAACCGCACGGTCGGCTTCCGCATCCCGCAGTCGAGCCCCGTGGCGCGCCGCATCGAGAACCGCATTCCGGGTGTCGACTGCAACCCGTACCTTGCGTTCGCTGCGACGCTCGCCGCCGGCTATCTCGGGATGACGCAGCAACTCGCGCCGACCGAGCCGATCGCATCGGACGGCTACGACCTGCCGTACCAGCTGCCGCGCAACCTCGAGGAGGGCATCTCGCTGATGGCCGCGTGCGAGCCGCTCGCCGGCATCCTCGGCGACAAGTTCGTGAAGGCCTACCTGGCGCTGAAGGAAACCGAATACGAAGCGTTTTTCCGCGTGATCAGCTCGTGGGAACGCAGGCATCTGCTGCTGCACGTATGAGCGTGTGGCACCGTTATCCGGAGGAAACATGACCGATCGAAACGAAGCCTTCCCGCCGTGGCCGGCCGCACACTCGACCGCCGAATACCGCGCGCTCGACGCCGCACACCACATCCACCCGTTCTCGGACATGGGCGCGCTCAACCGCGCGGGCAGCCGCGTGATCGTGAAGGCCGACGGCGTCTACCTGTGGGACTCGGACGGCAACAAGGTCATCGACGGGATGGCCGGCCTCTGGTGCGTGAACGTCGGCTACGGCCGCAAGGAACTCGCCGATGCCGCATATCGCCAGCTGCAGGAGCTGCCGTTCTACAACACCTTCTTCAAGACGACGCACCCGCCGGTAATCGAGCTTTCCGCGATGCTCGCGGAAGTGACGCCGGCCGGCTTCAATCACTTCTTCTATTGCAACAGCGGCTCGGAAGGCAACGACACCGTGCTGCGTCTCGTGCACCAGTACTGGCGCGTACAGGGCAAGCCGCAGAAGAAATACGTGATCTCGCGCAGGAATGGCTATCACGGTTCGACGATCGCGGGCGGCACGCTCGGCGGGATGGGCTACATGCACGAGCAGATGCCGTCGAAGGTCGAGCACATCGTGCACATCGACCAGCCGTACTTCTTCGGCGAAGCGCAGCCGGGCGAAACGCCGGAAGCGTTCGGCCTCGCGCGCGCGCAGCAGCTCGAAGCGAAGATTCTCGAACTCGGCGCGGAGAACGTCGCGGCGTTCATCGGCGAGCCGTTCCAGGGCGCGGGCGGCGTGATCTTCCCGCCGTCGACGTACTGGCCGGAAATCCAGCGGATCTGCCGCAAGTACGACATCCTGCTGGTCGCCGACGAAGTGATCGGCGGCTTCGGCCGCACCGGCGAATGGTTCGCGCATCAGCACTTCGGCTTCGAGCCGGACCTGATCACGATGGCGAAGGGCCTCACGTCGGGCTATGTGCCGATGGGCGCCGTCGGCATTCACGAGCGTGTCGCGCGGCCGATCATCGACAACGGAGAATTCAACCACGGCCTCACGTACTCGGGCCATCCGGTCGCCGCGGCCGTCGCGGTCGCGAACCTGAAAGTGCTGCGCGACGAAGGGATCGTCGAACGCGTGAAGACCGACATCGGGCCGTATTTTCAGCGCCGGCTGCGCGGCGCGCTGGGCGACCATCCGATCGTCGGGGAGATTGCGGGAACAGGGCTGGTCGCGGGCGTTCAGCTTGCGCGCGATCGGGACCGGCGCGAGCGGTTCGGCGCGGACGTCGATATCGGCACGATCTGCCGCGACTTCTGCTTCAACGGCAACCTGATCATGCGCGCGACCGGCGACCGGATGCTGCTGTCGCCGCCGCTCGTGATTCGCGAGGCGGAGGTCGACGAGATCGTCGACAAGGCGCGGCGCGCGTTCGACGCGACGGCGGAGCGGGTGGGGCGTGCGAGGTAAGCAGGCGCTGCGTGCGGATGCGGCGTCGCATGGCGTCCGCACCGCGGGACCAGCCAAAACGAAAAGGGCCTGCGTCGTGAGACGCAGGCCCTTGAAATCTTTGGTGGGCGGTACTGGGATCGAACCAGTGACCCCTGCCGTGTGAAGGCAGTGCTCTACCGCTGAGCTAACCGCCCAAAGAAGCTGAAATTATGTCAGAGCTTTTGGGGTTCGTAAAGCCCTTTCTGCAAAATTTTTCAGGCACGCGCAAAGGCCCGTCTCGCCTCCACGAGCCTGTCGTGCCACCCGGGCAGGTCCGGTCGCACGCTCAGCCCGCGAGCGCGGGCAGCGCGTCGATCGATGCGCGTACATAGTCGGCGAAGCGCAGCGCAACCGGTTCGGCGGCGCCGCTGCGCTTCAGCGCGAGCGTGCGCGATTCGAGCGACGCATCCTTCAACGGCCGGAACGCGAGCCGCTCGCTTTTCACCTGCTGCAGCACGCGCGGCACCAGTGCGACGCCCATTCCGAACTCGATCATCGACAGGATCGTCTGCCACAGCCGCGCCTCGTGGCGGATCAGCGGGCTGAATCCCGCGTTCACGCACTGCGCGATGATCAGGTCGTGATAGTGCGGCGCCGCTTCGCGCGGAAACAGGATGAACGGTTCCGCCGCGAGCGCGGCGAGCGCGACCCGCTTGTGCCGCGCGAGCGAATGCGCGGCCGGCAGGCAGCACACGAACGGTTCCGTATAGACGGGCACCGATTCGACCTCGGGCGGGAAGTGGCCCCAGTGCGCATAGCCAAGATCGATCTGGCCGCGCTGGATCGCCTGCACCTGCGCCTGCGTGTTCATCTCGCTCAGCACGACCTCGACGCCCGGGTAGTCGGCTTCGAAGCGCCGCACGGCATCGGGCAGCCCGCGATACAGCATCGAATGGACGAAGCCGATCCGTAGCCGGCCCGCGAGACCCGATGCGGAGCGCACCGTCAGGCGCTCGGCTTCGGCTGCCTGCAGCAGCAGCCGGCGCGCTTCGCCGAGCAGCACCTCGCCCGCGTTGGTCAGCGCGACGGTCTTGTTGGTGCGCGAGAAGAGCTGCACGCCGAGCGCATCCTCGAACTTGCGGATGTCGAAACTCAGCGCCGGCTGCGAGATGAACAGGCGCTTCGCCGCGCGCCCGAAATGCAGCTCCTCGGCGACCGCCACGAAGTAGCGCAACTGCCTCAGTTCCATGGTGTCTCCTCCCGGCGCCGGCATCGATAAGCGATATCTATCGTACCGGATAAATCCTGTATTGGACGCTTATCGATCGCGCGCCTACGCTCTGCGGGAGGCTTTGCACAGGGCTGGCCGGGCGCCGCGGCGCCAGGTCCGGCCGACGTGCAGGCAACCCAGGAGACACACGCATGAACGACACCGCCCGCACGCCGGATACCGGCGCATCCAACATCCCCGACAGCCGGGGCATCAATTTCTTCACCGCCGATCCCGACCTCGGCGCGTTGCTGAAGCTGCATCTCGGCGATGCGCACTATGCCGAACTCGAGCCGCGGCTTCGCGCGCTCGGCGCACGCGTGTCGGGCGAGCTCGACGAATGGGCGTCGCGCGCGGACAAGCACCCGCCCGTGCTCGAGCACCGCGACCGGCGCGGCGAGGCCGTGCAGCGGATCGACAAGGATCCCGCCTATGTCGCGCTCGAACGCGTCGCGTATTCCGAGCTCGGGCTCGCGTCGCTGAGCCACGGGCCCGAAGCCGTGCCGCCGCTCGTCAAGTACGCGCTGACGTTCCTGTTCGTGCAGGCGGAATTCGGGCTGTGCTGCCCGGTCAGCATGACCGATTCGCTGACGCGCACGCTGCGCCGCTTCGGCGATCCGGCGCTCGTCGCGCGCTACCTGCCGATGCTCGCGTCGCGCGACTTCGACACGCTGTACCAGGGCGCGATGTTCATGACCGAGCAGGCGGCCGGCTCCGACGTCGGCCGCATTGCGACGCGCGCGGCGCGCGAGACGGACGCGCACGGCGAGACGATATGGCGCCTGACCGGCGACAAGTGGTTCTGCTCGAACGCGGACGCCGATCTCGCGATGGTGCTCGCGCGGCCCGACGGTGCGCCGGACGGCATCAAGGGCCTGGCACTGTTCCTGCTGCCGAAGACGCTGCCGGACGGCACGCGCAACCGCTACCGGATCGTGCGGCTGAAGGACAAGCTCGGCAGCCGTTCGATGGCGAGCGGCGAGATCGCGCTCGAAGGCGCGCAGGCCTACCTGATCGGCGAGATCGGCCGCGGCTTTCACCAGATGGCCGACATGATCAACATGTCGCGGCTGTCGAACGGCGTGCGCGCGGCGGGGCTGATGCGGCGCGCGCTGAACGAAGCGCTGCACGTCGCCGCGCATCGCGAGGCTTTCGGCCGCAAGCTGATCGAGATGCCGCTGATGCAGCGCCAGCTGATGAAGATGCTGCTGCCGGCCGAGGCCGCGCGCGCGATGTTCATGCAGATCGCGCTGCTGCTGCCGCAGGCCGATGCGGGTGACGAGCAGGCCGCGCGCTGCGTGCGGATCCTGACGCCGCTGATCAAGTTCCGCGCGACGCGCGACGCGCGCCGCGTGACGGGCGATGCGATGGAAGTGCGCGGCGGCACCGGCTACATCGAGGAATGGAGCGACGCGCGTGTCGTGCGCGATGCGCATCTGGGCTCGATCTGGGAAGGCACGAGCAACATCGTCGCGCTCGACGTCGCGCGGGCCGCACAGCGCGAGCACGCGCTCGACGCGCTGCGCGCGTTCCTCGGCGACCGGCTCGGCGTGGCGCCGCTGCCCGACGCGAGCCGCGCGGCGCTGCGGCGCATTTTCGCGCGCGCATGCGACACGCTAGCGCGGGTCGCGGCGGAAGGCGACGACGCACGCGTGCGGCAGGCCGCATCCGCGCTGTACTACGCGAGCGCGGCCGTGCTGATGGCCTGCGAGGGTGCGCGGCTCGCGCCGGATTTCCGGCGCCTCGCGCTCGCGCACCTGATCGTGCGCCACAAGTTGCTGCCGGTCGATCCGCTCGCGCCGGCGTCGCGCGACGACGAACCGGCTGCGTTCGACGCGCTGCTGCGCGGCACGCCGATCCCGCTCGACATGGCGCTCGACCTGCTGCCGGAGGTCGAACGATGAACCCGACGCGTAGTGCACTCGACGGCCTGAAGGTCGTCGACCTGAGCCGCGTGCTCGGCGGCCCGTACTGCACGCAGGCGCTCGCCGACCACGGCGCGACGGTGGTCAAGATCGAGCCGCCGGCCGGCGACGAGACGCGCGGCTGGGGGCCGCCGTTCCTCGGTGATACGGCCTGGTACTTCATGGGCGTCAACCGCAACAAGGAAGGGCTCGCGCTCGACCTGTCGCGCGACGAAGGGCGCGCGATCCTGTGGCGTCTGCTCGACGAGGCCGACGTGCTCGTCGAGAACTTCAAGCCCGGCACGCTCGCGCGCTGGGGGATGGACTATGCGCGCGACCTGCAGCCGCGTTTCCCGCGCCTGATCCACTGCGCGGTGACGGGCTTCGGCGAGGACGGTCCGCTCGGCGGGCTGCCCGGCTACGACGCGGTGATCCAGGCGATGGCCGGGCTGATGAGCGTCAACGGCGAGCGCGACGGCGACGCGACGCGCATCGGCCTGCCGATCGTCGACATGGTCACGGGGCTCAACGCGCTCGCCGGCATCCTGCTGGCGCTCGCGGAGCGCGAGAAGAGCGGGCGGGGGCAGTCGATCGACATCGCGCTGTACGACTGCGGCGTGTCGCTGCTGCATCCGCACCTGCCGAACTTCTTCGGCTCGGGGCGCGTGCCGGAGCGCAGCGGCAACGCGCATCCGAACATCGCGCCGTACGACAGCTACCGCACGGCGACCGTGCCGATCTTCCTCGCGGTCGGCAACGACCGGCAGTTCGCGCGGCTCGTCGCGCATCTTGGCGCGCCGGCGCTCGCGGGCGACCCGCGCTTCGTCGACAACCGCAGCCGCTGCGCGCACCGGCCCGAGCTGAAGGCCGAACTCGAAGCGCGGCTCGCCGCGCACGCATGCGAGCCGCTCGCGCGCGACCTGATGGCGGCCGGCGTGCCGTGCGGGCCGGTGCGAACGGTGGCCGACGTCGCGCACGATCCGCATGCGCTGCACCGGAACCTGTTCGTCGAGATCGGCGCGTATCGCGGCACCGCGTCGCCGGTGAAGCTGTCGCGCACGCCGGCCACCTACCGAACGCCGCCGCCCGCGCTTGGCCGCGACACACGCGCGGTGCTCGATCGGCTCGGCATCGATCGTGCGCTTCAGCAGCAACTGCTCGATGCCGGCGTGCTGAACACGGCACCCGACTGACACGACGCCGCCGGCCGGCGGTGCAATGCCGGCCACCCGGGAAAGGCGCGCGACAGTCGCGCCACCGATCACCAACATGGAGACATCGATGAGCCGTCCGCAATCCCCGCCCGCCGCGCAGCCGCGGCCCGGCCGCGCCGCTTTCGCGGCGTTCGTCGGCACCACGATCGAGTGGTACGACTTCTACATCTACGGCACGGCCGCGGCGCTCGTGTTCGGCAAGGTGTTCTTTTCGAGCACGATGGATCCCGGCGTCGCGACGCTGCTCGCGTTCGTCACGTTCTGGGCCGGCTTCGCCGCGCGGCCGCTCGGCGGGATCGTGTTCGGCCATCTCGGCGATCGCGTCGGCCGCAAGACCGCGCTCGTGATCACGCTGGTGATGATGGGCCTCGCGACGACCGGCATCGGCCTGCTGCCCGGCTACGCGCAGATCGGCGTATGGGCACCGGTCGGCCTCGTCGTGCTGCGCGTGCTGCAGGGCATCGCGGTCGGCGGCGAGTGGGGCGGCGCGGTGCTGATCGCGAGCGAGAACGCGCCGAAGCATCGCAGCATCCTGTACGCGGCGTTCGCACAGCAGGGCTCGCCCACCGGCAACCTGCTCGCGACGGCCGCGTTTTTCGCGCTGAGCGCGCTGCCGACGCCGTCCTTCCTGATGTGGGGCTGGCGCATTCCGTTCCTGCTGTCGGCCGTGCTCGTGATCATCGGCATGGTGATCCGGCTGAAGCTCGAGGAGTCGGCCGACATGCAGCGTGTGCTCGCGCGCAAGCGCACGGTGAAGCTGCCGCTGCGCGAGGTCGTGCGCGACCACTGGGTGGTCGTGCTGCTCGCGGCCGGCACGCTGCCGGTGATCAACGTCACGTACTTCCGCAGCACGTTCGCGCTGTCGTGGGCGACGAAGGAGCTCGGCTACGCGCAGGGCACGTTCCTCGGTATCCTGTCGATCTCGCTCGTCGTGCAGTTCCTGATGCAGCCGGTCGGCGCATGGTTCGTGTCGAAGGTCGACATGCGCCGCGCGATGTGCTGGATCCTGATCCCGGAAATCGTGCTGATGCCCGTGATGTTCCATGCGCTCGCGACGCGTTCGTACTGGGTGGCTGTCGCGGGCATGTGCATCTCGACGATCCCGTCGGCCTTGTTCTACGGCGCGGTCGGCGGCGTGCTCGCCCGCGTGTTTCCGGCGAACATCCGCTACACGGGCCTGTCGCTCGCGTATCAACTGAGCGCGCTCGTGGTCGGCGGCGGCACGCCCGTGCTCGCGCAGGCGATCCTCAACGCGACCGGCAGCATCGTCGGCGTCGCGATCGCGTCGGGGCTTTATGCGTTCGTGTCGCTCGTCTGCATGGTGGCGCTGCTGAATCGCACCGGGTATCGCGCGGACGAACTGTCGACGGCCGAGCGCAGCGACGCGGCCGAATGGGCTGCCGAAGGCGGAAGTGCTGAAAACGCCGCCGGCGGGGCGGAGCCGCCGGGCGACGATGGCGCGCTGAAACCGGCCGGTTGAGCGGTGCGGCCGCCGCCAGCGCGGGCGCCGCCATAGGTGCGGCCGGATCGCACCGGTCGCACCTCCCCAAAAGAAAACGGCACCGTGCGATACACGGTGCCGTTTTCTCTGGATCACGGGGCCGGCAGGTTGCCGGCCGCACGCATCACGTCATGAGCCTTCCGTCGGCGGCACGTAGCCGGACGCCTGGTCCGCGCCGTCGCCGAAGAAGTACTTCTCGGTCTGCTTCAACAGGTACTGGCGCGCGCGCGGGTCGGCCATGTTCAGGCGGTTTTCGTTGATCAGCATCGTCTGCTGCTTGAGCCAGCCCTGCCACGCTTCTTTCGAGACGCTCTCGTAAATGCGCTTGCCGAGTTCGCCCGGCAGCGGCGGGAAATCGAGGCCTTCGGCTTCCTTGCCGAGCTTCGCGCATTGAATCATTCGAGCCATCGTGTACTTCTCCTGTAATCGAACTGGGGGGAGGGCAGTCGTGCCTGCGCTCAGAGCTGCTTCATCAGCACGAGCGACTTGCGCTGCCAGTTATAGAGTTTGCGGCGGTCTTCCGGCAGGTCGTCGACGCTGACCTTGACGAAGCCGCGCTTGAGGAACCAGTGCTCGGTGCGCGTCGTCAGCACGAAGATGTGCGTGAGGCCGCGCGCCCGCGCGCGCTGCTCGACGCGCTTGAGCAGGCGTTCGCCGTCGCCCGAGCCCTGCGCTTCCGGCGCGACGGTCAGGCACGCCATCTCGCCGATCTTCTCCAGCGGATACGGATAGAGCGCCGCGCAGCCGAACAGCACGCCATCGTGCTCGATCACCGAGAAATGATCGATGTCGCGTTCGATCTGGTGGCGGCCGCGCCGCACCAGCGTGCCGTCGGTCTCGAGCGGCTCGATCAGCGACAGGATGCCGCCGACGTCGTCCGGCGTCGCCTCGCGCAGGCTTTCGAGATTCTCGTACGAGATCATCGTGCCGACACCGTCGTGCAGGAACAGTTCGAGCAGCATGCTGCCGTCGAGCGATTGCGGGATCAGGTGCGCGCGGGTCACGCCGCCGCGGCACGCGCGGATCGCGTGCTTCAGGAAGAACGCGTCGTCGCCCTGCAGGTCGCCGGAATCGAGCAGGTCGGCGGCCGAGTCGAGCGACATTTCGCGGATCAGGTCGCCCTGGTCGTCGACGATGCCGGGCCCGTCGGTCAGGAACACGATCTTGTCGGCGCGCAACGCGATCGCGGCGGCCGACGCGACGTCTTCCATCGACAGGTTGAACGCCTCGCCGGTCGGCGAGAAGCCGAGCGGCGACAGCAGCACGAGCTTGCGGCTCGCGAGCGAATGGCGGATCGACTCGGCGTCGATCTTGCGCACGATGCCCGTATGCGCGAAATCGACCCCGTCGAGAATCCCCACCGGCCGCGCGGTCACGAAGTTGCCCGACACGACGCTGATGTGCGCGTGCGCCATCGGCGAGTTCGGCAGGCCCTGGCTGATCGCGGCCTCGATGTCGAGGCGCACTTCGCCGGCCGCCTCCTTCGCGGATTCGAGCGCGCGCGCATCGGTGATGCGCAGGCCGTGCGAAAATTCGGATTCGACACCGTGCAGGCTCAACTGCTCCTCGACCTGCGGGCGCGAGCCGTGCACGAGCACGATCTGGATGCCCATCGCCTGCAGCAGCGCGATGTCGGACACAAGCGCGTTCAGCAGCCCCTGCTGCACCACCTCGCCGCCGAACCCCACGACGAACGTGCTGTTGCGGAACTTGTGGATATAGGGCGCGACGGAGCGCATCCAGTCGACGAACTGCGCGTGGCTGGCGGCCGAATCGTCGGCGGCCGGCGTCGTCGCGGCACCGGTCTGGGCGGGGGGGAGGTCGGTTTGGGAATTCATGGGCGGGATTATAATGCGCCCCCATGTCGAATGTACCTAAAAGTCCCGCGCCGACGCGGGCCAAAGCGCCGTTGGCCCGGCACCCGGAGGGTGCGGCCGATGCGCGCCAGCAGCAGGGCCAGCCGCCGCGCCAGCAGCAGGAAAAGCCGGCCGGCCAGCCGCCGCGCGGGCCGCGCGGCGACGAACGGCGAGGCGATGCGCGCCAGCCGGCCACGGTGGACGCGCCCCATGCAGCGGAGGCGCGCACACCGCGCCGCGAGCGTCTGCCGCGCGCCGCGGTTCCGCCGAATCCCGTCCCGCCGATCACCTACCCCGAAAGCCTGCCCGTGTCGGGCAGGCGCGACGAAATCGCGCGCGCGATCGCCGGTCACCAGGTTGTCATCGTCTGTGGTGAAACCGGCTCGGGCAAGACCACGCAGCTGCCGAAGATTTGTCTCGATCTCGGCCGCGGCCTCGGCGCCGGCGGCACGGGCCTGATCGGCCACACGCAGCCGCGCCGCCTGGCCGCGTCGTCGACCGGCCGCCGGATCGCCGAGGAGCTCGGCACGCCGTTCGGCGAGGTGGTCGGCTACAAGGTGCGCTTTACCGACAATCTCGCGCCGGGTGCGTCCGTGAAGCTGATGACGGACGGCATCCTGCTCGCCGAGACGCAGACCGACCCGCTGCTGAAGGCGTACGACACGCTGATCATCGACGAGGCGCACGAGCGCAGCCTGAACATCGACTTCCTGCTCGGCTACCTGAAGGAAATCCTGCCGAGGCGGCCGGACCTGAAGCTGATCGTCACGTCCGCGACGATCGACGCCGATCGCTTCGCGCGCCATTTCGGCACCGACGAGCGCCCGGCGCCCGTGATCGAGGTGAGCGGGCGGCTGTATCCGGTCGAGATGCGCTACCGCCCGGTGGCCGAGGATCGCCCGGCCGTGAAAAACGCCGAAGGTACGGCGGGCCGCGATCGTGTGAAGACCGCGCGCGAAGCCGAGCGCGACCTGATGGACGCGATCGTCGACGCGGTCGACGAGCTGTGCCGTGAGGGCTCGGGCGACGTGCTGGTGTTCCTGCCCGGCGAGCGCGAGATCCGCGAGGCGGCCGAGGCGCTGCGCAAGCACCATCCGCCGCACACCGAGATCCTGCCGCTGTTCGCGCGGCTGTCGGCGGCCGACCAGGACAAGGTGTTCAAGGCGTCGAACGCGCGCCGGATCGTGCTCGCGACCAACGTGGCCGAGACTTCGCTGACGGTGCCGGGCATCCGCTACGTCGTCGATACCGGTCTCGCGCGCGTGAAGCGCTATTCGTACCGGAACAAGGTCGAGCAGCTGCAGGTCGAGTCGATCTCGCAGGCGGCGGCGAACCAGCGCGCGGGCCGCTGCGGCCGCGTGGCCGACGGCATCTGCATCCGTTTGTACGAGGAAAGCGACTACCAGGCGCGCGTGCGCTTCACCGATCCGGAAATCCTGCGCTCGTCGCTCGCGTCGGTGATCCTGCGGATGAAGTCGCTGCACCTGACGGCGATCGAAACGTTTCCGTTCCTCGAGCCGCCGCCCGGCCGCGCGATCGCGGACGGCTACCAGTTGCTCAACGAACTCGGCGCGGTCGACGACGACAACGCGCTGACGCCGCTCGGCCGCGAACTCGCGCGGCTGCCGCTCGACCCGCGCGTCGGCCGGATGATTCTCGCCGCGCGCGACCAGCAGTCGCTGCGCGAGGTGCTGATCATCGCGAGCGCGCTGTCCGTGCAGGACCCGCGCGACCGGCCGATCGAGGCGCAGGAGCAGGCCGACCAGGCACATCGCCGGTTCGCCGACGAGCGTTCCGAATTCCTGCAGTGGCTGAAGATCTGGGCGTGGTTCGAGGAGGCGGTCGCGCACAAGAAGTCGAATCGCCAACTGATCGACGCGTGCCGGCAGAACTTCCTGTCGCACCTGCGGCTGCGCGAGTGGCGCGACGTCCATTCGCAGTTGCTGACCGTCGTGCGCGAGCACGGCTGGCGACTCAACGAAACCGAGGCGACCTACGAACAGGTGCATCTGGCCCTGTTGACGGGTCTGCTCGGCAACCTCGGAATGAAGGCCGAGGACGATCCGCACTACCTCGGCGCGCGCGGGATCAAGTTCTACCTGTGGCCGGGCTCCGCGCTCGCGAAGAAGGCCGGCCGCTGGGTGATGGCGGCCGAGCTTGTCGAGACGAGCCGGCTGTATGCGCGCTGCCTCGCGAAGATCGAGCCCGAATGGGTCGAGAAGATCGGCGCGCACCTGCTGAAGAAATCGCTGTCGGAGCCGCACTGGGAAAAGCGCCCGGCGCAGGTCAGCGCGTTCGAGCGCGCGACGCTGTACGGGCTGCCGATCTACCACCGCCGGCGTGTCGCGTTCGGCGCACAGGATCCGGCGCGGGCGCGCGAACTCTTCATCCGCGGCGCGCTCGTGGAAGGCGAATTCGACACGAAGCTCGCGTTCTTCGCGCACAACCGCAAGCTGCTGGCCGACATCGAGCAGCTCGAGCACAAGTCGCGCCGGCAGGACGTGCTGGTCGACGACGAACTGATTTACGGGTTTTACGACCAAGCGCTCCCCGACGGCATCCATACGGGCGTCGCGTTCGAGCGCTGGTACCGCGACGAGGTGAAGAAGAGCGGCCAGCCGGCGGACAAGCTGCGCCTGCTGTACCTGTCGCGCGACGACCTGATGCGCCACGAGGCGGCCGGCGTGACGACCGAGCTGTTCCCGAAGCGCGCGACGATGGCGGGCGTCGAGATGGCGCTGACCTACCACTTCGAGCCCGGCGCGCCGCGCGACGGCGTGACGCTCGCGGTGCCGCTCTACGCGCTGAACCAGGTCGACGCGCGCCGCTGCGAGTGGCTGGTGCCGGGGATGCTGAAGGAAAAGGTGCAGCTGTTGCTGAAGTCGCTGCCGCAGAAGCTGCGCCGGCACTGCGTGCCGCTGCCCGAGTACGCGGCCGGCTTCGTCGAGCGGATGGGCCGCGAGCGCTTCGGCGCGGGCGGGCTGGTCGAGGCGCTGATCGCCGACGTGCGCGGCGAGACGCAGGTCGCGATGAAGACGGCCGACTTCAAGCTCGAGACGCTGCCCGCGCACCTGTTCATGAACTTCAAGGTGATCGACGAGCACGGCCGCCAGCTCGCGATGGGGCGCAATCTCGCGCAGCTTCGCCAGGAGCTGGGTGCGCAGGCGCAGCAGCAGTTCCAGAAGATCGCGGCGG
Source organism: Burkholderia pyrrocinia (assembly GCF_003330765.1). Taxonomy (NCBI): domain Bacteria; kingdom Pseudomonadati; phylum Pseudomonadota; class Betaproteobacteria; order Burkholderiales; family Burkholderiaceae; genus Burkholderia; species Burkholderia pyrrocinia. The sequence continues at coordinate 2,469,032 of NZ_CP024902.1, read as the reverse complement.
CGTCGACGATCGCGACCGGCGGCGGTGCCGAGGCCGGTCAGGCCGCCGGCCAGGCGCCGGCGGCTGCCGCCACGGCCGGTGCCGCCGGCCGCGGCGGGAAGGCCGGCAAGGGCGCGGCGCCGCAGACAGCCGCCCCGGCGGAAACCGGCGCGACGGCGCTGTACGAGAACCTGACGACGTGGAATTTCGGCAAGCTTCCCGAGCTGCTGGAGATCCGCCGGCGCGGCCAGACGCTGTACGGCTACCCGGCGCTGGTCGACCGCGCCACGCATTGCGACGTCGAGGTGTTCGATTCGCCGGAGGAGGCCGCGCGCATCCACCGGGCCGGCTTGCGGCGGCTGTTCGCGCTGCAGCTGAAGGAGCCGATCAAGTTTCTCGAGAAGAACCTGCCGGGCCTGCGCGAGATGGCGATGCAGTACATGTCGCTCGGCACGCAGGACGAGCTGCGCGACCAGCTGATCGACACGGCGCTCGACCGCGCGTGCCTGCAGGACCCGCTGCCCGACGACGACGCGAGCTTCCACGCGCGCCGCGACGAGGGCCGCAGCCGCCTGAACCTGCTTGCGCAGGAAATCGCGCGGCTCGTCGGGCAGATCCTGGCCGAATACGCGGGCCTCGTGAAGAAGCTCGCGCAGGCGAAGCCGTTCGCGCAGGCCCACGCGGATCTGCAGCAGCAGCTCGCCGCGCTGGCCGGCAAGCGTTTCGTGATCGACACGCCTTACATGCAGCTTGCGCACTTCCCGCGCTACCTGAAGGGCATCGCGCTGCGGATCGACAAGCTGAAGGCCGATCCGGCGCGCGACGCGAAGCAGTCCGCCGACCTGCTGCCGCTCGTCCAGCAGTACCAGCGTGCGGTGTCGCAGCGCGGCGGCGTTGTCGACCCGCGGCTCGCCGAATTCCGCTGGCTGCTCGAGGAACTGCGGATTTCGCTGTTCGCCCAGGAACTGCGCACGCCGATGCCGGTCTCTGTCAAGCGGCTGCACAAGGTCTGGGAGTCGATGCAGCGCTAGCGCAACATCGGTTTCCCGGGCCCGCACCGGCTGCCGGCTCCGGCCGGCCGCGTGGCGCTTGCCGAGCCGGCCTGTCCGGCCGCCGCGGCGTGCGTCGAAGTGGCGCAACGCCGGCTTGCGTCAACCGGCGGGGCCGGTTGAACGTTTTACAATGACGGTTGTTTCTCGACGTGAGTCTTCATGCCCACTTTCCTTTCCCTCGGCCGCACGCTCGTGCTGGCCGCCGCCGTGCTGGCGCCCGCCGCACACGCGAATAACGTGATCGTCCTCAATTCGGCCGAAGCGACGCTTTCCCTGATCGACCAGCAGACCCGCCAGGTCGTCGGCACGATGCCGACCGGCAAGGAACCGCACCACCTGATGGCGACGCCCGACAATTCGTCGCTGATCGTCGCGAATTCGGTCTCGAACAGCCTGATGTTCCTCGATCCGAAGACGGGCAAGCTGCAGCGCACCGTCGAAGGGATCGACGATCCCTACCAGCTCGGCTTCTCGCCCGATCGCAAGTGGTTCGCGGCGGCCGGCCTGCGGCTCGACCGCGTCGACCTCTACAGCTACGACGGCCAGAACCTGCATCTCGCGAAGCGCGTGCCGCTCGCCGTCATGCCGAGCCACCTCGCGTTCACGAAGGACAGCAAGACGGTGCTCGTGTCGCTGCAGGTGTCCGGCGAGCTCGCGGCGATCGACCTGCCGACGCAGACGGTCAAGTGGAAGATGAAGGTCGGCAAGGTGCCGGCCGGCCTGTGGCTCACGCCGGACGACAAGTACCTGCTGGTCGGGATGACCGGCGCGGATTACGTCGCGGTGGTCGACTGGCGCAACCAGAAGGTCGTCAAGCAAATCTATACGGGCAAGGGCGCGCACAACTTCCGCTCGCTCGCCGACGGCACGCACGTCGCGGTGACGAACCGGGTCGCGAACACGATCAGCATCATCGACGAAAACACGCTGACCAACGTCGGCGATATCACCGGCCTGCTGCCGGGGCCGGACGACATGGAACTGTCCGCCGACAAGAAGACGATGTGGGTGACGTTCCGCTTTGCGAAGAAGGTCGGGATCATCGACCTGGCGTCGCGCAAGCTGGTGCAGACGATCTCCGTCGGCCGTTCGCCGCACGGCATCTACTTCTACGACCGCGCGCCGTGGAAGGCGGCGAACGGCGCGTGACGGGCGGAGGCGAGCGATGCTGCACCTGATCGATGCGTTCGTGTCGGACATCCAGACCTGGCTGTACGTCGATGTCGTGCAGCCGCTCCTCTTCAAGTTCAACCTGATGGACTATGACGAGGACACCTACGACGCGCTGTACTGGGTGATCATCGGCGCATTGCAGATGGTGCTGATGTTCGCGCTGCTGCGCCCGCTCGAGGCGCTGCTGCCGGTCGAACGCTGGAAGAACCGCCGTGCCGTGCGGGTCGACGTGATCTACACGGCGATCTCGAAGCTCGGCATCTACACGCTGTTCTTCTTCTTCGCGCTGCAGCCGGTGTTCGACAACTTCCAGGCATGGCTGCGCCTGCACGGCGTAGCGAACGTCAACCTCGACTATCTGTGGCCGGGCGTGACCTCGCAGCCGATCGTCGCGTTCGCGGTCTACCTCGTCGTGCTCGACTTCGCCGGCTACTGGTATCACCGCTGGCAGCACAAGTTCGGCATCTGGTGGGAGCTGCACGCGGTGCATCACAGCCAGCGGCAGATGTCGCTGTGGTGCGACGACCGCAACCACCTGCTCGACGACGCGATCCAGTCGTGCTTCTTCGCGGCAATCGCGCTCGTGATCGGCGTGACGCCGTCGCAATTCGTCGTGCTGACCGCGTTCACGAACTTCATGCAGAGCATCCAGCACACGAATGCGCGGCTGTCGTTCGGCCGGCTCGGCGAGCGCCTGCTCGTGAGCCCGATCTTCCACCGGCGCCACCACGCGGTCGGCTACGGTCACGAAGGCACGAAGTACGGCTGCAACTTCGGCGTGCTGTTCCCGTGGTGGGACATGATGTTCGGCACCGCGTCGTGGAACCGCACGGTCGAGCCGACCGGCATCCGCGAGCAGGTCGAGGGCGTGTCCTACGGCGAAGGCTTCTGGTCGCAGCACGGCCTCGCGTTCGTGCGGATCTTCCGGCGCCTGTTCCCCGCGAAGCGCGGCGCGGCGTCGGCCTGACCCGGCCACGCTCCCGTTGAACGGTTCTCCCACACGGCCCGCATGCGCTTTGGCGCATGCGGGCCGTGTGGTTTATCCTTTCCCCGTTTTTATCCGTCGATACAGGCTCGCATGAACGACTTGCTGCGCTCCTTCGTCCGCGCATTGGCGAGCGCATTGCACCCGCGCATGCTCTGGCTCACCCTGATGCCGTTCCTGGTCTCGGCCGTCCTGTGGGGCGTCGTGCTGTGGTTCTCGTGGCAGACGCTGATCGATGCCGCGCGCGGCGCGCTCGACGGCTTCGTGCTGACGGCCGCGCTGTATCGCGCATTCGACGCGATCGGCATGTCGCAGCTGCATGCGGTCGTCGCGCCGTTCGTGGTCGTGTCGCTCGCGATCCCGCTGATCGTGCTGACCGTGCTGCTGCTGATCGCGACGATTTCGATGCCGGTCGTGATCAAGCACCTGTCGAACCGGCAGTTCGCGGCGCTCGAGCCGAAGCGGGGCGGCACCTTCTTCGGCAGCGCGTTCAATTCGCTGTGGGCGGCGCTCGTCGGCGTCGTCGTGCTCGTCGTCACGATCCCGCTGTGGCTGATCCCGCCGTTCTTCGCGCTGCTGCCGCCGGTGATCTGGGGCTGGCTCACGTACCGCGTGATGACCTACGACGCGCTCGCGCTGCACGCGAGCCGCGACGAGCGCCGTACGCTCGTGCGGCAGCACCGCTGGCCGCTGATCGGCATCGGCGTCGCGACCGGGCTGCTCGGCACCGTGCCGACCTTCGTGTGGGTGTCGTCGATCTGGATGATGGTGCTGTTTCCGTTCGTCGCGGCGGCCATGATCTGGGTTTACGCTTTCATTCTCGTCTTCTCGGCGCTGTGGTTCGGGCACTATTGCCTGCGCGCGCTGGAGGACCTGCGCGCGAGCGCGCGCGCCACCGCAATCGACATGGGGCAGGCATGAGCATCGGCATCATCATCATCGGCGACGAAATCCTTTCGGGCCGCCGGCAGGACAAGCATCTGGCGAAGGTCATCGAGCTGCTCGGCGCGCGCGGCCTCGCGCTCGACTGGGCCGAATACGTCGGCGACGATCCGGCGCGCATCACGGCGACGCTCGCGCGCGCGATCGCGTCCGGCGACATCGTGTTCTCGACGGGCGGGATCGGCGCGACGCCCGACGACCACACGCGCCAGTGCGCGGCTGCCGCGCTCGGCGTGCCGCTCGAACTTCATCCGGAAGCGAAGGCGCTGATCGCGGAGCGGGTTCGCGAAACGCACACCGATCCGACGAAGCCCGTCGATTTCGACTCGCCGGAGAACCAGCACCGTTTCAACATGGGCGTGTTTCCGGTCGGCGCGACGATCATCCCGAACGGCTATAACCGGATTCCCGGCTTCTCGGCCGGCGATCTCCACTTCGTGCCGGGCTTCCCGGTGATGGCGTGGCCGATGATCGAATGGGTGCTCGATACGAAATACGCGCATCTGCATCACGCGACGCCGCACGCGGAGCGCTCGCTGTACGTGTTCGAACTGCCGGAATCGACGCTCACGCCGCTGATGGAGCGCATCGAACGCGATTTCCCGGGCGTGCGCGTGTTCAGCCTGCCGAGCGTCGGCGATGCGGAGCGCGGCGGGGTCTACGCGCGCCGTCACATCGACCTCGGCGTGAAGGGCGAGCCGGAAGCGGTCGCGGCCGCGTTCGTGAAGCTGCGCGAAGGCGTGCACCTGCTTGGCGGCGATGTCGTCGAGCCCGACACGCCGCGCGCCTGAGCGGCTGCGCAAAAGCCACGAGCCGCGCAACGCGGCCCGTCATCGGCATGTCATTGCCGGGCTCGACGATGATGCAGTCGCGACCGGCAGGAGGGGCGCGCCGTCAGGCGCCGATCCAGGGCAGTTTCCGGAAGCACCAGCCGTCGACCGTCTTGCGGTGGCCTTCGGCGTCCTTGGCGCCCTCGAAGCCTTCGAGCAGGTCGAACGCCTTCGCGAAGCCGGCCTGCGACGACGCGACCGCGGCGAGCTTCGAGCGCGCGGCGCTGCGGCACAGGAACAGCACGGGCGTATCGGGCGGGAGGGCCGCCTTCAGTTCGTTGACGAATTCGGCGTTCGGCACGCCGCCCGGGTAGCGCGTCCATTCGAGGTGCAGGTACTGGCCGTCGCCGACGAGCGGACGGCCGATCCAGTCGAGCTCGGCGCGGGTGCGCACGTCGACGAGGCGCGCCGACGGGTCGAGCTGCAGCAGTTCGAATGCTTCGACCGGCAGCAGCGCGCCGGCGTAGTTGAGCGCGCCTTGTGCGCGGCGTTCGTCGGCCTTCGCGTAAAGCTGGTCGAGCGTACTCATGGCAGGGAGTCTCCTATCGGTCAAACAAACATTCTAGCGCGGCGTCGCGGCACGGACGCCCGCATGCGGCACGGCACACGCGCTCACCAAAAGAGTGCAGAATGGTGCGCGTGCACCAAAGTGATTCCGCGGGCGCGGCGTGTTGCGGAAATTGCACCATCACGGTGCTTTCGGCCGTTGACCGGCGCGGCGCCGGGCCCCGGAATCGCGCAGCGCAGCCCCGTCGCGGCGAGCGCTGGCGCGATCCGCGCCGATCTTGCGCATAGATGGCACGGAAGCTGCTTTATAGGATTTGGTCGAATCGGGGCGCGCTGCGCCAAAGCCAGACCCCGATCAGCTCGATAAACGAGGCGGTTCCCAGTCCGCCGAAATTGTTCAATCAGGAGAAGAGGTTATGAGTAAAACCGTCGCCGACGTCATGCAACTCGTGAAGGACGAGGACATCAAGTTTGTCGATTTCCGCTTCACGGATACGCGCGGCAAGGAACAGCACGTGTCGGTGCCGGTTTCGGCGTTTGACGAAGACAAGTTCGAAAGCGGCCATGCATTCGACGGCTCGTCGATCGCGGGCTGGAAGGGCATCGAGGCGTCGGACATGCTGCTCATGCCGGACCCGAACGCAGCCTTCGTCGACCCGTTCTATGAAGAGTCGACCCTCGTGCTGACCTGCGACGTGGTCGAACCGGCCGACGGCAAGGGCTACGAGCGCGATCCGCGTTCGCTCGCGAAGCGCGGCGAAGCGTACCTGAAGAGCACGGGTATCGGCGACACGGCGTTCTTCGGTCCGGAACCGGAATTCTTCATTTTCGACTCGGTCCAGTGGAACACGGACATGTCGGGCTGCTTCGTGAAGATCAATTCGGAAGAAGCGCCGTGGTCGTCGGGCAAGGAATTCGAAGGCGGCAACACGGGCCACCGTCCGGGCACGAAGGGCGGTTACTTCCCGGTCGCGCCGGTCGACTCGTTCCAGGACATGCGTTCGGAAATGTGCCTGCTGCTCGAACAGCTCGGCATCCCGGTCGAAGTGCACCACCACGAAGTGGCGGGTCAGGGCCAGAACGAAATCGGCACGAAGTTCTCGACGCTGGTCGAGCGCGCGGACTGGACGCAATGGTCGAAGTACATCATCCATAACGTCGCGCATTCGTACGGCAAGACGGCGACGTTCATGCCGAAGCCGGTCGTCGGCGACAACGGTTCGGGCATGCACGTTCACCAGTCGATCTGGAAGGACGGCCAGAACCTGTTCGCGGGCAACGGCTACGCCGGCCTGTCGGAACTGGCGCTGTTCTACATCGGCGGCATCATCAAGCACGCCCGTGCGCTGAACGCGATCACGAACCCGACGACGAACTCGTACAAGCGCCTGGTTCCGCACTTCGAAGCACCGGTCAAGCTCGCTTACTCGGCGCGCAACCGTTCGGCATCGATCCGCATTCCGCACGTGTCGAACCCGAAGGGCCGCCGCATCGAAACGCGCTTCCCGGATCCGATGGCGAACCCGTACCTGTGCTTCACGGCGCTGATGATGGCCGGCCTCGACGGGATCCAGAACAAGATCCATCCGGGCGAAGCTGCGGACAAGAACCTGTACGACCTGCCGCCGGAAGAGGATGCAAAGATCCCGACCGTCTGCGCGGGCCTCGACCAGGCACTCGAAGCGCTCGACAAGGATCGCGAGTTCCTGACGCGCGGCGGCGTGTTCACGGACGGCATGCTGGATGCGTACCTCGCGCTGAAGGAGCAGGAGCTGGCGAAGTTCCGCATGACGACGCACCCGATCGAGTTCGAGATGTACTACTCGCTGTAATCGGTGATGGCGCTTCGATTCAGCGCCGTCATGCCGGTTCGTTCCCGTCGCGCGGCCTGCGGCGGGGCCGGCGGAGTCTGAAAGGGGACGGCACCCAGCCGTCCCTTTTTTGTTCCGGCGATTTTCATTTTCTGGCCCGGTGAGGCGCGACAAGCACGCAAGATGGTTCTGAAGAATCTGATCAAGGCGAAGACGGGGCAGCCCGAGCGGCTGACGGACGATGAGCGGCTCGCGCGCTCGGGCCTGCTTGCGGGGCTGGAAGCGTTGCCGTCGGTCGTGATCGTGCTCGACCGCAAGACGCTGCGGATCGCGTTCGCGAACCCGTCCGCGGAGGCGATGCTCGACATCTCGCGCCGGCAGCTCGCGCAGCGGCCGTGGGGCGAGATTTTTCCGAACGCGAACGAACTCGCGTCGACGATCACCGCGATCGGCGAGGAGCGCTTTCACGCGACGCATCTCGATACCGTGCTCGACCGGCCCGGCCGCGAACCGCTGCACGTGCACGCGATCGTCGGCTTCCTCGAGACCGCGCCCGATTTCGTGCTCGTCGAGCTGTTCGAGAACGAGCGGCAGTCGCGCACCGATCGCGAGGAGCGCATTCACGACCTGACCGCGGTCAACAAGCAGCTGATCCGCAACCTCGCGCACGAGATCAAGAACCCGCTCGGCGGAATTCGCGGCGCAGCCCAGCTGCTCGAATTCGAGCTCGGCGAGCGCGAGCGCGGCGAGTTGCGCGAATACACGCAGGTGATCATCAAGGAGTCCGATCGCCTGCAGACGCTCGTCGACCGGTTGCTGGAGCCGCATCGGCATCCGCATATCGTCGGCGACGTGAACATTCATGAAGTATGCGAACGCGTGCGCGCGGTGATGCTCGCGGAATTCCCGCGCGGGCTCACGATCGAGCGCGACTACGACGTGAGCGTGCCGGATTTGCGCGGCGACAAGGAGCAGCTGATCCAGGCGCTGCTCAACATCGTGCGCAACGCCGCGCAGGCGCTGCGCGATCGGATCGCGCAGGGCGACGCGAAGATCGAGCTGCGCACCCGTATCGCGCGCAAGGTGACGATCGCGAAGCGCCTGTACAGGCTGGCACTGGACTTGCATGTGATCGACAACGGGCCCGGCATTCCGGAAGAGATCCGCGACCGGATCTTCTACCCGCTCGTGTCCGGGCGCGAAGACGGCAGCGGCCTCGGCCTCACGCTCGCGCAGACGTTCGTGCAGCAGCATGACGGGATGATCGAGGTCGAAAGCCGGCCCGGACGTACCGAATTTCAGATACTGCTGCCGCTCGACCATTGAGCGGCGACAGTGCGATTCACCGGATTTCCCCATATCTGACCGACCTATGAAGCCGATCTGGATAGTAGACGACGACCAATCGATCCGTTGGGTGCTCGAAAAGGCGCTTGCCCGGGACAGCTTCGCGACGAAGAGCTTCGCGAACGTGCGCGACGCGCTGGCCGCGCTCGACCACGAGACGCCGCAGGTGCTCGTGTCCGACATCCGGATGCCGGGCGGCTCGGGGCTCGAGTTGCTGCAGGCGATGCACGAGCGGCTGCCGGGCCTGCCCGTCATCATCATGACGGCGTTCTCCGATCTCGACAGCGCCGTCGCGGCGTTCCAGGGCGGCGCGTTCGAATATCTCGCGAAGCCGTTCGACGTCGACAAGGCGGTCGAGCTGATCCGCCGCGCGGTCGAGGAAAGCCTGCGCGCCGGCGCACCGCAGGACGAGCGCGTCGCCGAGGCGCCCGAGATGCTCGGCCAGGCGCCTGCGATGCAGGACATGTTCCGCGCGATCGGCCGCCTGTCGCACTCGGCCGCGACCGTGCTGATCACGGGCGAGTCGGGCACCGGCAAGGAGCTCGTCGCGCGTGCGCTGCACCGTCACAGCCCGCGCGCGAACGGGCCGTTCATCGCGCTGAACACGGCGGCGATTCCGAAGGACCTGCTCGAATCCGAGCTGTTCGGCCACGAGCGCGGCGCGTTCACCGGCGCGCAGACGACGCGGCAGGGTCGCTTCGAGCAAGCCGAGAACGGCACGCTGTTCCTCGACGAAATCGGCGACATGCCGTTCGACCTGCAGACGCGCCTGTTGCGCGTGCTGTCGGACGGGCAGTTCTATCGGGTCGGCGGGCACAACCCGCTGCGCGCGAACGTGCGCGTGATCGCCGCGACGCACCAGAATCTCGAGGCGCGCGTGCGGCAGGGGCTGTTCCGCGAGGACCTTTACCACCGGCTCAACGTGATCCGGCTGCGCCTGCCGGCGCTGCGCGAACGCAGCGAGGACATTGCGCTGCTCACGCGCCACTTCCTGCAGAAGAGCGCGCGCGATCTCGGTGTCGAGCCGAAGCGCGTGTCCGACGACACGCTGGTGTACCTGACGTCGCTGGCGTTTCCCGGCAACGTGCGGCAGCTCGAGAACCTCGCGAACTGGCTGACCGTGATGGCGCCCGCGCAGACGGTCGAGATCAAGGACCTGCCGCCCGACCTCGTGCCGGCCGGTGCGCCGGTCGTCGCGACGGGCGACGGCATGGATGCGCACGGCAGCGGCGGCGCCGCGCCGGTCGGGCAGCCGGCCGTCGGTGCAATGCCGGTTGCGTCCGCGCCCGGCGCGGCCGCACCGAACGGCGCGCCGGCCGGCTATCCGGTGTGGGAGCATGGCCTGCGCACCGAAGTCGCGCGGCTGTTGCGCGAGAACTCGGCCGACGTGATGGACGAGCTCGCGCGCCGCTTCGAGGCGGCCGTGATCCGCGAGGCGCTCGACTTCACGCGCGGCCGCAAGGTCGAGGCCGCGGAGCGGCTCGGCATCGGCCGCAACACGATCACGCGCAAGATCCAGGAACTGCATCTGGAGCCCTGAGCACGATTCGCGGCATGCGCGGACATCGCGCGTGCCGCGATCGGACATAATCGCGGTTTGCCCGCAGTTTGCCATTCCGCCAATCCGCAATGTCCGATTCCTTCCGCTGGCCCGCCGGGGCCGATCCGTTCCGTTTCCTCGAAGCGCTCGACAGCAAGCGCGCCCGCACGTGGGTCGACGAGCAGAATGCGCGCACGCGCGCCGTGCTGCGCGACGACGACGCGTATCGCGCGCTCACCGCGCGTCTCGCGAAAGCGTATCTGCCGCGCGAACGCCCGGTGATTCCAACCCGCTGGCGCGAATGGGCCTACGACCTGTGGCAGGACGATCTCCATCCGAAGGGGCTGTGGCGCCGCACGCGTTGGGACGACTGGCGCGCCGGCCGGCCGGCGTGGGAAACGCTGCTCGACGTCGACGCGCTCGGCGCCGAAGAGGGCGAGTCATGGGTGTTCGAGCTGGACGCGATCCTGTATCCGGACGGCGATCGCGCGCTGCTGTCGCTATCGCCGGGCGGCGCCGACGCGGTCGTCGTGCGCGAATTCGATCTCGTCGAGCGCCGTTTCGTCGACTGCGGATTCACGATCGACGCGCCCGGGCATCATACGGTCGGCTGGATCGACCGCGACACCGTCTACGTGAGCTGGGATCGCGGCGAAGCGCATGCGACCGCTGCCGGCTATCCGTATGAAGCGCGGCGCTGGGTGCGCGGCACGGCGCTTGCCGATGCGCCCGTCGTATTTCGCGGCGAACCCGACGACATCAGCGCGGGCGCGGGGTTCGATCCGATCGACAACCGCCACGTCGCGTGGCGCAGCGTCGACTTCTTCGACGCGCATGCGTACCGGCTGACGGAGGCGGGCGAGTGGGCACGCTACGACGTGCCGACGCATGTCGAGGTCGGATTCTGGGAAGGCTGGCTCGTGCTGGAGCCGCGCCTCGACTGGGATTGCGATGGCGTGCGCCATGCGGGCGGCTCGCTGCTCGCGATCCGCGAGCAGGCGTTCCTGGCCGGGTCGCGCGAGCTCACGACGCTGTTCGCGCCGCAACCGTCGACGTCCGCCTGCACGTGGGTGAACACGCGCACGACGCTGATCGCAAGCTGGCTCGACGACGTGCACAACCGCACGATGCTGTGGCAGCCGCGGCAGGCCGATGACGGCACGTGGGCGTGGGACGCGCGGCCGTTCGACTGGCCGGGCGACGCGCAGATCGATGTCGAGCCTGTCGAGTCGACGCTGAACGACGAGATTTACGTGGACGTCGACACCTATCTCGATCCGCCCGAATGCTGGCTGGCCGATCTTGCCGATCGCGCGGCCGATGCGCCGTCGCGCCGCGTGCTGCTCGACCGGCCGCCGGTGCAGTTCGACGCGGCCGGGCTCGTCGTGCGCCGCGCGAGCGCGCGCTCGCGCGACGGCACGGTGGTGCCGTACACGCTGATCGGGCCGCGGGATGCACTCGATGCGCGCGACGGCGCCGCGCGTGTCGCGCGGCCATGCCTGCTGTCGGGTTACGGCGGCTTTGCGATTCCGAACCTGCCGGGCTACAGCGACGCGTTCGGCATCGCGTGGCTCGAACGCGGCGGCGTCATGGCGTTCGCGCACATCCGCGGCGGCGGCGAGTTCGGGCCGCGCTGGCACGTCGACGCGCAGCGCGAACACCGGCAGCGTTCGTTCGACGATTTCATCGCGGTGGCCGAGGATCTGGTCGCGACCGGCGTGACGACGGCCGCGCAGCTCGGGATCGAGGGCGGCAGCAACGGCGGGCTGCTGGTCGCCGCGTGCATGGCGCAGCGGCCGGAGCTGTTCGGCGCGGTGCTCTGCCGCGTGCCGCTGCTCGACATGCGGCGCTATCCGAAGCTGCATGCGGGCGCCGCGTGGCTCGACGAATACGGCGACCCGGACGATCCGCGCGAGGGCGCGGCACTGGCCGCGTATTCTCCGTATCACCGCGTGCGCGAAGGCGTCGCGTATCCGCCGTTGCTGTTGACGACGTCGACGCGCGACGACCGCGTGCATCCCGCGCATGCGCGCAAGATGGCCGCGCGCATGCAGGCGCTCGGTCACGAACGGGTGTGGTATTGGGAGAACACCGACGGCGGCCACGGCAGTGCCGACGATCTGGAGCGCGCCGAATCCGACGCGGCCGAATTCGGGTTCCTGTGGGCCCATCTCGGGCCGGCGCCCGCGCGGCGCTGAACGCGCGCGGGTTGCGTAATCAACCGACGACCGCGACGACGGGCGTGTGGTCGGACGGCTGTTCCCACGTGCGCGGCGTGCGTTCGACCTCGCACGACGTGCAGGTGTCCGCGAGTGCCGGCGACAGCAGGATGTGGTCGATGCGCAGCCCCGCGTTGCGGCGGAACGCCATCATCCGGTAGTCCCACCACGTGAAGGTCTTCTCGGGCTGCTCGAAGCGGCGGAACGCATCGACGAAGCCGAGCTCGATCAGCTTCGCGAAGTGCGCACGTTCCTGCGGCGACACGAGGTTCTGGCCTTCCCATTTCGCGGGGTCGTGCACGTCGCGGTCTTCCGGCGCGATGTTGTAGTCGCCGAGCAGCGCGAGCTTCGGGTAGCGCTGCAGCTCGGTGCGCAGCCACGCGTGCAGCGCGTCGAGCCACTGCATCTTGTAGACGAACTTGTCGGAGTCGGGTGCCTGGCCGTTCGGGAAATACGCGGACACGATGCGCACGCCGTCGACCGTCGCGGCGACCACGCGCTGCTGGGGGTCGTCGAAGCCGGGGATATTGCGCACGACGTCCGCTTCGTCGACGGACAGCGTGTCGCGTGCGAGGATCGCGACACCGTTGTAGGTCTTCTGGCCCGTGAACCAGCTGCGGTAGCCGACCGCCTCGAGATCGGCGCGCGGGAATTTCTCGTCAGGCAGCTTCAGTTCCTGCAGGCACAGCACGTCGGTTCCGCTTTGCGCGAGCCAGTCGAGCACGTGCTGCTTGCGGACGTTGAGCGAGTTGACGTTCCAGGTGGCGATTTTCATGAACGGGAGTGTGCGTGCGGGGTGAATGCGAAGGCCGCCATCTTACCGCGAGCACGCGGGCCGAACGCGCGCGCCGCGCGATGCGATGAAGGTGTCATGCGTCGCCGCATCGGGGCGGGAAGAAGGAATTGTGACAAAAGTGTTGACGTAAGTGCTTCATCACCCTATAATTTATTTCTCTGACGCGGGGTGGAGCAGTCTGGCAGCTCGTCGGGCTCATAACCCGAAGGTCGTAGGTTCAAATCCTACCCCCGCAACCAAGCACACCAGACGATGTGCAGCGCATATGACCGATGCGCGCCTCGTCGACAAGAACCCGGCTCCATGCCGGGTTTTTTGTTTTCTGCGCGCGATCAGCGCGCCGCCCAGTCGACTGCCGCCTTCGCATGCAGCGCGGTCGTGTCGAACACCGGCAGCGGCGAATCGTCCGCGCCGATCAGCAGCGTGATTTCCGTGCAGCCGAGGATCACGGCCTGCGCGCCGCGCTTCGCCAGTCCTTCGATGATCGACACGTACGTCGCGCGCGACGCCGCGTCGACGATGCCGTGGCACAGCTCGTCGTAGATGATCCGGTGCACGTCGTCGCGCCCGCGTTCGTCCGGCACGAGCACCTCCATCCCGAACTTCCCGCGCAGCCGCTCCGCGTAGAACGGCAACTCCATCGTGTAGCGCGTGCCGAGCAGCGCGACGCGCTCGACGCCCGCGTCGCGCAGTGCGGCGCCGGTCGGATCGGCGATGTGCAGGAACGGCAGCGTCACCGCGGCTTCGATCGCGTCGTGCACGCGATGCATCGTATTGGTCGTCAGCACGACGAGATCGGCGCCGGCCGCTTCGAGCTGCCGCGCGGCGCCGGCCATCCGTTCGCCGAGCGCGGGCCAGTCGTGCGTGCGCTGCAGCGCTTCGATCTCCGCGAAATCGACCGTTACCAGCACGCTCTTTGCATTGTGGTGGCCGCCGTGCAGCGCTTTCGAGTGGCGGTTGATCAGCCGGTAGTACTCGGCCGACGATTCCCAGCTCATCCCGCCGATCAATCCGATCGTCTTCATTCGTCACCTTTGCGTTTCGTGTGTCGCGGCAGACGAGTATAGGGGCCGCTGCACGCGCACGGCGGTACGCTTCGCGCAAAGCGGGCCGGTACGGTGCTGGCTACCTGCAAGCCGGTCAATCGATGCAGTGCGGCGCGATCGCGCGGATTTCGCTTTCGCATGCCGGCGCTCCGGTCCGCAGGTGGACGACGAGATCGCCTGTCGTCGACGGACGGGTCAGCATCAGGCAGGCGACCTCGGGCTGCGTTACGCGCGTCGTATGCCAGGTGTGAGGCCGCATCACCATGCCGGCTCCCGGAGCAATGCGGAATGCACGTAGCGTTGCCATGTCCGGTGTGCCATCCGGGGCCGAGCAGGCCATGACATGAATGACCGAACCTGTCAGCGGGACGATGGCCTGCTCGGTGAGACGGTGTGTTTCGAGCGAGTTGATGCGCATGTCGCCATTGCGGTATCGCACCCAGAGAATTTCCGCTTTGTCCGATGTGCCTGGGTCGAAAAGATGTTCGCGCCAGAAATCGGACGCCTCGCTCAGGAACACGGGTACGTTGCTGTCGATCCTGGGCGGCTTGCCCAGCATCGTGCCGTAGGGTGCGCACGCCTCGGGAGTGAGCGGCTGAATTGAAATGCGCTGTGTCGTGCCCATGAGCGTCGCTCCGGATCAAAGGTTGGGGGGCGACGTGTTGTCGACTTCGGGGAGAAGGGCAAATTGCGGGCCGTTCGCAAGCGCAAAGTCGAGCATGACGGCGAGCGCCAGTCGAGCGATCGATTCCGGCAGGAGGGTGTCCGGATTGCGACGGTACGCGGCGATCAACGGCAGTGCGGGCACGCGGTGCGTGACCTTCAGCATTTGCAGTTGTCCGGCAGCCAGTTCCTTCATGACGAACGCACTCGGTAATACGGCGATGCCGAAGCCGTCGACCACCATGTGGATGATCGCCGCGACCGACGACATGCAATTGATCTGGGCGGTGGGTTCGCCGACCGACTCGAAGAGATCGACCAGGAACGTGTGCGGCAGGGAGTGGCGTGCGAATCCGATGATCGGGAATGCAGCGAGTTCCGCTTCTGAAAGTGCCTCGTCCGAGATGCTGAGCGACGGACTCGCGATCCAGCACATGGGCAGACTGCCGAGCATGATGCTCGACGCTTCCGCACCCGTGGCCGGCGTGGTCTGCAGGGCCACGTCGATGTGACCGCTGGCAAGCTGGGCAACCAGGTGAGACGAGGTGTCGCCGGTCAGTTCGATGGTGAGATTCGGGTATTCGTCGCGTACGCGCCTGAGCAATTCGGGCAGCCACGTATGAATGATCGATTCCACCGCGCCGAGCCTCAGCAGCCCGGAAATCTTCGACCGGTCGCCGACGCTGTCGAGCATGTTCTGATTCAGCTTGAGGATCTGTTCCGCAAAGGGGAGCGCCTTCGTGCCCACCTGGGTCAGCGTGACCTCTCGTGGTCCCCGGTCGAACAGCCGCACGCCCATTTCCTGCTCGAGGGCGGAAATACGGCTCGATATGGCGGCCTGGGTCGCATGCATGCGTTCGGCAGTCAGGCGAAAGTTGCGCAAGCGTGCCAGCCAGACAAAGGTCTCGAGAAAACGCATGTTCATGTCGCACGCCCAACGCTGCGGGATTGAGCGGCAGTTTAACGCGATGCGTTCGCCGTTGTAGCGAGAAAAAGTGTTGGCTCGATCAAGGAAAATCTTGTCGGGTGAGGGCGGCCGCACTTGCACGAGTCGGCCAGGATCGGCTGCGGCGTTCGACGATTTTCCAATGGCGGCCGTGCGGCACGATAGATTTTATTTGTGGGCGGCGAACGCAATTTGTTGTTGGACGCCGAATTTCGGCGATTGAACACTGGGCTGCATGCGGTCGGATGAATGGACATCATCGCGACTGCGCCGTTCGATCACTTCGATACCGGAGTCGCCCGTGAAGCCCAATTTTCCTCGCCTGCCGCTCGTCGGCGCCGCCGTTCTACTCGTCGCGGCAAGTGTGCAAGCCCGTGCGGACAATCAGACCGTGGTACTCGTCGGCCATGCTGCGCCGCTCACCGGGCAACTGGCGAACATGGGCAAGGACAGCGAGAATGCCGCCCGCCTCGCGATCGACGAAATCAACAGCCGGCATCCGGTCGTCGGCGGCAAGCCGGTACGCTTCCAGCTCGATTCGCAGGACGATGCGGCCGACCCGCGCACGGGCACGCAGGTTGCCCAGAAGCTGGTCGACGACGGCGTCGTCGCGGTCGTCGGCGATATCAACTCCGGCGTATCGATCCCGGCCTCCCGCATCTACCGCGACGCGAACGTCACGCAGATATCGCAGGGGTCGACGAATCCGGTCTTCACGCAGCAGGGGTACAAGACGGCGTTCCGCCTGGTGGCAACCGACGCGATGCAGGGGCCGGCCCTCGCCCGGTACGCGATTGGCACGCTTCACGCGACGCGCATCGCGGTCATCGACGATTCGACCGCTTACGGACAAGGCCTTGCGAACGAGTTCGAGAAGGCGGCGAAAGCGTCGGGTGCCCGGATCGTCACGCGCGAGGCGACGAACGACAAGGCGATCGACTTCCGTGCGATCCTGACGAAGGTCAAGGGCCTTCAGCCCGACGTGATCATGTACGGTGGGTCGGACGCGACCGCGGGCCCGCTGGTGAAGCAGGCCGCGAATCTCGGCATCCGTGCGCGCGTGCTCGGCGGAGACGGCGCATGCACCGACAAGATGGTCGGTCTGGCCGGCGATGCGATCGACAATCTCGTGTGCTCGGAGGCAGGGCTCGCGCTCTCGAAGATGCCGAAAGGGCAGGATTTCAGCAACCGCTATGTCGCCCGCTATCAAACGCAGATCGATGCGTACGCGCCATTCGCCTACGATGCGGTGTATGTCATTTACGACGCGATCCAGCGTGCCGGGTCGACCGATCGGGCGAAGGTGCTCGCGGCGATGCCTTCGACGCAGTACGACGGCGTGACAGGGAAGATCTCGTTTGACGCACACGGCGACCTGAAGCATGCCGCGATTACGATCTATCAGTTCAAGGATCGCAAGAAGACGGTGGCGGACGTGGTCCGTATGTAAGCGGACCGTCGCGATCGAGAGGGCAACGGCACCGCAACGCGCGATGCCTGCCGATCGACCGGCGCGGGGCATGCCGCATGCCCGGAGGTGAACGCGGGTTCGGTACGAGTGGTCAATGCTGGCGAATGTCGGGTTCCCGGCGAGCCGGCGTGTTTGCACGGCGATCTTGAAACCGGCACTGTGTTTTTGTACAGTATCGGCACCGTGAACCCGACCATCATTCCGCCAGCCGATCCGCACGCGCCGCCGCCGGGCGACGCGCTGCCGCGCGCGCGCAAGATCATTCACTGCGATTGCGACTGTTTCTACGCGTCGGTCGAGATGCGCGACGACCCGTCGTTGCGCAACCGGCCGCTTGCGGTCGGCGGCCGGCCCGACCAGCGCGGCGTGATCGCGACCTGCAACTACGAGGCGCGGCGCTACGGCGTGCATTCGGCGATGTCGTCGGCGCTGGCGATGCGCAAGTGCCCGGACCTGCTGATCCTGCCGTCGGCGATGGACAAGTACCGGGCGGCGTCGCGGCAGATCATGGCGATCTATCGCGACTACACGCCCGACGTCGAGCCGCTGTCGCTCGACGAGGCGTACCTCGACGTCAGCGGGTCCGAGCGGTGCCAGGGCAGCGCGACGCTGATTGCGCGGGAGATCCGCCAGCGCGTGCACGACACGGTCGGCGTGACCGTGTCGGCCGGCGTCGCGCCGAACAAGTTCATCGCGAAGATCGCGTCCGACTGGAACAAGCCGGACGGCCTGTTCGTCGTGCGGCCGCACGAGATCGACGCGTTCGTCGCGGCGCTGCCGGTGCGCAAGCTGCACGGCGTCGGCAAGGTGACGGCCACGCGGCTCGACCGGCTCGGCATCCAGACCTGCGCGCAATTGCGCGACTGGCCGCTGATCGACCTGCACCGCGAGTTCGGCGCGTTCGGGCGGCGGCTGTACGAACTGTCGCGCGGGATCGACGAGCGGCCCGTGCAGGCCGACCAGGAGCGCAAGTCGGTCAGCGTCGAGACGACCTACGTGACCGACCTCACGACGCTCGAGCAATGCGCGGACGAAATCCGCCGCCTCGTCGTGCAACTCGACGTGCGGATCGACCGCGCGGGCGCCGCGCGCTCGATTCGCAAGCTGTACGTGAAGATCCGCTTCGCCGATTTCCAGCGTACGACGGTCGAGTGCGTGGCCGACGCGACGAATGCGGACACGGCCGTCACGCTGCTCGCGAAGGGGCTGCAACGGCGCGCGCAGCCGGTGCGGCTGCTCGGCGTCGGCGTGCGCATCGACGAGGACACGGCCGAGCGTCACGGGCAGTTTTCGCTGTTCGACGACGAATCGTCCGCGCCATGAAAAAAGCACCGCCGAAGCGGTGCCTGTCGATCCTGCCGGACGCGCCGGGCGGCGCGCTCAGTGCGTGGGCGCGGCCATCCCGTTGTGGCGCAGCAGCGCATCGATCCGCGGCTCGCGGCCGCGGAACGCCTTGAACGAATCCATCGCCGGGCGGCTGCCGCCGACCTCGAGGATTTCGCGGCGATAGCGCGTGCCGGTCGCGGCGTCGAGCACGCTGCCGCTCGCGGCGGCCGCTTCCTCGAAAGCCGCGTACGCGTCGGCCGACAGCACCTCGGCCCACTTGTAGCTGTAGTAGCCGGCCGCGTAGCCGCCCGCGAAGATATGGCTGAACGTGTTCGGCCAGCGCGAGAACGCCGCCTGCGGGATCACGTGGTAGCGCTCGTTGATCTCGCGCGCGAACGCGGTCACGCCGGTTGCGCCCGCCGGGTCGAAGTCGACGTGCAGCAGCATGTCGAACATCGAGAACACGATCTGGCGCAGCGTGCCGAGCCCGCTCTGGAAATTCTTCGCGGCGATCATCTTGTCGAACAATTCGCGCGGCAGCGTGGCGCCCGTGTCGACATGCGACGACATCGACGACAGCACATCCCATTCCCAACAGAAGTTTTCCATGAACTGCGACGGCAGCTCGACCGCGTCCCATTCGACACCGTTGATGCCCGACACGCCGAGCTCGTCGACGCGCGTGAGCATATGGTGCAGCCCGTGGCCGAATTCATGGAACAGCGTGATGACTTCGTCGTGCGTGAAGCACGCAGGCTTGCCGCCGACCGGCGCCGAGAAGTTGCAGGTGAGATAGGCGACGGGCGTCTGCACGTCGCTGCCGCGCTTCGCGCGCGAACGCGCGTCGTCCATCCAGGCGCCGCCGCGCTTGCCTTCGCGTGCGTACAGGTCGAGATAGAACTGCGCGACGAGCGAGCCGTCGCGGTTTTCGACGCGGAAGAATCGCACGTCCTTGTGCCACACCGGCGCGTCGTCCGGCTTGATCCGCACGCCGAACAGCGTCTCGGTGACAGTGAACAGGCCCTTCAGCGCAGCCGGCTCCGGGAAGTACTGCTTGACCTCGTTTTCCGAGAACGCGTAGCGCTGCTCGCGCAGCTTTTCGGCCGCGTACGCGACGTCCCACGGCGCGAGTTCGGCGAGGCCGAGTTCCTTCGCGGCGAACGTGCGCAGTTCGTCCCAGTCCTTGTCCGCATGCGGGCGCGCGCGCGTCGCGAGATCCTCGAGGAACGCGATCACCTGCTGCGGCGATTCGGCCATCTTCGGCGCGAGCGACACTTCGGCGAAGTTGCGGTAGCCGAGCATCTGCGCCTCTTCGCGGCGCAGCTTCAGCTCGTCGGCGACGATCGCCGTGTTGTCCCATTCGGCCTTGCCGTCGCCGTACTGCGGCCCGAGTTCCGACGCGCGCGTCGCATAGGCGCGGTAGAGCGTCTCGCGCAGCGCGCGGTTGTCCGCGTACTGCAGCACCGGGAAATACGACGGGAAGTGCAGCGTGAATTTCCAGCCTGCGTTGTCGTCCCGCTGCGCGGCTTCGCGGGCGGCCTCGAGCGCGTCGCCGGGCAGGCCGGCCAGTTCGGCTTCGTCCTGCACGAAGTACGCGTACGCGTTGGTCGCGTCGAGCACGTGGTCGGAGAACGCCTTCGACAGCGCGGCCTGCTGTTCCTGCAGTTCCGCGAAGCGCGGCTTCCGGTCCTCGGGGAGTTCGGCGCCCGACAGGCGGAAATCGCGTAGCGCGTTGTCAAGGATCTTCTTGCGCTCGGCGGACAGCGTCGCGTATTCGGCGCTCGCGGCGATCGCCTTGTACTTCTCGTACAGCGCGAGGTTCTGGCCGACGCTCGACCAGAACTCGGTCACGCGGGGCAGGTTTTCGCCGTACGCGGCACGCAGTTCGGGCGTATCGGCGACCGCGTTCAGGTGGCCGACGATACCCCATGCGCGACCGAGCGGCTCCGTCGCATGCTCGACCGGCTCGACGACGGCAGCCCAGGTCGACGGCGTCGCGGGCGCGCTCGCGGCCTCGACCGCGCGGCTGGCTGCGTCGAGCAGCGTATCGAGCGCGGGCGTCACGTGTTCCGGGCGAATCTCGCCGAAGCGGGGCAGGCCGGAGAAGTCGAGGAGCGGATTGGGGTTGGCGCTGGCGGACATAAGACTCCCTGTCTGTTGCCGGATGAACCGGGATGAAAAGGGTAACGGCGGCAGGGCGCGATCGCGCCCGATACCGACATTATTGGGGCGCATCGTGCGCTTTCCAATCGTTAGTTTCTAATGGCGCGATTGACGCAGGGTCGGATGCGGGGCGTCGGGCCGTCTGGCGACGCGGCCGCCGAGAGGCGGCCGGCGCGGTGTGGCCGATGAGGCGCCGGCGCGCGGAAGCGTGCCGGCTGAGCGGGCAGGGGTCAGGCGGCCGCGGCGGCGCGCTCGGCGGCTTCGATCGTGTTGATCAGCAGCATCGTGATGGTCATCGGGCCGACGCCGCCCGGCACCGGCGTGATGTGGCCGGCGACTTCCTTCACGCCTGCGAAGTCGACGTCGCCGCACAGCTTGCCCGCGTCGTCGCGGTTCATGCCGACGTCGATCACCGTCGCGCCGGGCTTCACCATGTCGGCGGTCAGGATGTTGCGCTTGCCGACCGCGGCGACCACGATGTCGGCCTCGCGCGTGTGCGCGGCGAGGTCGCGCGTCTTGCTGTGGCAGATCGTCACGGTCGCGCCGGCTTCGAGCAGCATCATCGCCATCGGCTTGCCGACGATGTTCGAGCGGCCGATCACGACCGCATTCGCGCCCTGCAGCGCGATGCCGTGCGCGTCGAACATCTTCATCACGCCGTAAGGCGTGCACGGGCGGAACAGCGGCTTGCCGGTCATCAGCGCGCCGGCGTTCGCGACGTGAAAGCCGTCGACGTCCTTCTCCGGCGCGATCGCCTCGATCACCTTGTGGCTGTCGATGTGCGCGGGCAGCGGCAGCTGGACGAGGATGCCGTGGATCTTCGGGTCGCGGTTCAGTGCGTCGATGCGCGCGAGCAGGTCGGCTTCCGACAGCGATGCCGGGTACGCATCCTTCAGCGAGAAGAAACCGTTGTCCTCGCACGCCTTGATCTTGTTGCGTACGTAGACTTCGCTCGCCGGGTTTTCGCCGACGAGGATCACCGCGAGACCGGGCTGGTGGCCGCGTGCGGTCAGGGCGGCGGCGCGTTCGGCGGCCTGCGCGCGCAAGGTCTTCGAAAGGGCGTTGCCGTCGATGAGGAGGGCTGTCATGGTACTGGGTCCTGCCGGGAAGTTGGAATGCGGGCGTGCGGCACCCGAAGTGCCGCAGCAAAGCACGCGATTATACCGTTCGCCTGCTGCCGTCCGACAGCGAACAAGCGGGAAGCGTCATGGCCGCGGCGCTCGCGCGCCGGGAGGAAAGGCTGCCGCCGCGCGAGTGGGCCGCATCGCGCGGGGCGGCAAGGGCCTGCCCGTTATCGGCGTGAACAGGCCCCGGGCCGGGCGGCCAGCACCGCCGCGGCCGGCGAACGCTCAGGCCTGCTTCTTCGACAGCGCGAGGCGCAGCAGGTCGGCCACCGTGTTGACGTTGAGCTTTTCCATGATGTTCGCGCGGTGCGCCTCGACCGTCTTGATGCTGATGCCAAGATCGTCGGCGATCTGCTTGTTCAGGCGGCCCGCGATGATCCGTTCGAGCACCTGCTGCTCGCGCGCGGTCAGCTTCGACAGGCGCTCGCTCGCGGCACGCTGTTCCTGGACGCTCTTGCTTTCGCTTCGGGCCTTGTCGAGCATCCGCTCGACAAGCTTGCGCAGCTCGGCTTCGTCGAACGGTTTCTCGATAAAGTCCATCGCACCCTTTTTCATCGTCGATACGGCCATCGGCACGTCGCCGTGACCCGTGACGAAGATGATCGGCAGCGCGGCATTGTCGGCGATCAGGCGCTCCTGCAGTTCGAGGCCGCTCATGCCCGACATCCGGACGTCGAGGATCAGGCACGCGATCTGGCCGGCCTGCTGCGCCGGCTGGTATGCATCGAGGAATTGCTCCGCGCTCGAGAAGCATTGCACGCGATAGCCGTTCGCCTCCAGCAGCCAGCGCAGCGAGTCCCGTACAGCCTCGTCGTCGTCGACGACAAAGACGGTTTCCTGAGTGGTGGTGACAGGGCTATTCATAGTTCTCCCGTAACGGTATGTGATGCCGATGCCTCGCGCCCCCCTCGGCCGAGATCAGCGGGTTCCCCAATGGGCAGGCTGCAGTGGAACGTCGCGCCGGAAATGCGGCCATCCGGCTCGACGTTGTTGACCACCCACAGACGCCCGCGATGCGATTCGATGATCGAACGGCAGATGTTCAGCCCCATGCCCATCCCATCGGACTTGGTGCTGTAAAACGGTTCGAACAGGCGCTCGGCGGTCGCTTCGTCGACGCCCGGGCCCTGGTCGATCACACGGATGTCGACGAATCCCGCATCGATGTCGGCGACGACGCGGATCACGCCGTCCGCCGACACCGGCTTCACGTCGGCCATCGCCTCGGCTGCGTTCTTCATCAGGTTCATCAGCACCTGCTCGATCAGCACGGGGTCGACATAAATAATAGGCATTCTTGCGAGGATTTCCGTGACGATCCGGATCCTGCGCTTCCTGGCCTCGATTTCGGCGAGCCCGACCGCGTCGGCGACGATGTCCGCGACCCGCGCCGGCTGGCGCTTCGGCTCGCTGCGCTTCACGAATTCGCGGATCCGCTTGACGATCATCCCCGCGCGCAGCGCCTGCTGCGCGGTCTTTTCCAGCGCGGGCTGCAGCGTCTCGGGCGTGCCGCGGCCGCTCTTGACGAGCGCGAGCGTGCCCGAGCAGTAGTTGTTGATCGCGGCGAGCGGCTGATTCAATTCGTGAGCAATCGACGACGCCATTTCACCCATCGTCATCAATCGGCTGGTGAATTGCAGCTTTTCTTCCTGCTGGTGCGCGAGTTCCTGCGCCTTCTTGCGGGTCGTGATGTCGGTCGCGATCTGCATCTGCGCGAGGTGGCCGTCCACCCACTGGATGTACTGGCGGCGCACCTCGAACCACTTCTGGATGCTTTCGACATACACCTCCTGCGCATCGGCGGTGCTGCTCGTCAGCGCGGCGGCCGGCAGGCCCGCGAACGCGTCGACCATGTCGATCGAGTCGGACGATGCCTGCGCGCGGTCGAAGCCGCCGCCCGACAGTTCGAGATGGCCGTCCGGGCGGATGCCGAACAGGTGGCGGTAGTAGCGGTTCGCGAACAGCAGCTCGGCCTCGTCGGCGGCCAGCACCGACACCGCGGCGTCGAGGCTTTCGAGCACCGTCGTGAAGCGCTCGTGCGCGGCCGCGAGTTCCTCGCGCGCGCGCTTCGGCTCGGTGATGTCGGTCATCGACGACATCCAGCCGGTCTGGCGGCCGGAGCTGTCGATCAGCGGCGACACGTACAGGCGCGCGTGGAACAGCGTGCCGTTCTTGCGTCGCACGCGCAGTTCGAAGCCCGAGCTCGGCGCCTTGCCGCGCAGCGTCATGTCGAGCTGGCGCTGCATTTCCGGGTAAGCGTCGCGCGGCCAGTACGGGAACGGCGCGACCTTGCCGACGAGGTCGGTCTCGTCCCAGCCCGTCATCCGGCAGAACGCAGGGTTCACGTGCGTGATGCGGCCGTGCATGTCGAGCACGCGCATGCCGATCAGCACCGAATTTTCCATCGCGCGGCGGAAGAACGCTTCCGCGTATAGCGCCTGTTGCGCCTCGAAGCGCTGGCGCGTGTGCTTCCACAGGCTCCAGAGGCTCCACAGCACGAAGCACGACAGCCCCGCGACGAGCCACACGAGCGTGTTGTTGGTCAGGTTCGTGAGCTGCGGGAACGCGTACACGCGCACGGTCAGCCCCTGGCCGGGCGGATCGAGCGGCAGGTCGTAGTGCGAGTCGCGCGGCAGGCGCGGGCGCGTCGAGGTGGACGACAGCTCGCGGTTGTTCGCGTCGGTGATCGAGATCTTGTACTTCGACGACAGTTCCTGCGGGATGTCGTGCTTCAGGATGCCTTCGACCGAGAACACCGCGGCGATCGAGCCGAGATATTCGCGGTCGCCGCGCATCACGGGTGTCTGCAGCGTGATGAAGCCGTTGCCGAAGTCGTCGTAGATCAGCGGCGAATAGGCCTGGCGGCGCGTGCTGCGCGCTTCGTCGTAGGCGCCGCGCACGGCGTCCTGCATCTGCGCGTCGCCGGGCTTCGCGAGCCGCTGGCCGAGCAGCGGCGGATGCACGGCCGGCCAGCGCTGCACGCCGGGCGCCGTGTACCAGTTCAGGTAGAGGATTTCCGGATGCGTCTGCATCACGTCCGCGACGGCCATCTGGAACGCGTTCTGGTCGAGGCGGCCGGCCGCAAGATCGCGCGACAGCGCCTGGAGTTGCTCCTGCGCGCCCGTCATCGACAGGCGGATCTGCTGCTGCGCCCACGCGACGTTACGGAAGAGGGTGTCTTCCTGCTGCTGCTGTTCGCGGCGATTGAGGCTCCACAGGATGAGGCTCATCACCACGAGGAACACGAGGATCGACAGCAGCGGCGTCAGCAAATAGGAATTGGACCACCACGGTCCGTGGTGCCAACGGGACGGCTGCGACTCTGCCGGCGGGCCCGACGGTCGCGCCGAGCGTGCGAAAAGCCGATCGGTCAACATGGCAGGATTGTAGCGCAGCGCAATACATGGAAAACCTATACCGGATATGTTGAGCGGAAACGGATTTGTTCCGTCGGGACGCGCCGGAGAGCCCCGGAATATGGGTGCGGCGCAGCAATATTCCACATTACGAGAAAAGATCTCACAATTCGAAAATTCTGTTGCGCATGCCCGGGCACGCTCATTACAATCCGCTGGAGCTTGCCCGCAGCCCGCCGCGTCGCGTCGTCTGCATGAGAGCGATCCTCACATTCCAGGACCCAGGAGACGAGAATGTCCGCTGTACCGAACGAAGTGATGAAATTTGTCGCCGCCGAACGTGACGACGACCCGCAAGAAACCGTTGAGTGGCTGGAGTCGCTCGACGGCGTGATCTCCTCCGTGGGCACCGGCCGCGCGCATTACCTGATCGAAAAGCAGATCGAGTTCGCCCGCATGAACGGCGAACACCTGCCGTTTTCCGCCAATACCCCGTATATCAACACGATTCCGGTCAATGCCCAGGCGAAGATCCCGGGCGACCAGGACATCGAGCACCGCATTCGTTCGTACACGCGCTGGAACGCGCTGGCGATGGTGCTGCGCGCAGGCAAGGACACGAACGTCGGCGGCCACATTGCATCGTTCGCGTCGGCCGCGACGCTCTACGACGTCGGCTACAACCACTTCTGGCACGCGGCGTCCGACCAGCACGGCGGCGATCTCGTGTTCGTGCAGGGCCACTCGTCGCCGGGCGTGTACTCGCGCGCGTTCCTGCTCGGCCGCCTGAAGGAAGAGCAGCTCGACAACTTCCGCCAGGAAGTCGACGGCAACGGCATTTCGTCGTACCCGCACCCGTGGCTGATGCCGGATTTCTGGCAGTTCCCGACCGTGTCGATGGGTCTCGGCCCGATCATGGCGATCTACCAGGCACGCTTCATGAAGTACCTGGAGTCGCGCGGCATCGCGAAGACCGCGGGCCGCAAGGTCTGGGCGTTCCTCGGCGACGGCGAGACGGACGAACCGGAATCGCTCGGCGCGATCGGGATGGCGAGCCGCGAGAAGCTCGACAACCTCGTGTTCGTGATCAACTGCAACCTGCAGCGTCTCGATGGCCCGGTGCGCGGCAACGGCAAGATCATCCAGGAACTGGAATCGGAATTCCGCGGCGCCGGCTGGAACGTGATCAAGGTCATCTGGGGCAGCCGCTGGGATGCGCTGTTCGCACGCGACAAGACGGGCGCGCTGATGCGCCGCATGATGGAAGCCGTCGACGGCGAATACCAGACGTACAAGTCGGAGTCGGGCGCGTTCGTTCGCGAGCACTTCTTCAACTCGCCTGAACTGAAGGCGCTCGTCGCCGACTGGTCGGACGACGACATCTGGGCGCTGAACCGTGGCGGCCACGATCCGCACAAGATCTACGCGGCATTCCACGAAGCCACGAACACGAAGGGCGCGCCGACCGTCATCCTCGCGAAGACCATCAAGGGCTACGGGATGGGCGAGTCGGGCCAGGCGATGAACATCACGCACCAGCAGAAGAAGCTGCCGGTCGAGCAACTGAAGAAGTTCCGTGACCAGTTCCGCCTGCCGATCACCGACGAGCAGATCGCCGACGTGCCGTACCTCAAGTTCGAGGAAGGCTCGAAGGAACTCGAATACATGCGCCAGAAGCGCATGGACCTCGGCGGCTACCTGCCGCACCGCCGCGAGAAGGCGACGTCGCTGCCGGTGCCGGCGCTCGACGTGTTCGAGCCGCTGCTGAAGGGCACGGGCGAAGGCCGCGAGATCTCGACGACGATGTCGTTCGTGCGGATCCTGAACATCCTGCTGAAGGACAAGGCGCTCGGCAAGCGCGTCGTGCCGATCGTCCCGGACGAATCGCGTACGTTCGGCATGGAAGGCCTGTTCCGCCAGATCGGCATCTGGAACCAGGAAGGCCAGAAGTACGTGCCGGAAGATTCCGACCAGCTGATGTTCTACAAGGAATCGGAAACCGGCCAGATCCTGCAGGAAGGCATCAACGAAGCGGGCGGCATGTGCGACTGGATCGCGGCGGCAACGTCGTACTCGACGCATGGCGAGATCATGGTGCCGTTTTACATCTTCTACTCGATGTTCGGCTTCCAGCGGATCGGCGATCTGGCATGGGCCGCGGGCGACATGCGTTCGCGCGGCTTCCTGCTCGGCGGTACCGCGGGCCGCACGACGCTGAACGGCGAAGGCCTGCAGCACGAAGACGGCCACTCGCTCCTGTGGGCGGCGTCGGTGCCGAACTGCGTGAGCTACGACCCGACCTTCGGCTATGAGCTCGCGGTGATCGTCCAGGACGGCCTGCGCCGCATGGTGCAGGATCAGGAAGACGTGTATTACTACATCACGGTGATGAACGAGAACTACGAGCACCCGGCGATTCCGCAGGGCGAGCACGTGGCGGCCGACATCATCAAGGGCATGTACGCGTTCAAGAAGGCCGACGCCGACAAGAAGGCGCCGCGCGTCCAGCTGCTCGGCGCGGGCACGATCTTCAACGAGGTGATCGCTGCCGCCGACCTGCTGAAGAACGACTGGGGCGTCGCAGCCGACCTGTGGAGCGTGCCGAGCTTCACCGAGCTCGCGCGCGAAGGCCACCAGGTCGAGCGCTGGAACCTGCTCCATCCGACCGAGGAGCGCCGTCTGTCGCACGTGCAGAAGTGCCTGAAGGACACGCAGGGCCCGGTCATCGCGTCGACCGACTACGTCCGCGCGCTGGTCGACCAGATCCGCGGCCAGGTCGATCGCCGCTTCGTCGTGCTGGGCACGGACGGCTTCGGCCGCTCGGATACCCGCGAGAAGCTGCGTCACTTCTTCGAAGTCGACCGTCACTGGGTCACCGTCGCGGCGCTCAACGCGCTGGCCGACGAAGGCACGATCGAGCGCAAGGTGGTCGCGGACGCGATTGCCAAGTACAACCTCGATCCGTCCAAGCCCAACCCGATGACGGTTTAACGCACACGCCGTGTGATGCCGCGCGCCGCTTCCGCGAGAGGCGCGCGCGGCCATGGAGACAGAAACAGATGAGTCAAGCGATCGAAGTGAAGGTGCCGGATATCGGCGATTACAAGGACGTGCCCGTCATCGAGGTGCTCGTGAAGGCGGGCGATACGGTCGAGCCCGAGCAGTCGCTCGTCACGCTCGAGTCCGACAAGGCGACGATGGACGTCCCGAGCCCCGCGGCGGGCACGGTCAGGGAAGTGAAGGTGAAGGTGGGCGATTCCGTGTCGGAAGGCTCGCTGATCATCCTGCTCGAAGGCGGCGCCGCGGTGCAGGTGAACGGCGCGGCTGCGCCGGCGGCGGCTCCGGCGGCAGCGCCGGCACCGGCCGCAGCTGCACCGGCCGCAGCCGGCGGCACGCTCGAAGTGAAGGTGCCCGACATCGGCGACTACAAGGACGTCCCGGTGATCGAGATCGGCGTGAAGATCGGCGACACGGTAGAGAAGGAGCAGTCGCTCGTCACGCTCGAATCGGACAAGGCGACGATGGACGTGCCGAGCCCGGCCGCCGGCGTGGTGAAGGACATCAAGGTGAAGGTGGGCGATTCGGTGTCGGAAGGCACGCTGATCGTGCTGCTCGAAGCCGCAGGCGCACCGGCTGCCGCACCGCAGGCGAGCGCACCGGCTCCGGCTGCTGCGGCGCCGGCTCCGGCTCCGGCACCCGCCGCCGCACCCGCGAAGGCTGCACCGGCTGCCGCCGCGCCGGCCGCTGCGCCGTCGGGCGAATACCGTGCGAGCCACGCGTCGCCGTCGGTGCGCAAGTTCGCGCGCGAACTCGGCGTCGAAGTCGCACGCGTGCAGGGTTCGGGTCCGAAGGGCCGCATCACGAAGGACGACGTCACGGGCTTCGTGAAGGGCGTAATGACGGGCCAGCGCGCAGCGCCGGGCGCGGCAGCCGCGCCGGCAGGCGGCGGCGAGCTGAACCTGCTGCCCTGGCCGAAGGTCGACTTCTCGAAGTTCGGCCCGTTCGAGGCGAAGCCGCTGTCGCGCATCAAGAAGATCTCGGGCGCGAACCTGCATCGCAACTGGGTGATGATCCCGCACGTCACGAACAACGACGAAGCGGACATCACCGATCTCGAGGCACTGCGCGTCCAGCTGAACAAGGAGCACGAGAAGGCGGGCGTGAAGTTCACGATGCTCGCGTTCGTGATCAAGGCGGTCGTCGCCGCGCTGAAGAAATTCCCGACCTTCAACGCGAGCCTCGACGGCGACAACCTCGTGTTCAAGCAGTACTTCCACGTCGGTTTCGCCGCCGATACGCCGAACGGCCTCGTCGTGCCGGTGATTCGCGATGCGGACAAGAAGGGTCTCGTCGATATCGCGAAGGAAATGACCGACCTGTCGAAGGCCGCGCGCGACGGCAAGCTGAAGCCGGACCAGATGCAGGGCGGGTGCTTCTCGATCTCGTCGCTCGGCGGGATCGGCGGGACGAACTTCACGCCGATCATCAACGCGCCGGAAGTGGCGATCCTCGGGTTGTCGCGCGGCCAGACGAAGCCGGTGTGGGACGGCAAGCAGTTCGTGCCGCGCCTGATGCTGCCGCTGTCGCTGTCGTATGACCATCGCGTGATCGATGGCGCGGAAGCCGCACGGTTCAATGCGTATCTCGGCGCGTTGCTTGGCGATTTCCGTCGCATCATTCTTTGATGAGCGTGGGAGTGGCTCGCTGGGGCGTGGGTTTTGTGTCGGTCATCCGCGCCTGTCGTTGAACCTGTATTGCTAACGGTCTGCTAGCGTCGCCCCTGCGCGGGGCGGCGGTCACTTTTCTTTGTCTTCCAAAGAAAAGTAACCAAAAGAAAGGCGCGTCCTTGGGCGGACGGCAAAGGTGGTTCTGCCCAGGTTCGCGTTTTCTTGCCAGGCCGTAGTAGTGGGTTCTTTCGCGGGTTTCTCCCCCTCTGTCTGCAGCTAATCAAGAAGGGGACAGTAATGAGTCTCATCGAAGTCAAGGTTCCGGATATCGGCGATTTCAGCGGCGTCGATGTCATCGAAGTCAATGTGAAGCCGGGCGACGTGATCGAAAAAGAGCAAACGCTCATCACGCTCGAATCGGACAAAGCCTCCATGGAAGTGCCCAGCGACGTCGCCGGCACGGTCAAGGAAATCAAGGTCAAGGCCGGCGAGAAAGTCTCGCAAGGCACGGTCATCGCCATCGTCGAAGCATCGGCCGCCGCCGCACCCGCGAAGGCGCCCGAAGCGGCGAAGCCCGCAGCAGCTGCGCCGGCACCGGCCGCCGCCGCTCCGGCGCCCGCGCCGCAAGCCGGCAGCTACGCCGGCACGGTCGACGTCGAGTGCGACATGCTCGTGCTCGGTGCCGGCCCCGGCGGCTACTCGGCCGCGTTCCGCGCAGCCGATCTCGGCATGAAGACGGTGCTGGTCGAACGCTATTCGACGCTCGGCGGCGTGTGCCTGAACGTCGGCTGCATCCCGTCGAAGGCGCTGCTGCACACGGCGCTCGTGATCGACGAAGCCGCGGCGCTCGCGTCGCACGGCATCTCGTTCGGCAAGCCGGAGGTCGATCTCGACAAGCTGCGCGACTTCAAGGGCGGCGTCGTCAAGAAGCTGACGACGGGCCTCGCCGGCATGGCGAAGGCACGCAAGGTCGAAGTCGTCACGGGCGTCGGCGCATTCGTCGATCCGTATCACATGGAAGTGCAGGGCGAAAACGGCAAAAAGGTCGTCAAGTTCAAGCAGGCGATCATCGCCGCGGGCTCGCAGGCCGTGAACCTGCCGTTCATGCCGGAAGATCCGCGTGTCGTCGATTCGACGGGTGCACTCGAACTGCGCCAGCTGCCGAAGCGCATGCTCGTGATCGGCGGCGGCATCATCGGCCTCGAAATGGCGACGGTGTACGCGACGCTCGGCGCCGAGATCGACGTCGTCGAAATGATGGACGGCCTGATGATGGGGGCGGACCGCGACCTCGTGAAGGTCTGGGAAAAGTACAACGCGAAGCGCTTCGGCAACGTGATGCTGAAGACCAAGACGGTCGGCGCGGAAGCGAAGAAAGACGGCATCTACGTGAAGTTCGAGGGCGAGAAGGCGCCGGCGGAAGCGCAGCGCTACGACCTCGTGCTCGTCGCGGTGGGCCGCAGCCCGAACGGCAAGAAGATCGGCGCCGACAAGGCAGGCGTCGCCGTCACGGATCGCGGCTTCATCGACGTCGACAAGCAGATGCGCACGAACGTCCCGCACATCTTCGCGATCGGCGATGTCGTCGGCCAGCCGATGCTCGCGCACAAGGCCGTGCATGAAGGCCACGTCGCAGCGGAAGCCGCGCACGGCGAGAAGGCGTACTTCGACGCACTGCAGATTCCGTCGGTTGCCTACACCGATCCGGAAGTGGCGTGGGCCGGCAAGACGGAAGACCAGTGCAAGGCCGAAGGCATCAAGTACGGCAAGGCCGTGTTCCCGTGGGCCGCTTCGGGCCGCGCGATCGCGAACGGCCGCGACGAAGGCTTCACGAAGCTGATCTTCGACGAGGAAACCCATCGCGTGATCGGTGGCGCGATCGTCGGCCTGAACGCAGGCGACCTGATCAGCGAAGTGTGCCTCGCCGTCGAGATGGGCGCGGACGCGGAAGACATCGGCAAGACGATCCATCCGCACCCGACGCTCGGCGAATCGGTCGGCATGGCCGCCGAGCTGTACGAAGGCGTCTGCACCGACCTGCCGCCGCAACGCAAGAAGTAACGCGACCGGCACGGCCGGCCATGCGCCGGCCACGAAAAAACGCCGCCGCCCGGGCAATCCGGGCGGCGGCGTTTTCTCTTGCGCGCGGCCGGCGCTCAAGATCGCTCGAGACCGGCGGGCGGCTGCCGGGTCGCGCGTGTTTCGGCGCCGGAAACGAAAAAGCCGCGCACAGCGCGGCTTTTTCAGGAGCAGGGGACGCTTAGACGGCCGGCTTGCTCGTACGACGTGCGGCAGCGGCGGTGGCAGCCTTCGTTGCGACGGCTGCAGCGGCGTTGAAGTTCGTCTCGGCGATCTCGACGGCTTGCTTCGTTGCCTTCTGAACCGTTTCGTACGTGGTGTTCGCAGCGTTCAGAGCCGACTTCAGTGCGGCGACAGCCGTTTCCGAACCGGCCGGGGCGTTCTTCGCGACGTTGTCGACCAGTGCCTGGACCTTCTTGTTCTGCTCTTCGAATTGTGCTTCCGCAACCTTCGTGAACTCGGCTTGCGTCGACGAAGCGATTTCATACAGGTGACGGCCGTACGACAGCACCTTTTCCGCGACCGGCTGCGACAGGCTGGCCTGCAGTGCGATCAGTTCCTGTGCATCCTTCACCGACAGCAGACGCTGTGCGTTTTCCTGGCTCTCGGCCAGCGTCGACTTCACGACCTGCAGGTTGAGTTCGATCAGCTTTTCGACGCCTTCGAACGCCTTGGTCGTCAGACCGAACAGGCTTTCGAGGTTGGCTTTCTGTGCGGCGGCGATTTGCTCGGGGGTCAGCAAGGACATGTCAAGCTCCTGAAAAGCGATCGCGTCGATCGCAGGGTAAAGGGCACTACGCTGGGGAATCTCGGATGTGCGTGCTTTGTGCAACGCAGCAATGAAGCGTATTTTAGGGCAGAGAAAACCGTTGTCAAGTATTTTTTTGTGCGTTGCACAATAACGACAAATTATCGATAAAACAACGAGTTATCGTGGCCGTCCGGAATCGGTTTCACGCACGTTCCCAGATAGTGCGCACGGCCGCGGGGCATGCGCGGCGCACTATCATCATGCACAGGTAAACCTGTCAGGCCTGTGGAACGTTATCCTTCTGTTTCTGTCGAAAAACGCGCTGTTTCGATGCGCGTGCCGTGGCGACGTGCCGCCGCCACGGTCGAGACCGGCGCCCCTGGCACACCGAGCGCCGGATACGTAGTTTCCCCGCTTTAAATTGCCTCCAAAGTGACGTTATCTCAATTAACCGTGTGGTAATCGGGAGGCGGGTGCTGTCGGGCAGCGCATCCCATGAATTTTTTCGATGGGGGCGGGAGGGTCGATCGAGCAGATGTTGGTCGACCCTTACATTCCGGTTTAACGACGATCGGTAAGTGCCTAATATTGCTCTTTTTTTCAGCTTTAACTACACTTGCGGAAACCTCCCGCCCGCTTTGTCCAGACCCCAATGAAAGCCGAATCGTTTTCACCGCGCAGATTGTTGCAGAGCATGACGCTCGGCACGGCTGTGTCGGTCGCAGTCGCCTTGCTGGCGACCACCGCGTCCGTCGCGCCCGCTGACGCCTTTGCCGCCACTGCGAAGACCCAACAAGCCGCCAAGAAAAAGGCCGCCGCTCCTGCTTCGTCCGCGAAGAAGAAGTCGGTCAGGGCAGCATCCGACCAATCCGCCAAGGTCGCCGCGGCCGATGCGCCGCGCGCGAAGGCGTCGCGCAAGCGCATGACGCTCGTGTCGAACGTGCATGGCCATCGTGGCGCGGTCCGCAAGGTCGCGTTCCAGCCGCGTCGGCCGACGGTCGGCCAGGCGTTCGGCCTGCACGACACGCCGGACGCGCTCGCGCTGCGTTCGAGCGTCGCGTACGTGGTCGACCAGAATTCCGGCGATCCGCTGTTCGACAAGAATTCGCACGCCGTCGTGCCGATTGCGTCGATCTCGAAGCTGATGACGGCGATGGTCGTGCTCGACTCGAAGTCGCCGATGGCCGACCAGATCGAAGTCACCGACGAAGACCGCGACTACGAGAAGGGCACGGGCTCGCGCCTGTCGGTCGGCTCGGTGCTGTCGCGCGAGGACATGCTGCACATCGCGCTGATGGCGTCGGAAAACCGCGCGGCCGCCGCGCTGTCGCGTTACTACCCGGGCGGCCGTCCGGCGTTCATCGCCGCGATGAACGCGAAGGCGAAGTCGCTCGGCATGACCGATACGCACTTCGAGAATTCGACGGGCCTGTCGAGCTCGAATGTGTCGAGCGCGCGCGACCTCGTGAAGATGGTCAATGCGGCGTACCAGTATCCGACGATCCGCCAGTTCTCGACCGATCGCACCTACGAGGTGTACACGGGCAAGCGCAATCTGGTCTACAACAGCACGAACGCGCTGATCCGCGGTAACGGCTCGTGGGACATCGGCCTGCAGAAGACGGGCTTCATCAACGAGGCGGGCGAGTGCCTCGTGATGCAGGCGACGATCCACGGTCGGCCGATGGTGATGGTGCTGCTCGATTCGTTCGGCAAGTATTCGCGCTTTGCCGACGCGGCGCGCCTGCGCAACTGGCTTGATGCCGGCGGCGGCGAGCGCCTGACGGCCGCCAACACGCCGAACGGCGGGACCTGATGGTGCCTGCGGCGGTTCGCCGTCGCGCCGATGGCTGCAAGAAAAATGCCCCGCAATCGCGGGGCATTTTTTTGGTTCCGGAGAACCGGTGCCGGCGGCGCGGCTTACGCCTGCCGCTGCAGCCCGTTCGCATCCTTCGTGGGCGCCGGCCGGTAGCCGAGCGATTCCGAGATGGTGAGGGCCGTGCGGCTCAACTGGCCGAGCCACGCGTCCTGCAGGCGATCGGCCGGTGCCGACAGCGACAGGCCCGCGACGAGCCTGCCCGAATCGTCGTAGATGCCGGCCGCGATACAGCGCACGCCGAGTTCCAGCTCCTCGTTGTCGCGTGCGCACGATTGCTGGCGGACGATCGTCAGTTCGCGCTCGAGCTTCGCGATGTCGGTGATGCTGTTCTGCGTATGGCCGGACAGCCCCGTGCGCGTCGCATAGGCGCGCACGCGCGACGTTTCGTCGGCCGCGAGGAACAGCTTGCCGACCGACGTGAGGTGCAGCGGCGCGCGGCCGCCGATCGCACGAACGACCTGCATCCCCGAGCGCTCCGAATATGCGCGCTCGATATAGACGATCTCGTCGCCCTGGCGCACCGACAGGTTCACGGTCTGCCCGGTGAGACGGTGCAGCTCGCGCATCGGCATCAACGCCGCGTCGCGCACCGACAGGCGCGCCTTCACGAGGTTGCCGAGCTCGAGCAGCCGCATGCCGAGGCGGTACGTGCCGGGATCGGAGCGGTCGACGAGACGGCAGGTCACCATGTCGTTGAGGATGCGGTGCGCGGTCGACGGATGCAGCTCCGTGCGCTGCGAAAGCTCCTTCAGGCTGACAGGGTCACTGTGCGCGGCGAGCGCGTCCAGCAACCGCATCATGCGTTCGATCACCTGGATCGACGTTTTTGAATCCGGGGTGGGTTGGCTCATGTCGGGGGAGAAATCGGTTGACGCGTCAAGCGGTGTTGAAACGATTGTATCTCGTATTGTGAAAAAAGCGAACGCCGTTCGAGGAAGTCCTCGTTTCGCGCAGTGCGAGCTTGCGCGCGAACCGGCGTTGGTCTTGCTGGCCAAACGGCGGATAATGAGAGCCGTTTTCTCGAAGGAGCACGTATGCGAGTCGGTTTGTTCGTGACCTGCCTGGTCGATCTGATGCGCCCCGAAATCGGTTTCTCGGCGCTCAAGCTGATTCGCGACGCCGGCTACGAGGTGATCGTGCCGCCCGCGCAGACCTGCTGCGGCCAGCCGGCCTACAACTCGGGCGACCGCGCGCTCGCGCGCGATCTCGCGGAGAAGACACTGCGCGAGTTCGAGCAGTTCGATTATGTGGTCGCGCCGTCGGGTTCGTGCGGCGGCATGATTCGCGCGCACTACGGCGACCTGTTCCGCGACGACCCGGAACTGATGGGGCGCTACGCGCGGCTCCAGCCGAAAGTCTATGAACTGACGGATTTCCTCGCGAACGTCGCCAGGGTCTCGCTCGAGCCGGGCGAATTCACGGGGCCCGTCACTTATCACGACTCGTGCTCGGGCCTGCGCGAACTCGGCGTGAAGGCGCAGCCGCGCGCGCTGCTCGCGCAGCGCGGTGTCGCGGTCACCGAGATGAAGGACTGCGAGCATTGCTGCGGCTTCGGCGGCACGTTCGCGGTCAAGTACGGCGACATTTCGGCGGCCATCGCGGACGAGAAATGCGCGAACGTGCGCGCGTCCGGCGCGGGCGCCGTCGTGCTCGGCGATCTCGGCTGCATGCTGAACATCGAAGGGCGGTTGCGCCGCACCGGCGACCGCGACACGCGCGTGCTGCACGTCGCGCAGGTGCTGGCGGGCGACGTCTGACGCCCGGTTCCGCTCACTTTTCCCCGATACCGCGATGCAAGTCCAATCGATGCATTTCAAGGCGCGCGCCGGCCAGAAGCTGGCCGACCAGCGCCTGCAGCAGAACCTGAAGAAGCTGTCGACGAAGTTCGTGTCCGCGCGCGCCGACGCGATGACCTCAATCGACTTCCCGGCCACGCGCGCCGCGCTCAAGGCGCGCCGCGACCGCGCGCTGGAGAACCTCGACGTGTGGCTCGAAGCATTCGAGCGCGAGGCGACGCGGCGCGGCACGACGGTGCTGTTCGCCGAAACGACCGCGGATGCCGCGCGGCTCGTGGCCGACATCGCGCGCCGTCATGACGTGAAGAAGGTCATCAAGACGAAGTCGATGGTGACCGAGGAAATGCGCCTGAACGCGGTCCTCGCGGAGATGGGCGTGCAGTCGATCGAGACGGACCTCGGCGAATACATCCTGCAGATCAACGACAACGAGCCGCCGAGCCACATCATTGCGCCCGTCGTGCACAAGGACAAGGACGAGATCGCCGACCTGTTCGCGCGCACGCACCATCGCGAGCGGCTCACCGAGATTCCGGACATGACGCGCGAGGCGCGCGAGGTGCTGCGCCCGCATTTCATGTCGGCCGACATGGGCGTGACGGGCGGCAACTTCGTGATCGCCGAGACGGGTTCGGTCGCGATCGTGACGAACGAAGGGAACGAGGGGATGTGCACGGTGATGCCGCGCGTGCATGTCGCGGTGACGGGCATCGAGAAGGTGTTGCCGACGCTCGAGGATCTGGCGACCGCGATGCGCCTGTTGCCGCGCTCCGCGACGGGGCAGAAGACGTCGAACTATTTCTCGCTGCTGACCGGGCCGCGCGGGCCGGGCGACGAGGACGGCCCCGAACACAACTATGTGGTGCTCGTCGACGGCGGCCGCACGGGCCTGATCGGCGGCGAGTTCCAGGAGATGCTGCGCTGCATCCGCTGCGGCGCGTGCATGAACCATTGCCCGGTTTACCAGAAGGTCGGCGGCCATGCGTACGGCTGGGTCTACCCGGGGCCGATGGGGTCGGTGCTGACGCCGAGCTACGTCGGACTCGACCGCACGCTCGACCTGCCGCAGGCCGCGACGCTGTGCGGCGAATGCGACAGCGTGTGCCCGGCCGGGATTCCGTTGTCGCACCTGTTGCGCACGCTGCGCGAGAAGCAGGTCGAGCGGCACCTGCGGCCGTGGCGCGAACGCGCCGGGCTCGCCGCGTGGGGCTTCTTCGCGCGGCGGCCGATGCTGTACGCGCTGACGACCAAGCTCGCGGTGCGCGTTCTCGAGCGGCTGGGCGGCAACGGCGGCACGCTGCGGCGCCTGCCGATGATGGGCGGCTGGATGGATACGCGCGACATGCCGACGCCGACCGGGCGCACGTTCCGCGAACTGTACGCCGCGTCGCAAAGCCACCTCGGCTGACGACTGTTCACTGGGCGGCAACAGTGCGTTCGCTATTTATGTATTTATCTCGATAGATGCGGTCTATAGAATTTGGCCTGTAGTCCCCGGAATTGGGTTTCGGGGTACAAGGTCAAGGAGGTCCGCATCATGAAAAAGACAATATCGATGTACTGGCCGCTGGCAATCGTCGTCCCGCTTGCTGCGGCAGCCTATCTGCATGCGATGGCCGATGCGCCGTCGCGTGGCCCGCTTGCGGTTCATCAGGCGTCTGCCGAGCTGGCGCGCGCGGTGTCGTTCGGGCTGGTCGGCGACGCGGCGACGCCGCTGCCGGCTGCCTCCGGCGACGTCGTGCTCGCCGCGCCGAAGGCGCTGTAATGCACGGCGCCGTCGCTTTGCGCGGCGGCGCGATTTCGGGCGCCTTTGTATAATGGCGCGTTCTTATCCAACGCGGTCCGCCGCGGCTTTCCGATAGTGCGATGACCCGCGTTGCGATCTGTTTCGTCTGTCTCGGCAACATCTGCCGTTCGCCCACCGCGGAAGGCGTGATGCGCCACCAGGTCGACGCTGCTGCACTGGCGGACCGGATCGCGATCGACTCGGCCGGCACCGGCGACTGGCACGTGGGCGAGCCGCCCGATACGCGTGCGCAGGCTGCTGCGCGCACCCGCGGCTACGACCTGTCGGCGCTGCGCGCGCGGCAGGTGAGTGCGGCGGATTTCGATCGTTTCGACCTGCTGCTCGCGATGGACGAAGCCAATCTCGCGGAACTGCGCCGCCGCTGCTCGCCGCAGCATCGCGACAAGGTGCGCCTGCTGATGGAATTCGCGCCGGACTCGACCGAAACCGAAGTGGCCGACCCCTATTTCGGCGGTACGCAGGGCTTTGAACAGGTGCTCGATCAGGTCGAACGCGCGTGCGCGGGCCTGCTGGAGACGCTTCGGGCCCGCACGGAACGCTGATCGCGCGGTATTCAGCGGTCTGCGAATACCCTTTCAAAGACATGGATACTTGACTAAATTCGTCAAATATTTATACTTGACCAAAATCGTCAAGATTGCAGTCCCCTAGACACCATGAGACTCACCACCAAAGGCCGTTTCGCCGTCACGGCGATGATTGACTTGGCACTGCGCCAGGAGCAGGGCCCGGTGACGCTTGCAGGCATCAGCCAGCGCCAGCGGATTTCGCTCTCGTATCTCGAACAGCTGTTCGGCAAGCTGCGCAGGCATGAAATCGTCGAATCCGTGCGCGGCCCGGGCGGCGGCTACAACCTCGCGCGTCGCGCGCAGGATGTCACCGTTGCCGACATCATCATCGCGGTCGATGAACCGCTCGACGCCACGCAATGCGGCGGCAAAGGCACGTGCGACGGCTCGAAGCAGCCCGACGGCCATTGCATGACGCATGAGCTGTGGTCGACCCTGAACCAGAAGATGGTCGAATACCTCGATTCGGTGTCGCTGCAGGATCTCGTCGATCAGCAGCGCGCACGCGAGGGCGCGCCCGCGGTGCTGCGCGACCGGCGCGCGCCGGAGCCCGTCGCCGCGCCGGCCGAGCCGGTGCGCACGATGCCGCTCGGCCCCAATTCGGTGTTCAACATCGCGAGTTCGTGAGCGCGAAGGCGCCCGCCATACCCCATAACGCACATAGTCCCTGCACAGAATACCCGGAGCGACAGATGACCCAAGAGACTCTCCACCTGCCCATCTATATGGATTACAGCGCGACGACGCCTGTCGATCCGCGCGTGGTCGACAAGATGGTGCCGTACCTGCGCGAGCAGTTCGGCAACCCGGCGTCGCGCAGCCACGCCTATGGCTGGGACGCGGAGCGTGCGGTCGAGGAAGCGCGCGAACAGGTGGCCGCGCTCGTGAACGCGGATCCGCGCGAGATCATCTGGACGTCCGGCGCAACGGAATCGGACAACCTCGCGATCAAGGGTGCCGCCAACTTCTACAAGGGCAAGGGCAAGCACATCATCACGGTGAAGACCGAGCACAAGGCCGTGCTCGACACGTGCCGCGAGCTCGAGCGCGACGGTTTCGAAGTCACCTACCTCGACGTGAAGGATGACGGCCTGATCGACCTCGACGTGTTCAAGGCCGCGCTGCGCCCGGACACGATCCTCGTGTCGGTGATGCACGTGAACAACGAGATCGGCGTGGTCCAGGACATCGAGACGATCGGTGAAATCTGTCGCGAGAAGGGCATCGTGTTCCACGTCGACGCAGCACAGTCGACCGGCAAGGTCGGGATCGATCTCGCGAAGCTGAAGGTCGACCTGATGTCGTTCTCGGCGCACAAGACCTACGGCCCGAAGGGCATCGGCGCGCTGTACGTGCGCCGCAAGCCGCGCGTGCGCATCGAGGCGCAGATGCACGGCGGCGGCCACGAGCGCGGGATGCGTTCGGGCACGCTGCCGACGCACCAGATCGTCGGCATGGGCGAAGCGTTCCGCATCGCACGCGAAGAAATGGCGACCGAGAACGAGCGCGTCCGCATGCTGCGCGACAAGCTGTTGCGCGGCCTGTCGCAGATCGAGGAAACATACGTGAACGGCGACATGGAGCAGCGTGTCCCGCACAACCTCAACATCAGTTTCAACTTCGTCGAAGGCGAGTCGCTGATCATGGCGATCAAGGACGTCGCGGTGTCGTCGGGCTCCGCGTGTACGTCGGCGTCGCTGGAGCCGTCGTACGTGCTGCGTGCGCTCGGCCGCAACGACGAGCTTGCACACAGCTCGATCCGCTTCACGGTCGGCCGCTTCACGACGGAGCAGGAAGTCGACTTCGTGATCAATTTGCTGAACAGCAAGATCGCGAAACTGCGCGAACTGTCGCCGCTCTGGGAAATGCACCAGGAAGGCATCGATCTGTCGACGATCGAATGGGCCGCACACTGAACGCCGCATTGAATATACCCGCGGGCGGATTCGCGCACGCAGACGTAACGAGTCAAGGAGTCTGAGTCATGTCTTACAGCAACAAGGTTCTGGATCACTACGAAAACCCGCGTAACGTCGGTTCGTTCGCGAAGGACGATGACGCGGTCGGCACGGGCATGGTCGGCGCGCCGGCCTGCGGCGACGTGATGAAGCTGCAGATTCGCGTTGGCGCGGACGGCTTGATCGAAGACGCGAAGTTCAAGACCTACGGTTGCGGTTCGGCGATCGCGTCGAGCTCGCTCGTGACCGAATGGGTGAAGGGCAAGACGCTCGACGAGGCGCTCTCGATCAAGAACACGCAGATCGCCGAAGAGCTCGCGCTGCCGCCGGTGAAGATTCACTGCTCGATCCTCGCGGAAGACGCGATCAAGGCAGCCGTGGCCGACTACAAGAAGCGCCACGACACGAAGGAAGGCGATCAGGCAGCGGCCTGAGCGGCATCGAGCGGCTTTTCAAGAAAACGCCGGGCCGCCCCTAGTTTTCTTGACCCCCCTCGGGGGGCCTGGCGCGAAGCGACAGGTTTGGGGGCGCTGAGAAGGAACGCGGCGGGCCCCTGTGGCGCGCCGCGGCAAGGACATCATGGCAATTACACTGACCGAAAAAGCAGCACAGCACGTCCAGAAATACCTCGTCCGTCGCGGCAAGGGTGTGGGCCTGCGGCTTGGCGTTCGCACGACCGGGTGCTCGGGGCTCGCGTACAAGCTCGAGTATGTCGACGAGCTGGCTCCCGAGGATCAGGTGTTCGAGAGCCATGGCGTGAGGGTCATTGTTGATCCGAAGAGCCTCGCGTACATCGATGGCACCGAGCTCGACTTCGCACGCGAAGGCCTGAACGAAGGGTTCAAGTTCAACAACCCGAACGTGAAGGACGAGTGCGGCTGCGGCGAATCGTTCCGCGTGTGACGCGGATCTCCGCGCGACGCGGGCAAGAGGCGGCACAGGCCGCCTTTTTAATGTGCGGCGCTTGCCGCGCGACGAACCGGAATTGAACGCGACGATGGTCTCGCTGAAAGACAGCCACTTCGACCTGTTTCACCTGCCGGCGCAATTCGCGCTCGACGAGACGGCGCTCGACGCCGCCTATCGAACGGTGCAGACACAGGTGCATCCGGACCGCTTCGCAGCGGCCGGCGACGCACAGAAGCGCATCGCGATGCAATGGGCCACACGTACGAACGAGGCGTACCGCACGCTGCGCGATCCGCTGAAGCGCGCGTCCTATCTGCTGTCGCTGCGCGGCGTCGACATCGGCGCGGAAAACAACACCGCGATGGAGCCTGCGTTCCTGATGCAGCAGATGGAGTGGCGCGAGGGCATCGAGGATGCCGCGGCCGCCCGCAACGTCGACGCGCTCGACGCGCTGCTCGCCGAGTTGCGCGACGAGAAGCGCGTGCGTGTCGAGCGCCTCGGCACGCTGCTCGACAGCGGTGCCGATCAGGCGGCTGCCGAGGCCGTGCGCCAACTGATGTTCATCGAACGGGTCGCGTCGGAAGTGGGCGCGCAGATCGAGCGCCTCGAAACTTAACCGCGTGCCTTGCGGCGCGCGCAGCAAACGGGCCGAGCGCCCGAACCAACCAAGATGGCTTTACTGCAAATTTCCGAACCGGGCATGGCGCCGGCGCCGCATCAGCGGCGACTTGCCGTCGGGATCGATCTCGGCACGACCAACTCGCTCGTCGCGGCCGTGCGCAACAGCGTGCCCGAAGTACTGCCGGACGAAGCGGGCCGTGTGCTGCTGCCGTCGGTGGTCCGTTATCTCGAGAAGGGCGGCCGCCGCATCGGCCACGAAGCGAAAGAGCAGGCCGCCACCGATCCGCGCAACACGATCGTCTCGGTCAAACGCTTCATGGGGCGCGGCAAGACCGAGGTCGAAGGCGCGGCGAACGCGCCGTACGAATTCGTCGATGCGCCGGGCATGGTGCAGATCCGTACCGTCGACGGCGTGAAGAGCCCGGTCGAAGTGTCGGCCGAGATTCTCGCGACGCTGCGCTATCGCGCCGAAGATTCGCTCGGCGACGATCTGGTCGGCGCGGTGATCACGGTGCCTGCGTATTTCGACGAAGCACAGCGCCAGGCGACCAAGGATGCCGCGCGCCTCGCGGGCCTCAACGTGCTGCGCCTGCTGAACGAACCGACCGCTGCGGCGATTGCCTACGGCCTCGACAACGCGGCCGAAGGCCTCTACGCGGTGTATGACCTCGGCGGCGGCACGTTCGACCTGTCGATCCTGAAGCTGACGAAGGGCGTGTTCGAAGTGCTGGCCGCGGGCGGCGATTCCGCGCTCGGCGGTGACGACTTCGACCATGTGCTGTTCGACCACGTGCTCGCGCAGGCCGGCATCGGCGCCAAGACGCTCGCGCCCGAGGACGTGCGTCTGTTGCTCGACCGTGTGCGCGTGCTGAAGGAAGCGCTGTCATCCGCGCCGCAGGCGTTGCTCGACGTGACGCTGTCCGGCGGCGCGCACCTCGTGCAGACGATCTCGCACGACACGTTCGCATCGCTCGTCGAGCCGCTCGTGCAGCGCACGCTCACACCAACCCGCAAGGCACTGCGCGACGCGCAGGTGACGCCGGCCGACATCAAGGGCGTCGTGCTCGTCGGCGGCGCGACGCGCATGCCGGTGATTCGCGACGCCGTCGCGAAATACTTTGGCCAGCCGCCGCTCGTGAACCTCGATCCGGACCAGGTCGTTGCGCTCGGCGCGGCGATCCAGGCCGACCTGCTCGCAGGCAACCGCGGCACCGGCGACGATTGGCTGCTGCTCGACGTGATTCCGCTGTCGCTCGGTGTCGAGACGATGGGCGGCCTCGTCGAGAAGATCATTCCGCGCAACTCGACGATTCCGGTCGCGCGCGCGCAGGAATTCACGACTTTCAAGGACGGCCAGACCGCGATGGCGATCCACGTCGTGCAGGGCGAGCGCGAGCTCGTTGCCGACTGCCGGTCGCTCGCGCGCTTCGAGCTGCGCGGCATTCCGCCGATGACGGCCGGCGCCGCGCGCATTCGCGTGACCTATCAGGTCGACGCGGATGGCCTGCTGTCGGTGTTCGCACGCGAACAACTGTCGGGCGTCGAAGCGTCGGTCGTCGTGAAGCCGTCGTACGGTCTTGCCGACGACGACATCGCGAAGATGCTCGAGGACAGCTTCAAGACCGCCGAAATCGACATGCGCGCGCGCGCGCTGCGCGAAGCACAGGTCGAGGCCGAGCGGATGATCGAGGCAACGCAGGCCGCGCTCGCGGCCGATGGCGAACTGCTCGATGCGGACGAGCGCACGCAAGTCGATGCGTTCGTCGTGG
The DNA here is from genome assembly GCF_003330765.1 of Burkholderia pyrrocinia. Taxonomy (NCBI): domain Bacteria; kingdom Pseudomonadati; phylum Pseudomonadota; class Betaproteobacteria; order Burkholderiales; family Burkholderiaceae; genus Burkholderia; species Burkholderia pyrrocinia. The sequence continues at coordinate 2,424,951 of NZ_CP024902.1, read as the reverse complement.
CGCTGCGCGCGGTCGCGCAGGGCGACGATACGAACGCGATCGAAGCGGCGACCAAGGCGCTGGCCGACGGCACCGACGAATTCGCGGCGCGCCGGATGGACAAGAGCATCAAGCGCGCACTGTCGGGCCGCCGGATCGACGAGATCTGAACCCACGAACTGCGCGTGGGCCGGCGACGGCCCGCGCGATAATGAACCGTGCGGCGCCAGGCGCCGCACCCTGACTGACGGAACGGACATGCCTCAACTGGTGGTGCTGCCTCACGTCGAACTGTGCCCGGACGGCGCAGTGATCGACGCGACGCCTGGCAAGAGTATCTGCGACAACCTGCTCGACCACGGGATCGAGATCGAGCATGCATGCGAGAAGTCGTGCGCATGCACGACCTGCCACGTGGTGATCCGCGAGGGCTTCAACGATCTGGAGCCGTCCGAGGAGGACGAGGACGATCTGCTGGACAAGGCGTGGGGCCTCGAGCCGACGTCGCGCCTGTCGTGCCAGGCGATCGTGCAGGAAGATTCGGACCTGGTGGTCGAGATTCCGAAGTACTCGATCAACCACGCGAAGGAAAACCACTGACAGGAACCGGAGGCAGGCGATGAAATGGACCGATTCGCGTGAAGTAGCCATTGCGTTGGCGGGCAAGTACCCGGACATCGACCCGCAGCGGATCAATTTCGTCGAGCTGCGCCAGTGGGTGCTCGAACTCGACGGCTTCGACGACGATCCGAAGCACTCCGGCGAGAAGATCCTCGAAGCGATCCAGGCGCACTGGATCGACGAATCGGACTTCGACGACGAGGACTGAGTTCGGCGTGCGCCGCGATGGCGCACCCGGCCCAAATGAGAAAACGGCGCGTGAGCAATCGCTCACGCGCCGTTTTCGTTTTCAGGTCTCTTGCCCGCGCACGACGCGCGGGCAGGGGACGGTCACGCGCCGACCAGCGTGCCGTTCTCGATCCGCACGCGCTGGCCCTGGCCGAACGGCGGCGGGTTGTGGTACGTGAACGTGCGCGTCGCGCCGCTTTCCATCTGCACTTGCACCTGATAGTCGGTTTCCGCACGCACCTGCTTCTCGACCTGGTTGCCGGCGAGACCGCCGCCCAGCGCGCCGACGATCGTCATCGCGGTGCGGCCGTTACCGTTGCCGAACTGGTTGCCGAGCAGGCCGCCGGCCGCAGCGCCGCCCACGGCGCCGATCCCCGAGCTCTGGCCCGGCGTGCGCGTCTGCGAGATCGCGACGACCGTGCCGCAGCTCTGGCAGTAAGCCTGGGCGGGCGCCGACGGCTGCTGCGCATATTGCGGCGGCTGGGGCGCCTGCGTGTGACGGCGGTGCGGCGTCGCCGGGCGCGGCGCGGGCTTCGGTTCGGCCTGCGCGATGGCCTTCTGCTGCGCGGCCTGTTCGGCTGCCTGCTGCCGGGCTTGCGCGGCCAGCGCGGCGCTTGCGGCTGCGGCCGTATCGACGGCCGGCTGCGACGCGATCAGCGCAGCCTGGGTCTGGCCGTTCTGTTCGTTGCTGCTGCTGGCCTTCGGGAAGACGCCCGTGATCGCTGCCGTCGCCGCGAGGCTGGCGACGATGACGGCGCCGGCGGCGGTGGCGATGAGCGGGTGGAGGCGTTGCTTTTGCGGCGTGGTCTGATTCTGGTTGTCCATTTTTCTCTCCGATGTCGATCCGGATCGGCACTGCGGCGCCGGGCCGGATCCCACGCTTCGGGATCGAGCAGACTTGGCGTTCCGGCGCCTTGTTCTGGTCCCGTGGTCATGCGTGGTGACGCAAAAGGAGTGTCGTCGAGCGGCGAGGGGCGCACCGTATCAAGGTGTAACGAATTGCAGCGGGGCGTCGGCGGTCGTTACCGGGAAAACCCGGGGCAGGCTGTCGCGACGAGGGAATAAAACGGGGGAGGATCGAAAGCCGGCGGACACCGGCTGGCGGGATTTACGCGTCGTTACAAAGCTGATGCGTGCGCGCCACGGGGCGCGGCGCACACGCGAGCGCGGCCGTCAGTCTTCGCGGCGCAGATGGGGGAACAGCAGCACGTCGCGGATCGTCGGGCTGTCGGTCAGCAGCATCACGAGACGGTCGATGCCGATCCCGCAGCCGCCGGTCGGAGGCATCCCGTATTCGAGCGCACGGATGTAGTCGGCGTCGAAGAACATCGCTTCCTCGTCGCCCGCGTCCTTCTGCTCGACCTGCTTCTTGAAGCGCGCGGCCTGGTCTTCCGGATCGTTCAGCTCCGAGAAGCCGTTCGCGATCTCGCGGCCGGTCATGAACAGCTCGAAACGCTCGGTGATGCCCGGCACCGTATCCGATGCGCGTGCGAGCGGCGACACCTCGACCGGGTAGTCGATGATGAACGTCGGTTCCCAGAGCTGCGCTTCGGCGGTTTCCTCGAACAGCGCGAGCTGCAGCGCGCCAATGCCCGCGTTCAGGAACGCCGGCTGCGCGACGTCGACGCCGAAGCGCTTCAGTTCGGTGCGCACGAACGCGTCGTCCGACAGCTGGCCATCGGTGTACTGCGGCGCGTACTTCTGGATCGCCTGCGTGATCGTCAGGCGATGGAACGGCTTGGCGAGATCGATCTCGCGGCCCTGGTACTGGATCGTCGCGGTGCCGAGCGCATCGATCGCCGCCTGGCGGATCAGTTGCTCGGTGAAGTCCATCAGCCAGCGATAGTCGGTGTACGCGGCGTAGAACTCCATCATTGTGAATTCCGGGTTGTGACGCGGCGACACACCTTCATTCCGGAAGTTGCGGTTGATCTCGAATACGCGCTCGAAGCCGCCGACGATCAGGCGCTTCAGGTACAGCTCCGGCGCGATGCGCAGGAACATCTGCATGTCGAGCGCATTGTGATGCGTGACGAACGGCTTCGCGGTCGCGCCGCCCGGGATCGGGTGCAGCATCGGCGTCTCGACTTCCATGAAGTCGGCGTTGTCCATGAACTTGCGGATCGACGCGATCGTCTTGGTGCGCGCACGGAACGTGTCGCGCGTTTCCGGCGTGACGATCAGGTCGACGTAGCGCTGGCGATAGCGCATTTCCTGGTCGGAGAGGCCGTGGAACTTGTCCGGCAGCGGGCGCAGCGCCTTCGACAGCAGGCGCAGTTCCTTGCACTGGACCGACAGCTCGCCCTTGTTGGTGCGGAACAGTACGCCGCGCGCGGCGACGATGTCGCCGAGGTCCCACTTCTTGAATGCGTCGTAGGTTTCCGTGCCGACGTCGTTCGGCGTCACGAAGAACTGGATCTGGCCCGAACCGTCCTGCACCGTCGCGAAGCTCGCCTTGCCCATCACGCGCTTGAGCATCATGCGGCCGGCGACCGACACCTCGACCGGGTTCGCTTCGAGCGCGGCCTTGTCCGAGTCGGCGAATTTCACCTGCAGATCGGCCGCGTGATGCGTCGGCCGGAAATCGTTCGGGTAGGCGACGCCTTGCTCGCGCAACGCGCGCAGCTTGTCGCGGCGCTCGGCGATGATCTGGTTTTCGTCCGCTGCGACGGCGGGCTGCGTTTGAGTCGGTTCGGTCATGATGGTCGGAATTCGGAGTGGGTGCGGCAACGCAAACGGGAAGGGCGGCGCGGCTTGGCCGCGCCGCGGCGCTTACACGCCCTGTTTGAGGCTCGCGCTGATGAAGTCGTCGAGATCGCCGTCGAGCACCGCACGCGTGTTGCTCATTTCGACGTTCGTGCGCAAATCCTTCACGCGGCTCTGGTCGAGCACGTACGAGCGGATCTGGTGGCCCCAGCCCACGTCGGTCTTGCTGGACTCGAGCTTGTCCTGCTCGGCCTGGCGCTTGCGCATTTCGGCTTCGAAGAGGCGCGACTTCAGCATCGCCATCGCTTCCGCGCGGTTGCGGTGCTGCGAGCGGTCGTTCTGGCACTGCACGACGATGCCGGTCGGCATGTGCGTGATCCGCACGGCCGAGTCGGTCTTGTTGATGTGCTGGCCGCCCGCGCCCGATGCGCGGTACGTGTCGATGCGCAGGTCGGCCGGGTTGACCTCGACTTCGATCGAGTCGTCGATTTCCGGATAGACGAACACCGACGAGAACGACGTATGGCGGCCGCCCGACGAATCGAACGGCGACTTGCGCACGAGGCGGTGGATGCCCGTTTCGGTGCGCAGGTAGCCGTACGCGTATTCGCCCGAGACCTTGATCGTCGCGTTCTTGATGCCGGCGACGTCGCCGTCGGACTCTTCGAGCACTTCGGCCTTGAAGCCCTTGCGTTCGCAGTAGCGCAGGTACTGGCGCAGCAGCATCGACGCCCAGTCGCAGGCCTCGGTGCCGCCGGCGCCGGCCTGGATGTCGATGAAGCAGTTGTTCGGATCGGCCGGGTTCGAGAACATCCGGCGGAACTCGATGTCGGCGACGCGCGCCTCGAGTTTCGCGGCGTCTTCCTCGGATGCGACGAGGGTGTCTTCGTCGCCTTCCTCGCTGGCCATCTCGAACAGGTCGAGCGCATCGCGCAGGTCGCTATCGAGCAGCGTCAGCGTCGACACGACGCCGTCGAGCAGCTTCTTTTCGCGGCCGAGCGCCTGGGCGTTCTTCGAATCGCTCCAGACGTTCGGGTCTTCGAGTTCCTTGTTGACTTCGATCAGACGCGCAGACTTGGCGTCGTAGTCAAAGATACCCCCGAAGCTCGCCCGCGCGCCGGCGCAGGTCGAGCAGGGAGCTTTCGATCGCGTTGAGACGTTCCGCTTCCATGATCGTTTCGCTTTTAGTGCTTCGTAAAAAAGCGGAATTATAGCCGATCGGACGGGTGCTCCGGTGACGCGGGCGGCACGCGCATGCGTGTCGTGGCCCCGTCGGACGCGGTCGGGCGGCGCCGGGCGTGCTGCGTGCGCGCCGTGTGCGCGGCGTATGCGATTACGCGGCTGCGTGCTCGACGACCAACTGCACGCGCGTGACGCCGTTCCACGTATCGGCGACGAGGCGGTACGCGACGAATGCGCTCGCCGGCAGCGGCTCCGTGTGGTTGAACCAGATCGCGTTGAAGCGCTGGCGGCCGCGCGCGAGCTGCAGCTTCAGGTGCTTTTCCTTCACGAGCGACTGCGACACGACGTCGAATTCGCCCGAGAAAAGCGGGGCCGGAAAGCCTTGCCCCCAGACGGCCTCGTCGAGCAGCCCGACGAACTGCGGCGTGAAGTACGCATCCTCGAGTTCGCCGTCGGTCTCGATCACGCGAGCGAGCGCGTCGTCGGACAGCCATTCGCGCGCGACGGCCTCGAACGCGGCCGCGAAGCGCGGCACGTTCTCGGTGTCGAGCGTCAGGCCGGCCGCCATCGCGTGGCCGCCGAACGCGACGATCAGGTCCGGTTCGCGTTTCGACACGAGGTCGAGCGCGTCGCGCAGGTGGAAGCCGGCGATCGACCGGCCCGAACCCTTGACCCGCTTGCCTTCCTCGTCGGCGTGCGCGAACGTGAACGACGGGCGGTGGAATTTTTCCTTGAGCCGCCCGGCGACGATGCCGATCACGCCCTGGTGCCACTCGGGGTTGAACAGCGTGATCGTGCACGCGTCGGCCGGATCGACGTCGGCGAGATCGGCGAGCGCCTGCTGCTGCATGCCGGCCTCGATCTCGCGGCGCTCGCGGTTCATCACGTCGAGCTGCTGCGCGAGATCCCACGCGCGGCCGATATCGTCGGTGATCAGGCACTCGATGCCGAGCGACATGTCGGAGAGCCGCCCGGCGGCGTTGAGCCGCGGGCCGAGGCCGAAACCGAGGTCGAAGCCCGATGCCGTGCGCGCTTCGCGCGCGGCGGCGCGGAACAGCGCGGCGATGCCCGGCTGCATGCGGCCGTTGCGGATGCGCTGCAGCCCCTGCGCGACGAGCACGCGGTTGTTGCCGTCGAGCCGCACGACGTCGGCGACGGTGCCGAGCGCGACGAGGTCGAGCAGGCCGTCGAGGCGCGGCTCGGCTTCCTTGCTGGCGAAGGCGCCGCGGCGGCGCAGCTCGGCGCGCAGCGCGAGCAGCACGTAGAACATCACGCCGACGCCGGCGATATGCTTGCTCGGGAACGCGCAGCCGGGCTGGTTCGGGTTGACGATCGCACGGGCGGCGGGCAGCGCGTCGCCGGGCAGGTGGTGATCGGTCACGAGCACGTCGATGCCGCGCGCGTTCGCGGCTTCGACGCCCGCGACGCTCGCGATCCCGTTGTCGACGGTGATCAGCAGGTCGGGCTTGCGCGCGGCCGCGAGCTCGACGATTTCGGGCGTGAGGCCGTAGCCGTATTCGAAGCGGTTCGGCACCAGGTAGTCGGTCTGCGCGCCGAACATCCGCAGGCCGCGCACCGCGACCGCGCACGCGGTCGCGCCGTCGCAGTCGTAGTCGGCGACGACGAGCAGGCGTCGTTGGTCGGCGATCGCGTCGGCGAGCAGCGACGCCGCGTCGGCGCAGCCTTTCAGCTCGGTGGGCGGGACGAGGCGCGCAAGCGCGGTTTCGATGTCGGTGGGGGACTGCACGCCACGCGACGCGTACAGGCGCGCGAGGACGGGGTGCAGGCCGTGGCGCGCGAGCACTTCGGCGTCGGCGGGCGCGACGGGGCGGGTAACGATCCGGGTCATTCGGGGTCCGCTTTGTTATTCGAACAGGGAGGCGAGCGCGCGGCGGCGCCAGAACTTGCGCAGGTCGCCGCGCGTCGCGTGCAGCGTCACGGAACTCGTGTCACCGCACAGCGTGAAATCGACGCCCGCCAGCTCGCCGTTCTGCAGCGCGGCGAGCGCCGGCGCGAACCAGTTGCGTTCGAGTGCGGCGAGCGCGTCGTGCCAGCGCGCCCAGTCCTGCTCGATGAACGGGGTGGTCAGCACCGGCAGTTCGACGAGCGTCGCGCCGTCGGCGGCGGGCAGCGCACCGAACGCGGCCGGCGGTGCACCGGCGTCGACCTGCGCGGCGCGCGCGAGGCCGAGCGCCGCGGGCGACGCGGACAGCACGTGCGCGAACGGTTTGCCGACCGGCTTCAGCGTGCCCTGCGCATGGAACCAGATCGAATTGACGGCAGGCAGGCCACGCGCCTCGCGGGCTTCGTTGACCGGGTGCTGGAACCATGCCATCTGCACTTCGTTCTGCAATTTCATCCACATCCGCGAGCGCTCGCCCGTGCGTGCCTCGTGCGGCAGCCAGATCTCGATGTTGCGGCCGCTCGCGCGCAGCGGCGCGGCGCCGGCGAGCCGGGCGAGCTGCTCGCTCGACAGGTACCAGCGCGCCGGTTTCGGCGCTGCGAGCCGCACGCCGAGCTCCTCGATCAGCGGCCGCGCGACCGCGAGCAGCGCGGCCGCGTCGCCGTCGTCGAGCGCGAGGGCCGCCGGATCGACGAGCACCAGGTGATCGTGCGCGATTTCGACGTGCACGGGTTCGACGCACGCCCACGCGTGCGCGCCGGGGTCGCCGCCATCCGCCAGCAGCATGTAGGGCGCGAGCGGCGCCTCGTCCGCGGCGTTGCCCTGGGTCGCGCCGAACTGGCGGGCCAGCCAGCGCTCGTGCGGCAGCGTGCGCTGGAAGTCCTCGCCGGCCACGCGCTCGACGAGGCTTGCGCGGGCGAGCAACTTTTCGAGCGCAGGGCTGTCCAGCGTGTGCAGGGACGAGGCCGCATCGGCCGCCGACGGCAGCGCGAACGGAACGAGAAAATGGAGGCGTCGGTCGTGCATGATGGTGCGCATTGTATGGCAAACTGCGCGCGTGATCGGGCCGGCTGACGGCCCGTTCGCGTCCGGCGGCCGTTTTTCGACCGTGCCCGGGCCGGTGGCCGCCGCCGGGCGGCGGTCCGGCCGCGGGGCGCCGCCCCGCCGTAACCAGCAGAAAGGATTCGCTTGAAACTTCCGTACGAATGGCAGATCGGCTGGCGCTATACGCGCGCCGGCAAACGCACGACCGGCAACGGCTTCATTTCCTTCATCGCCCTCGTGTCGATGCTCGGGATCGCGCTCGGCGTCGCGGCGCTGATCGTCGTGCTGTCGGTGATGAACGGCTTCCAGAAGGAAGTGCGCGACCGCATGCTGTCGGTACTTGCGCACGTCGAGGTGTTCTCGCCGACGGGCTCGATGCCCGACTGGCAACTGACCGCGCAGGAAGCGCGCCGCAATTCGTCGGTGATCGGCGCCGCGCCGTACGTCGACGCGCAGGCGCTGCTCACGCGCCAGGACGCGGTGAGCGGCGTGATGCTGCGCGGCGTCGAGCCGACGCTCGAGCCGCAGGTGTCCGACATCGGCAAGGACATGAAGGCAGGGCAGCTCGGCGCGCTCGTGCCGGGCCAGTTCGGCATCGTGCTCGGCGACGCGCTCGCCGGCAACCTCGGCGTGACGGTCGGCGACAAGGTCACGCTCGTCGCGCCCGAAGGCTCGATCACGCCGGCCGGCATGATGCCGCGCCTGAAGCAGTTCACGGTCGTCGGCGTGTTCGAGTCGGGTCACTACGAATACGACAGCACGCTCGCGATGATCAACATCCGCGACGCCGAGGCGCTGTTCCGGATGTCCGCGCCGACCGGCGTGCGGCTGCGGCTGAAGGACATGCAGCAGGCGCCGGAGGTCGCGGTCGAGCTGTCGCATACGCTGTCGGGCAGCCTGTACATCCGCGACTGGACTCAGCAGAACAAGACGTGGTTCTCGGCCGTGCAGATCGAGAAGCGGATGATGTTCATCATCCTCACGCTGATCATCGCGGTGGCCGCGTTCAACCTCGTGTCATCGCTCGTGATGACGGTGACCAACAAGCAGGCCGACATCGCGATCCTGCGCACGCTCGGCGCGCAGCCGGGGTCGATCATGAAGATCTTCGTCGTGCAAGGCGTGACGATCGGCTTCGTCGGCACGGCGTCGGGCGTCGCGCTCGGCTGCCTGATCGCGTGGAGCATCCCGTGGCTGATCCCGATGATCGAGCACCTGTTCGGCGTGCAGTTCCTGCCGCCGTCGGTGTACTTCATCAGCGAGCTGCCGTCCGAGCTCGTCGCGGCCGACGTGATCCGGATCGGGCTGATCGCGTTCGCGCTGTCGGCTGTCGCGACGCTCTATCCGAGCTGGCGCGGCGCGAAGGTGAAGCCGGCGGAGGCGCTCCGCTATGAATGACCGCGCGACCGCATTCGCGGATTCACAACAACACAACAGACAGGATTCGGCAGGTATGCAGGAATACGTGCTTCAGGCGCGCGGGATCACGAAGGCGTTCGTGCAGGGCGGCTTCAACGTGCAGGTGCTCAACAATACCGAGCTGACGGTGCGGCGCGGCGAGAAGCTCGCGGTGGTCGGCGCGTCGGGGTCCGGCAAGAGCACGCTGCTGCACGTGCTGGGCGGGCTCGACGAGCCGAGCGCGGGCGAGGTGTCGCTGCTCGGCAAGCCGTTTACGCAACTCGCCGAACGCGAGCGCAACGAATTGCGCAACCGCGCGCTCGGCTTCGTTTACCAGTTCCATCACCTGCTGCCCGAGTTCACTGCGCTCGACAACGTTGCGATGCCGCTGCGCATCCGCCGGATGACGACCGAGGACGCGCGCGAGCAGGCCCAGACGATGCTCGAGCGCGTCGGTCTCGGCCCGCGCGCGAAGCATCGGCCGGGCGAACTGTCGGGCGGCGAGCGGCAGCGTGTCGCGATCGCGCGCGCGCTGGTCACGAAGCCCGCGTGCGTGCTCGCCGACGAACCGACCGGCAACCTCGACGGGGCGACGGCCGACACGGTGTTCAACCTGATGCTCGAACTGTCCGAGACGCTCGAAACGAGCTTCGTGATCGTCACGCACGATCCCGATCTCGCCGCGCGCTGCGACCGCATCATGCGGCTGCGCGACGGCGTGCTGTACGAAGAGCCGGCGCTGCCGGTGTGAACGCACGCCCTTCGCGCGGTGCCGGGTTCGTCCCGGCTCGGCGCAAGGGCGCAGGAATGCCGCCATGTGGATCGATACGCACTGCCATCTCGACGCCGCCGAGTTCGACGCCGACCGCGACGCGGTCGCGCGGGCGGCGCGCGCGGCCGGCGTGTCGCGCATCGTGATCCCGAGCATCGGGCGCGACAACTTCACGACGGTGCGCGAACTCGCGCAGCACACGCCGGGTGCGGTCTATGCGCTCGGCATCCATCCGATGTATACACCGCAGGCGCGCGACGAGGACCTCGACCGGCTGCGCATGGAAATCGAGGCGAGCCTCGACGATCCGCGCTTCGTCGCGATCGGCGAGATCGGCCTCGATTATTTTGTGCCGGGGCTCGACGAAGGCCGGCAGCAGTTCTTCTACCAGGGGCAACTCAAGCTGGCGCGCGAATTCGACTTGCCCGTGTTGTGCCATGTGCGCAAGTCGCAGGACCGCGTGCTCGCCGGGCTGCGCCGCTTTGGCGTGCGGCGCGGCATCGCGCATGCATTCAACGGCAGTTTCCAGCAGGCCGAGGCGTATCGCGCACAGGGGCTGCATCTCGGCTTCGGCGGCAACTTGACCTTTACGCGCGCGTTGCAGATCCGCCGGCTCGCGGCGCAGTTGCCGCTCGATGCGATCGTCGTCGAGACCGATGCGCCCGACATCGCGCCCGAATGGGCCTACAAATCCCGCAACACGCCCGACCAGGTGCCGCGCATCGGCGACGTGCTCGCCGAGCTTCGCGGCCTGGACGCAAGCTCGGTTTCTCTATCCACTTCGGCTAACGCGCTCGCCGCACTGCCGCGACTCGCACTTTCGTCCGCATAATCGTTGCCGGAAGGCGCCGCATTCGCAATGGCGGCGCCGGGTCGACGAGGAGGCGGGATGCGCGTGTGGTGGATCGCATTCGCGCTCGGCGTCGTCGTGCTGCAGCGGCAGGCGGCGTTGCCGGGTGCGATCGGATGGACGGCCGGTGCGGTCGTGCTCGCGGGCAGCGCGGCGCTGGGAGCGTGGTGCATGCGTCGTCGGCGCATGCGCACGACCGTCGCGCTCGGTTGGATGCTGTGCGCGCTCGCGGCCGGCGTGGCGGGGTTCGGCTATGCGGCGGCGCGGGCCGAATGGCGGCTGCGCGACAGCTTGCCGGTCGAGTGGGAAGGGCGCGACATCGTCGTCACCGGCGTGATCAGGGGGCTGCCCGTCGTCGACGGGACAGGCGCGCGGCTGTTGTTCGCGGTCGAGTCGAACGATGCGGGGCTTGCCCGGTTTCCGCCATTGATCCGGCTGTCGTGGCGCGCGTATGGCCCACCCGCGACACGCGATGCGCTTCCCGACCTGCGTGCCGCGCAGCGCTGGCGTTTCGTCGTGCGCCTGAAGCGCCCGCACGCCGAGGCCAATCCCGGCGTGCGCGACGGCGAGGCGGCGTGGCTCGCCGCAGGCATTCGCGCGATCGGTTATGTCAGCGCGCCCCGGCGGGCGGTATTGCTCGACGCGCGCGCATCGGGATGGCGTGCATCGATCGATCGGCTGCGCGACGCGCTGCGGGCACGTATCGGCGAGACGCTCGGTGTCGACGCAGGGCATCGCGGCATCGTCGCCGCGCTTGCGATCGGCGATCAGTCGGGCATCGGCGACGACGACTGGCGCGTGCTGCGCAATACGGGCACGAGCCACCTGGTCGCGATTTCCGGCCTGCACGTCGGGCTCGTCGGCGCGATCGCGGGCGGGCTCGTGTCGATGGTCTGGCGCCGCCTGCGCTGGCGCGCGCGCGCCGCGCCGCTCGTGTTGCCGGCGCCGTACGCGGCGTCGCTTGCCGCGCTGGCGGCCGCGGCCGGCTATGCGGCGCTCGCCGGCTTCAACGTGCCGGCGCAGCGCGCGTGGTGGATGATTGCGGCCGGCGGCATCGCGTACCTGGCCGGACGCAGCGTGCCGACGTCCGCGGTGCTGTGCGCGGCGCTCGGCGGCGTGCTGCTCGCCGATCCGTGGGCCGTGCTGTCGGCCGGGTTCTGGCTGTCGTTCGGGGCGGTCGCCGTCATCCTGCTGACCGTCGCCGGCTGGCGCGCGGTGCGGGAGGTCGACGCGGAAGGCGGGGAGGACAGCGACACGGCAGGCATATCGAGCCGGTTGCGCGCGTGGGGCGCACGCGCCGGACGCCGTATCGCGGAGGCCACGCGCGTGCAGTACGCGGTGACGATCGGTCTCGCACCGCTGACCGCGGCATGGTTCGCACAGATTTCCCTGTCGGGCCCGTTCGGCAATGCGTTCGCGATTCCGTGGGTCAGCTCGGTCGTGACGCCGATCGTGCTGGCCGGCATCGCGTCGCCCGCCCCGTTCGATGCGTATGCGTTCCGGCTCGCGCACGCGGCGCTCGAACCGATGATGACCTTGCTCGGGCACCTCGCCGACTGGCCGGCTGGCGTGTTCTGGCTGCGCATGCCCGACTGGCCGGTGCTGGCGCTTGCGTGCGTGGGCGTCGCATGGGCGCTGATGCCGCGAGGCTGGCCGTTGCGCTGGGCGGCGCCGCTCACATGGCTGCCGCTCGTCGCGCCGGCACCCGATGCGCCGCCGCCGGGCGGTTTCCGGCTGACCGTGCTCGACGTCGGGCAGGGCGCGTCGGTGCTGGTGGAGACCGCGCGGCGGACCTTGCTGTTCGATGCGGGGCCGGGCGCGGAGTCGACCCACGCCGGTGCGCGGATCGTCGCACCGGCGTTGCGGGCGCGCGGCATCGCGGTGATCGATTCGCTCGTGCTCAGTCACGCGGACGCCGATCATGCGGGCGGCGCACCGGCCGTCTACGCCGCAGCCGACGTGCGCCAGCTGCTGGCCGGCATTCCGCCGACGAGCCGGCTGTGGCGCGACGCGGCGGCCGCCGGCGTCGCCGACCGGCTGCCGTGCGCGGCCGGGCAGCGCTGGGCCTGGGACGGTGTCGTTTTCACGATGCTCTGGCCGCAGGGCGGCCCGGGCACGGGCTCGTCGAACGGACAGTCGTGCGTGCTGCGCATCGACGCGGGCGGCACGTCCGCGCTGCTGACGGGCGACGTCGATGCGCGCGCCGAGCGCCGGCTCGTGGATACTGCGCGCGACGCGCTGGCCGCGCAGATCCTGGTCGTGCCGCACCACGGCAGCCGCACGTCGTCGGTCGAGCCTTTCCTCGATTCGGTCGGGCCGCGCGTCGCGGTATTTCCTGTAGGCTATCGCAATCGTTTCGGACATCCGCACCGGACTGTCCTCGCGCGCTACGAGGCGCGCGGGATTCCGCTGCCGCGCACCGATCGCGACGGCGCCGTGCGGTTCGACGTCGCGCCGGCCGAGGGCGGGTTTGCATTCGAGCGTCATCGCGACGTTCGGCGACGGTACTGGATGGACCGGTGACCGCGGCGAGGGCTGGCCTGTCAAGAATGCCCGGGACCGCACAAAGTGCCGAGGCGCGGGCCCGGTAGAACGCGAAGCATGGGGCGGAAGTAAGTGCTAAAGCACTCATTCCCGTCGACAAAGGAGACATCGGCGTTTGAAGGACATCCTCCATTTCTCGCATGCGAACGGCTTTCCGGCGTCGACGTACCGGACGATCTTCGCCGAACTGGCCGACGACTACGAGCTGCGCTACATCGAACGGATCGGCCACGACCGCTGCTACCCGGTGACGCGCGACTGGCCGCATCTCGTCGAGCAGTTGCTCGACGACATCGGCAGCCGCTACGAGCGTCCCGTCTGGCTCGTTGGCCATTCGCTCGGCGGCTACCTGTCGCTGATGGCCGCGCTGAAGAAGCCGCAATGGGTGCGCGGCGTCGTGATGATCGATTCGCCGATCATCGCGGGCTGGCGTGCCGGCGCGTTGCGCGCGAGCCAGTGGGCGGGGCTCGACGAGCGGCTGTCGCCGGCCGCTGCGACGCGCAACCGGCGTACGCGCTGGGTGAGCCGCGACGAAGTCTGGCGGCACTTCCGCGAGAAGCCCGCGTTCGCGCGCTGGGACGAACGGATGCTGGCCGACTACATCGACTACGGCATTCCGCAGGCCGGTGCCGACGGTGAGCGCGCGCTCGCGTTCGACCGGCAGGTCGAATACCTGATCTACCGTACGCTGCCGCACACGCTCGGCCCGCGGCTCGCGCACGGCGCGCCGGTGCCGCTCGGTTTCCTCGCCGGCACGCGTTCGCGCGAGGTGCGGCAGGTCGGGCTCGATGCGACGCGACGCGCGGCGCGCGGCCGCGTCGAATGGCTCGAGGGCAGTCACCTGTTCCCGATGGAGCGGCCGCTCGAGACCGCCCGCGCATTGCAGCGGATGCTGAATTCGCTGAAGGCGGGGGAGGACGATGTTTCGCAGGGCGGCGCCCCGCTCGCGAAGCGCGCCTGACGCCTGGTCCGGCCGCCGGGCTGTGCCGCGGCGTGTGCGGTCGCGCCGACTGGCCGGCCGGTTCATCGCGGCGCGCACGGCTGGTGCTGGGCCGCGCGAAAGGGCGCGATCACCGCGCCATTTGCTGAGAAAAGGGCGGGCTTTACGGTATAATCCGTTTTTCCCGCGAGCATCCAGCGATGACCAAATATGTTTTCGTCACCGGCGGCGTAGTTTCTTCCCTCGGCAAGGGTATTGCCGCCGCCTCTCTCGCCGCGATCCTCGAATCGCGCGGTCTGAAAGTCACCCTCCTCAAGCTTGATCCCTACATCAACGTCGACCCCGGCACGATGAGCCCGTTCCAGCACGGCGAAGTGTTCGTGACGGAAGACGGTGCGGAGACGGATCTCGACCTCGGCCACTACGAGCGCTTCATCAGCACGAAGATGCGCAAGGCCAACAACTTCACGACCGGCCAGATTTATGAATCGGTGATCCGCAAGGAGCGCCGCGGCGACTATCTCGGCAAGACCGTGCAGGTCATTCCGCACATCACGAACGAAATCCAGGCGTTCATCGAGCGCGGGGCGGCATCGGCCACCTGCGGCGAGCCGGATGTCGCGATCGTCGAGGTCGGCGGCACGGTCGGCGATATCGAATCGCTGCCGTTCCTCGAGGCCGCGCGCCAGATGAGCCTGCGCCTCGGCCGCAACAGCGCGTGCTTCGTGCACCTGACGCTCGTGCCGTACATCGCGACGGCCGGCGAACTGAAGACGAAGCCGACCCAGCACAGCGTGCAGAAGCTGCGCGAAATCGGCATCCTGCCGCACGTGCTGCTGTGCCGTGCGGACCGCCGCATCCCCGACGACGAATCGAAGAAGATCTCGATGTTCTCGAACGTGCCGGAAGACGCCGTGATCTCGGTGTGGGACGCCGACAGCATCTACAAGATTCCGCAGATGCTGCACGACCAGGGTCTCGACAAGATCATCTGTGACGAGCTGAAGCTGTCGCCGCACGATGCCGACCTCGGCATGTGGGCGGAGCTCGTCGAGAAGCTGGAGAACCCGAAGCACGAAGTGACGATCGGCATGGTCGGCAAGTACGTCGACCTGACCGAGTCGTACAAGTCGCTGATCGAGGCGCTGCGCCACGCATCGCTGCACACGTCGACCAAGGTCAACATCGAATACATCGACTCGGAAGAGATCGAGGCGAACGGTGTCGACAGCCTGAAGCACCTCGACGCCGTGCTGGTGCCGGGCGGTTTCGGCCGTCGCGGCACGGAAGGCAAGATCGCGGCGATCCGCCATGCGCGCGAGGCGAAGGTGCCGTACCTCGGCATCTGCCTCGGCATGCAGCTCGCGGTGATCGAGTTCGCGCGCGACGTCGTCGGCATGAAGCAGGCGAACAGCACGGAATTCGATCCGGGCACGCCGGAACGCGTGGTCGCGCTGATCACCGAATGGTACGACCGCGAAGGCAAGGTCGAGCAGCGTACCGAGGAATCCGATCTCGGCGGCACGATGCGCCTCGGCTCGCAGCGCTGCCCGGTCAAGCCCGGCACGCTGGCGGAAGAAATCTATGGCAAGGACGTGAACGAACGCCATCGCCATCGTTATGAAGTCAATAACCGCTTCGTGCCCCAGCTCGAAGCCGGCGGCCTTATCATCAGCGCCCGTACCCCGAGCGAGGATCTGCCGGAAATGATGGAGCTGCCGCGTTCGATGCACCCGTGGTTCGTCGGCGTCCAGTTCCACCCGGAATTCACGTCCACGCCGCGTGACGGTCATCCCCTCTTCAAGTCGTTCGTCGAAGCCGCGCTCGCCGGAAAGCAAGCGCGCGCCGGAGTGAAAGCATGAAGCTGTGCGATTTCGAGGTCGGTCTCGACAAGCCTTTCTTCCTGATCGCGGGTACCTGCGTCGTCGAATCGGAGCAAATGACGATCGACACGGCGGGCCGCCTGAAGGAGATCTGCGAGAAGCTGAACGTTCCGTTCATCTACAAGTCGTCCTACGACAAGGCGAACCGCAGCTCGGGCAAGTCGTTTCGTGGCCTCGGAATGGACGAGGGCCTGCGGATCCTGTCCGAGGTGAAGCGCCAGCTCGGCCTGCCGGTGCTGACCGACGTGCATGCGATCGACGAGATCGAGCAGGTCGCGTCGGTCGTCGACGTGCTGCAGACGCCCGCGTTCCTGTGCCGACAGACCGATTTCATCCATGCGTGCGCGCGCTCGGGCAAGCCCGTCAACATCAAGAAGGGCCAGTTCCTCGCGCCGCACGACATGAAGAACGTGATCGACAAGGCGCGCGACGCGGCCCGTGAAGCGGGACTGTCGGAAGACCGCTTCATGGCGTGCGAGCGCGGTGTCTCGTTCGGCTACAACAATCTCGTGTCGGACATGCGTTCGCTCGCGATCATGCGCGAAACGAATGCGCCCGTCGTGTTCGACGCGACCCACTCGGTGCAGCTGCCGGGCGGGCAGGGCACGAGCTCGGGCGGCCAGCGCGAATTCGTGCCGGTGCTCGCGCGTGCGGCGGTCGCGACGGGCGTCGCGGGCCTCTTCATGGAAACGCACCCGAATCCGGCCGAGGCGAAGTCGGACGGCCCGAACGCGGTGCCGCTGAACCGGATGGGCGCGCTGCTGGAGACGCTCGTCACGCTCGACCAGGCGGTGAAGCGCAATCCGTTCCTGGAAAACGATTTCAATTGAAGATCGAATGAACCTTGCGGCGACTTCGCGCGTCAGTAGCGAAAGCGGTTCCGGCACGCACGTCGTCGCAGTTTGAAGAATCCATCGTCATTCTCAGAGGAAACCCATGAGTGCAATCGTAGATATCATCGGCCGCGAGATTCTGGATTCGCGCGGCAACCCCACCGTCGAATGCGACGTGCTGCTCGAATCGGGCACGATGGGCCGCGCGGCGGTGCCGTCGGGCGCGTCCACGGGCTCGCGTGAAGCGATCGAACTGCGCGACGGCGAAGCCGGCCGCTACAACGGCAAGGGCGTGCTGAAGGCAGTCGAGCACATCAATACCGAAATCTCCGAAGCCATCATGGGCCTCGACGCGTCGGAACAGGCGTTCCTCGACAAGACGCTGCTCGAGCTGGACGGCACCGACAACAAGTCGCGCCTCGGCGCGAACGCGATGCTGGCCGTGTCGATGGCCGTCGCGAAGGCTGCAGCCGAAGAGGCAGGCCTGCCGCTGTACCGCTACTTCGGCGGTTCGGGCGCGATGCAACTGCCGGTGCCGATGATGAACATCGTCAACGGCGGCGCGCACGCGAACAACAGCCTCGACATCCAGGAATTCATGATCGTCCCGGTCAGCCAGCCGACGTTTCGTGAAGCCCTGCGTTGCGGCGCGGAAGTGTTCCACGCACTGAAGAAAATCCTGAGCGACCGCGGCATGAGCACGGCAGTCGGCGACGAAGGCGGCTTCGCGCCGAACTTCGGCAGCAACGACGAGTGCCTGTCGACGATCCTGCAGGCGATCGAGAAGGCCGGCTACCGTGCGGGCGAAGACGTGCTGCTCGCGCTCGACTGCGCGGCATCCGAGTTCTACCACGACGGCAAGTACCAGCTCGCGGGCGAAGGCCTGCAACTGTCGTCGGCCGAATTCACCGACTACCTCGCGACGCTCGCCGACAAATTCCCGATCGTGTCGATCGAGGACGGCATGCACGAAAGCGACTGGGAAGGCTGGAAGCTGCTGACCGACCGCCTCGGCAAGAAGGTGCAGCTCGTCGGCGACGACCTGTTCGTCACGAACACGCGCATCCTGAAGGAAGGCATCGAGAAGGGCATCGCGAACTCGATCCTCATCAAGATCAACCAGATTGGTACGCTGACCGAAACGTTCGCGGCGATCGAAATGGCGAAGCGCGCGGGTTACACGGCCGTGATCTCGCATCGCTCGGGCGAAACGGAAGATTCGACGATCGCGGACATCGCGGTTGGCCTGAACGCCGGTCAGATCAAGACGGGTTCGCTGTCGCGCAGCGACCGCATCTCGAAGTACAACCAGCTGTTGCGTATCGAGGAAGATCTCGGCGACATCGCGAGCTACCCGGGTAAATCGGCTTTCTATAACCTGCGCTAACGCGCTACTATCGGGTTCGTCATATCGACGCCGCTCCGCGCGCGATGCACGGAGCGGCCTTCTTATATCTGCGTCTCTTACATGCGGCTTGTCACTGTCGTCCTGATTGCCTTGCTGGCGCTCATTCAGTACCCCCTATGGTGGGGACACGGCGGCTGGCTGCGGGTGCACGAACTGCGTCAGCAGCTCGACGACCAGCTCCAGAAGAATGCCGACGAGAAGCTGCGCAACGAGCGGACCGCGGGCGAAGTGCAGGATCTGCAGAGCGGCACCGCGGCTATCGAGGAGCGCGCGCGCTACGAGATGGGCATGGTGAAGGACGGCGAAGTATTCGTGCAGTTCGTGTCGCCGAATGCGCCGGCGGGGCCCCTGAACAACACGCCTTCGAACACGTCGACGCGCGGTGCCGTGTCCGCGGCGCCGGTGCGTGTCGTGCCGAATCCGCAGTCGATGGCGAGACCGTCGCGGCATCATGGCGGCGACAAGGGCAAGGCGGCGCATCACTGAGCACGACAGCTCGAACCCATTAAAAAAGCGCGGGAAATGCCGCGCTTTTTTATTTCCTGCCAGTCATCAATCGGCCGGGCGATGCACGTTCACCACCACCAGCCCGGGTAGCCGTAGCCGATGCCCGTGCCCCAGCGATTTCCCCATCCGCCGTAATACCCGCCATAGACGGTCACGGGCGGCGGGGAGTAATAGGCCCATGCGCGTGCGGCCGCCTCGGCCGCCATCGCGCTGTTCTGTTCGCGCAGGACCTGCCGGTCGATCTCGTCGTAGCGCTTGCGTTCGGCGCTCGACAGCGCGGGCGGCTGGCCGCCCGATGCGCCCGGTTCGGGCAGGCGGCTCAGGATCGTGGCAGACGGCGGCGGCACTGCGCAGCCGGCAAGCGCGAGCGTGCCGGCGGCAACGCTCGTCACGACGATGATGCGAAACGGGCGATTCATGTGTTTCTCCTGCAGCGCGCCGACGGCGGAAAGCGGGCTTGCGCCGAAGGTCGAGCCTCCGGCGCCGTGCGTGCGACGCTCGTGCGTCATTATGCGCCCGTGCCCGTGCCCGGACGCCGGGCATCGGGCGCGCCGTTCAGTGACGCTGGCCGGTGGCGGGCGCGATGCCGGTCTCGACCCCGGGTGTCGCGAACAACTGCGCGACGTCGACGGGATCGAATTCGTAGCGCTGGTTGCAGAACTCGCAGTGGATCTCGACGTGGCCGCGCTCGACGATCACGCTGTCGACTTCGTCGCGGCCGAGCATGCGCAGCATCGCACCGACCTTCTCGCGCGAGCACGAGCACAGGAAGCGCGTGCCGGCCGGTTCGAAGTGCTGCACGTTTTCCTGCCAGAACAGCCGGCGGAACACGACTTCCGGTTCGACCTCGAGCAGTTCCTTCGCGGACAGCGTGCCGCCGAGCGTGCAGACGCGCTCCCACGTATCGATGTCCGTCTCGGCGTTGCGCGGCACGATGCCGCCGTCGCCCGGCAGCTTCTGCAGCAGCATGCCGACCGCGCGATCGCTGTCGGCCGCGAGCCATAGCCGCGTATCGAGCTGCTCCGAGTGGTGCATGTATTGCTCGAGCACCTGCGACACCGATTCGAGCGGGCCATCGACGCCGTTCAGCGGCACGATGCCCTGGTACGGCTGCTGGCCCGGCAGCTTGTCGGCCGGGTCGAGCGTGATCACGCAACGGCCGTGTCCGCTCGCGTTGACGAGCGACGCGAAACTCGTGTCGTCGCCGATCGTCTGCGCCGCGTCGCCGGAGAACTTCGCGGTGGCCCGCATCGACAGATCCGAACCGCACTGGACAACCAGCATCTGGACCGGCCCGTCGCCGAAGATCTGCATGATCAGGGTGCCGTGAAATTTCAGGTTCGCGGACAGCAGCGCGCACGCGGCCATCATCTCGCCGAGCACCGTGCGCACGGGGGCAGGGTAGTCGCGGCGGGCGAGCACTTCCTGCCACGTATTGCGCAGCGAAACGATCTCGCCGCGCACGGGCGCTGCATTGAACATGAATTTCTGTAACTGGTCGCTCACTCTTCTTCCTTGAAATCCGTGCGAATCACCCGATCCGCACGAGTTGCTCCTTGAAATGCGCACGCCGCTCGACGTACGTCTTCGCGTTCGCGCGCAGTCGCGCGATGTCTTCGGCCGACAACTCGCGCACGACTTTCGCCGGTGCGCCGAGAATCAGCGAGTTGTCCGGGAACGTCTTGCCTTCGGTCACGACCGCGCCGGCGCCAACCAGACAGTTGCGGCCGATGACCGCTCCATTCAAGACCACCGCCTGAATACCGATCAGCGAACCTTCGCCGATCGTGCATCCGTGCAGCATGGCCTGGTGCCCGATCGTCACGTTTTCGGCAATCGTCAGCGGAAAGCCGGGGTCCGTGTGCAGTACCGCGCCTTCCTGGACGTTGCTGCCGGCGCCGACGGCAATCGTCTCGTTGTCGCCGCGAATCGTCGCGCCGAACCAGACGCTCGCGTTTTCCTCGAGCACGACCTTGCCGATGATGGCCGCCGTATCGGCGACGAATACGCTTTCGTGGATCGTCGGGGCCGTATCGCCCAGCTTGTAGATCGTCACGGAGTCTCCTTGTCTCTTCGATGATGGGCGCCGGTAGAATGGCGCGTCTGGTTTGCCCGGCGCATTGCGCCGCGGAACAATCGCATATTGTAAACCGTCGCGTGCGTATGCTCCCGCGCGCATGCAGGGTGTCCCCGTTCATGAGTATGGCGTCTTCTTCTTTCGGCAATGCGCCGGCCTGCGTGCGCGGCACAGCGCTCGACGCGCTGCGTGCATCCGAACCGGCGGCCAAGGCCGCGCAGGTGCGCTCGCTGTACGATGCGCTGCTGGCCGGGCAGGCCGCGATCGCACCGTCGCTCGCACTGCGCGAACCGCCCGATCTGCCAGGACGTCCGGCGCGCCCGCCGCTCGTCGAGCCGCGCCAGCTCGAGCGACGCAGCATGCGTTCGCCCGAAGGGCGCGCCGTGCTGCTGCACGCGCTCGCCCATATCGAGTTCAATGCGATCAATCTGGCGCTCGACGCGGTCTGGCGCTTCGCGGGCCTGCCGGACGCGTTCTACGCCGACTGGCTGAAGGTTGCGGCCGAGGAGGCCTATCACTTCACGCTGCTGTCCGACCGGCTGGCGGCATTCGGGCATGCGTACGGCGATTTTCCCGCGCACAACGGGCTGTGGGAGATGTGCGAGCGGACCAAGGACGACGCGCTTGCGCGCATGGCGCTCGTGCCGCGCACGCTCGAGGCCCGCGGGCTCGATGCATCGCCGCCGATCCGCGCGCGGCTCGTGCAGGCGGGCGACGATGCGTCGGCCGCGATCCTCGACGTGATCCTGCGCGACGAGATCGGTCATGTCGCGATCGGCAACCGCTGGTTCCGGCATCTGTGCGACGAAGCCGGCCGCGATCCCGTGCCGGCCTATCGGCAGCTCGCCGAGCAATACCATGCGCCGCGGCTGCGTGGCCCGTTCAATTTCGATGCGCGTCGCGATGCCGGATTCGAGCAGGCCGAACTCGACGAACTGGCTGCGCAGGACGGGGTGGACGGAAACGCGACGCGTTAGCCGGATCGCGTTCGGCTGCGCTTTGCCTGCCGCCAGCCGGCTCGCGCGCCCGGCGAGTGGCGCTCTCCGGTCTGCCACCCGGCCCGCCCGGCGGGCCTTCGAGCGACCCCGCGGCTAGAGCGGGGCCTCGATTGCCGACCGCCGGAACGAAGGCGTCGCCACTATAATCGAACGATCATTCTTTTTTTGGCGGCTGCAATGAGTGCCTCGAGTTCTGTTTCCGATTTCGTCATGGTGCGCGGCGTCCGGCTGCATGTGCGGCGCTGGGGCCGGCCCGATGCGCCGACGCTGTTCATGCTGCACGGCTGGATGGACGTCGCGGCGTCATTCCAGTTCGTCGTCGATGCGCTCGCGGGCGACTGGCAGGTGATTGCGCCCGATGCGCGCGGCTTCGGGCTGTCCGACTGGCCGGTCGCGCGGCAGGGCGGCGGCCACTACTGGTTCCACGAATACCTGGGCGACCTCGATGCGCTCGTCGACCACTATGCGCCGACCGGCGAAGTCAACCTGGTCGGGCACAGCATGGGCGCGAACGTCGTGTGCCTGTATGCCGGCGCACGGCCGGAACGCGTGCGGCGCGTGATCGATCTCGAAGGTTTCGGGCTCGCGCCCGCGCGGGCCGAACAGGCGCCGCGCCGGCTGCGCGGCTGGCTGGACGAGCTGCGCGAGCCGCCCGCGCTGCGCCCTTACGCGTCCCTCGACGAGGTGGCGGCGCGCCTGACCAAGACCAATCCGCGGCTCGATCCGCGCCGTGCCGCATTCCTCGCCGCGCACTGGTCGAAGCGCGGCGACGACGGCCTCTACCACCTGCTGGCCGACCCTGCGCACAAGATGCCGGGCCCGCTGCTTTACCGGCTGGACGAGGTGATGGCCACCTGGACGCAGGTGCGTGCGAAGGTGCTGCACGTCGAGGCCGTCAATTCACCGACGCTCGCGCACATTGCCGGCGACATCCCGCTGCCGGAGTTCAAGATGCGTTTCAACGCGTTCCCCGACTGGCGCGAGAAGCTCGTCGAGGACGCCGGCCACATGGTGCATCACGACCAGCCCGAGCAGATCGCGGCGCTGATCGAGGCGTTCTGCGCGTAGGTGCGCGACGGCAGCGGCGGGGCAGGCGGGCGGGGCAATTGCCGCATTGCAGTAGAATGAAGCCTTACCTGCCATGCCGACAATGAACGCTGATCTCCACTGCCATTCGAATGTTTCCGACGGGTTGCTGTCGCCTGCCGACGTCGCGCGCCGCGCCCATGCCGGCGG
Source organism: Burkholderia pyrrocinia (assembly GCF_003330765.1). Taxonomy (NCBI): domain Bacteria; kingdom Pseudomonadati; phylum Pseudomonadota; class Betaproteobacteria; order Burkholderiales; family Burkholderiaceae; genus Burkholderia; species Burkholderia pyrrocinia. The sequence continues at coordinate 2,401,842 of NZ_CP024902.1, read as the reverse complement.
CGTGACCCTGTGGGCGCTGACCGACCACGACGAGATCGGCGGCCAGGCGGCGGCGCGCAGCGAGGCGGAAGCGCTCGGCATGCGCTACCTGAGCGGCGTCGAGATCTCGGTCACGTGGGCGTCGCGCACCGTGCACATCGTCGGCCTGAACATCGATCCCGCGAACCCGGCGCTCGTCGACGGCCTGTACCGCACGCGCCACGGCCGCGCGGCGCGCGCGCTGGCGATTGGCGCGCAGCTCGCGACGCTCGGCATCCCCGACGCGTACGAAGGCGCACTGAAGTACGTATCGAATCCCGACCTGATCTCGCGCACGCACTTCGCGCGCTTTCTCGTCGAGCACGGCCACGCCGAATCGACGTCCGACGTGTTCGATCGCCTGCTCGGCGACGGCAAGCCCGGGTTCGTCCCGCATCGCTGGGCGACGCTGTCCGACGCGGTCGCGTGGATTCGCGCGGCGGGCGGCGAAGCCGTGGTCGCGCATCCGGGCCGTTATCGCTATACGCCCGTCGAATTCGACGCGTTCTTCGGCGAGTTCATCGATCTGGGCGGCCGCGCGATCGAGGTCGTCACGGGCAGCCACACGCCCGACCAGTACCGCGAATACGCGGACGTTGCGCGCCGCTTCGGCTTCGAAGTGTCGCGCGGCTCGGATTTCCATGCGCCGGGCGAAGGCCGCGTCGAGCTCGGCGGCCTGCCGCCGTTGCCGTCCGACCTGACACCGGTCTGGGAGCGCTGGCTCTGACGCCGGGCGGCTGTCCGCCGCCCGCATTGTTGCCGACGCGCGCATCCGACTTCTCCCTCTTTACGTGCCTCCATGTCCCAGTTCTTCAGGATTCATCCGGATAATCCGCAGCCGCGCCTGATCAAGCAGGCCGTGGAGATCATCAGCAAGGGCGGCGTGGTCGCGATGCCGACCGATTCGAGCTATGCGCTCGCGTGCCATCTCGACGACAAGGATGCGGTGGAACGTGTGCGCCGGATTCGCGGCCTCGACGAGAAACAGCACCTGTCGCTGCTCGTGCGCGACCTGTCGGAGCTTGCCAACTTCGCGATGGTCGACAACCGCCAGTACCGGCAGATCAAGTCGGTGACGCCGGGCCCGTACGTATTCATCCTGCAGGCGACGAAGGAAGTGCCGCGCCGGCTGTCGCACCCGTCGCGCAAGACGATCGGGCTGCGCGTGCCCGATCACGCGATCACGCTCGCGTTGCTGGAATCGCTCGGCCAGCCGCTGCTCGGCACGACGCTGATCCTGCCGCCGGATGACGAACCGCTCAACGATCCCGACGACATCCGTGCGCGGCTCGAGAAGCAGGTCGACCTCGTGATCGACGGCGGCGCATGCCCGCGCGAGCCGTCGACGGTGATCGACCTGACGGGCGACGAGCCGGAGCTCGTTCGCGCGGGGCGCGGCGCGCTCGAACCGTTCGGGCTCTCGGCCGCGTAAGCGCGCGCCGTTCCATTTTTTGCACGAGTGCGCTTGTTACAATAACGCGATATGGATGCTTCCCTGATACAGACCATCGCCGTCTACGCGCTGCCCGTGATCTTCGCGATCACGTTGCACGAGGCCGCGCACGGCTATGCCGCCCGCCTGCTCGGCGACAATACCGCCTACGTGATGGGGCGCGTGTCGTTCAATCCGATGCGCCACATCGATCCGATCGGCACGATCGCGATCCCGCTCGCGATGTATTTCCTGACGGGCGGCGCGTTCCTGTTCGGCTATGCGAAGCCGGTGCCGGTTTCGTTCGGTAACCTGCGCAATCCGCGCTGGGGCAGCCTGTGGGTCGCGCTCGCGGGCCCGGCCTGCAACTTCGTGCAGGCGCTGATCTGGGG